>CAZECF010000011.1:0-72616 GCA_964510335.1 uncultured Bryobacter sp. | reverse complement strand
TATTGTCATGGAGTACGTCGAAGGGCGTCCGATTGACAAGTATTGCGATGAGGACAAGCTGAGCCTGAATGACCGGCTGAAGCTTTTTCAGAAGCTTTGTGGGGCGCTGCAATATCTGCACCAAAACCAGGTGATCCATCGGGACCTGAAGCCGGGCAACATTCTGGTATCGAACGAGGGAGTCGTAAAGCTGCTGGATTTTGGGATCGCCAAGCAGTTGGGTCCGGCCAGCATGGAGCTTACAACGGCGGAGGGAACGCCGCTGACGCCAGCGTATGCGAGTCCGGAGCAGTTTACCGGAAGAGCGGACGCGCGCAGCGATATCTACACGCTGGGCGTCATTCTGTACCTGATGTTGACGGGACGGCTGCCGGACCAGGCGACGATCAAGCCACCGAGTGAAAGCGTGCGGGAGGACTTGCAGCGAACCCAGGAGACCACCAAGCAACTCAAGAAGCGGATCATGGGGGATCTGGACCTGATCGTGCTCAAGGCGATGAACCGGGAATCGCGGCAGCGCTACGAATCGGCGCAGGATCTGGCTGAGGATCTGGAACGATTTATGGGCGGCCAACCGGTGAAGGCGAGGCCGAGTGCCGGGCTTAATTTGAAGCTCGTGGGTGCGGTGGCAGCGCTGGTGGTGGTTCTGGCGAGCGGGGTGGCCTGGTGGCGATTGAGCAGCGGCAAAGAAGCTGAGCCGGTGCAGCCAGCGCCGGTGGCTCAGGCAGAAGCACCAGCGGCTGTAGCGGTGGAGCCAGAGAAAGCCAGTGCTGCGCCAGCTGCGGCGGAATCGCCGGTGACGCAGGAGCCTGACAAAGTGGAGCCTGCCAAAGTGGAGGCTCCCGTAGCCCAAAAGAGTAAGTCGCCCCAAAGTCTGCCTGAAGTGGTGCGGCGCGAAAGCGTCAAGGCCCCGGCCCAGGTGGAGTCGGCCAGTGCGCCTCCCGTAACGCAGGCAGCGGTTGTGGTTCCGGCGGCCCCCCCGCCAGCAGCAGCGCCGGAAGGGCTTGATGAGGCACTGGACCGCTATGCAAATGTGGCGGGACGGGTGGCAGCAACGGAGCAGCTTTTCAATCAGGTCAAGGCGGATCTACAGGCCAAAGGCCTCTCCATGCGGGCGGATACTTCGTCGCGCGTAACCATGATGAAGCTGAACCTGGAGCAGGCCAAGCAGGCACTGGACCGGATGAATGTGGCAGGCGCGCAAAAGAATTTAACTGCCGCCGAGGCCCTTTCTGCCCGGATCAGCAAGGAATTTGGACGATAGACAGGCAAGGAGATAGTAAGTCATGCGTAGTCAACTCGCACTGATTTTGGCGCTCACGGTTTTTGATTTGAGCGCCCAGAGTCCGGCGGCGGCACCGAAGAAAACCGCCACCAAAGCCGCCACCAAGGCCGCACCTAAAACGGCGGCAAGCCCGATGGCGAAAATTGTGCAGATGCTCGAAATGAAGCTGCCGGAACCGGCAGTGCTGAATGCGATCCGGAACGCCGGGCCGCTTAACGCATCGCCGGATGACTACCTGAAGCTGAAGCAGCTTGGCGCCAGCGATGCCATCATTTCTGCTGTCGCGGGAACGCCGGCCCCCAGCGCGGCGACTACGGCCACACCGGCAGCGGTTGCCTCGAACTACAACACGGACCTTTCCACTCTGAACTGTGCGCGACAGGAATCGGCGGGCAAGAGAGTGTTGGCGATAGACGAATTCGATTATGGGACGGTTCGCAACAACGCGGCCGCGATTTTTGGCACGCAAGTGGATTTGGGCAAAGGAATCCTGGCTTTGCTGACCAAGCGGCTGGCGGAAGAAGGCAAATACCGGATTGTGGAACGTAAAAATTTGCAGCAGGTCTTGAGTGAGCAGGATCTTGGAGCGTCCAGCCGGGTAAAGCAGGGAACGAATGCCAGGATTGGCCGCGTGCAGGGTGCGGACGCGATCCTGATGGGCACGATCACGGTCTTCGGGCAGGATACGCGCAATAACAACGTCAATACCGGCGCGGTGACGCGGGGCCGCCTTGGCGGAGTATTGGGTAGCGTCAACGTAGGGAAGCGATCGGACAAAGCGATCGTGGAGATCAGCTACCGGCTGGTGGACGCTGAATCGAGTGAAGTGATTGCCGTAGGTGAGGCACGAGGGGAGTCAAAGCGGAATTCAAGCGGTGTGGGAGTTGCTGGCTATGGAAGGGGAACCGGCGGGGCGGTAGGCGTGAATATGACGAGCGCCAACTTCCTCGAAACAGTGATCGGGGAGGCCACGGTCGATTGCATTGACAAACTGGCGGCAATCGCCAACAACAAGTCATCCTCCATCGCACCAAAGGCTAACGATGTTGAGGCAAAGATCGCAGAAGTGGCCGGCACCAAGATCTATCTGGCGGCTGGATCCAATGATGGCGTGCAACTTTGTGACAGGTTCGAAATTTCGCGCGTGATCAAGGAAATCAAGGATCCCTCGACCGGGGAAGTACTCGATTTGCAGACGGAGAAAGTGGGGGAACTGGTGGTGATGGAGGTAAGAGAGAAGATCTCGATTGCGTATTTCAATGGCAATTCTGCTCCGAAGGTGGGTTATGTGGCCAAGAAGCTTTAGTTGCCTGTTGGCGCTGAGCCTGGTGGTGGGCGCACAAATTGGCGGGCTCGATTCGCTGCTGGACCAGCTCGAGTCGCAGGGTCAGCCGACACCGGATCAGTTGCAGCGGAATCTGGCGCAACTCTCGGGAGGATTGCGGCAATGGGGTGGAGCGGGTAACCCGCGAGTCAGGGGTTATTTGAACGGAATGCAAGGGAGAGTGGGAAACAACCGGAATCTGGGACTGTCGATGTCCGGGCTCTACCGGCAATTGGGTGGCCTGGAATCGAATCCACAGATGGCCTGGCTGAGTTACCGGAACGCATTTCTCCTGTTAAATCAACTTCCCATGGACGGGCAGGTTCGCGGGGAGATGCAGCAGATTCGCCGGAGCCTGGAAGTGATCGAGGCGCGGATGCCGGAGATGCCGCGGTTGGACTGGTCACGGCTGGATGCAGCCAGCCAGAAGGACTACGACGCAGCGATGGAGCGCTACATCACCGCGAGTGCTACCGCAAGTTCAGCGGAAGTGACCGCAGAAACCATGCGCCGTTCACTGGCTGACCAGGGATTGGCAGTGAGGCCCGACGTGATCAGTGGGCTAACGCGAATGAAGCTGAAGCTTGAAGATGCCAAACGCCTCATTGAACAACAGAATTATTCTGCGGCCCAAGACAGGCTCGCCTCGGTCGAAGCCGAGGCAAAGCGCATTCTGAAGTCGTTTGGAGGTTAGCGGGCGGCGAGAAGCGCGCGCAGGTGGCGGGCGCGTTCTGGACTACGCAATTGCCGAAGGGCTTTGGCTTCGATTTGACGAATCCGCTCGCGGGTAACGTCAAATTCCTGGCCAATTTCTTCAAGCGTGTGTTCGCGCTCGCAGCCAATGCCAAAGCGAAGGCGAATGACCTTTTCTTCTTTCGGAGAAAGGGTTTTGAGGATGCTGGCAGTTTCTTCGCGGACATTGCCATCGATGACGGCGTCAACAGGAGAACCAACCCAGCGGTCTTCAATCAGGTCACCGAGGGCAGATTCGCCGTCACGACCGACCGGGGTTTCAAGAGAAACCGGATCGCGGGAAATCGTCTTGAGCTTCTGGACCTTTTCGACGGGGATGTCCATACGGCGGGCGATTTCTTCATTGGTCGGGGCGCGACCCAGCTCTTTTTCGAGCTCACGGGTAGCACGCAGGAACTTGTTCATACTCTCGTTCATGTGAACGGGAATACGAATGGTGCGGCTCTGGTCGGCTATGGCACGAGTGATGGCCTGTCGAATCCACCAGGTAGCGTAGGTGGAGAACTTGTAGCCGCGGCGGTATTCGAATTTGTCCGCAGCGCGCATCAGGCCAATGTTGCCTTCCTGAATCAGGTCGAGGAGGTGGAGACCGCGATTGACGTACTTTTTGGCGACGCTGACGACCAGGCGGAGATTGGCTTCGACCAGATCTTTCTTAGCGCGTTCGGCTTCGTTTTCGCCATTGCGAATGTTCTGGAGTGAAATTCGCAGTTCATTGACGGAAGCGGCAGCAATCTGTTCACGCTTCTTCACCTCGCGCTTGAGTTCGCGGACACGAGTTTGGGTGGTCGGGCTTTGGCGGGAAGACTCCAACTTTTCGATTTCGAGCGAGAGGTGGTTCATTTCTTCCACCGCATGCTCCAGACGTTTGCTGAAGTCTTTCCAGCGGTTGGAAGTCCAGGGAATCAGGCGAATGGCGATTGAAAGTTCGACCCAGGCACGATTGTACTTTCCGAGAGCCTTCTTTTTCAGTTTCTTGTTGGAGGCGGGGGCGGCTTCATATTTATCGAAAAGAGGCTTCAGCTTCTTTTCATAAATTGCAAGCTGATTGAACTGTTCAAGAACCTGCTTGGCCTTTTTCTCCTGCGCCGCAGTTCCTTCTTCCAGATCGACACCGAGATCGACGAGTTCATCGAGATCAACCTGACCGCGACGGACGTCATCGATGAGGCGATTTACATAAAGATGGATGAGCGGGGAGCGGCTGAGAGCCTTTTGGGCGCGGACCTTGCCACGTTCCATTTTTCGCGCGAGGGTGACTTCGCCTTCGCGAGTGAGCAGCGGAACGGCGCCCATTTCGCGCAAATAGACGCGAACCGGGTCGTCGGTGTAAATCGACTCTTCTTGTTGGGGTTGACCGTCGTCTTCGGCTTCTTCGCCGTCAGCCGGAGGGAAAAACCCAGGTTCCTCGTCAAAGGCCATCCCCAGGGCTTCCGGGGCTTCCTCTACTGCAAATTGATCATCAAAAGAATCCACTTAGACTCACCTCACCGTTAGCACACACATGCTGAGCCCCGTAACGGGGCCCTAAATTTTCTGTTAAGTTTTTTATTTTGAATGACTTTTGCGGTGGGTGCAATTCCCTGCCGACGAAAAATATAGCGTACGGCATCATGACAAGGTCATCCAGTTCAGTTTAACATTGAACACTCTCAATGTTAAGTCTCTATTTCAATTGATGCTCGAAATTTGAAATAGTTACAGGAACTACCCGTTGCGGGACTTGTCTTTGAGCAGGCGGCGGATTTCGCTGAAGAAGGCCTCCTCGTCCTGAAAATCGCGGTAGACGCTGGCGAATCGGACATAGGCGATCTTGTCGAGTTCGCGGAGGCGGGACATCACGATTTCGCCGATGGCAGTGGAATTGAGTTCGCGCTCGGGCTCGCTGAGCATCGCGGTTTCGACCTCATCGACAATTGACGCCAGTTTGGGAATGGGAACGGGGCGCTTCTCGCAAGCTTTGAGGAGGCCATTCAAAACTTTTTGCCGGTCGAAACGCTCGCGGCGTCCGTCCTTCTTCACCACCATGAAGGGAATTTCTTCAATTCTTTCGTAGGTGGTAAAGCGCTTTTGGCAGGCCAGACATTCCCGGCGTCGCCGGATGTTGTTGCCTTCCTTCGATTCGCGCGAATCGATTACCTTGTCCTCAATGTGGCCGCAAAACGGGCAGAGCATCTCAGGCTGCCTCCTCTTCCAGATTTCGCAGGCGGCTAAAGCTCAGCCCCTCACGGAGCGCTAGTCCGATGCCGACAGGAACGATGCTGGCGAAAGAAATCACCCAGAGCAGGATGGCAATGGAGGCGGACTGCTCCATCCCGACATCGAAAAGCTGGGTGAGGACGGCAATGGCCGCCACTTGCATTCCGCCGCCGATACCTGGGAGTTGGATGATGGCGCCGAAGCTGACCAGTCCCAGAATGGTCGCAGTATCAGCGAGCGTGAGAAAGCGGGTGGCCGGGAAGGCGTGAAGAATTGCCCAATAGCAGCCGGCGATGATCAGCCATTCCACAAACGTGTACACAATCACGAGCCATTGGAGGCGGGGGTCACAACAAGCTGCGGCACCGGTGAGGAAATTGGCTGCCAGCGGACGGAGACGCGAAGCGAGGCTTTCGGGCAATCGATCCAAAAGGCGGATGAGGCCAAGCCGTTGCTCGGCATTCAGGAAGCGGAGCGCGAAGATGAAGATCAGGCACAGCAGCGCTCCCAGCAGGGCGGCTCCGCCTCCACTGGAGACGACAAAGCGCAGCTCCGGTCCGACTTTGGCAACGACGCCGGAATTGGCTAAATGGAGCAGGCCGAAGCCAAAAAAGACAATCACGACCAAAAGGTCATATATTCTTTCAAAAAGCCAGACAGCAAGTTGAGCGGAGAAAGCAGTCTTTGACTCTCTGGCGATCCACCAGGGTCGAACAAATTCGCCGGGACGCCCGAGAAGGACGATGGCCGTAAAGCCGATGGCGGTGCCAACAAAAAGGCGCCAGAGGCTGGGAGTAGGGCCGAGTGGCCGCATCATCACCTCCCAGCGGATGGCGCGACCGAAATAACTAAGTATTATGAATAAGATAGCGAGGAGGGAATAGGCTAAGTCGAGCGACACGAGAGTGGCGCGGAAGAGGCCCCAATCGAAGCCCTGAGCCCCAGAGCTAGCCCGATAGAGAATGAAACCCGCCAAAACCAGGACGAACAGCGCTACCCAGGACCGTCCGGACTGGCTTTTTGGGGGCGAAGGTGAAGAAATAGTTCCCACGTGTGAACTTCTCATGATAGTTCTTCGTTTCTCTATTCGGAAGACAGATTATGATTCGCCTCACAAATGCCACCGCAACGACCGCAGCTTGGGCTCCTTTGCGGTTCGGCGGCGATGCTGTCAAAACAGACTCTCAAATCTCTCGCTGGGGAATGGCCTTGGACGCCGATTCAATACTGGTTGAACGCTGCCTGGAAGGAGATCAGGGTGCCTGGGAACAACTGGTCAAGATCCACACGCGGCGCGTTTACGCAATTTGCTACCGCTTCGTCGGTAAGGACGAAGAGGCCCAGGACCTGACGCAGGATGTTTTTCTTCGAATATTCAGGACTCTGAAGAGCTTTCGCACGGGCGAAGGCAGCTTTGTGGTCTGGACGACGAGATTGACGAGAAACCTGCTGATCGACAATTACCGCCGGAAGAAGGGCGAGCGCATGACCGATTCGCTCGAGACCCAGTTGCCGATGATTGAAGAGACCTCCCTGGCGGGGGGACGCACGGATGGCTTGCTAGCGGGCCGGGAGGCGAGTGAATTGTTGCAAGGAGCGCTACAGAAACTTTCGCCGGAATTAAGAGAAGCAGTGATTTTGCGGGACCTCGAGGAGATGGAATATAAAGAAATTGCCCAGACGCTGGCCGTACCGGAAGGCACGGTGAAGAGCCGGCTCAACCGGGGCCGGGCTGAACTGGCTCGCGTCTTGAAGCGGCAGAAGGTGATGATTTAAATGGACGAAAAACGCTGCCTGGAAATCGAAGAGTTGCTCTGTGACTATGTCGACGGGACCTTAAGTTCCGAGTCGAAAGCTGCATTTGAAGCTCACACGGCGGAGTGCGCCGGGTGCCGGGAACTTGTAAACGATGTCAGCGGCGCGGTGAATTTCATGGAAAGGGCCGCCTTGGTGGATCCGCCGGCACAATTGGTGACGCGGATTCTTTACCACACCCCGAAGCCCGCTCCCGTATTGGAGAAGCTGGCGCAAAAAGACTGGCTGCGGCGTTGGGTGGCTCCGCTGATTCAACCCCGATTCGCAATGGGGATGGCCATGACCATCCTGAGCTTCTCGATGCTGGGCAAGTTTGTGGCTCCTGTGAAGCAGTTGAAGCCAGCGGATCTGGATCCGGTGAAGGTTTGGCGCAGTGTTGACGATTCGGCACACCGCACCTGGGACCGTTTTGTGAAGTACTACGACAATCTCAAGCTTGTTTATGAAGTGCAAATGGCAATTGAGGAAATGCGTGGCGACGATCAGCCTACAGAGACAGGGGCGACTTCGTCAGACAAGGGAGGAAAGCAATGAATCCGGCAGACAATTCTACCGAACAGAATCCAGACTCCGAGCCGATTGTCGGGTATTGCCGGGCAACAGGGAAGGCCTTGATAGCCGCCGATGCGGAGACAGTCAATGGAGTGCTCTATTCAAAGGACGCTGCGGCGCAATTGCGTCAAAACATGGAAACCAGCTCGCCCTATAGCGCGCCGGTGGTTGGAACAGGAAAAGCCGACCCGGAAGCATCGCCAGGCTGGGCCTTTGTGCTGGGTTTAATTCCCGGAGTGGGGGCCATTTATAACCAGCAATATGCCAAGGGCATGTTCCACATCATCGTCTTCGCTATATTGATCTCGCTTGCGGAACGATCCGGCGGAGCGTTGATGGGATTTCTGATCGCGGGCTGGTTCTTCTACATGCCCTTTGAGGCTTACCACACCGCTCAGCGGCGGCAAAGGGGCGAGGCTGTGGATGAATTTAGCGGATTGGTGCAGATGCCGGAGAATATGAAGCGCTTGCCCGTGGGGCCGCTGCTATTGATTGGGCTTGGCGTTGTCTTTCTTCTCGACAACCTGGGGTTATTGCGGATCGATGAGCTATTGCGGTTTTGGCCGGTATTGCTGATTGCGGCAGGTGGCGTGATGCTGGTGCAGAGATTGCAGGGCGGAGAAGCGGCAAAGGAAAACGGCCATGTACAGTAGCGCTTCTTTGCTGGCCGCCGTAAGGGGCCCTGTCTTGTTGATCACTTTGGGAACCTTGATGGCGATTGACCACGCAGGAGGTCTGCGCTTCAGCCGGACCTGGCCAATTCTGATTATTCTGTTTGGCATTTTGAAGCTGGGTGAGTCGATGCGAGGAGGGCAGCAAACATGAGAAATTCACTGGTTGCACCAGTAGTCCTGATCGGGCTGGGGGCATTGTTTCTGGCCAACAATCTGAAGCCGGAGCTTTCGCCGTGGCGGATACTGGCCGACTATTGGCCCTATCTATTGATTTTTTGGGGCGGAATCCGGTTGGCAGAGATCGCATGGCTGGCGGCGCGGCAGATGCCGCTTCCCCGGCGCGGAATTTCCGGTGGCGAATGGGGCCTGATTGTACTGATCACGTTGGTTGGCTCTGGAATCGGGTTTGGTTTTGATGCCCGGGAGCGGATTCGGACGGGCCGCATCAATTTTCGCGGGCTGGAATTGTTTGGCGAAACCTTTGAGTTTCCGGTAAAGAGTCAGGCGACGGCTGGCAAGGTGGCGAAAATCCTAGTCGAGAACCGGCGAGGGAATGTTCGCCTAGTCGGAGTTGAGGGAGATGCGATTGAAGTCACAGGAAGGACGACGATCGTAGCAGGAGGCCAGACTGAGGCAGACGAGATCAATGCACGGCTCCCGATTGAAGTCAGCGTGAATGGGGAAAATGTAGTGATCCGGACGAATCATGAGCGGGCGGGGACTGACCGGCGGGTGGAGAGCGATCTGGAGATCCGCATCCCGAAGGGGTCGAGCGTGGAATGCAGGGGTACAAGGGGAGACTTTGAAGTGAAGAACATTACCGGCAACTATGAAGTCGTTTCCGACAATGCCGGGGTGAGAGGCGAAGACATTGGCGGTTCCGTAAAGCTTGACCTGAACCGAAGCGACATTGTCAGACTGGTGCGCGTGAAGGGAGATGTTGCGGTTCGCGGATCAAGGGCCGAGGATATCCAGTTGGAATCGATTGGCGGGGAGGCCATTGTTGAAGGGGAATTCCGGGGGGAGTTGGACTTTCGACAAATTGGCCAAAAAGTTCGCTTTGACAGCGATCGCACTCATCTGCTGGTCGAGCGCCTCAAGGGGCGGGCGAGATTCTTTGACAGCGAGTTTGAGGTGGAAAATTTTGGAGGCCCGCTGAAGCTGAGGAGCCGGTCAAAGGATGTTCGAATCAGCAACTTCACCGGACCCGTAGAGGTTGATCTGGATCGAGGAGATGTTGAGTTGACGCCAGGCACTGTCAATCCTGGAATCATTGCCGCCCGGACATCCAGCGGGGCGCTCACGCTGCATCTTCCAGAGAAGGCCAAGTTCGACCTCGAAGCGGTGACGGTGAGAGGCGAAGTGGACAATCTCTATGGCAGCGAACTTGAAATGCGGGAGAACGATCGGGGCGGACAATTGCGGGGGAATACGGGCGGTGCAAGAATCCGCATGGAGACACAAAGGGGACGAATCACCGTTACGCGCGGTGGAATGAGCACGAGCCGGAGCATGGACTTTGAGCTGCCCCCGCTGGCTCCCGATGCCCCACTTGCGCCGAAACCACCCACGCTGGTTGAACACTAAAGGCTAGACTCGGTGCGTGTCCGCGCGCCAATGCTTGACGGCAAGCTTAATGGAATTCGCGCTCAAGCTGTCCGATAGCGCTTTTTCCACAAGGGCAGGAAACTCGGCGTCGGAAGCAAAGCGAAGGGCGATGATCTGATTGATCGTCAACCGGGGATCCAGCAGCTTTCCGGTCAAGACGAAGTGGCGCAAATTTTCTTCGGCGCGAATGCCACGATCCTGAGCTTTGAGGGCGAAAACACGGGCAAACAGTGCTGTGAAGAAAACCGCGAAAGCAATGACGAGGATCAGAGAAGCGCTGTAAAGACGTTGGTGGTCACCAATGGATTGGTAGAGATTCACTCCAGCGCCGATGATGACAAGAAACAGAACCAGGCCCAGGGCGAGAAAGCCCGGCACGCGCTGGGTGTGGTTTTCAAAATTTTGAGGAGGCATCGTGGATATGGTCGCATGGGACATAATGCGAGAGTGGAAATCAAACCTGGATCAACAATAAAGGCAGCGGAGGGGAATCCGGATTACTTCAGCGGGAAGGTCTGGATTGAAACCCTGACTGCAGGGGGACTGATGGAGATCAAGAGCGTACGGGTCACCTTTAATCCCGGGGCGCGAACGGCATGGCATACGCATCCGGGGGGCCAACTCCTGCACATCGTATCTGGACGGGGCTGGGTACAGAAGGATGGCGAGCCAGCGCAGGCGATGAGTGCGGGCGACACGGTCATCATCGCGGCGGGCGAAAAGCATTGGCATGGAGCAGCGGCGGATTGTCCGATGGTGCATCTGGCGGTGCAGCCCATTGTGAATGGAGTGGATAGCGAATGGTTGGAGCAGGTGAGCGAAGAGATTTATCGGTCTGCCTAGCGGCGCTGAAAGAACCAGAGCACGAGTGAGCCGATCAGGCTCAGCAGCAGACAAGTTACGAGGGGAAAGTAAACGGTTGAGTTCTTGCCGCGCCAGACAAAATCTCCTGGCAAGTGGCCAAATTTGAAAGGGAGCCGGTCTCCGGCCAGCACCAGCAGTCCGAGAACCACCAGTGCCAAGCCGGCGCCGATCAACAATTTGCCCAACTGAGGCATCTTAGCCGAGCGTTACGAGCTCACTATCCTTTTGGGCTTCCGGAAGTTGCTGCGTCAATTCCATGGAGCAGAATTTGGGCCCGCACATGGAGCAGAAGTGAGCAGACTTGGCCCCATCGGCGGGCAGAGTCTCATCGTGGTAGGCCTTCGCTGTTTCAGGGTCGAGCGAGAGGTTGAACTGGTCTTCCCAGCGGAAGGTATAGCGCGCCCGCGAGAGGGCATCGTCGCGCAGTTGGGCAGCGGGATGGCCTTTGGCCAGGTCCGCGGCGTGGGCGGCAATTTTGTAAGCGATAACGCCTTGCTTGACATCTTCGCGGTTCGGCAGCCCGAGGTGCTCTTTGGGGGTGACATAGCAAAGCATGGCGGTTCCGTACCAGCCGATCATGGCTGCACCGATGGCGGAAGTGATGTGGTCATAACCGGGAGCGATGTCGGTCGTGAGGGGGCCGAGGGTGTAGAAGGGAGCGTCGTCGCAAATCTCGCGCTGCTTCTCTACGTTCACTTTGATCTTGTGCATGGGAACGTGACCGGGGCCCTCGATCATGACCTGGCAATCCCGGCGGTGGCCAATTTTGGTCAATTCGCCAAGGGTGTCGAGCTCTGCAAACTGGGCAGCATCATTGGCGTCGGCGATGGAGCCAGGCCGCAGGCCGTCACCAAGCGAAAAGCTGACATCGTACTTGCGGAGGAGATCGCAGATGTCCTCAAAATTCTCGTAGAGGAAGTTTTCCTTGTGATGATGCAGGCACCACTTGGCCATGATTGCGCCGCCGCGGGAGACGATGCCGGTGGTGCGGCCTGCGGTGAGCTGGATGTACTTGAGGCGGACGCCAGCATGGATGGTGAAGTAGTCAACACCCTGCTCGCACTGCTCAACAAGCGTCTCTTTGTAGATGGCGTAGGTGAGATTTTCCGCCTTCCCCTTTACCTTTTCGAGGGCCTGATAAATCGGGACGGTGCCGATCGGGACCGGGGAACGGCGGAGAATGGCTTCACGAGTGGCGTGAATGTCTTCCCCCGTGGAGAGATCCATCACCGTGTCAGCGCCCCAGCGGATGGACCACAGCAGCTTTTCTACTTCTTCATCAATCGAGGAGGAGACGATGGAGTTGCCGATATTGGAATTGATTTTGGTGAGGAAGTTGCGGCCAATGATCATCGGTTCGGATTCGGGGTGCTTGATGTTGGCGGGAATGATGGCGCGGCCAGCGGCAACTTCACTGCGCACAAATTCCGGTGTGATGGAATTCGGTCGCCCGAGGGATTCTCGGATGGCGATGTACTCCATCTCCGGCGTGATGACGCCAGCGCGAGCATAGGCCAACTGCGTGACAGCGCCGTCGATGGGTTGCCGGGCGTCGATCCAGGGTTGGCGCAATTGGGGGAAGGGCTGATTGGGATCGTAAGTCGGGTCAGACCAGGCACCGGAGGTGTCGTAAATCTTGAGCGGTGCTTCCTTGGCGGAAGCATCGAGGGAAACCTCACGCATCGCAACTCGGAGACCAGTGTGCTGAAGGCCGGAAAGTTGAATGCGGGTGGAGTTGGGGAAGCTGAAAGTGCTGAGTGTCGTAGACATGCGGATTCTCCTAAATTGGAGATCCGGGAAGACGTGAGGACAGGTTCTTATGCCGATTCCTACGCCGGTATGACCCGGATCAGGTTCTAAGGGACTCTCTGCCTGGTGAGTTTCGAGGATCTCAGCCCCTATCGGCTTGTGAGCCGGGCGGGGCGCCCCTTGGCTTGACCCTATGATAGCCTCTTGCGGCAACTAATCCAAGATGGGAAGAACCTGAGTTGGCCCGCACTTGGGGTCAGGTGAGTATTGAACGGTAACCTGGCTTTGGGGAATTCCGAGGTGTTCCTGGATGGCAAGGGAGGCGAGTTCAGGGCCCAAGGGAAAACAAGTGACCTGAAGCGGTCGCAGCCCATAGGTGGCTGTCAGTGCGCGGGCATCCTCAACTACCTGCTCTGTGACCTGAGCGCGGTCGAGGAACTGGCTGTGCTTGTAGAACCAAAGGTAGCCCGTATTGAATAGCAGATAGGCCAGCAAAAGGCCAAGCCACCATCGCCGCCGTTCACGAAGCTGGTCCAGCGCGAGCGCCAGCAGTATCGCTACGCCGAGGCTGGCAATGTAGGTATGACGGCTGGGCACGCGCGGCTGGTAGGCGACAAAGGAGTAGGGTGCCAGCGCGACCGGAATCCACAGCAAAGCGAGGATGGCCAGCGGCCAATTCAATTCTTTGCGCGTCCACCAAAGCCAGAGCAGAGCGGCAAAACCAAAGGCAGAGAAGAGACGAAGGGCGGAGCGGAACATAACCGGCAGGAAGTGCCAGCCGAGCCGGAAGGTCCCGTCATTCCAGTGCAGGTGGGTCTCTTTGGCGGCTTGATTGAGTGCAAAGTAGACAGCAGCTATCGCAATGAAGGGTGCCGCGCCGATGAGGGCTCGCCGCCATTGCCGGGGTTCAAAGAGCAAAGGGATGCCGAGAAGAGCGCACGCAATGACTGCGGATTCCTTACTGAGCAGGGCAAGCAGGAAGCTCACGAGCGCAGCAGCGTAGAGCCAGGTGCGGCCAGACTGCCACCATGCGAGCCAGCCGAGCAGGGTGAGCAGAATGAAGAAGAAGACCAGTTGCTCGGGTAGCGAGGCGTACCACATGACGGCTTCATGATGGCGCTCATTCCAGCCCCACAAGAGAGCAGCGGGAAGACTGATGCGGTAGCCAATGTGGGGATAAGCCCCGAGCCTGGCGATGAGTATGGCAATGAAGCCGTGCAGAGCCAGGCTCTGGAGGTTGAGGACAAACTGGTTGTGACCGAAGAGATAATCCGTGATGCCGGTCAGCCAAATGGAAGTGGCCCGGCAGCGGTAAAGCGCATCGGCGGCCAGCTCCGGCCAGCTTGAAATCAGCAGATACTTTCGGCCTAGCCAGACCTGAAGATACGTGTCCGAAATCGCAGGCAGAGCCAGTGCGCGCCAATACGGTATTGTGCAGAGCAGACAGATTGCGGCTGTCCACCACGCAACGCGCCCCCGTTGGCGCGCTAGTGCGTCCATTTTTAATTCACCCCGTTGGGTGAAATGCTACGGCATTTTAGCGAGGCAGGTCAAGGGTTGGCACAGAAAAGACTCTTCCCTTGTGTGCGCCCACCAGGATTTGGAAGAGGCGGTGGGCAATGAGTTCGTGCAAACTCCACAATTCCTTATTGGCTTCAAAGATGGCATTGGCGTCCTGGCCTGGAGCAATGCCGGAGCCTTCGCGGAGAGCTTGACCGGCTTCGTTCAGAATCGGATCGGACATGACTTCGCCAGCCATTTCCCAGAGAGTAATGAAGCGGTCGACGGCAGTCGGGAAGCTGATGTCAAAGACGCCGTCATTGGAGGTAGTGCGGGGCGGCTTGAAGTCGAGATTGAAAGGCCCTTGGTAGTTGTAAGTCCGAAGGAGTACGAGCACGTTGAGCCAGTCGAAAGGATTCACCAGACCAACCGCGATATCGACGTCATGCTTGAGCCGGTAACCGTCGTTGATATCAAAGTGAAAGAGCTTGTTGCAAAGCAGCGCGCGGGCGAGGGAGGCACGAACGGCACCGCCCCACATGAGTTCGTGCAGATATTCCGGATTGAGGCCGACCATGTCGGGGTGTTTCAGTTGGCCGGAAAAAATCCAGGCCAGCATCGCGTCGGATGTCGGGAGCAGGATCTCGGCCTGTGGCTCAAAGGGCTTGGCCTCCATGCAGTGCTTCATCGTAGGCCGGCCCTTGGCGGCGGCGATTTCGATATCGGCATCACAGGCGGCATTCATGCCGTCGGCAAACCACTTCAGAGTCTGCACTTCATCCACGATGCCCTGGAACTGGTAACCGAGGGAACCGGGCCAATAGACCACAAAGGAGGCACCGAGTTCGTGGCCAATCGAAACAGTATTGCGCAGGCGCCACTTGGCGTATTCACGGACTTCTGATTGTTCCCCGGCAGGACCGCCTGCAAAGACCGCATGATGGAAGGTTTCGGTGGTGACCATGGAGCAGGCGACACCATTCTTTTTCAGGCTGGCGTCGATGCGGGCGACGATTTCGTGCTGGCCATCCTTGCCGAGATCCGCATAGGGAATTACATCCGTGTCATGCGTGGTCCAAAAGCCGATGCCGAGGCGGGCGTAGTTTTCAATCACGGTCTCGAAAGATACAGGTTGCCGCGTGGGGGCATGAAAAATGGCGTTGCCATCGTAGGCAGCAGCCCACTGGGGGCCAGTGATGAAATACTTGCGGCGTTCTTCCGGCGTGTAGGATCCGCCGCAGGCAGCGGTCAGGCGCGTAACGAGGGCGCGTTGTTGATCTGGCGAGAGTGGCATGCGAAGAACAGTTTATCGTGTGATGATCCCGAGTCAATCCTACTGTTCCATTGATAGAATTGGGTCTTTGTCATGAGCCAAGTGAATGTTTACCCACCCTCCGCCGAGTTTGTCGCCCAGGCGAATGTTTCCGGCATGGAAGCCTATCGTGATTTGTACCAGCGCGCGGCGGAAAAGCCGGAAGAATTCTGGGGAGAGCTTGCCCAACAGGAGCTGCACTGGTTTTCGCCGTTTTCGCACGTGTTTGAGTGGGAGCCTCCTTTTGCCAAATGGTTTGTCGGGGGCAAGACAAATGCCTGCTACAACTGCGTGGATCGCCATGTGGAGGCGGGTCACGGCGAAAAAGTCGCCCTTCTTTTTGAAGGCGAGCCAGGGGATACGCGCAAGATCACTTACCAGGAGTTGCTGGGGGATGTTTCCCGCTTCGCCAATGGCTTGAAAGATCTGGGGATTGTCACGGGTGACCGCGCAATTATCTACATGCCGATGATCCCGGAAGCAGTGGTGGCCATGCTGGCCTGCGCCCGGCTGGGAATCACGCACAGCGTGGTATTTGGCGGCTTTTCGAGTGAGGCCTTGAAGGCACGAATTCAGGATCTTGGGGCCAAGTTGGTGATCACGGCCGATGGCGGCTGGCGTCGCGGTAAGGAAATCAAGCTGAAGCCGGCAGTGGACGAAGCGCTGCCGGATTGCCCGACCGTGCAAGCGGTGGTGGTGTGTGCCCGCACCAAAGGCACGGTTGAGATGACTCATGGGCGGGATCACTGGTGGCATGCCGTCGAGGCAGGGCAGAGCGAAGTGTGCCCTGCGGTTCCGCTCGACAGCGAGCATCCGCTCTTTGTGCTCTATACGTCAGGAACGACGGGGAAACCCAAAGGGATCCTTCACACGACGGCTGGCTATCTGTTGCAGGCGTCGATGACGATGAAGTGGGTCTTCGATCTGAAGCAGGACGACATCTACTGGTGTACGGCTGACATCGGTTGGGTGACTGGCCATAGCTACATTGTTTACGGGCCAATGTCTCGTGGAGCGACTCAGATCATTTACGAGGGTGCACCGGATACGCCTGCCTTCGACCGATGGTGGTCGATTGTGGAGCGATTCAAGGCAACGATTTTCTATACGTCTCCAACCGCGATCCGGGCGCTGATCCGGCAAGGCAACCAGTGGCCGGAGGGTCACGATTTGTCGAGCTTGCGGCTCTTGGGGAGCGTGGGAGAACCGATCAACCCGGCTGCGTGGGAATGGTATTACAACGTGATTGGCAAGGGCCGCTGCCCGATCGTAGACACCTGGTGGCAGACCGAGACGGGCACGATCCTGATTGCCCCCATGCCGGGAGCAGTACCGCTCAAACCGGGTAGCGGGACGCTGCCCATGCCGGGCGTAATCGCGGAAGTTGTCGACTTTGACGGAAACCCGGTGGAAGCGAATCAGGAAGGCTATCTGATCATTCGCCGGCCCTGGCCCAGTATGGTGCGTACGATTTGGGGAGACCCGCAACGCTTTCAGGATCAATACTGGAGCCGGCTACCGGGGAATTACTTTACCGGCGACGCTGCCCGGCGGGATGAAGACGGCTATTTCTGGGTTCTAGGCCGAGTGGACGATGTGCTCAACGTCAGCGGCCACCGGCTGAGCACGATGGAAGTGGAAAGCGCTTTGGTACGGCATCCGGCGGTGGCCGAAGCTGCTGTGGTGGGCAAGCCGCACGAGATCACAGGGCAGTCGGTATGTTGCTTTGTCACCTTGAAAAAAGGAGATCACGACCACGAGGTGCTCGGCAAGGAACTGCGCCAGTGGATTGCTCACGAGATCGGCGCCTTTGCCCGGCCGGAGGAAATTCGCTTCAGTGATGCGCTTCCCAAAACGCGCAGTGGCAAAATCATGCGGCGGCTGCTTCGGGAACTAGTCACCAACAATACGGTTGCTGGCGATGTGACGACGCTTGAGGATTTGAGCGTCATCACGAAGCTCGCGGCGCAAAACGACGACGAGGCGTAAGCGGTGCGGATGGATCCGGAAGTTCTGGGCCGTCACTTTGAGTACACGCGCTGGGCCTCCGTGCGGGTACTGGAAGCGGCGGCCAAGCTGCCATCGGAACTGCTGGCGGAAGACTGCGGAAACAGCTTTGGCGGTATTCTCGACACGTTGATTCACATCTTCCGGGCGGACCGGGTGTGGTTGAAACGCTGCCAGGGTGAGGCTACAGCCAGTTTTGCGCCTGCTGGAGAAGAGTTAACACTGGAAACATTGAAGGCAGACTGGCCGATCTTGTTGGAGAATTTCGCGACCTGGGTCCGCGCCCAAGATGAGGCCGCACTGAATCGGCAGCTTCAGTGGGTGAACCTGAAGGGTGAAGCCAAATCAGAATTGCTGTACAAAATCCTGCTGCACGTTGTAAACCATGGCACCTATCATCGGGGGCAAATTATCACGATGATCCGGCAGGCCGGCGGTGAAGTGGTTGCTACGGATTTGCTTTATTACCCGGGGATGTAAATTTCGTTGCGGGAATAAAGTACGGCATGGCCGCCGATCTGGACGCGATCCCCGGCGAGTTGGCAGAAGAGTTCCCCTCCCCGGCTGGAAAGCTGTCGCGCACGAAGTTTCGTCTTGCCCAGTTCCGCTGCCCAATAAGGAATCAAAGTTGAGTGAGCGCTGCCGGTAACCGGGTCTTCCGGCACACCTTGAGCCGGGGCGAAAAAGCGGCTTACGAAGTCAATTCCCGGTGCATCCCCCGGCGCCGTGGCAATCACCGCGAAGCGATGGATACGCTCCAGTTCCCGCATGTCGGGGCTCAAGTTGCGGATCTCGGCCGCAGAATCGTAAACGGCAAGGTAATCTCGCGCCGCCAGTACCCGCCGGGGCTTCAGATTCAGCCCTGCTTGCAAATGCTCGTCGGCCTGGATCCCGGTTGCCGGGCGGGAGGGAAAATCAAGGGTATAAACGTCAGCATCCACTGAGACTTTCAGAAGGCCGGATTTGGAATCGAAATGGATGGTGGAGGCATCTGGATCGAGAAATTGCCGGATCACAAATCCGGCAGCCAGGGTTGCGTGGCCACACAAATCCACTTCCGTTTTTGGAGTGAACCAACGGATGTGGAAGCCGTTATGTTGCGCCACAAAGTAAACCGTTTCGGCCAGGTTGTGCTCCGCGGCCATGGACTGGAGTAATTCATCCGGCAACCAGGTTTTCAGGGGAACCACGGCGGCGGGATTCCCGTGAAACGGGCGATCCGTGAAGGCGTCCACCACAAAGCATTCGAGTGTCATCGCGAACTCATGTGTTGCTTAGTGTGCGCGATGACGAGCACGCTCGTTCATCACTAGCTCATCGAAAATAGCCAGTACCTGTTTGCGGTAGGTATAGACCCGCTTCAGATTGTCCCGGAAGTTGTCAGCATAGCGACGCTTGCCAAGCCATTTTTCGAGGGTGTCTTTGGGCACATCAATGTCTTTTCGCAAGTCGTCAGCGGAATGGCCACGCAGAAAAAGCCCATAGAACATGGCTGCTTCCCGTTGCGGAGCGAGTGGATCTGATTCTTCGCGTAACAGCATATGCGGCTCGTAACTTATCGGATGCGCTCAATGATTTAAACGCGCGAAAAATTGAGTATACGGATCAGATCGTCCAGCCGCAAGAGGGATTTAGCGTAGTGCGACTTCGATTTGGTCGATAGCGATCTTTTCCGCCTCGGAAAGTTGGATGCCGCCGAAGCCCAAAAAGGTTCCCTCACGGGAGGCTGCGGCAACTTTGCGAGCAATCTCGACAAGCCACTCTTTGATTTCAATGGCCTCTGCTTCCGTTGCCTTAGCCCGAAGAATCCCGCTGAGTTGACGGCAGGCTGCCAGAACCAACGCACGCACTTCATCGGCTTCCAACTTCTCCATGCGGTGGACTGTCCAATTTTCTTTCAGGTCTGCGGCAAGAACCTGCCCGAGTTCGGTTTTGGTGTTGGCAAAACCTTCACGCAATGCTGCAGCGGCGGCGGCCGATTCCTTGAAGACCCCGATGGGACCACTCGGATCCGCAACCATCACCATTAACCCGATCAGATTGGGGGTTTTCCTAAGGAGATCCCATTCCTCAACGCTAAAGTCCGCTTTACTGGCCACAGACTCATAATAGCTGCCTTGGGATCTTGGACGAAATGGTATATACTCTCGCTAGGGAGGATGTAATCCACAATGAAAAAGTTTTTCGCGATCGCAATCCTGATGTCAACCGCGATGTTTGCTGAGTCCTGGACCGGCACACTCGTGGATAGTAACTGCAAGACCAAAGACCTCGCCAGCCACACCAAGCAATGCTTGATGGGCTGCGCCAAGAGCGGAATTGGCATCGTATTGAGCGATGGCAAGTTCGTGAAGTTCGATGAAGCCGGCAATGCCAAGGCTCTCGACGTCCTCAAAGCAAGCTCGAAGGACAAAGATCTCAAGGCCAAGGTCACCGGCAAGCTGGACGGCGATGTCCTCAAAGTAGAATCCGTCGAGATGATGTAAATTTCCGGCTTGACCGCTGGATTGTTATCAAGGCCGCCCGGGCTTAAGCTTGGGCGGCCTTGATTCGTTTCAGGTCTGCCCAGATTGGATAGACTTGCGGGTTTTCCAACCAGGTGTTGAGGTGCAGGAGTACTTCCGCACGCCATGGGTCGCCTGGGTTCCGCAAACTGGCCAGACGGGCATGCTCTTTTGCTTCAAGCACCAAAGCACGGGCTTCCTTGGGATTTGCGTCGTAATACGTTTTCAGTGCAGACAGGGTGCGCACAAGATCATGGGCGCTGTCCTGACGAACCCCCTCCACGTCTGGGGAAAGATTCAACGGCATTTCGCGGAGGAGGCGTCGAAGGTAGCTTGCCTTCGCACCCGTCTGTTCCAGCAGACGAATAAATACTTCTCGATCAACGAATGGAATACCCTCCAAAAGGCCCGGGAGAGAGCTTTTAACGCCCTTGCCCACGGCGATATGCCTCCACGGCGCGATTGTGCTCGGCAAGTGTGCGGGAGAAGACATGGCGGCCGCTGCCTCCCGGTTCGGCGACAAAGAAGATTTCGCCGGTTTCGTCCGGATGGAGAACGGCGTTCAGGCTTTCACGGCCAGGATTGGCAATTGGCCCCGGCGGCAGACCCGTGTGCTGGTAGGTGTTGTAGGGGCTTTGATTTGCCAGATCAGACTTGTAGATCGTGCCCCGGTAGCGATTTTCCAGCAGCGCGGCATAGATCACCGTTGGGTCACACTCGAGTTTCATGCCCAGCTTCAGCCGGTTTGCGAAAAGGCCGGCGATCCGCGGCCGCTCGTCGGCGATGGCAGATTCCTTTTCCACCAAGCTCGCCAATGTCACAACCTCATGCGGGCTCTTTGTGGTTTTCAAGCCTTTCCAAACTTCGCGAAATTGCCGTGTCAGCCGCTGGCATAACCCCTTAGCCGTTATCTTGCGCGGCAAACGGTAGGTGGATGGGAACAAATAGCCTTCCAGACTTTGCGCCTGTGGAGCCAAATCCCGAATCAGCGAGGCATCCCTGGCCACAGCCAGAAACTCCGAAGCGGTCACCACGCCTTGCTCCCCAACGATGCGGGCGATGTCGAAGATCGAAGATCCTTCGGGAATCGTCAATTGCTCGTAATGGATATCTCCGCGCGCTACTTTGCCGAGCAGCTCGTCCAACGTCTGCTCCCGGGCAAAGCGGTACTCACCTGCCTGCAGGGATTTTCGTGGATGGGCAGCACGCCAGAGCCAAACCTGCAAGGGACTCCGCAACAAGCCTGCCTCCTCCAGAATCTCGCCAATCCGCAAGGTGGAGGCTCCACGCGGAATTTCGACGAAAATTCCAGGAGCATAGACAGGCAGGGGTTGGCGATAGAGCGCGGTTAGCAGCAGCAACGGCAAACCTAGCAGGAAGATTGCAAGAATGAGCTTCTTCATTGGTGGTCAAGGGACTGGAGATAGCCTTCCAGAATCAGGGTTGCGGCAAGTTGATCTACTTTCCCTTTGCGCTGCTCACGGCTCATGCCGTATTCATCGAGGACGCGATGGGCTTGAGAGCTGGTCAATCGTTCGTCCCAAAATTCTACCGGCAGACCGGATAGCTGCTGCAAGCGGCCAGCAAACTCGCGAACCGCTTCAGACTGGCGCGACAGATCGCCGGACATATACTTGGGATCACCGAAAAGGAAGAGTGTTACATCCTGTTGTTTGGCGAGGCGGGCCAGAAAAGCAATATCTTCCCGGACGCGCGTACGGACGTAGGTAGGCATGGGCTGCGCCGTCAACCCAAAAGGGTCAGATAGCGCCAGGCCAATGCGTCTTTTGCCAAAATCGAGGGCCAGAATCCGGCCAGGGAGTTGAGCCATCAGAGAGACTCTTCTAGTATGGAGTAACAAGGGGGCGGGAGTGTCCGTCACGGCTTCAGCAGATCCAGTAAAGGAAATACCGAGTGCGCCACCGGGCCATCAAGGCTCGTCGATGGCCGCTCGCCTGATTGCGGTTGCGTGTGTTGTCGCCTTGCTTTACTATGGCCGGGCCTTCTTTGTGACGCTCATCAGCGCCGTTATCATTACCTTCATCCTGCAGCCTTTCGTGATCTGGTTCATGAAGTGGAAACTGCCACGGGCGATTGCCAGCTTTATTGTTTGCGCGATGTTCGTGCTGCTGGTTTATCTCACCAGCCTCGGCCTGGTCACCCAGGCCAGCGGGCTCCTCGACGATTTGCCTGGTTACGGCCAGCGGGTCAGTGAGTTACTAGAAGGCTTCAACGAGCGGCTGGAGGATGCGGAAAAGAGCCTGGCGCAGATGATGCCCAAGAAGTTGCAGGAGCCTCCCCCAGTGCCTGTCGAGACACCCAAGAAGGGCCGCAGGTCACGCAATGCAACTCCGCCACCCGTTGAATCACCAGCTCCTCCACCCGTGCAGGAAGTGCGTATTCAACAGGATCGATCTCCCCTGCTGGACTTCCTTTATGAGCGGCTGGAGACGATTTACAGCGTACTGCTAATGGGCAGCTTCGTTCCCTTCCTGGTCTACTTCATGCTCAGTTGGAGCGACCATATGCAGCGTTCCTTTCTGAGCATGTTCGATGGACCGAACCGGTCAATTGCGTCGCGCAGCATGGAAAGTGTCGCTCATATGGCACGTGCCTATATGGCGGGTAATTTTGTCCTGGGAATCATTCTGGCGATCCTCAGCACCTTCTTCTTCATGTTGATCCGGCTGCCCTATCCATTGCTGGTGGGGCCCTTAAGCGGCTTCCTGAGTCTGGTTCCCTACATCGGCCTGCCGTTGGCACTGGCCCCTCCGGTGCTGGCAGCGCTTCCGGTTTACTCAAAGCTCGGTGCGTATCTGATCATTGCCAGCGGCGTGGGAACCTTGCACCTGTTTGCGCTGAACCTGCTTTACCCCAAAATCGTCGGCGCGCGAGTGCATCTGAATCCGCTGGCGGTCACCGTCGCTCTGATGTTCTGGGGCTTGATTTGGGGCGGCATCGGACTCGTTCTGGCGGTGCCCATTGTCGCCGGCATTAAGGCTGTTTGTGATAACGTGACGGCGTGGAAGCCCTACGGAAAACTGCTGGGAGATTAGCTATGAATCGTCGTGAATTGATGGTGGCCCTTGCGGCTGCTGGCTTGGCCCAGGCCCAGGGTCTGGACTGGTCGCGCTTTGCGGTTTTGACCGATGAAGTGGCCGGCGGTGAAGCAGAGGCTATCGCTTTCGCAAAGCAATATGGTTTGAAGTGGGTGGAATTGCGCGATACGCCGCGCGCCCAGGACCGCAGCCGCAAGAGCGAGACTTATTTCCGGATGGAACCGGCCCGGCTGAAGAAGGTGAAGGAAGACTTGCATGCTGCCGGTCTCAAGATCAGCTTTCTCAATACGGGACTATTGAAATTCGGCTTACCCGGCACGGAGTTGAAACTCAATCGGCCGGAGACGCCGGAAGCGCGGGCAAACCGCGAAGCCCGTCAGCAGGCGCTTTTTGACGCCCGCTTTGCGGATCTCGATCTGGCGATCCGCGCCGCGCATGCGCTCGAAGTGAATCAATTGCGGGTCTTTGCCTTTATGCGCAACACGGACGTACCCGCTGTTTGGGAACGCATTGCCAATGAGCTAGGTGAATATGCCCGCCGCGCGGAAAAAGGCGGGGTCAGGCTCCTTCTTGAGAATGAATCCAGTTGCAACGTCGCCACCTCGAAGGAATTGGCCGACATGACCCTGCAAATCAACAGCAAAGGGCTGGGCATGAACTGGGACCCCGACAATACCTACGCCTTCGGAGAGAAAGCCTGGCCAGATGGGTACAAAGTGCTGCCCATCGCCAAACTGGGCAACGTCCAGATGAAGGCCGGCAATGTCTTGGGGCCACGAAAGATTGATTGGACCGCAATCATTGGTGCCCTCAACAAAGACGGCTACCCGGGCTGCATTGGTCTGGAAACGCACGTCTTTGATGGCACGCTGATTGAAAAAGCTCACTTGTGCATGAAGGAAATTCGCGGCTACTTTGGCGAGGCCTGACGCAAAGTCCTTACACTGATAAGGAATGCACGATCTTCACCTGTTCCGCGGCCAACTTGATGAGACGGCTGAACGGCTTGCCAGCCGCGGATTTGCCCTCGACAAAGAATCCTTTCGCGTCATCGATTCTCGCCGCCGCGAAGCCCTGACGGAAGTGGAACGCCTGAAGGCGGAACGCAATGATCGCTCCAAGGATATCGGTGCCCGCAAAAAGGCAGGCGAAGACACAGCGGAACTTCAGGCTGCCGTCCGCACAATCGGTGACGCCATCGCTGATCTCGAAGGGAAGGCGGAAGCACTCGACACCGAGTTCATGGATTTGCTGAAGGGCATTCCGAACCTTCCGCATCACAGCGTTCCGCCGGGTTTGAGCGCCGACGATAACGTGGAAGTCCGCCGTGAAGGCAGCCCGGGCGAGTACAGCTTTACCCCGAAGCCTCACTGGGATTTGGGCGTGGAGCTGGGCATCCTCGACTTTGAACGGGCCGCCAAGATCACTGGCGCCCGCTTTGCTGTCTACTTCGGCCAAGGTGCCAAGCTGGAGCGCGCCCTGATCAATTTCATGCTCGACACTCACACCAACGAGCATGGTTATCTGGAGACCCTGCCCCCGTTTCTGGTGAACTCGGCAAGCCTTTACGGTACCGGGCAGTTGCCAAAGTTTGCGGAGGACCTCTTCAAATGTGAAGGCTTCGATTTCTGGCTTGCACCCACGGCGGAAGTTCCTGTCACCAACCTGCTGCGCGAGGAGACAGTTGACGCGAGCCAATTGCCGGTGAAGCTTTGCGCTTACACGCCCTGCTTCCGGAGTGAGGCGGGATCGCACGGCCGCGATGTCCGGGGCATCATCCGCCAACACCAATTCCAGAAAGTGGAACTGGTAAAGTTTGCCCACCCTGAGACGAGCCATGCCGAGCTGGATGCGCTCACCAACGATGCAGAAAACATCCTGCGCAAGTTGGGTCTGCCTTTTCGTACCGTTGTTCTTTGTACGGGAGATATGGGTTTCTCCAGCGCCAAGACTTATGACATTGAGGTGTGGTTGCCCGGACAGAACTCGTTCAAAGAAATTTCCAGTTGCTCCAACTTTGAGTCTTTCCAGGCCCGCCGGGCGGGCATTCGCTTCCGCGGAGGGAAGAAGAGTGAGTACCTGCACACTCTCAACGGCAGCGGACTCGCCGTCGGCAGAACCTGGGTAGCCATCGTCGAGAACTACCAGCAAGCGGACGGTAGCGTACTCATCCCGGAAGCACTGCGACCCTACCTGAATGCGGAACAGATTACTCGTCAGGGCTTGTTGAGCTAATAAAAGAGCTTCAACCCAAGCTGGAACTGCCGGGGATTTTGCGCCCCGGTGAAGGCGAGTGGTGAGGATGCCGGCCCGCGGTTGCCCACAATGGGCGAGCCGAGAGTTGCGTAGGGCACATCTCCGACCACGTTGTTGATCGACCGAAAATTGGTGCGGTTGAGCGCGTTGAAGACTTCGGCGATGAATTCCAGGCTTCGCCGCTCGCTTGTCCCTAGCGCGAAACGCCGGGAGAGCCGCAGATCAGCGGTAAAGAAATCGGGGCCCTGCCCCATGTTGCGTCCCAAATGGGCTGGCCGCTTGTTGCTGCTGTAGGTGTCGCCCTGGGCATCAAAGCCGGTCAGTACATTGAAGGGACGCCACGAGTTGTAGGCGACGATCGGGGCGAAATTCCAGCCCCATCGCTCGACGACGGCATTCATGACGAAGCGATGCTTTTGGTGGAAAGCCGAGAGCGAGCGCTCGGCCCGGGCGTTCAGTTGGTCTTGCGGCGAATAGTCCGAATTGAAGTCGGTGGATTCATCAATTGCCTTTGAAAGGGTGTAGTGAGCGTGGAAGCTGAAGCCTCTTGAAAAGCGCCGGGAGACCTGGACAATCCCTGCGTGGTAAAAACTGTTCGCGCTCGACTCAAAGACGTTGTCTTGCAATACCAACGGATTGGGACGAGTGAATAAGGGCCGTCCGTCCGGCAGACGGGCGCCCGTATAGGCAACGTTGCGGCCACGAATTCTGCCGATATGAGCCGCACGGTTGAAGTTGTAAGCCGCGCTCAGAGTAAAGCCCTTCAGCGCTCCCTCGATTTCAAGACTGGCTTGCTGGGCGTAAGGGTTGACCATGTTTTGGTCAATCCCGAACAGCACAGAGCCTGGCAGGTTGGGACCGACGGTGATTCCGAAAGGCCGCAGGTCGGCTTCCACAATCGTTCGCTGTCCAAGAATTCCCTGGCTTTGGATGGACTGGAAGACACTGACGGAGTTGACGGGCTGGCCGGTGCGCGGATCCGTAAACAAGGTTGACCCGGGAGTGAGCAGGATCTGGTTGATGTAGCGTCCGGACAAAGGCACGGAGGTGGCCGCAACATTTGCATTGATGGGCGAAAAGAAAATGCCATAACCTCCGCGAACTACAATTTTCCTGGGAGCCCACGCAAAGCCAAAGCGTGGGGCAAAGTTGTTGTAGTCCCGCGGCACCTCGCGCTGGGTTTGCATCTGCACTTCGTAGCGCAGCCCGCCGGTCAGCGTGAGCGTGGGACTGACGCGGAAGCTGTCCTGGAGGTAGAAACTGTGATTGAAAGTGGTGTTGGCAAAGGTTGGGTCGCCAAAGCCCTGTTGGTAGAGAGCAGGCATTCCTAACGCAGCCGCCTGGAGCGAGGAGATGGGTGCGTTCAAATTGCTCAAGAGTTGGGGCCGGCCGGCTGCATTCAGCCTCTGACTCAACGTTGCTCCCAGACCTGGGTTGCCCGTGAGATTGCCTAATGCGGTGGCCAGAGGAATCGCGGCACCAAAGGTAAAGCGGCCGCCGAAAAAGGTCTCATTGACGGCGCTGTTGCGCACGGGATTGAAGTCGTAACCAAACTTGAGAGTGTGCCGGCCGCTTGCTCTCGAAACATTCAGGACCGTCTGATAATGCCGCTCAAAGTTCGTTCCCGGAAGAAAGATTTGCCGCCCGAAAAGTCCGAATCCATTGATATTGATTTCCGGCCCCAACGAGTCAACCGGAGTGATGTCGAAGCGGTTGTAGGCATATAGCGCCCGAGCTTCAACCACCCAGTTTGCGCTGGGTGTCCAAGTGTCACCCAGGGCGACGGCGGTATCGGCCATCTTCAACTGGCGCCCGCGATTGAAGCCGTCCAGAGCGCCAAAGGTGGTGTTGTCCTGGCGGTCTAACGTAGTGTTTGATCGCAGGAATGCTGTATGTCTTTCCCCGAAGCGGTGATCGAGACGGCCAGAGAACATTTGCAAGCGCTGGCCAAAGGGGAAGCGACCCGCATTGCGCTCAAAGAGATTGCGTACAAAGTTGCTTGTGCCAGGCCGTAAGGCAGTGCGGGCTTGTGACGAAAGTGCCGTCAGGGTGGGTTCGCCCGAGTTGTCCAGAAAGCGAAAGAGTTCTTCTTGAGACGGCGAAATGCGGTCAAAGACACTGCGGTCCTGCAAGAGCGGAATGAAGCTGGTCTCCTGACGGCCCAGATACTCGTAAGCCCCAAACACAAAGGTCCGGTTTTGTTTCAGTGCGCCGCCCGTAGTGGCGCCGCTCTGCAAGCGGGTAAAGGCAGATTTACCCGGGTCAAAGTAATTGCGGGCTTGAATCGAGCGATGGCGCAAGAAGCCGAAGAAATTGCCGTGCCATTCGTTCGTACCCGATTTCGAGATCACGCTCACGATGCCGCCCAGCGCATTGCCAAACTCAGCAGAGAAGGTATTCCGGTTGATTTGAAATTCCTGCACGGCTTCCTGACTTAGCGAGGGTCGGATGCCGCCACCGGCATTGGCATAGTTTTCCAGACCATCGATATAGAAGCCATTGCCGCGGCCATTGCCGCCACCAAAGGAGAGGCCGGATGAAGTGGTTTGAATGGGCCGGAACGAAGCATCATCGATCAGGAAGGTGGTTTCGACAACACCGGGTGCCAGCAGGGCAAAATCGAGATAATTTCTTCGATTGATCGGCAAATTGGCGATTCGGCCGGCGTCTATCGTATTCGCTTGATGAGTACGGCTGGTCTCAACGGCTGGAAGTTCGGCACCCACCACAAGTTCCGATCGAAGTTCTACCAAGCCTAAATCAACGGTCAGCGCGAGTACGTCGCCGACTCGAACTTCAATGCCCTCAATCACCCGGGATGCAAAGTTGACGGCGTCCACGCGCAACTCGTAGCGGCCCGGCGCGACATTCAGAATTGAAAAGTGTCCCGCGAGATCAGCTTGGGCATTGCGGACAACCCCGCGGGCGACCTCACGCAAGCTAAGTTTTGCTTCGGCAATCGCCTTACCGTCCGGACCCAAAACCACACCCCGCACATCGCCAGCAGTGCTAGTTGCCTGGGCATACGCCAACTGGCAGGCCAAAAACATTAGTATAAATCGCATTCCACGCTTTCCGGACAAGGGAGTTCAGAGTACGCGCTCACTCAGCGCGCACCCTTTCCAAGCTAACGCGAAAGCCCACGTGATAGCCTAAGAATTTGACCGCCAGCGAAGCGATCGTGCTTCGGACCTATCCCCTCAAAGAAGCGGACCTAATCGTTAGCTTCTTTAGCCGTGACCAAGGGAAACTGCGAGGAGTAGCCAATCGGGCGAGACGTCCCAAGAGTGGCTTTGGGAGTTCCCTCGAGCGGTTGAGCCAGGTGCAGATTCATTACACCGCACGCGAAAACCGGGAACTGGTTCGAATCGACCACTGCGATATTGAACACTCGCAGTTTGAGTTGAGCCGTGCTTACTCATGCGGACTGGCTCTGGACGTAATGGCTGAAATCAGCGAACAAATGCTGCCGATGGCGGAAGTGAACGAGCGATACTTCCGGCTGCTGACCCGCGTGCTCGCATTCCTGCGCATGCAAAAGGAAGAAGGGGTGTGGCTGGCTGTCACCTACTTTTCGGTTTGGTCGGTGCGGCTCGGCGGCTTTCTCCCTGAGGTCAAAGTTGCTGACGAATCGCGTACGATCCTGGACGAAATCCTGAAAACCCCGATCGAGGCGATGCCTTCCCGGGAGTGGACTCCAGCGACAGCCCGCGATCTGCGACGCGCGATGCTGCGGTTGATTGAATCTCATATAGAAAGGCGGCTGCTCGCCGCACCCATGCTGGAGGACTTGGCATGAATACCTATCAGGAAATGATTTTCCGCCTGAAACGATACTGGGCGGACCGGGGTTGCATCATTACCGAACCCTACGACGTGGAAGTGGGGGCGGGCACAATGTGCCCGGAGACCTTTCTGCGTGTGCTCGGCCCAGATGAATATCGTGTTGCCTACGTGCAACCCAGCCGTCGTCCGGCTGACGGCCGTTACGGCGAGAACCCAAACCGGCTTTACAAGCATTCGCAATTGCAAGTGATCCTGAAGCCCACTCCTGAGGATGTGATTGAGCAGTACCTTGGCTCGCTTGAAGCCATCGGCATTGACCTCACCAAGCACGACATCAAGTTTGAAGAAGACAACTGGGAATCCCCCACGCTCGGTGCCTGGGGCATCGGTTGGCAGGTCATGCTCGATGGAATGGAAATTACGCAGTTCACTTATTTCCAGCAGTGCGGCGGTGTGGATCTGGACCTGGTACCTGCTGAAATCACTTACGGGCTGGAACGGCTGTGCGCCTTCCTGCAGGACCGTGAAAGCGTCTATGAAATCCAGTGGACCAAAGACTTCAACTACGGCCAGGTCCGGCTCAAGGAGGAGCAACAGTTCAGCGTCTACAACTTTGAGATGGCCGACGTCGCGACGCTCTGGAAGTTGTTTGAACTCCATGAAGGCGAGTGCCAGCGGCTGATAGACCTTTACAAAGGACTGGAGAGCGGCAAAGAACGCTTCCCGGTACTGCCGACTTACGATCAGGTGCTCAAGTGCTCAAACTTGTTCAACCTGCTGGACGCCCGCGGCGCCATCAGCGTCACCGAGCGAGTTGGCGTGATCGCTCGCGTGCGCAAGCTCGCCGTTGGTGTGGCCGGCCTCTGGGTTGACCAACAATATCCGCAAGCCGAGGTAGCCGCGTAATGGCACAAGATCTCCTGCTCGAAATTGGGGTGGAAGAAATTCCGGATTGGATGATCCCCGATGGACTCGCTCATCTTTCCAAAAAGTTGCTGGACTTGCTGGCACCCTTTGGGGCAACGCTCGTTTTTGCCGACGCGACCCCCCGCCGGCTGGCTGTTCATTTGAATGGCTTGGCGGACCGCGAGGCAGATCGGGAAGAGCTGGTCTCCGGCCCCCCCAAACAGGCAAATCCACAGGCAATTGAAGGATTTGCCCGCAAGAATGGCGTGAGCGTCGAAGAACTGACTCTCACTGAAACTGCAAAGGGAACCTACTATTCCTTCCGCCGCCATGTTCCCGGAAAGTCGGCCATTGAAATTCTATCGGCCAGTCTTCCTGCGTTGATTCTCGGGATCCCCTGGCCCAAGACGATGCTGTGGCCAGGCAAAGGCGGCGCCCGCTTTATTCGCCCCATACGCTGGCTCGTTTGCCTGCTGGGCGACACCGTGGTGCCCTTTTCCATCAACGGCATTTCCTCGGGCAATCTGTCCGGGGGCCACCGCCAATTGGGACAGGCCCGATTCCCCGTCACAATTCAAAATTACGAGGAGCAGTTGCGGGCAAACTATGTGATTTTTCGGGCGGCGGAAAGACGCAAGCGAATTGAGGCTTCCCTGCCTGCTGGGGTAAAGGCGGATACGGCCTTGCTTGAAACGCTGACGTACATTACTGAATTTCCTACGCCGATCATTGGGGGGTTCTCACCGGACTATTTGAATCTGCCCGAAGAAGTGCTGGTTACGGTAATGCGCTTTCACCAGAAGTATTTCAGCGTCACCGATTCGGCCGGCAAGCTTGCCCCGCAGTTTGTTGCCGTCATGAATACGGCGAGTGACCCGGATGGCCTGGTTCAGCACGGCAACGAGCGCGTCTTGCGCGCCCGCTTCAACGATGCACGATTTTTCTACGACGTCGACCAGCAGAAAGCGCTGGCGGCGCGTGTTGAGGATTTGAAGGCAGTCACCTTCCAGGCCCAATTGGGCAGCTACCACGCCAAGACGGAACGCGTGCTCGCCTTGGTCAAGGAACTTGGTGGAGACGCTGATGCCCTGCGCGCCGCCGAACTGGCCAAGACCGACTTGACCTGTGAAATGGTGAAGGAATTTACCGAACTGCAAGGCATCGTGGGCGGTCTTTACGCGAAAGCCCAGGGGGAGACGGAAGCCGTAGCCACGGCCATCTACGACCAGTACAAGCCCGTGAGCATGGATGACTCCATCCCCCGCACTCGCGCCGGCCAGCTTCTGAGCCTGGCCGACAAGGTGGATACCCTGCGAGGCTGCTTCGGGATTGGGCTGATTCCAACGGGCTCGAAGGATCCCTTTGCCTTGCGCCGCGCCGCGCAGGGAATCATCAAGATTCTTGCCGAGGGGGAATTCGATTTCCCGCTGGCTCAATTGGCAGGCGGAGTAGCCAAGCTGGCCGACTTTCTGCTGGAGCGAGTGAAATACTACTGCGGCGAGATTCGCGGCTACGCGTTTGACGAAGTGCAAGCGGTACTGGCTGCGGGTGCGGGTCAGGTAAAAGACATTCTTGCCAGGCTGGCGGCCGTGCGCGAAGTTCGCGCGGGCGAAGACTTTGAGCCGCTGGCAGCGAGCTTCAAGCGGATCAAGAATATCCTCGATCAGGCAAACTTCACACCAGCTGGCGCGGTTCAGGAGGCATTGTTTGAAGACGCCTCCGAAGGTGCACTCTGGCAGGCCTTCAACGAAGTTGCCGCCCGAGTCCGCGGTTCGAGTTATGGGGACATCCTTGCGGGCGTAGCCACGTTGCGGCCCGCTGTTGACCTCTTCTTTGAGAAAGTGCTGGTTAACGCGCCCGACCCGGCTGTGCGCGCGAATCGGCTAACATTGTTATTTAGCCTCAAAACAGAGTTTTCGGGTATCGCCGAATTCTCAGAAATTGTTCCCAGATTACAGGAGACCCACGCTTCATGAAGAAGTATGTGTATTCGTTCGGCGGCGGCACAGCCGACGGCGACAAGAGCATGAAAGACCTTCTCGGCGGCAAAGGTGCCAACCTCGCCGAGATGTGCCGTTACGGCCTGCCCGTACCGGGCGGATTCACGATCGCGACGGAGGTATGTAACATCTACTTCCAGAACGGCAACAAGGTTCCGGCAGACATCCAACAGCAGCAGCATGACGCGCTGGCCAAACTGGAAGCGCTGATGGGCAAGAAGTTGGGCGACCCCAACGACCCGCTCCTGCTCAGCGTTCGTTCCGGTGCCAAGTTCTCCATGCCCGGCATGATGAACACGATCCTGAACCTGGGCCTGAACGATGTCACGACCGAAGGTCTGGCAAAGAAGAGCGGAAACGATCGCTTTGCTTACGATTGCTACCGCCGCTTCATTCAGATGTTTGGCGAAGTGGCCCTCGGCATCGAGATGGAGCACTTTGATCACATCTTCGACGAGATGAAGAAGAAGCGCAAGATCAAGGTGGACTCCGACATCTCAGCCGCAGACTTGAAGTCGATCATTGCCGACTACAAGAAGCTGGTGAAGAAGGAAACCAAGAAGGAATTCCCGCAGGATGCCCACGATCAGTTGGACATGTCCCGCGACGCAGTCTTCCGTAGCTGGCACAACGACAAGGCTGTGTACTACCGCAAGATGGAGCGCATCCCTGACGACATCGGCACCGCTTGCACCGTGCAGGCGATGGTCTTTGGAAACATGGGCGACGATTGCGGCACCGGCGTCGGCTTCACCCGTGACCCCGGTAGCGGCGAGAAGGTTTTCTATGGCGAGTTCCTGATCAATGCTCAGGGCGAAGACGTAGTGGCCGGAATTCGTACTCCGCAGCCGATTGCGGACCTCGAAAAAGTAATGCCCTCCGCCTTCAAGGAATTGAAGGAAATCACGACGAACCTCGAAAAAGCCTACAAGGACATGCAGGACTTCGAGTTTACGATCGAGACCGGCAAGCTTTACATGTTGCAGACCCGCAACGGTAAGCGGACAGGCCCGGCAGCGGTTCGCGTGGCAGTGGAAATGGTGAAGGAAGGTCTCATTACCAAGGACGACGCCGTAACCCGCGTGGCTCCCAGCCAGCTCGACCAGTTACTGCATCCGGTTTTTGATTCGGCCAGCCTGAAGTCACTTGTAAATCTGGGCAAGGGCATCGCGGCCAGCCCCGGCGCTGCAGTCGGCATGGCAGCATTTAGCGCTCAGGGCGCAGTGGAAATGGCCAAGAAGGGTCCGACGATTCTGGTCCGTAAGGAAACCACTCCGGATGACATCGCCGGTATGGACGCTGCCAAAGGCATCCTGACGGCTGTGGGTGGCAAGAGCTCCCACGCCGCGGTTGTAGCACGTGGCATGGGTCGTCCCTGCATCGTCGGTGCGGGCTCCATCACGATCGATGAAAAGGCCAAAAAATTCACCGTCAAGGTCGGCGACAAGACGATCACGGTGAAGGAAGGCGACTTCATTTCGATCGATGGCACCACCGCTGATGTTTATCTCGGCCAGTCGAAGACGGTCGAGCCAAATACGAAGAGCGGCTTCCTCGCCGAGTTCATGAAATGGGCCGACGAGTTCCGGGGCAGCTTTGGGGTAAGGGCGAACGCCGACATCCCGAAAGATGCCAAGGCGGCGCGCAACTTTGGCGCCGAGGGAATTGGCCTGTGCCGCACGGAGCACATGTTCTTTGCCGAAGACCGGCTTCCCTTCATGCAGGCCATGATCATGGCTCGCGACGAAAAGAGCCGCCGCGCCGCACTCGCCAAGCTTTTGCCGATGCAGCGCAAGGATTTCGCCGGACTTTTTGAAGCCATGGAAGGCTTCCCGGTCGTCATCCGTACGCTCGATCCGCCGCTGCACGAATTCCTTCCGAAGCGCGAAGACCTCATGGTGGCGATTGCAAAATTGCCGCATGCCTCCTCGAAGGACAAGAAGGAAATGGCTGAGAAGTTCGGCTGCAAGGTAGGCGAACTCAAGAAGCATTTGCCGCACGTTCTGCATCGCGTTGAAGAACTGCATGAAATGAATCCGATGCTCGGTCACCGTGGCTGCCGCCTCGGCATCACCTACCCGGAAATCACCGAGATGCAAGCGCGCGCCATTTTCGAAGCAGCCGTACAGGTTGCCAAGAAGGGCAAGAAGATCATTCCGGAAGTGATGATCCCGCTGGTTGGCGGTTATCGCGAACTCGATCACCAGAAAGAGATCGTGGTGCGTGTCGCCACCGAAGTGCTGGAGAAGGCTGGCATGCCAGACCTCAAGTACTACGTGGGTACGATGATTGAAATTCCTCGTGCAGCGATTACCGCTGACGAAGTGGCGCAGTACGCGGAGTTCTTCAGCTTCGGCACCAATGACCTGACGCAGACCACGATGGGATTGAGCCGCGATGACTATACGAAATTCAACGCTCACTATGAGAACTTGAAGATCTTCAAGTCCGATCCCTTTGGCTCGCTCGATCAGGAAGGCGTAGGCAAGCTCATCGAGACCGCCATTAGTCTCGGACGCAAGACTCGCCCTGATATCGAAATCGGTATTTGCGGAGAGCACGGCGGAGATCCGGATTCGGTGGCCTTCTGCTACCGTGCCGGGATGAATTACGTGAGTTGCTCGCCGTACCGGGTACCGATTGCCCGCCTGGCGGCCGCCCAAGCCGCACTGGCAAAGGGTGCCAAGACGGAGAGCCGCACGGCTTAGTCGAAAGCAAATCCAGGTTGGAAAGGAAGCGGCCCTCCGGGGCCGCTTTTCTGTTGTGTCTATACTTCGAGACCAACTGCACGCATCAAGGCGATGGCGTTGGAATGTTGAACGACCCCCGGCCGCACTTGATAGTCGAAGTGCATTTTGCCATCAATCAACTGGTCTTCCAGATGGACATTGCTGGCGCTATCACCCAACTCGTCACCAATTTGCGTCAAGGCCAGATCGTGCGTCGTTGCGATTCCAATCGATCCCCGCTCCACGAGTCCGCGAAGGATTGCAGCCGCGCCAATGCGGCGATCATGAGAGTTCGTCCCGCTTAAAATTTCATCGATCAAAAAGAGGACGGGCCGCACGCCTGACGCCTCCTGCATGATGTCCCGCAGCCGTAAGATCTCGGCGTAGAAACGGGAGGTATTCGCCTGGAGTGAATCATGGGTCGCCAGTGAGGCGCCGATGGCTAAGCCGCTGAGTCGCAGTCTGTTTGCAAATACAGGTGCGCCCATGAGCGCGAGGACCGTATTCACCCCAACGGTGCGCATTAGCGTACTCTTGCCGGACATGTTGGATCCGCTGACGACAAGCAGCCGGCAGGGCTCCCCAAGATGCACGCTATTGGCAACGGCTTGGGCCTTGGGCATCAGAGGATGCGTCAGCCCCTCCCCTTCAAAGACCGGACCCTCTGCAAGGAGCAGCGGGAAGGTTGCTTCCGGGTTCTCATAAGAAAAACAGCCGAGCGAAATCAGGGCTTCAATTTCTCCTGCCGCCTCCACCCACTGGCGCATCGCCACGCCGGATTGCTTCCGCCAATCTTCTAAACCGAGAGCAAGCTGGAGATCCCACAGCACGAGCGGGCCAAGCAGTCTCACCAGAAAATGATCACGGGAATCGGCTAAATCCATCCAGCGGCGCAACTGCGCAATCCGGCGCGAAGGAGGCTGACCTTCACTGTCCAGGCGGGCGCGAAGCTGTTGCAGATGCGGCGAGGAGAACCGCTCCGACTCGAGTCTCTCGAGCACCCCCGCCAGCAGGCCCAACTCTGCGGCAGCCCCTTCCGCACCGTGAAGCACCGCATGAGTGTCGCGGTAGTGACGTGCCAGGAGGAGTCCACAGACAAGCCACAAGCTCAAATAGTAGATGCGCAAGTAAGGAATCTCCGCACCAAACAAGTCTGCCAGCAGCGCCACGGCCGCACCCAGGCCCAGTATGGAAATCAGGAAGTAGAGCCGTCGCGGCGCGTCCTTCAGGGCTGTCTGCGGCGCTTCTCCCCACCGGATCAGGAAATCCGTGCGCACATCCCGCTGCTGCTCCTCGCCCAGCACAGACAGGTCCTCGCGCAGATCCAGCAGCGGGGCCACTTCCTGCACCGCCTGCTGACGTGAGGCAATTACTTCAGCCGAGGCGGGCGCTAGCATCCAACCCGCCAGCGTGGCCTCCCCCATGCGAGTACGCGCCCGCGACAGCAATTCAAACAGCGACCCCTTTCCCAGCAGGTCAAGGTCTCGCGCATAAAGATGACTGTCTGGTAGAAAGGTCTCCCCGCTACTTCCCCGCCCCGCCCAGTCTCCGTTTATGCGATGGATTGCGGATTCATAGTGCACCACACTGCGACGGGCACGCTCAACGGCTTGCTGCAGGCTTTGGATCCGCACCCCCAGAATGAGAAAGCCCAAAACCAGCGATGCCGCTGCCCACCACTGCGAATACCAGAGACAAGCCAGAAATGCCGCGACCAGCACCAATCGCAGGTTACCGAAGCGGCCAGCGCGGCGATCGGCTTCTTCAAGACTTGCTTCGCGCTGGGTGAGCCGTTGCCGGTAGCTATCCACTGACTCTCAGCTTAACCCGCAAGCTCCCTCAATTCCGCGGCAAAGTCCCGGGCGGAGATCGCATCCGGCATAGCGATGAAGATCGTGTCGTCTCCGGCGATGGTGCCAACAACATTGGGATAGTTTTCTGTGTCCAGTGCAATGGCCAGCGACATTGCGTGTCCGGGAGAAGTGCGGACAACAACCAGATTTTGGGCCGCCACGGCAGAAGCCATAAACTCGCGGGCCAGCGACAGGAATCGCGGCGACGAGCCAGCCAGCTCTGCATAGCCCTGAGGAGTCTTCACCAGGCCCAACTCGCGGATATCGCGCGACAGCGTGACTTGCGTTGTTTCGATACCGCGCTGCTTGAGCAATTGCGCCAGTTGTTCCTGCGTATGCACAGAGAGTTCGCGCACCAGCTTCAAAATCTTCTGATGTCGCTCGCTCTTGTTCATAAAGTTTCAAGTCGCTGCCCGGCTTCAGCGAGCGCCGCCGCTACGCTTGACGGCGCAGTACCGCCGGGAACCGCACGAGTTTGCATCCCGTGGCGCGGATCTTTAAGAATGGCCACAAAGTCGGGCGTGAATAGCGGATCGAAGGCATTGAGCTCTTCGGCAGTAAAGCTGGCAGGATTTTTTCCGGCTTTGATTCCATGCAGAACGAGACGGCCAGCCAGCTTGTGGGATTGGTGGAAAGGCAAGCCGGCCCGCGAGAGCGCTTCCGCGACGTCGGTGGCAACCACCCAGGACTCGGCGCACGCTTGTTCAGGCACTTCCGGCCGGAGCGTCACATTGCGGGCCACGATGGCCGCCATGCGAAGGCAGGCGATCGTTTGTTCGGCGGCATCAAAAAGCTGCTCCTTGTCTTCCTGCATGTCGCGATTGTAGGTCATCGGCAGACCCTTCATCGTCATCGACATGGCGGAATAGGCACCAAAGACCCGGCCACACTTGCCGCGAATCAGCTCAAGCGAATCCGGGTTTTTCTTCTGGGGCATCAAACTGGAGCCAGACGTAACCCCATCGCTCAACTCCATCCAGCCAAACTCTTCGCTTGAATAAAGGATCCAGTCCTCGGCCAGACGAGAGAGGTGGATCATCGCGAGATTGGCTGAGTGAAGATAGTCGAGAACGAAGTCACGGTCACCGGATACGTCCATGGAGTTGCGCGTAATCGCGGCAAAGCCCAGATCTTTGGCAATTGCAGACCGGTCAAAGGGAAAGGCGCTGCCGGCCAGCGCTCCGCTGCCGAGCGGCAGGACGTTAGTCCGGGCATGCGCCTGCCGGAGCCGCTCCACGTCGCGGGCAAACATCTCAAAATAAGCCAGCAGATAGTGCGGCCAGAGTACGGCCTGAGCACGGCGCAGATGCGTATAACCGGGGATAGCCGCCTGCGGGTAGGCATTTGCCAGGGCGAGCAATGCTGTCATCAAATCCCTGGCCGCCTCGACTGTCTCTTCGATCTTGCCCCGTAACCAAAGCCGCGTATCCAGCGATACTTGTTCATTGCGGCTACGCCCGGTGTGAATCTTGTCAGCCAGCCCTCCGGTTTTGGCTTTCAACTGGCGGATCACAAAGGAGTGCACATCCTCATCACTCGCACCCTCAAAGTATCCCGGCTGGCTGGCCTCCTGCTGAATCTCGGCAAAGGCCGCCACGATCTCCGCCCGCTCGATTGCAGTGAGAATGCCCACGCTTTCGAGTGCCCGGGCAAAGGCCATCGAGCCAGCCACATCGGCATCAATCAGCTTCTTGTCAAAGTAGAGAGACTCAGAGAACCTCTCAAAGAACTCGTCCTGGCCGGCTTCAAAGCGGCCTCCATATAGCTTTTCTTGCATTCGTGTCCCTATCGCGTCATCAACATCAGCAGCAGCGCTTTTTGCGCGTGCAGACGGTTTTCAGCTTGATCGAAAATTGCAGACTGGGCTGATTCCATGACCGCATCGGTTACTTCCTGGCCCCGCTTGGCGGGCAGGCAGTGCAGAAAGATGGCATTCCTGGCCGCTGCGGCCATTAGCTTTTCGTCAACTTGATACGGCGTGAAGTTCCTGAGCCGCTCGGCAGCTTCCGCTTCCTGCCCCATACTCGTCCAGACATCCGTGTACACCACATGTGCTCCATCCACCCCCGCGGCAGGGTCATGCGTTACACAGACGCTCCCGCCGTATTGCTGGGCAAAACGGGAGGCTTGATCCATGATCCCGGCATCCGGGCTATAGCCAGCAGGACAAGCCACAACGATGTGCATTCCCATCCGGGCTCCGTTGAGCATGAGCGAGTGCGCAACGTTGTTACCATCCCCCACAAAGCACAACTTCACACCGGTCAGCCCGCCCAATCGTTCCTCAACCGTTTGCAAGTCCGCAAAGCTCTGGCAAGGGTGATAGAGGTCGCTCAATGCGTTGATTACGGGGACACTCGACCACTTTGCCAATTCGTCGATGGTCGATTGCAAGAAGGTACGCGCGACAATGGCGTTGGTCCAACGGTCCAGGTTGCGGGCAATGTCCCTGGCTGGTTCCCGGTCCCCGATCGGCCCGATTGAAGCGACTGCGCCGCCGCCAAGTTGCTGGATTGCCAGCTCAAAGGTGAGCCGCGTACGCAAAGACGGCTTTTCAAAAAGCAGACTCAGATAGCGATGCCGCAACGACGCTGAGAATCTTGCAGGATTCTGCTTCACGTCCGCTGCCAAATCCAAGAGCTTACGGAGTTCCCCGCGGGTGATCGACAAATCACTGGTGAGATTGCCGGACGCAATCGTGAGAGATTGCGGGTCCGTATCGGGAATCAGAGCGGCGGGCATAACTGTATTTTTATTCAACCTCTATGAATAATAATACATCGCAAAGGAGCCGTATTCCGGAATGGAAGCAAATCGACCGAGGCTAACGCAGGCCTTTCGACTTCAGGTACGCAATTAACGCCGCGGGGTCATCCGTGATAATTGCGTCCACTTGCGCCTCTATCAGTTGATCCCAAATCTTTGCATCATTCGCCGTCCAGGGAACAACTTTAAGCCCCGCCGCATGGGCCTTGTCGACAGCGGCCCTGGAGGTTAGCCGGTAGTGCGGGCTAACGATCGGATAGCCCGCTGCCATGGCATCGGCGAGATAGTCCCGCGTCAGATTCGGGCCGGTCGGGTAGAGCGCAGAGAGCCTTACCGTGGGGGCCAATTTCTTCATTGCGTCGAGCGTACGCCAGTCAAAGCTCTGGAGAATGAGCCTTGACTCCAGCTTGAACTTGCGCACTTCTTCGAGCAGCATGCGCGCAAAATCCGCTGGGGCAGGCGTGAGTTCCGGCTTGGTGGGGAAAATCTTGGTTTCGATGTTCAGATCCACATTGGACTTGGCCGCCAGCTTCAGCACTTCAGCCAGCGTAGGCACCTTTGTGCCAGGCACAACCTTTTGATTCGGAAACTCCGGGTTCTGCCTGGCCCCGCAATCCCAAAGCTTCAACTGCGCCAGCGTCATTTCCCGGATCACCCGCGTCACACCCTCAGGACCCTGGCAGTACTTCGGGTTCATTTCGGGGTCATGGCTCACTACCAGAATGTTGTCTTTGGTTACGGCCAGATCGAGTTCGAGAGCATCCACGCCGAGCTTGAGAGCGTACTCAAAGGCCGGAAGTGAATTCTCCGGCATCACTGCACGGGCACCGCGATGGCCGTGGACTTGAATTCTGGGGGCAGCGAAGCTCATGCTGGCGAAGAGAAGAAGAACCGCAAATTTCATCTGAACACAGGATATACTCGGACTGTTTCAAAGCATTGACAGGAGGCGGGGAGTCTTGGACCGGAGAGATTTTTCCAAAGCGGCAGCAGGGAGTGCATTGAGTTATTCGCAGATTCTGGGAGCGAATGACAGGGTCATGGTTGGCTATATCGGCTTGGGAAACCGGGGAGACCAGGTCCACGACGGCTTTCTGGAATGGGGCGACGCCCGCACGGCCGCCATCTGCGATCTGAAAACCAGCTATCTCGATCTGGCCGAGAAAAAGGCTCGCGCCCGCGGACATGACACCCCAAAACGTTACGCCAATTGGCGCAAGTTGATTGAGGACAAGACGCTCGACGCTGTGGTGATCGCAACTCCAGACCACTGGCATGCGCTCCATATGATTGAGGCGTGCAACGCGGGCAAAGATGTCTATTGCGAAAAGCCCTTGAGCTTGACGGTGCTCGAAGGCCGCAAGATGGTGGAGGCCGCCGAGCGGAATAAGCGAGTTGTACAGGTGGGAATCCAGCGGCGCAGCGCGAAGTATTTGCAGGAAGCCGCAGCCTATGTTCAAAGCGGCGCACTCGGAAAGATTACCGTCGCCCAGGCCTGGCATCTTACGAATGAGTGGCCCGTTGGGCTGGGGAACGCACCGGAAGGGCCACCGCCGAGCGAGGCGGAATGGGATGCCTGGCTGGGTCCGGCACCCAAAGTGCCCTATAACCGGAACCGCATGTATTACAACTTCCGCTGGTTTTACAACTATTCCGGCGGGCAGGTGACGAACTTTGGAGTTCACTATGTAGACATGTTGCGCTGGTGCCTGGGCAAAGATGCGCCCAAAGCGGTCACAGTCATGGGCGGAAAATTTGCGATTGAAGACAACCGCGAGATCCCCGACACCCTGCAAGCCATGTGGGACTATGACGGCGTCATGATGATCTTTACGCAGATCAATGCCAACGCCGCTCCGGCCAATGCGCAAAGGTCCGAGATGATGATCCGCGGCACAAAAGGCACGATGTACTTGTCTTTTAGCGGTTGGGAGGTGGTGCCGGAAAACATCACCGATCTCCCTCTACCGCAACGGAACCCGACGGATCGAGTTACCGAGCGGGGCTACAATCCTTCCCGCAAACCGGTTATCGAGGGCCGCAAGATGACTGGATCAGCACCAGCGGAACCGCATGCACGAAATTTTCTGGACTGCCTCAAGAGCCGTGCCAAGCCAAACTGTGACGTTCTGACCGGCCATTTATCCACCTCGGCTACGCTGATTGCCAACATCGCCTACAAGAGCAAAAGCTATCTGGAATGGGACGCTCGCACGGAGCGATTCACGAACAACAACGCCGCCAACCAACTATTGAGCTACAAGTACCGGGCCCCCTACAAGCATCCATGAAACGCAGCGAATTTCTTTTGTCCGCCGGCGCCGCGGCCATGATGGCGCAATCAGGCACTCCGCGACCCGGCTTATGCCTTTTCTCAAAGCACGCCGCCAAGCTGAATTACCAGCAACTGGGCAAGTATTGCAGGGAAGTCGGATTTGAGGGTGTAGATCTGACCGTGCGTCCCGGTGGCCATGTACTCCCCGAGAAAGTCACCGATGATCTTCCTGTAGCGGTGGCAATTCTCGAGAACTCAGGCTTGAAGGTCCCCATGATTACGACGGGACTGACAAACCCCAAAGCTCCTGAGACAACGGCCACGTTGCGCAAAGCCGGGGAGCTCAAGATTCCCTTCTGGAAGATTGGCTACTGGCGCTATCAAACTTCGAATGGCGCGGTTGAGCTGGACCGGAAACTGGCCGAGGTACAGAACGCACTGAGCGGCTTCACGGCCCTCTCCCGTCTTTATGGCGTCTGCGCGGGAATGCACAACCACTCCGGCAACTACGTGGGAGCGCCGGTCTGGGATAGCTGGCAAGTGATGCAGTATCTCGATGAGAAGTACATGGGCTTTTACTTTGACCCCGCGCACGCCACCGCTGAGGGCGGTGCCTGGACGTGGAATGCTTCTTTCGAAGTTGCCTTGCGACGCCTGAAAATGGTCGCCATAAAGGACTTCTATTGGGAGAAGAAAGATGGCAAGTGGCGGATGCAATGGTGCCCGCTCGGCCAGGGAATGGTGGATTGGCCAGCCGTCATGAGGCGGCTGGCCAGTGCGCGATTCGCGGGGCCGCTGACCTTACACGTCGAGTACGAAAACCCGGACGAACTCAAGGCTGTGGCGGAAGACTTTGCGGTATTGAAAAAACTCGTTACCGCAGCCTGGTAGCGGGCCATCTCCGTCAGCCCGCCTTAAGGTTGCGTCAATCGGCGCTCCAATGCATTTTTCACATCCAGCCGGCCAAAACCCAAGCCCGGGTCGCCAGTTGGTTTTGCCTGTGAAAGTGCCTCGACAGCTTGCGCAGCGGTCGTGCCGGGACGAATTTGCTCCATCAAGGCAATCGTACCCGCTACGAGGGGAGTACTGAACGAAGTCCCCCAGGCAGCAGCATAACCTCCGGGATAGGTTGTGATTAAGCCTTCACCGGGCGCAGCCAGCGTCACCAGCATGGGTCCAAAATTGGAAAATGCACTGCGCTGATCCTGATCGTTGGTCGAACCGACGCCAATCACATTGGAGTAAGCTGCCGGGTACACCATCGACTGCTGGCCATCATTGCCGGAAGCCGCAACGCAAATTACGCCACTTGCAGAAACTTCCGCGATCGCACGGCCAAACTCCACTGACGGCTGAGCAAGAGTGAAGCTCATATTGATCACGCGAGCACCTTGAGCTGAGGAGTAGTAAATCGCTTTCACCAGATTGAAAAGTGTCGCCCTTCCATTTGCATCAAAAGCCTTTACGGGCAGGATCATGGCATTTGGAGCTGCAAATCGAACCAGCCCGGCCACCATGGTTCCATGCCCGAATGAGGAGGGGGGACGAGATCCCTCCAGAAAGACCGCGGCCTCCTGGGTCAGGATTGGCGTCGCAAACGCGCTGACATTTGCCGGCCGCAAGGTTTCCAGAAATACGGCGGCCTCCTGTGTAAGTACTCCACCGTCCCGTCCATTCAAATCTGCAATTTCATCGGCGATGGGCTGATTGCGGGTAAAGTCGAAACCTGGCAGCAGTCGGTCACGCAAAAGTGGATGACGAGTGTCGACCCCGGTATCGATGATGGCCACAATACCAGTGCCCGTCGCCAGCGAGCGAACCTCGTCTACTTCAATCAGTCCGCCAGCCGGTTGGTCGACATATCCCTTGAGAGCCTGCGTTCCATGGAAAGGCACTTGCACCTTGTCTCGCAGGAATTCGTCGACGGGATTCGATTGCGGCGAAACAAGTGGATTGTTGTCAGCTTGAGGCAAGTTCAGCTGCTGGTTGACTTCAAAGGAAATCACCCGTGAATCACGACGAACCTTCTGAATAAAGCTGGCGAGGCTTTCCGAATCATCATCATCGTCATCATCATCGTCGTCATCGTCGTCATCATCCATTTCCCACTCCACCAGATACAGATTCTGGTCGGGAAAGGATTCTTCCAGATCAAGGTCGTACTTATCCAGAATGGCCTTGAGGTGATCTGGTGCCACGCGAAGCAGAAACTCCACCTCGTCGTCAAAAGCAAAAGACGGCATCGCAATCAGGACAATGCAAAGTAACCAGCTAAACGAAATGCAGCGCTTCATTTTATAGGCCTCTCAAAAAACTTCACGAATGCGACTTGGCATCCAGTTTCAATTCAATTCTCTCGTTCGCACCCGGCGGGACAAGCACCAGACGCAAGCGCACGGTAGGGGGAAATTCCAACAAGAATTCACCGAACTGGTTTGTCCTGGTTTCCGCCAGGACGCGTTTCCCGCTGACAGCGTAAATAGGACAATCAAGCACCGGACTCGTTTCAGCATTTTCATCTGAAATGGTTCCAAGTACCAATGTGTTCCCCGCGGCATCGAAATCGATCTTCAGCCGGCAAAGCATTGCCCCACCCCGGAAAACCTGAGCAGGCTCAGCTTCGACGTGCCTCCAGCCACTTGCGAATTCAGGGCTCCTGAAAGTCTCAGCGACCACCTCCGCCAAACGCACCGGCAAGGCCCACCAGGAATATTGGGGCACAGGTTGAAAGATTGCCTTCGCCCTGGCCAAAGTTGCGTCCGGTGGAGCATACGCCTCCAGAGTTCGAGCAGTTTCGTAGGCTTCCCCCAACCGGGCTAGCGTATTTCGACACTCCGAGCATTGGTCATGCTCCAAGTGGCGCAGCATTGCGGATTGATGTTCTGGAGGAAGTGTTCTTCGGACGAAATCCATCCATTCGACAAGATTAAAGTGATGGGGCGGAGCAGATGCCATGGACAACCTTCAATGGAGTAGGGGATTCAAAACTGCATTTGATATAGGAAGTGCGAAAAATTTTCACGATTTTCTTGCCGAGCCATATACGGCAAACGCAGCCCAATCCCGAACTTGTCCGTAAGTTTTTCTTAAAATTAGACTTGCTTCACGGACCGCTTCATCTGGCGGTGAATTGTCGGTCAGGCTGACCTGGTAAAAATTACGCACAAAGTCAACGGCCGGGGCGTCACGAACGTCCCAATGGCTCAAAACGGCGGTTCGAACCCCTGCAACAAGGAGGCTTCGGACCAACCCCATTACCTCATCCGCACCGACGACATTGGTGAGCCCGGTGCTACATCCACTCAAAACGGCAAGGTCAGCCTGGAGTGAGAGCCGTTGCAAATCAAAGGCGGTAAGGCGCGAGTTGGCCAACTGCATATAGGAAAACATCGGGGCGGAGCGGCGAAAAACCCCGTGCGCAGCAATATGGATCCGGCGGGCGTGCGGTGCGGCGGCCAGAAACTGAGCTGTCGTGGCATCGCCAGCAAACAACCTGCGCGGGTTCGGTAACAGCTCCGCAACCTGGCGGGCTTCCTCCAGAAATCCGGGAGCAGCCAGGTCCTCTACGCCGACAATCAAGGATTCTTGTGCCGTGGAGGCAGGTCGCTGCTCGGCGGCCAGCAGCAGGCTGGCCGAGGGGCTATAGCGCAAGATGAAGCGATCCAGCAGACTCGCACTTCCATCGTGCAAGGCGGCAAACGGCACGGTGTGCAAAATCCCGTGTGGCACAATGACAACCCGGCTGGCCAGCAGCCGCGAGGCAACGGGTGCAATCAGATAGCGGTACAGAGACTGTAAATGACTGGTGAGGATCCTGTCGTCAGGCTGGGGGGCCTGCAGGTGGAATCGCAGAAAGCGAGTGGCGGCCTCCACTTCGCGCATACTGCCCAAAGGAACGATCTCACACTCAGACCGGGACATCACAATAGCGAAGAGCGAGGAGCGCGCGACATAGTATTCCAGGACTTGCGTATCGGCGGGTAGCTGCTCACGCAAAGCAGAGCCGGACATAGCCTCCTGCGACTGAACCTGCCCCGGTAGCTTGTTCAAAGCGCCTTCCGCCAAGGCCCGGCCGGCCAAGCCAGCCTCCAGTCGCTGCGCTTGCTGCCGCAAAGACTCAGTATTGTCCTGCTCCGCGCCCGGTTCCAGCTTCTGGATTTGCTGATAAATCATATCCAATTCGCGCCGGATCTGGCTCACTCCGGCCTGCGCTGCGGACGCTCCTGTACCGACGGACTCCAGCAAGCTCCGGGACTTGGCGCGCTCTGCAATGGCAAATGCGGCATCCGCCGGCATGCTTTGCGAATCCGATTGAAGCGTCAGCAGAAACAGACTTTCGTAAATGCTGTGCTTGTCCTTCAGGAAAGCAACTTTCAGCTCGTCACCCCGCAGCCGAAATCGAAGCTCCTCCAGCGTCTGGTGCCCAGTTTCGTAGGCCTGTCGAGCCGCCGAAATCAGGCCCATACTCTCCAGAATTTCCGCCCACAGTTGCGTGGCCTGAAATTGCAGCGACGGAAAGGGCGTATGACGAAGTCTTTCCAGTACCGGCTGGCAGGCTTGAAACGCCCGGGCACAATCTCCCGCTTGCAGATCCAGCCGTGCCAGGAACAGATCTGCGGTAATGGCCTTGCCGGGGAACTCCGATAGGGCGAAAAAGTGTTGAGCACGCTGAGCGAGTTGCCGCGAACGTTTTGCCTGGCCAAATCGTTCGAGCAGGATCGCTTCATAGAGGTCCAGTAAGGCGAGCCACACCTGATTTCGCTCAATCAGGAAGATCCTTCGTGAACGGCCAAAACTTCGCAAGGCTAAACGGGCCTTTCCAAGCTGGCCCTCAGCTATTGCCTGAAAGGCTTGGGCTTTACCCTCTTCATAGGGGAGGCGAAGGCGGCGGAATTGCCGGGTTGCGCTGTGAGCATATTGTGCAGCTTCCTCAAAAAGGTTCAGCTCCAGGTACATCTCCGCTTCGTCCAAATCACACAATGCCCGCCGGTATGGCTCGCCGTTGCCACGCGCGATAGCGTAAAGCTGCATCGCTTCGGTGTAGTCACCACACAAGTAGTGCAAGTAGGCAATGTTGTAGTCAACTGCGGCGGCTTGCACGGGCATCTGATGTTCCTGTGCAAAGCGTTTGGCCTCCGCATACACTTGCGAAGCTTCTGCGTAGCGGCCCAGCGAAATGAGACAAGTCGCCTTGTTCCACAGGACATTGGCGACATCGACAGGACGGCCGACGGCAAGAAACTCTCCATGGAGGCGGTCATAAATCTCGTGCGCCTCAACAAAGCGATCCTGGCGAAACAGACTGAGCGCAAGATTGCCATCCAGTCGCGCCAGGCGGGCCCGGTCCTGGCGGGAAGCAAACTCGTGGCGGGCTTTGGCGGCCCAGTCCTGGAGACGCTCAAAATCCGCAAGATAAATCAGGGCACCCGCCGCACCGCTACGCGTGATCGCGGATTCAAAAGGAAGCTGCGCCTGATCAAAATATTGAATACTCGCCTGATAGTGCTCCACTGCTGCCTGGTGGCGGGATCGCAAGAGGCTGACGTGACCGAGCAGGCGTTCGGTCAGGCCCAGCTCTGCGGGGTCCTTCCCTCGCTGGGCCAGTTTATGAGCACGACGCGCTACAAGCTCCGCCTGGCGCAAATCGACAGTGGTAAGTTGCAGGCCCTGCGCGTAGAGTTCCCGGATGGATTCCGTCTTGCGGCTCGTCAAAAACCGGCCTCCTCCAGCGCTTTCTGAAGCTTGCTGAGGCAGCGTCCACGAATGAATCCGATAGATCCAATGGCAAGTCCGAGTTCAGCCGCGACTGCCTCATAGGGCCGTGGCGGGTCTTCAAAGAAGAGCATGCGGACCATTCGCTGGCAACGTTCGGGAATGGCAGCAATCGCATTGTGGACAATTTGCCCACGCTCCAATACTTCCAGTTCCGGCAGCGATGCGGTTTCGGCAACCGGCTCAACGGCATTCTCCAGGTCTTCTTCCCCGCGCCGCTTCGTCCTTTGCTTCCATCGCAAACTCTCCCGCGAAGTTACCGTTGAGAGCCAGGAGCGCAATCCCTCTGTCCGTCGCAGTCGCGGCAATTCCTCATACAGTTCGAGGCAGACGGCCTGAAAGATATCGTCCGCATCGGCCGCAGTGGCTCCATAGCGAAAGGGAATGGCGTAGATCAACCGTTTGTACTTGTCGAGGAGTGCACTCCAGGCATCGGCGTCACCCCGGCGGCAGGCTTCAACAAGATCGGTATCAGACCAGCCCGCATTCGGATTTGTCAACATTCCAGTGGGGACCACGATCATGGAGACGGTCGACTCCATCGCAGCTCCTCCACATTCCAAAAGGCGTAAGGCGGCAACAAGCTGGGGCGCAGACCCTCAAGCCCAACTTTATGCGCAACCAGTAGATGTGGACTCACCAGCGGGATGATTGGCAATTCGCGGGCCACGATTTCCTGGACGCGAGTAAAAATCTCGTGGCGCGCTACCGGACGAAGCTCCCTCCGCTGCGCCTGCATCAGATCGTGAACCTCGCGTTCCCAAGCTTCCGGTGCCTGGCTGGCCGCAAGATTCCACATATGCATCGGGGCATCCAAAGGCCAGATATTCATTTCCGCGTTCGGATCGGCATCTCCTGTCGCCAGGGCCATCAATGCCACTTCAAAATCGCGCGTTTTCAGGATCCGGTCCACCAAACTTCGAAACTCCAGCGCCGCGATCTGAACTTCAACACCAAGCTCGGCCAGGTCCTGCTGAAGGATAGCCGCAAGACGAGTCTGGCTTGTATTGCTGGCGTTCACCGCCAGAGTGAAGCGAACCGGTTGGCCCTTGGGGTCAAGCAAACGATTGTCAGAACTACGGAAGCCGGCTTGCCGCAGCAGGGCGCGGGCCTGATTGAGATCGCGGCGGGGTGGCTTTCGGTCGGCCAGCCAGTTCCGGTTAGCCGGAGTGACATGAAGCCGGAGCGGGGTGGCCCGTCCGTCAAAGGCCAGGCTCACCATCGCCTCCCGGTCCAGCGACAGATGGATAGCTTGACGAAACTCCCGAATCCGGAACCACCCTAACCGGCTTCTGAAAGCTTCTCCGGAATTTTCTGCCGGCGGGTTTTGGTTAAACACAAGAAAATGGAAGTCAAGACTGGCACCAAGATCGAGTTTTACAAATGAAGGCCCCAATGCCGCGAACGGTTTCGGCAGCGGGCGGTGGACCAAATCGATCTCTCCCCGCTGAAAGCGAAGCATTTCCGCTACCGGGTCAGCAACAAACTGAATCTCAATGCCTGGCAGCCGGGGCAAGCCCGCGCGAAAGTAATGCGGGTTCGGACGCAGCCGGAGTTGCTTTCCCGGAACGTATTGGGAAGGAACAAATGGACCCAGGCCGGCAAAGCGGTCAATCCCATCGGCAAGGCTCCAATAAGCGGGCAACTTTCCTTCCCGATAGGGTCCTTCCAGCTTGTGCTTCGGAAGCATGGCGAGGCCATCGAACATGCGCGCAGCAGGAGCAAAAGGCTCCGCAAAAATTAGTTCGAGTGAATGAGAAGAGAGCTTGCGGATTCTTATTGGCTTACCGGCCGGAGCCAGCAGGTCTCGCTGAGGGCTGGCTAGCTTCGGGTCCTGGTGCAATGCAAAAGTAAAAATGACATCATCTGCCGTGAAGGGGTGCCCGTCGGAAAATTTGACTCCCCGCAGGAGTTGAATCGTGCAACGCTTGCCATCTGGTGAAAATTTCCACGCTTCAGCAAGCATCACTTCAGGCTCCAAGCTATGCCCGTTGATGCGGGCCAGCCGGCCATGAACCAGGCGGAGCAAGTCCCGCGTTGCCGCGTCCACGGCAAACAAGGGATTCCAGTTGCGGGGTTCTGTTCTTTGCGAAAGCACCAGAGGCCCGCCAGGAGCAGCAAAGACAGAAAGCGCAAACAAAAGACTGATAGCTACTGGGATCACTACTTTCGCCATGGTAGCCTGTCACCCCAATGGCTGGTGAATGAAAGTGCAATTAAAGGTACTAGAGGTGTCATATCCCACCACCTCAAACCCAGCGTCAAGGTTTCTCGAACCTGGGCTAACATTGTGCCCCAAGTCGGCGTTGGCTCACCCAGGCCCAGGCCAAGAAAGGAAAGTGTGGATTCCGCCAAAACGTACTGCGGCAGCAACAGGCAGAATTGCGGCGACAAAACACTTCCCAGATTGGGAATCACATGCCGGGTCAGGACAAAGAAAGTGCCGGCGCCCATCGCACGGGAAGCCCGAACATAATCGCTCGCCAGAGATTCCTGTGCAGCGGCTTCAAACAGTCGCGCCGGCGCGGCCCAGCCCAGGAGCCCAACAAGAACAATGATGAAGAAAAAGGCCAGACCAGCCGGCATCGACAAAGGCAGCAAACTTCGGAATGCAATCAACAAGTAAAGCCACGGCAAGGCGAGTGTAAGGTCGCCGGCCCAGGTCAGCGTGGCCCTCCACCAGATGGGTCCGGCAGCCGAAGACAGGCCCAGGACCAATCCAAGCGAGAGCGTAACAACAGTGGCCGAGGCTCCAGCCAACAGCGACCATCGGCTGGCATGGAGCAGGCGGGAGAAGCGGTCCCGGCCCAGGTCATCGGTCCCGAGAAGAAAATGCCAGGAAGGCTCAGCCGCTGCATGATTGCGGAACTGCTGCGCCGGCGGGTGCGGTGCGCAAGCAGGACCGAAGAGCGCAAGGGCAGCCCATCCCAGCACAAAGATTCGCAGGCGTAGCGTCACAGGCGCTTCCCCAACGATTGCCGCGCTCCGCGGGTTAGCAGATTTGCCCCCATCAGCAGCAGGCCGGATGCGCCCACCCCTGCGGCAACTACGGCAGTGTCACGGCTCTCAACGGCTTCCAGAACCAGCGAACCCATACCCGGCACGCCTAAAGCCGCCTCCACCAAAAGAGACCCGCTCAGTAATCCACCAAAGGAAAGACCGGCCAGGGCAAGCAAAGGCGGCGCGGCCATTGGCACGACGTAGTGAAACCACAATGCTGGTCCACGGATTCCGTAGTGGCGGGCTGCGGAAACGGCCGGATGAGCCAGCGCTTCTCCAAAGCTGGATCTCAAATGAAGGGCCACCGTGGGGAATGCCGCCAGCGCAAGTACAGCGTAAGGCAGCAAGACATGAAAGCCGAAAACCCATAGCGCGATCAGAGCGAGCACGATCTCTGGTAGCCCCAGCAAGGTCGGGGAAATCGCTCGCAGGATGGCATCCGCAAATCCACCAGGCCGGAGAGCGGCAGGTATTGCCAGTGCGGCGGCCAATAGCCAGGCTGCCAGCGTTGCCCAAAAGTTGAGCTGCAGAGTGGTAACCAGGCGAGGCCCCAGCAGAGCACAAACCGGCATTTCGTATGCCAGAGAGACGCCACATTCCCCACGCAGCAGGGAGCTGAACCAAAGCAGGAATCTATGCCCAATGGGCTGATTGAGGGCAAGTCTTTGCCGCATCGCCTCGGTAGTATCCTGACTCGTGCTGTTGACCTCAAATTGCGTGAGAAAGTCCCCCGGCGCCCAATCGGCGAGAAGAAATGTCAACAAGGCCAAGGCGAGCAGGAGAGAGATACTACGCAGCAACAATTGGGGCATGAGCCAGCTTCCGGAGCGAGCCTTGCTCCAAGGTGTAAATCTCGTTTGCAAATTCCGCAAGCCCCGCATAATCATGGGTGATCCACAGGTAAGCAAGGCCCAGTTCCTCACGAAGATCGAGCAGCAAACGCTGAAAATCCCTGACCAGGGATGCATCCATACCATTGGTGGCTTCGTCGAAAATCAAAACCCGCGCCTCGGTCAGCAGTGCTCGCGCCACCAGCAAGCGGCGCCTCTGTCCTCCGCTAAGAGACTGGACGGCACGGCTGATCTCAATCGATGCCAGGCCTACCCGATCCAGCTCCAAACGGGCTCTGGATTCGCGTTCCTGTTTTGGACAGCCACGGATTGCCAGAGCTTCTGCCACCGCCTGGCCAACATTCCAATGGGGATTGAGAGCACGAAATGGGTCGGGAAGAATCAGCTGCGCCGGGACAGTGCGATCAACAAAGCCGCAGTCTGGCTTCTCTTGCCCCGCCAAAATTCGGGCTAGCGTGGACTTCCCACTTCCACTAGGGCCCACCAAAGCAACGGTACGCCGCTCCCGCAACCGCGTCGAGACATCTCGCAGGATGGTCTTCGAATAGGACTTCTCGATCCCCTTCGCCTCCAGCAATGCACGCGGCTCATCCGCGAACGTTGAATCGGCAGACAAAGTCCAATTGGTGCTTATCTCCGGATTCGATCCCGGCTCGGGCAGTACCCGCAATGAGCCGTTCTCGATTCTCCAGTGCTGATTCGCCCAGGGCATGGCCGCGTGGGGACGATGCGTACACCAAAGAATGCTGAATGGGTTCCGATCCTGCAAGCTGGCCAGTAAACTCAAAATCTCTACTTCAGTGGCCGGGTCAAGTGAAGCAGTGGATTCATCAGCGATCAAAAGGTCAGGCTTCAGGGCGAGGGCTCGGGCAATTGCCACTCGCTGCAATTGTCCGCTGCTCAATTGGCTCACGTAAGCCTCCATCCGGCCCGCGATTCCAACCGCGGCAAACAAATCCTCCGCCAGGCGGGCGTCTTGTCCGAAAACCCTCAAGACGTCTTTTACCTGATCGCCAACCTTGCGATAGGGCGAAAAGGTAGAAGACACTTCCTGCCAGATCTTAACCACTCTCGCCGGTCTTCCCTCAAGCCTGCCGGTCGTACTGGCATTGGCCGGCAATGTACCGGCCAGTAAATTGGCCAGCGTAGATTTTCCACTCCCGCTAGGGCCTGTGCAGAGCACCCAATCCCTCTCCCCAAAACTTGCGGAAACGTTGGTCAATGCCCGGACCCCGGAATAAGAAACAGAAATGTCTTGCAGAACCATGAGCATGTCTACCAGGGCAATCACGCCAGCTCATTGGATGCCGCAATTGGAACCTGCCGCGTATTATCTACGACGGCGCTGGGTGATCGGCATATCTCCCAAATCCCTCACTACTTTGGCGCCAACCGTCTTCTCAGTATGGCTCTTCTTGAGAATCCGGCCGGTCAATCGTCTTCCGAGGCGCGATTGCGCCAAGGCCAGAGGCAGTGACGGCGGAACAAAGATCGACGTTGTCAGCACCGCGCTGTCGATAACCATCGAATTTGTAAGGAATTTGACGAAAGGATTGCGTTTGCGCCTGGGTTCAGACTGCGAAGCGTCCCCGTCTTCTGCCGGCAATTCCAGCTTGACCCGGGCCGGTGGTACATCCGCAGCCATTGGCACTGCAGCAGATGCCTCGCTCACTGCCTCCGATTGGGCCGGAACAGCCACAGGCGGAACGGTTTCTGGCGTCTCTAAGATCTTTCGATTCAACGGAAGGCGAGAAAGAACCGGGATGGGCCGTTCAGGCACTTCCGCAACGGTAACCGGCGGCACTGTCCTTTGTTCGGCTACTTCTGCTAGCAGATTGGCCAGTCTGGACATTTGATCCTTGTGCTGCCTGTCCTGCTCAGCCCAACGGCTTTCCCAAATTGTCTGGCGGGCCTCGGCTGCTTGTTGCAGACGATTTTCGCGCTCTTGCCAAGACCACACCACCGCGCCAATTCCCAGCAGTACCAGGCCCAAAACACTACTGCAAACCAGGATCAATGGACGAGCTTCCACGGTGAATATGCGGGCCGGGCTTCCACCCGCCGCTGCCTGCGCAACACGCCTTGTATCCGGAATCAAAATGAGAGCGCGATCTTCATTGAGGTTTGAATCCAGTTCAGGCACGGGCAGTATCTCCAGGCATATAGCGATCAGCGTTCATAGATAAATCAGCCTCGATCCTGCTGTGGCAAGTCGAGTGTTGATCCAGAATCAAAGCAAGCAGACGGCCTCCAGTCTGATCCACAGGGATTTTCCAATCGCCACAGGCGATAGTTTTTTGAAGCTTGAAACCTTGAGATTTCAGCAGCCCCAGCCAGGATCCTTTGTCGGGCGCCAGCGAATAAGCCTCTGGCAGGCTGCGATGGCGCCGGGGCTGCGTCCTGCATTTATCGCGGTCCACTTGCAGGTAAGAAAGCTCTCCGCTCTCCAGACTGCAAACCGGAACGGTGGCAGCGGTCCTTGTCGGCCGCCGCCGGAACCCCAGTGGAATTCTTGTACCGAAATGGGTGGAAAGCTCAAACCCCATCAGAAAGTTCGCTTCGCACATCGTCCATTGGCAAATTCCCCAGAGTGTCGCGGTCATCGCCGCACGCAATCGGAGTCGGTCGTGGGCGGGATCACTACGCGAGGGGCTCCGCATTTCAACCAGTAAGGTAGGCACTTCGTAGCGAAGTGCCAGTGTGTTGCGCGCATCACCCAATTGAGGAGTGCTGTGCCGGAAACTTCCGTCGGCCCCCAGCAGCCCATAGCGGCCAAAATGAAAACCTGACTTTTCTGCGACATTACCGAGCGAATTAAACAGTTGCGCAAAGGGTGCCAGTTCCGGATAGCACTCCGCAGCGGGAATTGTAGGAATATCCAGGCAGACATCCCAGCCGAGCCGCAACCTTTGGTCCACCAGGTGCTTGCGGCGCGATGGGTAATTGTGGAGATCTACAATGACGTGCGGCCGCCAGGCCCGAACAAAGCGATGAATGGCTCGCGTCTCCGGCGCGTGCAAGAGAAGATGGTCCCGGTTCAGATCAACTCCTTGCGCATTCTTGCGGGTCCGGGCGGCAAAGCCGTCCGGGTTGGCATCCGCCAGAACCGCAAGCTGAAGCAATGGTATGGAGGCACTCACAACAGGCGCGTGCTCATCCATAAAGCTGCGTATCGTCCGGCGTATGGAGCGTTCATCCCCATGCTGGCCACATACGAACAGAATTCGCAAAGGCCGACCGGATTGACCAAAGAACCGGACCCTGAGGCGTTGCCCCAGATGCGACACTCCGATCGTCTCTTCCTGAAAAGCGTCCGTCAGGCTATTTGACATGGCCCACCCCCGTTTCTTCCGCTCCCTGCCAGGTACAGGTTCCGTCCTTGCACACGGATCCAGCCAGCAGATAGCGGCGTTGGGCAATTTGGCGATAAGCCCAATCCCAGAACGGCGTTGAACCAGGCAAGTGCAGTAAAGGGGCACCCACCCACAAGAGGGGTAGGGTTCGGAACAGATAACGAACAGCCTCAGCTCCCGCATAAGCTACTCCCTGCGGCGAACGGACCACCATTTGCGCCATCAGGTCTTCATGGCCAAATGCAGGGACTAACTCCTTTACCTGTTCTTCGTGAAGCGACAGAAAGCGCAATCGGCCCGAAAGATCCACGAGTTGGAGCAGCCGCATCTGGGCCAGGCAGAACCGGCAGTGTCCATCAAAGATCACAATCGGAGCTGGTTTTCCCTCTTGCGGAAAGGGGAGTTTGCGACGGCGAAAAGCGTCCACCAGACGCTCTAGCGGCAGAAAACTGAGGAAGATGAGTCCGGTTAGCTGGTAACGGAACGTGATGGACATGAGAGCGAAAATCCCCCAATGCATAATGAAGGTATTTGCCGCCCACCCATATCCCAGGCGGCGATGCAGTAGAGCGAAGGGTGCTCCCAGCTCGGCAATCAGCGAGGCAGCTCCCAGGATCGTAAAAAGCCAAACTTGGTCATAAAGCAAAAATGCGAGATCCGAAGCCGGCGCCCCCAGCAGTTGCTTGCGGATCGCATCGACCGCAATCTGGCTGCGTAGCGATTCGCCCAGCAACCACGAGAGTCCGCTTTCGCCGGCCAGTTTGGCAACTCCGGAAAGGAAGTAGGCACCAAGAGTAACTGCCGATATCAATTGAACTGGCCAACCATAGCGCCAGTGGGCATCATCGAGAGTTGGCTTATCTTCGCTTTTGGTCCAATACGAGTCCAGCGAGAAAACATCGGCGGCACGGCTGAAGCCCAGAATCAGAATGTGCAGCACCATGGCGTTGTCGCTGTGATAGATCATCGACCAGGAATTCCGGTAACAAAGCAGCACCAGCAGCCCCAAACCGAAGGCTGGCCCAGCAATACGGTATTGCCACCCCAGCACAAACGCCAGGTTCGCCACTAAGGTGAAAACGATGAGCCCCTGAAACCACATCAGCGGCAGCGGCTCACTCAGCCAGCTCACCACGCCGACAGGTTGAAACAGCCCTGCATCAGCCGACGCGATCTTGAGCAACATCGAATATCGTGAGCCGATGTACCACAGGGCAAATAGTCCGGCCAGGATCCGGATTGCGGCCAGGCGCGAAGGAGACAGCAACGGAAACCAGATATCGTTTAGCCATTGGCGGAATGTGTTCATCGTCTTGCCTCCTGGCTCACTTCGTTCTGGATTGCGCAGCTGGCGTGAATCTTTTCCCGGACTGGTTGCCGGTTACCGGCAAAGTAGCCATCAATGTTATGCGTTGCCGTAATTACTTGTACGGTTGACAAATCGCGCACTTTCCAGTCTTCTTTCCGTGCAATGCGCCGGGCGAGCTTTCTACAAAGGCTCTTTGCCTTCTTGTTGTCAATCTGGGTGCGTACTTGCCGCCGGACTTCGTTTAGCCCTCCTCCGCCAGCCAGGTGATAAGGAATGATTGTCTTTTCCCCTTTTGCATTGATTGCCACCAGTGTCGGGGTGCTGTACTCGCTGCCGCGAAGGGCCGAAAACATCGGATAGTGGCTCAGCGGGAAGTTGTCCTGGGGCTTCGGCATCCAGTTTTGCTGGATGGGAGAGAGAACAACTGCCAGAGTGCACACGATTAGCAGAACCGGTCCACGCCGGCTCTCAGGAGATTTGAGATTCATTTCGATCTACTTCCTTTCGTCAGGGAAACCTTTGTATTGGGTGGTCCATTCCTTCAGTTGGCAATCCCGCAGCTCCATAACGCGGTCAATGCCGGAGAGGGAGCGGACCTGGTGTGCCACCAGCACAATGGTGGTTTGGGGCCTCAGGCGAGCCAGTTCTTCAAGCAGGCTCAATTCCGCCTCTTCATCCAGCGCGGCTGTAGCCTCATCCAGCAAAAGAATAGTGGGATGACTGAGGAGCGCACGGGCCAGACCCAATTTTTGGCGCTCGCTCGAGTTGAGCCGCAGTCCTTCCCCAAGGCGGCTTTCGAGGCCCTGTGGCAAGGCCCGTATCGTACTTGCAAGACCGACCCTGGTCAGCACGTCCCACATTTCCGCTTGCGTCGCCTTGGCATTGGCAATTTGCAGGTTCGCCATAACGGTGGTTTGAAAAATTTCCACTTGCTGTGGGACAAGCACGATCAACCCCTCACTCGCCTGCACTTCTCCTTGCGAGACCGCTTCGAGACCAGCCATTATGCGAAGCAGCGTCGTCTTCCCCCCGCCACTCTTTCCTCGTATCCAGATAAACTCACCCTGAGGAAAGCCCATCGTTACTTCATTCAGGATGGGTAAGCCTTGAGCCGAGTACGAGACATGATTCAGACGCAACGCTTCGCCTGGTTCAGCGCATGGCAGTAGTGGGTGAATTGTACGCCGCGCCTTTTCCGCGCTGGCAAGAAAGGTCTGCACCTGACTCAGTCGTTCCAGTGAATTCCGAATCTTTCGAGCAATGCCCGCAAAGCTGCGCAGCGGTAGGGCGAGAAAGCCTACAAAGCCGGCAAAGGTCACCAGTTGGCCCAGCGAGATATGTCCTGCCGCTACCCGGTGTGCACCAGCCCACCAGCTGCACGCCAAGCCCAATGCCGCAAGGCCCCATACGCCGCTGCCGAGAATACGCTCATACTTGCGCTTGTTTTCTTTAGCCGCTTCAAACCGCTCTTGAGCACTTTCAATCCAGGCCGAAACAAGAGATTTGGCTCCGAGCGCCTGAATGGTCTCCACTCCCTCCAGACTCTGCTGAAAGAGCTTTCTTGCCTGCCGTCTGGCCTCGCGTTCCGCTTCCGCATGCCGCTGCCCATGACTGGTGGCCAGGTGAGCGAGCAGCGCTTGGAGAGGCAGCAGGCCCAAAGGTAGCAGCGCCAACCATGGATCGAGCAACAGGAGCATCAAGACGGGGTAGGCCATACGGCTTGCCGCGGCGAGGCCGTCCATGGCACACCTGCCCGCCAGATCTCCGGCGGCCGAGCAGTAGGGGAGTATCTGCATCGAAAAGCGGTCTGAACCAAAATCAACCCGGAAAGAAGGAGGAGCAGATTGCCAAGCGTCCCATACCTTTTGCTTTAGAGTCCCATCCATCGCGCCCTCCAATTGCTTTTGGAGGCGTGCCGAGCCGTAGGCAGTGATGCCAGTCAGAACTGCCAGCGCTGTCAGGATTCCGCCATACGTGTTGAGTGTGTGAACCAACCCGGAGCCTGGCTGACCGGAAGCATGGCTCAAAGCATTGATCATCCAGCCGGCAACGATGGGTACCTGCAAAGGCAACAAGCGGAATACTACCCGAAGCGCCGCTCCGCTAGCCCAGATTTGCCGGTGTGGCGCTGCCTGCTGCCAGGCAAAAGCATGGGGAGTCATCGCCTAGGCCGCCTTGGAAACAGACAGCCCAAGCGCTTGGCAAGCCAGATCACCAATGGGGCCCAACGGACCCGCACTCGGCGCCAGGGGCACCTGGCAGATTTCGGCGAATTCCTTCATGCAAAGCGGAGAGGAGGTGATCAGCCCCGTGACGCCAGCTACCTTTTGCTGCATTTGCTCCAGCACGCTTACACCGTAGCGGGCAGAGAGAGCATTGTCCGCTGCTAGCACCACTGCGGAGATTTGCCGGCGCAGCCCCTCGTCCTCCATCAGAAAGCGCGTTTCACGCTGCAAAATCCCATCTGCGATTTCCATCACGATGACATCTGGCTGCAGGGGCTCGATATCGGCCATCATGGTGTCGAAGATCGAGAGAATTGTTTCTTTGTCGGCCAGGTAAGTCGACGGAAATCCATAGTCACTAAAGTCAAGTACTTTGGCCGCGCCAGCCGCCTTCATTTCGTCCTGGTCCCGATTGGATACGCTGCCGGTCAGCTTGATGGCCGCAACTTGCAGGCCACGGCTGCTAAGCGATTTGATCAGATGCACGCAAGAGGTTGTCTTGCCGGCATTCATCCCTGTACCCACCACCCCAATCAGGTTGCGCACCGCGTTGAGTGGCTTGGCCGGGGCGAAAGCCAGCTTGGGCAGATTCAGGATTTCTCCACGCGGACCCGTCAAATACCCAATCATCCGCAGGGTGGTTGGTTTGCTTATGGAGCGATGGCGGGACAACACCGTGCCAATCATCCCGCCGGCCGTCAGCAGGCTCAAATTGCCCCCATCCCGGATAACAGCTTCATAGGCATCCGTGGCATAGCGATTGCCAAAAACACCAACCAGTAAATCACCGGGGTAAATGCGAAGCCGTTGGTTGTCCTTCGTCGTAATGCGCTCGTGGCTGCCGATGGCTTCCACCTCGACCAGCGCAAGGTCACCAGGCTGCGGCCGGCGGGAAGGGAATTCCGCCAGGCTAGTCCCATTGAGAGCGGGCAGGACCCGGCACGCCCAAGACCAGCGCGCCGCCGACGGAATCAGGCCGGAAGAAAGCTGTTGAGCCTTGGCGGGAACAATGTAGTCCGGAATCGTAGTGGTTGTCATAAAAGCCTCTGTGCAGTGAAATTTGCCAGAGTTGCCGAAACGTTGTGGTGTTTGGTTTTCTCTGTGCTTACGTATGCAAAGGGGATCGAGCAGGGCTGGAAAATATAGTCTGACTAAGATAATTTTCAACAAGCAAGGATGCAGGTGCTCGTGTTCCGGGCAGGGGGTATCAGTTCAATGAGGGATTCGGACTAGCGACGCTTTTGCTGGTCGAGATAGCAAACGCAGCAATCCGTGCAACGCTGACAACGTTCACAGCGATGCAATTCGCAGGTGTCCTTGGTGCAGTAGACGCAGATGGCCTTGGATGGCTCACGGCAAATGTGGCAGTGAAACTTTGGCTCAGCGGTTGGATTCATTTCTTCTTTGCGGGGGCTGGCGCAGGAGCGTTCTTTTGCTCCCGGCATCGTTGTGCTTCCGCCAGCAGCACTGCGTATTCCGAGTCACGTAAAGTGGCAAGGTCCAGCAGATAGCTTCGAAAATTGTTCCTGGCAGGAGCGCTCTCAACAAATTTAGCTTCGATTTCGTCTGCCGTATCCACCGGCTCATACTTCCGCACGGCTTCCATCAGCGAACGCTGAATGGAATCGAGTGAATCGAAGCGGAGGAAAATCTCAAGGGCCACGGAAAGCTTTTCTGGGCTCTGGCGCAAATCACCAATCGCAAGCGAAAGACTTTTCAATTGCGCTTGCATGGATTCAAACTGCGACAGGTAGGCAACCGCCACACCCTCATTGCGCCACCGGCCAAGATCAACTTTTTCAAGAGCTGGTGATATCGCTTCAAATTTGGACTTCAAGTCATCCAGTTGCTGACGGACATTCCATTCAGCGGGGATGCCCTGCGCCGTCAAAACGGAGGCGCTGAGCAATGCAAGCGAGGCCAGCATCAGAACCCTGGCGGCGGAGGAGGAGGTGCCGTTGGTGGCGGTGCCGGAGCACCGGTGTCGCCCGGCAACCCGACTGGTGGACCAGTTGGACCGGGTGAAGGAATTGGGGATGCGCCGCCGGTGGAACCGCCCCCAACGCGAGGAGTGTTCAGCCACACATCAGCCATCATGCGCAGCATCTTCTGCAGTGCTCCGCCCTTGTCGAATTGCTTCTGTGCGAGTGGTTGATTTTTATAAACCCTAAGATAATCACCACCGTTCAAAATCTTGGCTTCAGAATAGGGCATGAGCGCGTGCTGTACCGCTACTTGTCCCTCTTCCACCACAACCAGCGTGACATCATCAGGCTCAACAGTGACGTCAAAAGTGGTTCCACGGACAGAAATCACAGCAGAAGGCGTCTGAATCCGGTTCGGATTCGGCTTGCCGTTCAATTTCTCGATATGGACCTTTACTCGCCCTACCCAGAGGTCGAGCAGCTCACGCAAGTTGCCTTGATTGGAACGGAAGGTCGCCCGGGAGTTGGGGAAAATTTCAAAAACGCTGCCGTCAGGAACTTGAATCTTGGCGTATCCGTCAAGGCCGGTCAGGATTTCCTGGCGCGGGTTGACAATGTCACCGACGTTCAAGGCCCAAGGAACTTCATCCTTCAGCACTTGCACTTGACCCTGCGCATGAACAACTTTGCCTGTTGCTCCGGGCGTAGCCGGGAAGAACTGCGCATTGGCAAGCGAACTGCCGACAACGGCAAGAGCCATTGCGGCAAATCCGAATTGAGAGGCAGTTTTCAGCACTAGCTAGACTCCAATCCTACCACCAAATAATCAGAGCAATTCAGTGTCCCAGTAGCCATGTGCTGCAACGAACACAAATTTCTCCCGTCTTATCAACAGTTCGGCAGAATCATTGCCGATCATGAGGGAAGCGTAAACGTCTAGAATGGAAAAGTTGATGTGTCAATTCGACACAACCCGGCGCGGTTTGCTGGCCACACTAGCTTTGCTGTGTCTGGCTGGGACGATGCACGCTCAAACTTACGAGTTTGCCCTCAACTGGCGCGCCATTGGGACCAGCCTGATTGCAAAAGACCGGGCTGGATTTTCGGGTGGCCCCCTGGCGGGCGTCTGGTTCAGCCTGGATGGCTCGTCGCTCGAAGTTCAGCTATTGAACGGACGTACTTACCGGACAGAAGACTTTGAAACCTGGGCTCCCACCGCCCGGGCGGGAAATCGGGCTGGCCTCGCTTCCAAAGCCGTGGATAGCCTTCCCGAACCGGAAGCCCTGGTCTTCGCCGCACCCGGCAATTCCTACCGTGCTTACGCCGCAGGCAAGTGGTTGTGGCGAAGCGACGATGCAGGCAATCATTGGGCCAATCTGGTGTCCAACGCGGAAACGTTGCTGATTGGCGAGAATATCCGCGGCCTGTCAGTATCGCCACAAGATCCTGACCGGGTCGCTGTCATTACGGATGAAGGTTTGTGGCTCACAACGGACGGAGGCAATTCCTGGTTGAGCTTGAATGCGGGGCTTCCCAACATCCGTCTTACCCGCTTGCTCGCGGCCCCCCAAGGTGGGCTGGGATTGCTTGCCGAGTGGCAAAACGGAGAAATTGTGGAGTGGCTACCTGGTTCAAAGGCAGCCTGGTTTGCCCGCGGCGAACGCGCCCCGCTTCGGCAAAAATTGGGTTGGGTGGATCCGGTGCAGCCGGAATTGCTTTTGGAAGTTAGCCGCCAGGACCGCACCCGGCTCCGGCGCAGTCTCGACGGTGGGCTGCGTTGGGACGACCTCACCAGCGACCTTCCCGCCGCAGAAATCTACGGCCTGGCCGCCGACAAAGCCAGCGGCGCGATTTACCTCGCCACCGAACGCGGCATCTACTACACCTTGAACAGCCTCGAAACAGCCAGCTCCCCGACAAGCTGGATTCGCTTGGGGGGGAATCTCCCGCGCGAAGCGGCCTTGGACGTGATGCTGAACGAGGGTGGGAATTTCCTTTACGTCTCTCTGGCCGGGGAAGGAGTCTTCCTGACTCATGCGCCACACCGGCGGCGGCAACCGGCTTTGATCAGTGCTGCTGATTTTGCCACCCGGTCTGCCGCACCGGGTGCTTTGATTTCAGTGCTCGGCATGAAGCTCTCCAGCGCCTCCATTGGCGGCGCCCCCCTGCCCGTTCTCTCGGCCTCCATTGACGAGTCCCAACTGCAAATCCCCTACGATGCCGTCATTCCCTCGCCAGGCCTCGATCTCGGCGGCGAAGGCCGCAATCTCCACCTGGATCTTGAGATCGCCCCTACCGCTCCCGCAATTTTTACCGACCGCGACGGCGCTCCTCTTCTTCTGAATGCCGACACAGGGGAACTCCTGGACCCGGCGCAGCCCCTGAGGGCCGGTATGCGGATTCAGCTTTTGCTAACGGGCTTAGGCCAGGTAGAACCCGCCTGGCCCACCGGCCTGGCTGCGCCGGCAGTCAATTCCCCGAAAGTAGTCGCGCCTGTCAGTGTTTGGCTTAACGACCAAACGTTGGAAGTCAGCCGGGCGGAACTCGCTGGTGGCTACGTCGGGTTCTACGCTGTGGAAACCCGGCTTCCCCCGATCCTGGACAAAGGTTTTGCCTCGCTGCGGGTCGAGGCCGGCGGACGATTCTCCAACACCATCCGGGTTCAGACAAGCCTCGAATAGCCGTTAACCAGGCCCTCATGTTAATCTGGTAGTTCCGCCTGTAGGACTCCCTGTGGACAAATCACTTCAAAACGTTATCAAGCACGACCAGTTTGTGGAAACGGTCGGAACCGCATCCGAATACGTCTCCACCCATAAGAAAAAAGTTGGCCTCTATGTCGCCATCGCCGTCGCCCTGGCAGTAGCCGGTTACGCCGTTTTTTGGTATCAGGGAACGCAAAAGGCAGAACGCCAGCTCGCCCTTGGCGAGGCAATGGGTGTCGCGCAAGCCACTACCAACCGCACCACGGAAGAAGAAAAGAAGGTAGTTGAAGCTTTTCAAAAGGTTGCAAGCAAGTATCCGGGCTCCCGCGAAGGATCGCTATCGTTGTACATGATTGCCATGCTCGATATCGAGCGCGGCGACATGGCGGCTGGCGAGAAAAAGCTCAAGGAAGTCATTGCCGCTGACAAAGAAGCTGGCTCCCTCGCCAAATTCACGCTTTCAGAAATTCTGGAAGGTCAGGGGAAGTCCGCTGAAGCCGAATCACTTTTGCGCGAACTCGTCGCCAAACCAACCTATCTGATGCCTCAGGAACAAGCTACCCTCCAGCTAGCCCGGCTGATTGCCAAGTCCAAACCGGAGGAAGCGCGCAAGCTGCTCGAGCCGCTACGCACGGCCCGCACCCCGATTTCTACTCCCGCGATCGAAGTTCTCGGCACATTGCCGGCGGCACCGGCCAGCCCTCCCGCTGCCAAGAAGTAGCCGAAAGACCGGATCATGAACCGGACTGGCGCGCTGGCTTCCTTACGCTTTCCAGTGGAAAGCAGCCTGGGCCGCCGTTATCCAGAAAGTCTTCCTTCCTTTCGCAACGATTTTCAGCGTGACCGAGACAGGATTGTTCATTCCCGGGCCTTTCGCCGTCTGGAAGCGAAGACTCAAGTCTTCCCGGCCGGCATCTCGGACCACTTCCGCAATCGGCTCACACATACGCTTGAAGTAGCCCAGCTCGCTCGCACCGCGGCTCGCGTCCTCGGTCTGGACGAGGACTTCACGGAAGCTCTCGCACTCGCGCACGACATCGGCCACCCCCCCTTCGCCCATAGCGGCGAGCAAGCGCTCAACCGCATCCTCGAACGCTTCGGTGAACGCTTTGAACACAATCTTCACTCCCTGCGCATCGTCGAATACTTTGAACACCGCTATGCGATGTATCCCGGACTCAACCTCTGCTTTGAGGTCCGTGAAGGCATCGTCAAACACTCCCGCGACCTGCCTGCAAATACTACTGGGCCTTTGGCTGAATACCTTCCCGGGCTCAGGCCTCCCCTCGAAGCGCAATTGATCGACCTTGTTGACGAAATCGCCTACAACACCGCTGACGTGGACGACGCCCATGAGGCCGGCTTCTTCCGGCTGGATGAGTTGGCCGATGCTGTGCCCGCCGCAAAGGACTTCCTCGAAACGATCCAGGTTCAGTTTCCCGCCGCCGAAGAGCGCATTCACCTGCATGAGATGCAGCGCCGCCTCATCGACCACCTCATGCGAGGCTTGATGGAAGGAACAATCGAGGCATGCGCCAAAAGTGGCGTGCACTCGGTCGATGACGTACGGCAGACACCTCTGAGGCTGGTCCGCTTCACCCCGGAGGCAGCCGCCACTTCAGCAGCTTTAAAGCGGTTTCTGCACGCCCGGGTTTATCACACCGAAATCCTGGTTGCGGAGCGGGACGAGTCTGCACTCGCCATTGAAAAGCTATTCGAATTTCTTTTGGAACACCCGGATCAAGTACCACACTCCCACGGCGAAGCTTCCCTGCCCCGGCGTGTCAGTGATTACATTGCCTCAATGACCGACGGATACTTCCGCCGCATTTATCAGCAGTTGGCGCCGCAATTCAGTCCGACGTCACGTTTGTAACTTCGGCAGCCCTCACCCCATAGAGCTTCTGCAACTGGCGGGCTATTTCCCGAGCCACCCGATCTGGATTCACGTCCCCTTCTTCCTCTTCGACTACAAGGACTTTGACGTAGAAATTCCATTTCTTGGGCATGTTACTGAGGGGAAGGATGAGGTGGTGGCGAAAGTCGGGGTCGAACCGACACGCACATTGAAGTGCGGCAGATTTTGAGTCTGCTGCGTCTGCCAATTCCGCCATTTCGCCACGGCTTGGCATTTCCAATGTTATCACTTTGCGATATAGTGCAGCGCATGAATCCAAAGCTGTTGTTGCCAGCCATCTTGTTGGGCGGCCTCACGCTCTTCTTCTGGGGCGCACTCGCTCACATGCTCCCACCCGAACCCGTAACGACTTTGACAGACCCCGCTGCGGTCGATGATTTCGTCGCAAAGCACGCTCCCGCAAACGGCGGCTACCTGGATCCAAGAGGAGTCGTAATTTTTGTCGGCTTTGAGCCGGGCCGGCCAGACAAGACTCAGAATATGGGGCGGATGCTGGGAATCGAATTTCTCTCCAATTGCCTGCAGGCAGTGCTCCTGCTCCTCATCCTCATGCGGATGAAGCTTGGCAGCATCGGAAGCTATGGAATCATCGGCGCGGCGCTTGGACTCTTGATCTGGATGGCGGCAGACGTCAGCAACTGGGCCTGGTACTCCATGCCGCCTGCGATGATTCTGATGGCCGCGCTGGATGCCATCGGCGGTAACTTCCTGGCTGCCTGTGTAATCGGCTGGCTCATCCGGAGGAATGGCGCATGATGATCTCCCGGCGCGGATTGCTCTTCGCTCTTGCCCCCGGGGACCTGCGCCAGCAGTGGCGGGAGATTCTGGGAAAACTCGAACCGGAGTCGCAGGACCGGCGGTGGTTTCTCAACCCAATGCGTGAGCGCGAGATAGCAGTCAGTCAGGAACAATCCTATGTAAGGCGCGAAATCGAACTGCCTCTTGAAGTGGACTTTTGGCAACCCGGTCTTCTGCTGGTCCCCAGGAATCTGCGTCCAGGCGAAAAGCGCCCTGCCGTAATTGCCTGGTCGTCCACAACTCCAGACTGGCGCAAGCCTGAAGATTGGTGGGGTGCCTGGCTGGCCAACAAAGGTTATGTGGTCCTCACAAGCTGGGCGCACATTCGCAATTACCGCGACGGCACCTCCTATCGCAATGGGGTGAGCGAGAAAGTCTATTCCCGCTTTGGCCGTTGGGCTGGGTTGTCGCGAATGGTTTGGGACGTGCGGCAAAAGGCGCGCTGGCTGGCCGGGCTGGGATTTGTTGACCGCCGCCGCATCGGCTTCATTGGCTCCTCCTTAAGCGCCAAAACCGCCATTTACGTTGCCCCCTTTGCGCCCGAGATCAGTGCCGTCGTATCGATTGATCCACACCTGCCACTTTGGGACGGTGGCACCAACTATGAGGCACCCTGGTATCTCGATGCGGACCGCGAATTTGATGACATTCAGCGTCCCGGCAAAACAGTTCGCAGCCTCTTGCAGGGTCACGATCACGATGAGTTACTGACGCTCGCAGCCCCCAAGCCACTGCTTATCATTGGCGGCAATGACAAAACTCATTCCGACGGGCCAACCACCCTGCCGCTGGTCGAAAAGGGACGCCAGCGCTATCGCAAGCTGGGCAAGAGCGACAATCTCGCCTTCCACCTTCTCGACACTGGCCACACCCCGGTACATCCCAAAATCGATCCGCTCTGGCAGAACTTCTTCGAGCGTCACTTACGCGGAACCGGCCGGAATTCGAGATTGTGAAAATCGAAGCTGAAGTCAGCCAGATCGCTGATGGCTTCGAGCTTCATCACGGAAACGCCGCCCTGATTGTTCAGCTCAAAGTGGCAATAGGCATCAGGGATCGTCGGGTCCAGCCAGCGGACAATAAACGTGTTGTATTGAAAATGTTCCAGCCGCCCGCGCATAGCCGGAGTGGCATGCATCCGGATTTCCAGTTCTTCCCCCTCCCGGTGTACGGTCGCTTGCCCGTACCAGGGGTCCTGGTAGGTTAACGCATAACCGGAATGCTCAAGCGAAGGGCGAGTGTCCAGCTTTCGGGCCGCCATCGCCTTCTTCTCCCGCTCATTCGCCCGTTGCCGTTGCGCAAGCGTGTTCTGCCGGATAGCCACAATCCAGTCGGGGCTTTCCGCCTTGAGGTAGGAGTCGAGAATCAGGTTCGACAACGACTGAAACGCACCGCCCTCTTCCTGATTCGTCAGGATCACCACGCCCAGTTTCAAATGCGGCACGAGCACCGTCTGGCTCACCATGCCAGTCAGTCCGCCCGTATGGCCAACCACCTTGTGCCCGCGATAATCCTTCAGCGACCAGCCCAGCCCATAGGCCGAAAACTGCGATTGCTGCGCCACCAAAGACGCTGGCTGCTGCCCAATATTGATGACGGTATTGGCGGCGTGCATCTGCCGGCTGCTGCGCTCGGAAAATAACCTGCGGTCCTCTTCAATCAAGCCCTGAGCCAGTTGCACCCGCACCCACTTTGCCAGGTCTGTCACATTCGTCTTGATCCCGGCCGCCGCGGCCCAAACATCATCACGAGTCCAGGAAATCGGCTTCAATTCCCCCTCCAGCCTCCAACCCCGCGAATGTGGGACAGCAGTGTTGTCACTGGGACGCAGGCCATCATTTGAAATCCGTGTATCATTCATCCCCAATGGCTTCAGGATACGCTCGCGAAGGAATTCTTCGTATGGCTGCCCGCTCACGGCGGCAATCACTTCTCCGGCCACGACATACATGGTGTTGTTGTACGCATACGCCGAGCGCAGACTGCTCGCCGGCTTCAAGTGCCTCACCCCCGCGACCACCTGCTTCCGGGTAAACATCGTGTCCGGCCAAAACATGAGGTCTCCCGCGCCTAGCCCGAGGCCGGAGCGATGAGTCAGCAAGTCCCGCACTGTCAATTCGCGGCTTACGTACGGGTCATACATCGCAAAGCCCGGCAGATGCTTCGTCACTGGATCATCCCATTGCAACTTGCCTTCTTCCACCAGAATCGCGATGGCGGCGGTGGTGAAGGCCTTGGTGTTCGAAGCAATCCCGAACAAAGTCTGGGCGTCCACTTTTTCCGGCTTCCCCAACTGCCTCACGCCATAGCCGCGCGCCACCACCACTTGACCATCCTTGACAATCGCTACAGCCAGCCCTGGCACTTCAAACTCAGTTCTGACACGCTCCGCCCAGGCATCGAGTTCAGCGGGCACCTGCCCCAAGAGGCTGAGCGCCACCAACAACAGCAACAAAATCCGCATAAACAATAGCCTAGCCATTCCCGAGCCCGCTATGCCTTCGGGTGCGCCTGTTGATAAACCCGCTCCAGGTCTTCGATCGCAACCTTTGTGTAGATCTGGGTCGTGGAAAGGCTTGCATGTCCCAGCAGTTCCTGAATGGCCCGCAAGTCCGCACCGGCATTCAGCAGATGCGTCGCAAAACTGTGCCGGAACTCATGGGGATGAACACTCGGATCCCCCAACAGCATTTGCGCATAGAAACGCGTAATCTGGTGCACCGCGCGAGTGCTTAGCCTTTGCCCTTTGTAATTCAGGAACACCGCGCCATCAACTGCCGCAGGCGTCCTCTCCGCCAGATATTCGTTGAGTGCAGCCACCGCAGTGTGGCCAATCGGAGAAATTCTTTCCTTGTTGCCCTTGCCGGTTACCTTAAGCCAGCGGTCGCGGAGATCCAGGTCCCCGAGATTCAACCCTACCAGTTCGCTCACCCGCAGCCCGCAGCCATAAAGCAATTCAAAGATTGCCCGGTCACGCGTTGGAAAGGGTCGCTTCAACTCCGGCTTGGCAATGTTGTCCACCAGAAAATTGACCGCTTCCGGGTCCAGCACTTGTGGCACTTTTTTGGGCGTCTTGGGCAGCCTCAAAAACTTCGCCGGGTTCTGCGCACATAGCTCCCGCGTCCGGCAAAAATGAAAGAAACTTCTAGCTGAGCTAACCTTGCGGCGGATCGAAACACTCGACAGGTTGCGGTCCCAAAGCCCAGCCATCCACTCCCGCAATTCATTCACTCCAATTTGCGCCGGCGCCAACCCCAGCGGCTCAAAGTGTTCCAGAAATTGCTCAAGATCAATTGCGTAATTTCGAACCGTGTGACTGCTGGGTGTCGCCAGGGCACGGTCCTTCAGAAAGTCGACAACCGCCTTCTGCAAGGGCCCCGGCGCAAAACGGGCAAAGCGCTCAGACGGCGACGCTGAGATGCTCATCAAACTTCTCCAGCGCCCGCCGGCAAATCTCGGCATGCCGCGCCTTCTTGTCCTTGCGGTAGCGCCGCGCTGCTTCCTCATCCAGTTTCGGCAGCAGGTCGAACGTGATATTCGCAGGCTGGTAGTGGCGCGGATCAGCACCCGCAATATAAGCGCAAAGGCTCCCGATTGCCGTTTCGCGCGGATAGGCAACCGGCGCATCCGTCGCGGCAAACTGGGCGGCGGCAAAGCCAGTGGCAATACTCTCCACATAGCCCTCCACGCCGGAAATCTGACCGGCAAAGTAAATGCGCGGGTCAGACTTTAGCTGCAATGTGGCATTGAGCAATTCCGGCCCATTGATGTAAGTGTTGCGATGAATCTGGCCATAGCGGAGAAATTCAGCCTTCTCCAGGCCCGGAATCAGGCGGAAGATCCGCTGCTGCTCGCCGAAGCGAAGATGATTTTGAAAGCCGACGAGATTGTAGCTGTCACTGCGGCAGTTTTCCTTCCGCAATTGCACCACCGCATGCGGCCACCGCCCCGTGCGCGGATCATCCAGCCCCGTAGGCTTCATCGGTCCAAACCGCAGCGTTTCCCTGCCCCGCCGGGCAAGCTCTTCAATGGGCAGACAAGCTTCAAAAAAGGGTGTGTCCGGATTATCTTCGGCAATATGAAAGGGAACGCTTTCGCCGGCCAGCAACTCATCGACAAAGCGCTCATAGTCTTCCCGGTTGAGCGGACAGTTGAGATAGTCGTCCGTGTTGTCCAGGCTCTTGCCCCAGCGCGATGCCGCAAATGCAATCGACGTATCAATCGAATCGGCATCCACAATCGGGCTGATGCTGTCGTAAAAATAAAGCCTGGACGAGCCGCTGAACCGCGCAATCGATGCTGCCAGCGCGTCGCTCGTCAATGGCCCGCTGGCCACAATCACTTTGCCGGACGCTGGAACTTCAGTTACTTCCTCCCGAATCACTTCAATGGCGGGCTCCGCCGCAATCCTTGCGGAAACAGCACGAGCAAACTCAACCCGGTCCACCGTCAGCGCATGGCCAGCCGGCACTCGCGTCTCACGCGCTACTTCAAGCAACAGACTGCCCCCACGCCGCAATTCTTCCTTCAACAACCAGGGAGCCGTATTGGGGCTTTCGCTCTTCAGGGAATTCGAACACACCAGTTCGGCCATATCAGCCGTCTTGTGCGCCGCGGTCGTCGCCTGAGGGCGCATCTCATAGAGCGCCACGCGATGGCCTCGCCGGGCCAATTGCCATGCTGCTTCCGACCCGGCCAACCCGGCGCCAATGATAGTGATTCGCTTCATTCCACTTCAGCCTTCATGCTAGCAAGTGATAAAATCCGGCCATGTCCTCAACCAGAAGAGACCTGCTGCGCCTCGGTGGCGCGGCCTTCACTGCTGCCTCTTATTCGAGAATTCTTGGCGCCAATGAGCGCATCCAGATGGGCTGGATCGGGGCTGGCGACCGCGGCACCTATGTCTGCAAAACCTTCAACGATACCAAGCAGGTTGAGGTTACGGCCGTAGCCGAAATCTGGGGCGACAAGCTGGATAAAGCTTTGAGCACCTATCCCGGCGCGAAGGGATTCGCCGATCACCGCAAACTTCTCGAACAAAAGAACGTCGATGCCGTCCTGATCGCCACACCAGACCACTGGCACGCCGGCTGCACCATCGATGCGCTCAACGCTGGCAAGGATGTCTACGTCGAAAAGCCGCTCACGCTCACGATTGAAGAGGGTCCGCTGATCGTCAAAGCGGCCCGCGTCAACAACCGCATCTGCCAGGTCGGCATGCAGCAGCGCTCCGGCAGCCACTACTTGCGCGCCAAACAGGAATACTTCGACACGGGCAAGCTTGGCAAAATCACTCTTGCTCGCACCTGGTGGCACGGCAATACTTACCACCTTCGCAAGGCTCCCCCGATCCTCCAGAGCCGCCCGAGCAACCTCGACTGGGCCCGCTTTCTCGGCCCGCTCAAGTGGCGCGATTACGATCCGCAGCAGTACTTTAACTTCCGCGCTTACCTCGATTTTGGCGGAGGTCAAGTTACCGACCTCTTCACTCACTGGATCGACGTCGTGCACATGTTCATGAATCAGGACGATCCCATTTCGGCCGTGGCAGCCGGCGGTGTTTACCACTACAAAGACGGCCGCACCGCTCCAGACACCATTCACGTGCTGCTCGAATATCCGAAGGAATGGACAGCCACCTTTGAAGCAACGCTGGCACCGGGCATCCGTGGTGCCGCCGTCGAAATGTGTGGCACCGAAGGCCGCCTCTTCATCGACCGCAGCAAGTATGAGTTCTGGCCCAATGAACGCAACGCCCAACCAATCGTCGTCAAGTCAGAAAAGGATCAGACGATCGAGCATGTGCAGAATTTCCTCGATTGCGTCCGTTCCCGCAAACTGCCCAATGGCGACGTGCTGATCGGCCACCGCTCGGCCCAGGCAAGCCACTTGGGGAATATCGCTTACGTCCAGAAGCGGCGCCTGAAATTTGATCCGGCCCGTGAAGAGATTCTCCCGCTCTAATGACACGCCGCAACTTTCTCTCCACCTCCGCGGCGGCAGGGCTCATGTCAGCCCAAAGCACGAAGCCGCGCAATATCATTTTCATCCTTACGGACGACCATCGCTACGATGCCATGGGCTTTCTCAAGGGGCAAAGCTGGCTTGAAACTCCCCACATGGATGCCATGGCCCGCAATGGTATTCACGCACCCAACGCCTTCGTCACTACCGCTCTTTGCTCCCCGTCGCGAGCCTCGATCCTGACCGGTCAGTACGCTCACAAGCACCGGGTGGTCGACAACAACAACCCGATCCCGTCCGGCACCACCTTCTTCCCGGAGCTTCTGCGCCAGCAGGCAGGCTACCAGACCGCCTTCATCGGCAAATGGCACATGGGGGGCGAGGGTGATGACCCGCAGCCCGGTTTTGACCGTTGGGTGAGTTTTCGCGGACAAGGCACCTACACGCCGAGCCGGAATGGCCTCAACATCGACGGCAAGCGGGTGCCGCAAAAAGGCTATGTCACCGACGAGATGACAGACTATGCCCTCGACTGGCTGAACACCACCAACAAGCAGAAGCCCTACTTCCTTTATCTTTCCCATAAGGCAGTCCACGCTGACTTTGTCCCGGCACCCCGGCACAAGGGCAAATTTAACGGCAAGAAATTCGTCTATCCCCAAACTTTCGCCAATCCCAAGCCCGGGCAGAAAGTGCCGATGTGGGTCCAGAACCAGCGCAACTCCTGGCACGGCGTCGAGTACCCGTATCACTCCGGGCTCGACATTGCCGAATACTACAAGCGGTACGCCGAGGCGCTGATCGCCGTCGACGAGTCGATCGGCAGAGTGCTCGACACATTGAAGAAGCGCGGCGAACTGGATTCGACGCTGTTGATTTACATGGGCGACAACGGATTCGCGTTCGGCGAGCACGGGTTGATCGACAAGCGCACGGCGTATGAGGAATCGATGCGGGTGCCGATGCTGGCGCGGTGCCCGGAGCTGTTTTCGGGAGGGCGCGTGGTGAAGGACGTAGTCG
>CAZECF010000010.1:0-87403 GCA_964510335.1 uncultured Bryobacter sp. | reverse complement strand
GGCCAGAAAACAGCGTCAGATTCGTCCTCAAAAGGCCGCGTGAAGATCGGCGGGCACGCTACACCGTTTTGCTGATTCTCTTGCTGGAATCGATCGCAATGGGCGTGGAATTACCGAGTTGCGGAAGGCGTACACTGAGACTATGAAGTTTCGCATTGTGCTGGACTTTGACGAGGAAGTAGGTAGTTACTCTGCGGTTTGCCCCGAATTGCCAGGATGTGCTTCGGCGGGTTTGACCGAAGAGGAGGCTCGGGCCAATGTCGAAGAGGCGATCCGGCTCTACCTTAGCCCGACGGAAATTTTGCTGCCTGAAACCGCCAAGCTAGCTGAGGTCACGATTGGGTGAGCGAAGCACGCCGCGTCTAAGCTCCGATCAAGTGGTTAGGGTTCTGAAAAAGCATAATTTTGATTTGGTTGGTCAGTCCGGAAGTCACCAGAAGTGGCGGAACGTTTCTAACGGGAAACAGGTGATCGTCGCCCATCATCGCGGCAGGACCTTGCCGCTTGGGACGATGAAATCGATCATCGAAGGAAGCGGTATCCCTCGATCTGAATGGCCTGATTAGCGCCGCTCTCCGCTCCAGACCCCGTGCGCGAAACGTCTCAAAACACTCCTCAACGCCGTCGCCCGAATGCCTCGCAAGCTCGCCAACGAACGCGTCTACCCCGCGTGGATCAACGGAGGCGTCTGTGTCGACGCGCACAACAACGGGTCAATCGAAATATCACGGCTCAGTTCGACTGCTTGCAAAGCATGGGATGCCGTGCAGGACCTCTTTATCGATAGTCACCACATCTTCCAGTGCGCTTCTTCGCTCAGCGATTGTTGCCTACCCTTTGAGCCGCGCGGTTGACTAGATGACGCCGAATGACATTCTCGCCAGGCTTCAGGCTGAGATCCTCGCCCAACGCGTGGGCCAGAAAACAGCGTCAGATTCGTCCTCAAAAGGCCGCGTAAAGAACGGCGGCCACACGTTCAGAGCCGCGAGTGAAATGGATAACTTCCATATAGCCGACAAGCGAGACATAACAGCCAATAGATCCCTGGCGTGCGGCTCGCGCTCAGCGGCAGGCTCCCCACTCCATCGCCACCCTTAGGGAATTGATCTCCGATTCCTTGATTTGGCCTTCTACGTGCTCCTTTTCTACTGCACGCTTCGCCGGCAACATGCAGCACTATCGTCCAGAAGGCTCTCGTACTGCTAGTACTTTGGTGACAATCCACCGCTTGTGATGCAAATATTAATGTGCTTTAATCAAATTGTAATGCAAATCTTAAAAAGATTTAATCAAACTCAAAACATTACAATCGGGGAGCTTCACTGGCCAAACCCCGGTACTTGGATAGCTCATGTTAACTCTGTCAAGTTTCACTCTTTCTGCGGCCGCACTATTGCTGGCCGCTTCCACTCATGCTCAAGGAGGCGCCTTGCAAGTTTGCGCGCACGGCGCCTCTGGCCAACTCCGTATCGTTGAAAACGGACCCTGTCTCCCCCAGGAGCGATCGCTTCAATTCGCCACATCGCGCCCAACCCCGGATACCATTCCACTCCCGCTGCTCGGTTTCATTGGCCTTCGAGGCGCAACGGGTGACGATGCCAACGCGATACCCTTCAATCCGCATATGTTCATTCGAGCCACGCTTGGCAGCCCTTTCGACACCCGCACCTCGATTTCAGTGCGTGCCGCGAACTCCTGGAGCCTCAACCCAGACTACGTGTACGACGGTTTCTACATCTGTCTCGGATTCAGTCAGGAAATCGTTGATTCCGGGTCTTTGTCGGTGACGGTGGAGCATACCCGCTACCGTCGGCAAAGCGCGAATGAGCAAGTCATTGCAACACGCGATTTCGCAACTGTAAGCTCTACGGTAAGCGCCTTCCGCGCGGGTGCGCCGAGCCAGGGCACCACCGCATCGTGCCTCACGTTCCCGTTCTCGCAACTCAGCTCAACGCCGTCAGGTCCCTTTGGAGCAATCGGGGATACCATCGCTGGTCCCGGATTGTTCTCCGTCACCCTCTCCACGCCGCCAATGTTAGCCTCCAAGCCTAACGGGCCGCTGAGCCAGGAATCGACCTCTATCATCGGGATTGGACTCACCGTCGCCGGCTTGAACCCGGCTCCATAAAAAGTGCGATCGAGAGGGGGCACTGCTACTGCCCCTCACCGCCACTGGATCCGGCGAGACAGCCCCCCGCTCAAGGACGACATCTCGAGCTTCGCAAATTCATCACAGGAATTCGTCAATTGACGAATTGCCGACGATGCAGGCACATTCCGGTATCCGGGCATATCGCGGGGAATGTGAGAAAAGCTCGCTCCTACCGTCGCGCATGGCCGGACCTAAATAGATACCGAAAACGCAACCAGAGCACGGGCCTTGCCCAGCGGTTCGCCTGCTGCCAGCTCGCCTGCTTGACAGGAGCCACTATCGAGCGTTACATTACGTCACGTGACTACCAGTAGCACGTCGAGTCTGGGTACCCAGCGGCGCAGTTCGCTCGAGCAGGCCGTTATGGATCAGCTTTGGGCTAACGGTACGCAATCCGCCGATCAGATTCGAAAAGCAGTGCTTCCCGCACGCCAACTTTCGGACTCAACAATACGAACCGTCCTGCGACGGCTTGAGGCAAAAGGACTGATCGTTCGAGAGTCATCCGAGGGCCGTTACGTCTACCGAGGCGTGAAGGATCGTGCCGCGGTAGCAATGACGGCCATACGAGCGCTGGCGGACAGGTTCTACAGTGGCTCGATGCGCTCACTCTTATTGGGGATGATTGAAGAGAAGGTCATTAAACCGGAGGAACTTCAGGCCATCACGAAACAAGTTGAGGAGGCCGAGAACCGGCGGAACAGGCGATGAACGCAGTTTTGATCACACTCGCTGACTGTTCTCTGTACCTCACGGCGTTCGCGGCGGCGGCATGTGTTCTATTCCGATTTGGCCGGTTTAGAGATCCAGCCATCCGACATCTCACCTTGTCATGCGTGGGTGCAGCGTCTCTGCTGCTGCTCGTTACTCCGCGACTGGAATGGAATAGCGCGCCGCACAGCAGCCTCGACAGCAGTCGATCAGAGCGAGCAACGGTCCAGCCCAATCCACGGTCGCCGCGCGGTTCGTCAGCCGCAGGTTCTGCATCTGGAGTGCCTGCCAAACGAGCGTTCAGAGATCGCCTGCCTGCGTTACTCGTTTGGCTCTACCTTATAGGCGCAGCGATCTTTGTGGCGCGCCTTCTGCTCGGTGTAATCGGCTTGTGCCGGGCAGCCCATCGGTCCGGCGAGCCCAGGACAGGCCTCGTGGTTGTTTCAACGGAAGCGGCATTACCGATGGTGGCCGGAATGTTCAGGCATCGGATTGTCGTTCCTGTGCAATGGCAGGAGTGGAGCCGGTTTAAACGCCGTTCGGTAGTCGCGCACGAATCCGCTCATATCCGCAGGGGCGATGTTGAGCTTGCATTCGTTCGGAAAGTTATGTTGTGTGTTTATTGGTTTCATCCCATGGCTTGGTGGCTTGACCGGGAATCAGCGAGATGCGCTGAGTATGCCGCCGATGACGCCGCCTCAGCACGCGTGGGAGATCGTGTTCGCTATAGCCGGGTGCTGGTTGAGGTGGCATCGGAGGCAAGATCACAACGCAGTATTCCATTGCTGGCCATGGCTCGGCCATCGACGATTCGTGTCCGGATCGCTCGCCTGCTGACAGAGAGCGCTTCGATGCCGGCTCCGCGCAGTTTGTGGATCGCAGTTCCCGCGCTGTGCGTATTTTGTGCGTTCGTGGCAGCCGCTTTCCCTGTGTTACCGGGTGCAAGGGGAGGCAGCAGCATCAGTCTGGGTATGTTCTTTCAGCGCCAGATGACCGGCAAGCTCGGCTCAGAGCTAGTGGTGAATCCGACCGGCGGCCAAGCGGAGGAACTTAGTGAGGCACCTCCAGACCTTCGAAGTCGGATACCGGAGAGGTTGGATGCGTCCGACGCGCTCTGGCAGGGCTGGATTTCCGTTCCCCCGGGACGCAAGCTGACCCTGCTTGTCTTGGAACCTGCAGCAAAGGATTCGCGACCTGCGCTTTATGCAGACCTGAATTTTGACGAACGGTTCAGCGCCGCCGAACGATTCGAGTTTCGGGAAACTGTCGATGACCCAGGTGCGTCAGGCGATGTCCTGTTGCACATTCCTTTATCGGGTCAGCCATTTCCGACGTATCCTGTCCGGTTGCGTCTTCCGCGGCCCGGCAACGAGCCTTTCGGCAGCAAAGCACTGGTGCGCAGTCCATTCGCTTACGTATCCGGCACAGTGAACATTGGTGGCAAACCGGTACTCGTGTGGGTTCAGTATGATCCCAAAAGAGGCGGCGCTTTCCCCGATTACGGTTGGCAAGGGTTGGACGTCAACCAGGACGGAAGAATTCAAACGGGGGCGAACTCGCCTGAGTACACGTTCGCGAAAGACGAACGGGTGATCTTCAACGTAGGCAGAAGCGACGTCTCCATCACGAACGTCGATTTTGCCAACGGGACCATCACCTTTCGGGAACACCCTCCCGGATCGAACCAGCGAATTTTTCTCCACAAGGGCGCTGTCGTTCCCGACTTTACCTTCCGTGACCTTGCGGGGCAACAACATAAGCTGTCTGACTTTCGGGGGAGGTACGTCCTTTTGGATTTCTGGGGCACGTGGTGTCCTCCCTGTATTAGGCTGCTCCCCGAACTCCAGCGGGTCCACGAGCAGTTTCGTGGGCGCGGATTGGTTGTGCTCGGATTACCTAGTCACGAAGAGAACGCGGATGCGCCAAGGTCGGTACTTGCAAAACACGGCATTACTTTCCTGCAGGCGGAGCCGGAGAGCGTGAGCGTTCTGGTTAACAAGCAATTTCGCATCAATATGTTCCCAACACACATCCTGATCAATGGGGAAGGCCGGATTGTGGAGGACGGTGAGGCCCTGCGACCGCCTCAGTTGATTCCGTTGCTTGAACGCATGCTTCCGAAAGAGTAGCTAGCGGACAGGGGCCGTACTCCTGGAGCCAATGTCCGCATCTCGCCCGCACGGCCCTCCAAGGCGAAACCGGGAATACGTGCTATTGGCCCCACCTCAAGGTGCGTCACCAGAAAGTAGTGGTCAAGCCTCGGTTTGGGGCGAATCACGCTCGATACGGAAGTTAGCGCAAGTGGCATCTGCGCCTCCGATGGCGAGCTATCGTCAGTGGGCCGTGGTCAGCAAAAATAGAAGCATGCAGGAAGCCATTACACGCGATCCCGAAGTGATGCACGGAACGCCCGTGTTTCGTGGCACTCGCGTTCCCCTGCAGACCCTGTTCGACTATCTTGAAAACGGTGAGTCGCTCGACGAATTCCTGGAGGGCTTCCCTACGATCAGCCGGGAGCTTGCTATCCAGGTCCTGGAAGAATGCAAGGTACTCCGTTTGGCGCGGGTGTGAACAATCATCGCCGATGAGAATTCTTCTCGATGAGTGCGTGGACCAGAAACTGCGCCTACTGTTTCCGGAACACGAATGCCAAACGGCGGCCTATGCCCGTCTTGCTGGCTTCGGCAGAAGCTGCTGCGTTTGCGGTCTTAGTTGTTACCGACCAAGAAATCCCTTACCAGCAGAATCTTGATGGCCTGAGAGTTTCAATCTTGACTTTGTGCGCGCCGACGAACCGCTTGGCTGACTTGCAGCGACTCGTCCCAGAAGCCAGGTTCGGCGTATTCATTTGAGATTCGGATCCAATCTCTAACCATCTGACTATCGCCAAGCACCACATCGTCCCGGGCACCCGGCTGCGCCTCCCCTTTGAGCCGCGCGGTTGGCTGGACCAAGCCGAAGGACATTCTCGCCAGTCCTCACGCTGAGATCCGCGCCCAGTGAGCAGGCCAGGAAAAAACGTCAGATTCGTCCTCACAAGACCGCGTGAAGATCGACGGGTACACGTTCAGAGCCGCGAGCGAATGGGACAACTTCCGTTTGGCCGACTTTTCGCGCACAGCCGCTTTACGATATGCCGTTGATCATTCCCCGCGTGGCTTCTTCCCTGTTGAGGATTTCGCCTACGACTGGATTGAACGGAAGAAAAAGACGAGGACGGCGAAAGCGATTGCCCCGAGCAGCAATTTTCGCGGACCCAACGCTCCGCTGGCTGAAAGAGATGAGCCGCGGGGGCCTTGAATCGCGCGGCGTACGAATCTATTTAGTGACGCGCGTATCCAGCTCACAAAGAGCAGCACCGAAACTGCAAACAGAGCGGCGCGCCCTCCGTTATTCACTGGCTGTACACGGTTCGCCTCGGAGGTGTGTGCAAGCAGCTTCCAAGTGGCGCCGACCCTCACGGGACCTAGAGCCCGCGTCACGATCGTTTCCACGTGTTCGCGGTCGTCGGCCGGGGATCGGTATCGAATGGCGGCCCGATACATCTGGTAAACCCGTTTTTTGCCGGCCCGGGCGCGCACGGTCGCGCAGTCGGAGGCCGACGATTGTCCTTCCGACCCGAGAAAGCACACTGGCTCGACCTGTTCGATGAGGCCGGGTGTGGATTTAAAGTACAGAAATTGGGGGATCTCGACCCAGAGGAAGTAGCCACCTGCAAAGGCGATGAGGAAAGCGATAAGGGCCCTCGATAGCCCCCGGAAAATCATCATTGCCGAATTATCGGCATTGAGAGGACTTCGCCATAGAGGGAAAGTTGGCCGATGATTCCGTCTCTGGTGCAGGCTGCGCCATGTACGTACCCTTTCGTGCACAATCGCGCCGTGTTGGGCAATTCCAGCTATTCCACCCGGATCACTCGCGCGGCCTCTTTATTTCAGGCTGAACCAACGCAGCCCCAAGCGTCTGAAGCAGATGGAATCGGAGCCCGGTTCGCTCATTAGGTCTATATTGAACTGGACCGAAACTCTGTAACAATCTGACTATCGCTATGCAACACATCCTTGTCTACGGCGACTCCCTCAGTTGGGGCATCGTCCCCGGCACCCGGCAGCGCCTTCCCTTTGAGCAGCGCTGGCCCGGCGTCATGGAACTCGCCCTCGGTCCCAATTACCGCGTCATCGAGGACTGCCTCAACGGCCGCCGCACCGTTTGGGAAGACCCCTTCAAGCCTGGCCGCAATGGCCTGGCCGCGCTCGGCCCCCGCATGGAGGTCTATTCGCCCCTCCACCTCGCCATCGTCATGCTCGGCACCAATGACTTTCAGTTCAACCACGCTTTCAACACCCCCTGGACCGTCGGACAGGGTGTCGCCGCCATCGTCAATGAAATGCGCCGTGCCCCCATTGAACCCGGGCTGGCTTGCCCTCGCATTCTCATCGTTGCGCCCCCCGCCATTCGCCCCGCCGAATCCAGCCCCATGCCCAAGTTTGAAGGCGCCGACCAACGCTGCCTCGGCCTGCCCATCGCCCTCCGCCACATTGCCGCCGAGTTGAATTGCCTCTTCTTCGACGCCAATTCCATCGCCCAAACCAGCCCCATCGACGGCGTTCACCTTGATGCCCCCCAGCACGCCCTGCTCGGCCAGGCTATGGCCCGCTTTGTTGCTGATATAGACTTTGGGGCATGACCAGCCGGCGTCAACTTCTCGCAATGGCCGCAGCCGCTCTTGCCGCCTCCGCGCAATGGAAAACCAAAGTTCTCGACATCCACCTCCACTGGCGTCAGGACTTGCGCCTCGACAAGGACGCCAACCTCGTTCACATGGACGGTTGCGGCGTCGACCGCGCCGTTCTTCTCACCCGAGACGCCGCCGGTGACGCTGCTGCAGCAGCAGTGGCCAAGTACCCCAAAAAGTTCATCTGGTCCGTCAGCACCGACATCACCAAACCCGATGCCGAAGCCGTCTTCAAAGCCGCTATCAAGAAAGGCGCCAAAGGCTTCGGAGAGCTAAAGTTTCACGTCGCCGCCGATGGCCCGGAATTGCGCCGCGCCTACGCTCTCGCCGCCGACTTCGACGTCCCCGTCATCGTTCACTTTCAGGAAGTCGATCACTTCCCCGGCGAAGGCAAATGGTCCACCGGCTTCAAGAATTTCGCCTCCGTTCTCAAGGCCTACCCCAAAACGAAATTCGTCGGCCACGCTGACGCCTTCTGGGCCAACATCAGCGCCGATTACCGCGAAGAAGCAGCTTACCCCACCGGCCCCGTTCAGCGCGGCGGCGTCACCGACAAACTCCTCTCCGACTTTGAAAATCTCTACGGTGACATCTCCGCCAACTCCGGCAACAACGGACTCTCCCGCGACCCGGACTTCACCCACGACTTTCTCCGCCGCCACCAGAACAAGCTCATGTTCGGCAGCGATTGCCCCTGCTCTGATGGCCAGGGCGGCGGCACCGCCGGTCCCAACAGCAAAGTCGCTGCCCGCCTCCAGGGCAAGTGCGTCGCCCGGCAAACCCTCGCCGTGCTGCATAAACACCTTGAAGGCAATCCCGCCCTCGAAAAGATCACCTGGTCCAACGCCCACCGCCTCTACAAAATTCCGGCCTGAAGCACCACATCTTCCAGCGCTTCACCCCGCGCCAGCCGGTCCAGATTCCCGGCAATTTGCCGCATCCGCCGCTCGATCATCGGCTTCGTCCAGGCCGCAAGATGCGGCGTTAAAAACACGTTTGCCAATTCGTGAAAAGGGTATCGCGACCCATATCGCCGCTCCCCCAGATCAGCGGGAGACTCATACCAGACATCCAGCGCCGCACTCAACGGCCGGTTTGCCAGCACCCCATAGAGCGCCGTCTCATCGATCACTTCCGCCCGCGATACGTTGATCAGCATCGCCCCACCCTTCAAGCTCTCCAACTCCCTTCGCCCCACCAACCGCCGCGTAGATTCTGTCAGCGGACACGCCACCACCAGAAAGTCAGCTTCCTCATAAAACCCCGCATCCTCCCGCTGTGAAGTCTTCACCAGCACGCGCATCCCGAATGCTTCCGCCCGCCGCGCCACAGCCTGCCCGACGCTTCCAAATCCCAACAGCGATATCGTCTTGCCCGCCACCTCACCATGCGGCAACCCACCCACGCGCCCGCTGCCCGACCACACTCCCTCCCGAAAGGCCGCCGCGTGCTCCTCCACTTGCGTCACCTGCCGCAGCATCGTATAAAACACATACTCCGCAATCGGCTCCGCATGCTCAGCAACATTCGCGACAACGCACCCCGCTGGCAAGTCATGCTCCCGCAGTGGCGGCATATCAGCACCAACCAGCAGCAAAGCCTGCAAATGCCGGCTGAGCAGCTTCCACTCCGGCCGAAACTGATTCGCAACCAGCGCATCAGCCGATCGCAATTGCTGCCGCAGCCAGCCCTCATCGCCCCACTCTGCCTCAACCTCCCAATCCGTACTCACCATCCGCCGCAGCAATGGCTCGTAGTGGGCAAATCCGGGGTCGTAGATCACCAGGCGCATAGGCCCAGCTTACTCGCTACTTCTTCTTTTTCTTGAATAGATCCTTCAAGCCCTGCACGGATTCACCCAGGCTTTGATTATTCCCGGCCGGCGCGGCAGAACCAGCGGCGGGCGTGGCAGCAGTCAGATCCGGAAAGTTCATGCTGATTTCCCGCATCGCCCGCACCTGGTTGGCTGGCAGCAATTCCAGCTGCTCCACCGACACATCATAGGTAAAGCCCGTGCCGATCAGCGTCTTGCCCACATAGCGGCTCACCTCAAACGTCGCTTCCCGCGTCTGCCCGGGCGACAGAACAAAATCCGCATTAACTGATCCTTTTCGCGAAGTTCCAATCCCCCGGACCGCATTGGCTCCCAGCGGCGTATAGCGCTGGCCATGGTTATCGATTGCGGAACTTGTTCCATCCTTATAGGCCAGCACCAACGGCTGATTGCTGTGATTCTGAAAGCGCAACCGCAAAGTAATCGCCTGGTAGCTTCCTTGCCTCGACCCCGTGATTTGTTGCACCCGCGCCGAGAACGTATCGGCGGAATAACACCGCGTTTGCCCCTCGCAATGATCTACGGGGGGCGCAATCGGTCCTGCTTCCACCTGCGCACTCGCCGGTGCGGCTGAACTCACCGCGGGCGGCGGTGCCTGACCCAGGTTCTGCCACTCCAATGGATACTCCAGTCCCACGCGGAACTGCGAAGCCGATACCGGCACAATCTCTCTCACCGTAAACTCCAGCTTGTACTGCGTGCCAAACACTTCCCCGCCACGCGGATACCATGCATACTCTACCCGCGCATCCGCCGTCTGTCCCGCCGCGATGATGAACTTCGGGTCCACCCGGCCCGCCTGAATCAGCCCGATACCCCGCAGCCCCGAGTTGTTCTGCATCGCAAAACGGTTTCCCCGGTCATCAATCACCACCCCAGACCCGGCAACATAACCGAGAATAATGGGCCGCCTCAGCTTGTTCTGAAACCGGATGCTGGCCGTCACCAACCGGCTGCTTCCGTCCGTGCTTTGACGCAAATCCGTAATCGTGGCCGCAAACGGATTCACCTCGATGCAATCCTGCGCCCCATTGCAAACCGACGGTGCGGCAACGGGTGCCACCGCCGCTGGTGCTGCCACTGGTGCCGCCGGCGCTGCCTGCGATACTTCTGCCGGTTTCGGGCACAACACTTCCCACTGTTGCGATAGCGCCAGCCCATTGCCCGCATTGCTTGCATCCACAATCGCCCCCGTTTCTACATTCCGCCACCGGCTCCGTCCCTCGCCAATTGAATTCGGCCCCCAAACGCCCGCCTGCATGTACTTGCCACCCTGAATCGGCTCAAGCGTCCCGGCCTGGCAGTTCGCGGTCGCCCGGTACACCTTCGGGTCCGCCTTCAACTCATCCGTCATGCACTTGGTCAACGCCGCGCCCTTCAGCCCCTGCCCGCTGCACTGCCCTTCAAAATCCTTGAGCGTAAACTTGGCCTGCGCCACTGCGTTCGCCGTCCCGATTCCCGTTTTCTGAAAGACCGTTGGGCTGGGGCAGCGGCCACACACGGCCAGCCAGTCCCGTTGCTGCGCCGCTCCCAGAATCGCAAATACTGCCAAGGCCAAAATACGCTGAGTCATAGCAAACTCCCTAACTGATAAAATTCAAAAACCGCCAGGCGGCAGTCTCCTACCGCAATGCGCAGAAACCCGGCCTCAACTGTCATGGACAACGAAAAAAGCTTCAGCCGGCAGGATTTTGATGACCTCTTCTCCCTTGCTTACGAGGAGTTGCGCCGTCTGGCTGCCACGGTGAAACAAGGTGACCAGTCTGCCACCCTCAACCCCACCGCGCTCGTCAATGAAGCCTGGCTCCGTCTTCGGGAGGCCCGCCCCTTGGCTTTTGAGTCCACTCTCCACTTCAAACGCATTGCCGCCCGCGCCATGCGCCAGATCCTGATCGAAGCTGCCCGCCGCCGACACGCTCGCAAACGCACTGCACCGCCAATGGAAGAACCCGTTTTCACTGACGATGTCGAAGTCCTCGCCCTCGAAGAGGCCTTGCAAGAGTTGGAATCACTCAACCCCCGCCAGGCCAACCTCGTCGAAGCCCGCTTCTTCGGCGGCCTCGAAGTCTCTGAACTCACCGAGGCCTTCGCCATTTCAGAGGCCACCGTCATGCGCGACTGGCGCATGGCCCGCGCCTTCCTCGCCCAACGCATGAAGGGCCAACCCCTCGAAATGCAATGAATCTGACCCCGGATGATTACTCCCGGCTGGAGGCCCTCTTCGCCGCAGCAGTCGACCTCGACGGACCCGCCCAACAAGATTTCCTCGCCCAAGTCGATCCTCACCTCCAGAGCTCGCTGGCAACCATGCTCCAGGCCGACCAGTCCACTCATCCCCTGCTCGATGCCGGTGCCGCCTCGCTTGCCAGCGATCTCCTTGGCGAACCGGAGACCGCCCACTGTGGTCCCTACCACCTCCTCGAAGTTCTCGGCGAAGGCGGCATGGGCATCGTCTACCGCGGCCACCGTGACGACCTCAACTCCGAAGCCGCCATTAAAATCCTGCGCGACGCCTGGATCTCGCCCGCCCGCCGCCAGCGCTTCGCCCGCGAACAACGCACCCTCGCCTCGCTCCAACACCCCGGCATCGCCAAACTCCTCGACGCCGGCGTCACCGAAGCCGGCACTCCCTGGATCGCCATGGAATGCATCGATGGCCTGCCTCTGACCACCTGGTGCCAATCGAAGAACCTCACCGTCCCCCAGCGCGTCGACCTCATGCGGCGCGTCTGCGACGCGGTTCAATATGCCCACGCTCGCGCCGTCATCCACCGCGACCTGAAGCCCTCCAACATTCTCGTTGACTCAACCGGCCATCCCCGCCTCGTCGATTTCGGCCTTGCCCGCCACCTCGACGACGCCCTCGGCCAGGAAGCCACCCGCCCCGAATTCCGCATGCTCACGCCCGCCTACGCCGCCCCCGAGCAGCAACGCGGCGATCCCTGCGGCGTCTTCACTGACGTCTATGCCCTCGGCATCATCCTCGCCGAACTCCTCAGCCATCGCCGCACAGAGTCTGCCGCCTGGGACGAACTCGATCTCATCTGCTCCACGGCCAGTCACCCCGATCCCGGTCAACGCTACGCCTCCGCACAAGCTCTCGCTGCCGACCTCGAACGCGTGCTCAAGCAGGAACCACTCGCCGCCCGCCCTCCCTCGGCAAGCTACAAATTCGCCAAGTTCATCGCCCGCAACCGCGCCGCAGTCATCGCCGCTTCCCTCGCATTCCTGCTGCTTGCCACCTCAGCCACCTACTTCACCCTCCGCCTCCGCCAAAGCCGCGACGAAGCCCTGCAATCTGCCGCCCGCGCCCAGCGCATCCAAACATTTCTCCTGAATTTGTTTGAAGGCGGTGACGCCGCCGCCGGACCCTCCCGCGATCTCACCGTCGCCACCCTCATCGACCGTGGCGTCCGCGACGCCGCCGCGCTGGACCGCGAACCCGCCGTTCAGGGTGAAGTCTACGAAACCCTCGGCCGCATGTACGGCCGCCTCGGACGTCACGACGATGCCCGGAAACTCTTGCAGCAAGCCCTCGAGCGAGGCGCCGGCAAACCCCAGGAACTTTCCAGCCTCACCGAACTCGCCATGACCCAGTCCGAACTCGGCCACCTCACCGAAGCCGAAGCCACCGCCCGCCGCGCCTGGACGCGTTCTGTCGATCTGCTCGGCCCCACTCACGACCTCACCCTCACTGCCGCCGAAGCCGTCGGTCGCATCCTCACCGAGCGCGGCGAATACGCCCAAGCCGTCGAAGTCCTCGCTCCGCTCCTCACCACCCGCCAGCAACTGAAGAACCCGGAGTCCCTTGCCGCTACCGCCTCCGCCCTCGCCACGGCCCACTTCTATGCCGGCCACTATGACGAATCCCGCCAGCTCAACCTCCAGGCCCTCGACGCCCGCCGCAAGGCCTACGGAGACCGACATCCCCTCGTCGCCGATGACTGGCTCAGCCTCGGCGCCATCGAGTTCGACACCGGCCGCTACGCTGAAGCAGAAAAGTTCTACCGCCGCACCCTCGACGTCCGCCGCGCCTGGTATGGCCCCGATCATCCCGATACTGCCTCAGCCGAAACCATGCTCGGCCGCGCCCTGGTCTATCAGGAAAAACACCCCGAAGCCCGCCAGCTTCTCGAACACGCCCTCACCGTCCAAACCAAAGTCTTCGGCCCCCAGCATGACCGTGTTGCGTCTTCCCTGAACGATCTCGGCAACATCCACGTCGCCGAAGGCCGCTATCGTGAAGCCGAACGCTGCTACCAGCAGATGGAAGACAACTACCGCCAGTCCCGTGGCGACGCCCACTATCTGGTCGCCACCGCCATGTCCAATCGGGCCAACGTCCACCTGCGCGAAGGCAACTACGCCCGTGCCGAAGCCATCATGCACGATGTCGTCCGCCGCTTTGAACAGGCCCTCACCGCCAATCACGTCAACACCGCCATCGCCCAAATCCGCCTCGGCCGCTCGCTTGCCCGCCAGAAGAAGTGGCGTGAAGTCACGACCCATTCCCGCCTTGGCTACGACACCCTCAGCGCTCAGGCCAAAGCGCCCGTCTCCTGGCTCGATGGGGCCCGCCTGGACTTGGCCACCGCCTACGCCGCCCTCGGAGACAACGCGCAGGCCAAACGATTCGAAGCCGAACTCCCCGCCAGGCGTTAGAATCGCCTCAGTATGCACCGCCGCACTCTGCTCGCTTTTCCGCTCGCCGCCCTTGCCCAGGACCAGCGCAATCTCAAGACCGGCACCATCATTCCCGACGAAGGCTATTCAGACCAGCCCTACGTCGTCAAGCTGCCCGACGCGAGCTGGTTCGCTTGCACCACCACCGGGCAGGGCGGGGAAGGCGATGGCGGCCAGCACGTCATCGGCTCCATCTCAAAGGATCAGGGCGCGACCTGGTCTGATCCCATCGACATCGAACCCGCCACCGGCCCCGAGGCCAGTTGGGCCGTTCCGCTTGTCACCAATTACGGCCGCCTCTACGTCTTCTACACCTACAACCGCGACAACCTTCGCGAGGTCCCGCGCACGGAAAACCGCTCCACCGCCAAACGCGTCGACACCCTCGGCTACTGGACTTTCCGCTACTCCGACGACGGCGGCCGCACCTGGTCCAAGGACCGCTTTGAAATCCCCCTCCGCCCTTGGGCCTACGACAACGACAACAACTTCGATGGCAAGGTCCGCTTTTTCTGGAGCGTCTGCAAACCCCTCATCGATCGCGGCCAGGTCTTCATTGGCTTCGCCCGCATCTCCCGTTGGGGCATGCCCGGAACCCTTGTTCGCTCGCGCGGCTTTCTCGTACGCAGCGACAACGTCCTCACCGAACGCGACCCCCGCAAAATCCAGTGGACCGAACTCCCCGAAAGCGTTGAAGGCCTGCGCGCCCCCAAGGGTCCCATCGCCGAGGAAACCAACCTCGTCGCCCTTTCTGACGGCTCCCTCTACGCCCTCTACCGCACCATCGACGGCTACCTCTGCGCCGCCACGTCCAAAGACCGCGGCCGCACATTTTCTCCCCCCGCCTATGCCACTTACTCACCCGGTGGCCGCCGCATCAAGAACCCGCGCGCCTTCGCCTTTGCCCGCAAGTTCTCGAACGGAAAATATCTGCTCTGGTATCACAACAATGGAGGCGAAGCCGTCCATACGCGCGAGCGCTGGGACTACTATCAGGACCGCAACCCCGGCTGGGTCGCCGGCGGCTATGAAAAAGACGGCACCATCTATTGGTCTGAACCCGAGATCCTGCTCTACGACGACGATCCAAAGATGCGCTTCTCCTACCCCGATTTCATGGAAGAAGACGGCAAATTCTGGATCACGGCCACCAACAAGGATGTCGCTCGTTGCCACAAGCTCGACCGCGCTTTGCTCGAAGTTCTCTGGTCGCAACCCACCAACCGCACCCGCACCCCGGGGGCGGTTCAAGGCATCCAGTCACTCTCCGCGCAGCCCGGCTTCGCACTCGATTTCCGTCTCACCCTCAAAGAGCTGACTGCGGACCAGGTGCTAATCGATTCCCCCGGCCTGAAACTCCGCACCGGCAATCGCTTTAACCTGATCGTGGAACTCGGCGGCAAGACCACTTTTGAATCCGACTTCGGCACCCACCCCGGCACCTTGCGCACGGAAGTCCGTCAGCACATCGGCCTCATCGTAGACGGAGGCCCGAAGCTCATCCTGTGGACGGTGGACGGCATCCTCAACGACGGCGGTGCAACCCGCCAATTCGGCTTCGGCCGCTTCGACGCAGCCATCCAAAACCTCGACCTCTCGGGCCTCAAAATCGACCCCCGCGTGGACCAGCTCCACAGCTACACCCGCCCCCTCCGCGTCAGCGAAATGATCGGCAACTCCCGCTCCGCCCGCTAAACCACCGACTCTCGCCGCAAGTCCCACAAGTTCGCTGAAGCCCCTAGCAGCTTCGCTTCCAAGGCCTGCCCCCCATAGCTCGCCACATGCTGCGCTTCCTCTTCAGTCACTGGCAACGCTTCCAGAAAATGCACCTCCAGGCTCCCCATTTTCGCCGGATGCAAAGTCGGAAAGCTCCACCGCCTCGCCTCAACAAAATAAAGGTGCGGCACGCTCGCCTTCGGATACCAGTCATGCAGACAGTTGAGCAGCACCGTCCCCGGCAAAATCACCTGATGCGTCCGCATCACGCGAAAGGCTGCCGACGCCAGCACTTCCCGGCACCCCTCCCGCGCCGTCTCGGAAATCCCCACCAACTCGATACGAAAGCTTTCTCCCTTTCGCAGTCCCACCAGCGGCGTTCGCCACAGTCCCAAGGTCGCCAAGGAACTCAGCTCCGGCTCCGGCCGCCTGTGCACGCTCAAGACAGGCACCTCATACTTCCGCGTATGATGCACTGCCGTATAAACGTCAGGCACTCCCCCAAACGCCTCGGCCAGCAGTCGCTCCAGGTGCCTGTCTTCGCTCACGATCTCCGGCCGCTGCGGCTCCATTGCTTCCATCATCTAACGGAATGAGACAATTGAGGAGCGATGCGAATTCTCTTGGCGATGGCGATTCTGGCTGCCGCCGGCGGTGATGAAGACCAGGATGGTCTCGCCGACGCGCTCGAACAGCAATTGCTCGACCGCTTCCTCCCACGCTTTTACATTGCCGTTGACGATTGCGATCTCCGTCCCGCGGAGTTCGTGCCCAACTCCCCCAAACCCACCGTCAAGGCCCAGAATGGCGTCATCTACGGACAAGCCTTCCCCTCTGCGGGCGGCATCGAACTCCACTACTACCACCTCTGGGCCAACGACTGCGGCCGTGCCAGTCACAAGCTCGACGCCGAACACGTTTCCGTCTGGCTTGCCGATGAAGCAAAGGAATGGCGCGCCCGCTACTGGTATGCCGCCGCCCATGAGAACACCGCATGCGACAAAGGCACTGCCGTTCGCGCTGACCTCGTCTATGCCGCCTGGCGCGGTACCGAAGTCTGGGTTTCCCGCGGCAAGCATGCCTCATTTCTTGACCAGAAAGCCTGCCGCCTCGGTTGCGGTTCTGACCGTTGTGACCGCAGCCATCGCCTCTTCCCTCCCCGCGTCATCAATCTGGGCGAAAAGGGCAAACCCTTGCATGGGGCCGTCTGGACCGCATCCCGTGATTGGCCGCTCGAACAAAAATTGCAAAGTGATTTCTCACCCGAACTCATGGCCCGCCTCGATGCCGCGACCGCCGTCATCGGAGTCCCTGCCGTAAACTACGTTGCCCAGCCCTTCGCCCTCGGTTACAACAAAACCGCCGACTCCCTCGGGCTCGCCAACCGCAAAACAGAAGGCGCACTCGGCAAAGCCAAAAACTGGGTCCGCCAGCGCCTGCCTAAATAACCAGCCTCGGCGTCAGGAAATACTTGAGCAATCCACGCGGCTGCGCTCCAAACGAATCCAAGTCAATCCGTAACAACGAACCCTTCTTCACATCCACCAGCAAGCCCGGCGTATTCAACAACAATGCCGCTGCCTGTCCCAGCAAGGGCTCATGCGATACCAGCAGTAATTTGGCTTCCTTCCGGTGCACCCGCACTTCTTCCCATAGCTCGTTCGGATGCGCATGCGGCACCAGGGTGCTGCACTCCACAATCTCTCCGTTGTAGTCCAGCACTTTCCCCGCCAGCGACGCCGTCTCTTTGGCTCTCTTGTAAGAGCTGCTCAAAATCAGCGTTGGCCGCAGATGCGCCGCTGCCGCTACCTTCAAGACTTCTCTCAATTTGCGCTTGCCCTCGGCCGTCAACGCTCGATCCGCGTCGCGTCCGCTTGGGGCGAAGTCTTCCGCAATACCGTGCCGCAGGAGATACAGTTCCATCGTTCGTTGCAGTAGATCCGTGAATTTCAATACTACGATGAAAGACGTGATAAATGCGCGACAGGAATGGGCCGCCATCGCTTTGGCCAGCTCCATCGTCCTGAGTTTCTGCTCCATCGCCGCCAGCCAGATCGCGCTCGGTCTCGCCATCCTCCTCTTTTTGAGCCTCCGCCGGCGCCCCCAATGGCCCGCCGCCATGCCTTGGGCCGCTGCCTTCCTCGCTCTCACCCTGGTCGCTGCACTCGCCAGCGACGACCCCCGCTCCGCCCTCCCCCAGCTCAAGAAACTCTACCTCTGGACCCTCCTCCCCCTCGGCGCTACCCTCCTCACCCGCAACTTCCCACAAGCCGCTTTAACGTGGCCGCTCACGCTCGTCTGTGCCGGCTCCGCCCTCTGGAGCTTCTATGAATACTGGCTCAAATGGCGCGCCGCCCAGGCCGCCGGCGTGGACTTCTATCTCGCCTACGTCGCCGACCGCATCACCGGCTTCATGAGCCACTGGATGACCTTTGGCGCGCACATGATGATCGGCCTCTCCATGGCCGGCGCACTCCTCCTCTTCACGCCCCAGAGCCGCGTGCGCCGCCTCGCCCTGGCCGCCCTCATCGCTATCTTCTCCGTCGCCATTGTCCTCGGCCAGACGCGTTCCATCTGGCTCGGCGCGGCCTGCTCGGTCACTGTCCTGCTCTGGCGCTGGCGTCCCCGCGCCCTCTTCGCCCTGCCTCTCCTTGCCGTCCTTACTTATTTCGCCAGCCCCGCTGTCGTCAAGACCCGCATCGAATCTATCGTCCGCCCCCAGGGCGAAATCGATTCCAACTCCCACCGCCAGATCACCCGCGCCGTCGGCTGGCGCATGATCGCTGCCCATCCCTGGCTCGGCCTCGGCCCGGAAGGTCCCGGCAAACACTTCGACCAATTCCTCGATGTCCCTCGCTCCGTCCGCCCCCTTCCAGACGGCTACTACGGCCACCTCCACAATCTCTATCTCCAGTACGCCGCCGAGCGCGGCCTGCCCGCCCTCCTCTGCTTCCTCATCTTTGTCAGCCTCAATGTCATCACTTGGTGGCGTCATCCCTCCCCCTTGCGCCACTTCGCTCTCGCCGCCATGGCCGGCCTCGCTGCCAGCGGACTCTTTGAACACAACCTCGGCGATTCAGAAGTCCTTACCCCCTTCCTCGCCCTCTTCGGCATCGCCTCCCGCCCCCCCCAGGACTCATGATCCCCCCGCGTTACTTCCCGCTCAGCGGCCCCCAATACGAGCTCAAAATCGGCGCTTCCCCCCTTCCGCCCGGCGGCCGGATCTTTGAGCCCGACGATCTCTACGCCCATGAAATCGCCCTCAAGCAAGCCTGCCTCGCCCACGATCCTCACTACTACTGCCAGGCCCTCCCCGGCTCGCAAGCAGCCCAATCGGAACTCGCCACCATCGTCAATGTCTCCGGCGGCATCCTCGAAGCCGGCAATGCTGTTCAGGAAGACCTGCTCATTCTCGACCTCAACCAACCCGGCCTCCCCTTGATCGCGGGCCATCTCTGCTTCGCCAACGCCTGGTGCCTCGACGACAAAATGGGCCACCCCTTCCTCGCCATCCACGACCCCGTCCCCGGCTTCGGCCAATCCATCGGCCCGTCCAGCGAAAAGTTGATGGAGCGCCTCAAGCCCGGCCGCCCCGTCCAACGCCTCAACTGGGCCGTCAAGTCCACCGGTCAACTCGACCTCACCTCGCGCTGGGACCCGCAAGTCGCCGCCTGGAATCAACTCATCCACCCCACCAATGCCGGCCAACGCTGCTGGATGCGCTGCGAACGCCAAACCCTCAGCCTCCTCCAACAAAGCAACACCGTCCTCTTCACCGTCCACACCTACACCCAACCCGTCGCCGCTCTCTCCACCGCCCAACAGGACATCCTCCTCGGTGTCCTCGAAACTTGCCCCGAAGCCATGCTGCGCTACAAAGGCATCTGGCCCTTTCTCGATCCACTCCTCGCCTGGCTCCGCAACCGCTAAGATGTACACCCTCTTCTATTGCGATCATCACGATATCCCCTTGCCGCACGGGCACAAATTCCCGATGGAGAAATACAAGCTCATCCGCCGGGAACTGCAGCGCTGGCCCGAATTCCTCTTCGCACCCGGCCCCCTCGCCCAACGCCAGGACCTGCTCCGCGTCCACGACCCCGCCTATCTCGATGCCTTCCTCAACATGACTCTCGACCCGGCTGCCGTCCGCCGCATCGGCTTTCCCCAAGTCCCCCAACTCGTCACCCGCACTCTCTCTAGCGTCGGCGGCACCCTCGCCGCCTCCCGCCAGGCCCTCACGGACGGCTTTAGCGGCGTCCTCGCCGGTGGCACCCACCACGCCTACCGGGACTTCGGCTCCGGCTTCTGCGTCCTCAACGACATCGCCGTCGCCGCCCGCACTCTTCTTGCTGAAGACAAGGTCCAGCGCGTCCTCATCGTCGATCTCGATGTCCACCAGGGCGACGGCACCGCGGCCATCTTCTCAGAACAAAAAAACGTCTTTACGTTTTCCGCCCACGGCCGCCACAACTTCCCCTTCCGCAAGCAAGTCTCCGACCTCGATCTCGAATTCGACAACGGCACTGGCGACGAGCAATACCTCGCTCGCCTCGCCGAAGTCCTGCCCCGCGTCTTCTCCGAACCCGCCGATATCGTCTTCTACCAGGCGGGCGTCGATGCCCTCGCAACCGACCGCCTCGGCAAACTCGCCCTCACCCACCAGGGCCTGCACACCCGCGACCGTATGGTCTTTGAAGCCGTCCTTCGCAAGGGCGTCCCTTGTGTCGTCACGCAGGGCGGTGGCTACTCCAACCCGATCGACGATACCGTCCAGGCTTCCGCCAGCGTCTTCCGCACCGGCGCTCAAATCTTGCGCGCAATGTAGGCCACGTTCTCCCGCCCGTCCAGATACAGGTTCTTGGGCAGGTCCCGCCGCCGCAGCAGCCAGCACTTCTCCGTCACCAGCCCCACCGCCCCAAACACTCTTTCAAGCACTCCCCCATCCAGCAAATGCACTGACTTCGGCATCTGCGACAACAACCGGTGCTGCGATACCTGCCGTACATTCTCAATCCACCCCGGCCATCTCTCGCCCGCCCGCACTCGCTCCTCATATTGCTCGGCAAAGCCCGCAAAAGGCTGCATCCACGGTGTCGCCGCCAGCACATAAAGCCTGCCCCCCGGCTTCAACGCATGCTCTGCGAAGGCAGCGGTCAACTCCAGTTGCCGCCCGGTCATGAAGTGCAGCACGGACGAAGCATGCATCCCATCCAGCGTCTCCGCTTTCATATCGATATCCCGCGGAAAGCGCCCCGGCAGCAGCACCAGCCTTTCTCTCTCGGCTGCGGACACGCGTCCCGCCAATTCCTCAAGATGCTCCGCCGAAAGATCATTCGCATACACCCGCGCTCCCCGCTCCAGTGCGGGAATCGTCGCCACCCCGAGTGCCGCGCCCACATCCAGCGCCACCTTCCCGGGCCCGCATGCCTCCACAAACATCTCGCTCAATTCATTCAACGTATTCGATGTCCACCCCATCGAATTCACGGTGGGCGTTCTCCGGTGTGGTGTCACTGCGATACCGTCAACCAGAAGCGGAAGGTCTCATCCAGGCCATTCTCCTCAAACTTCACCTCCCGCAAAGTCTGATGCGGATTGAAAGGATTCTGCGCCGAATTGTCATAACTCGCCTCGCCTTCAAGCCGGCTCCCCTTCACCAGCACCATCGGGCGCGCCAGCACATAACTGGTCATCACATGATGCTCATACGGCTCCACCCACAACAAATCCTTGCCATTATGTTTCAGCCTCACCTGCGTACTCAGCAGTTGAAAAACCGGCAACACGGCATGCAGTTGCAAATCCTCCGCCACCGCAAACACCGCACTCTCCCGGTGCTGCCGCGCCCCCGCCGGAATCCGCAGGCTCGGCTTGGTGAACTCAATCAGCCTCGCCACCCGCTTCGCCTTCGCCTTCGGATAGTACAGCGCCACCCGCGTCAGGTCTCGCGCCGGCCGCAACGTCCGCTTGAAGTAATGCAACTCCACCGTCAACGGCTGCCCCTTCGGAATCCGCCACGCCACCCCTGCCGGCAACCGCACTCCGTTGTCGCACATCGCCCAAGCCGCTATCGGCTGCCCCGCCACCAGCAACACGGCGTGATGCAGCAAGTTCCGGTTCGACGGCCGCAATTCAAAGCCCTCAAATTCCAGCTCCCGCTCCGCATTCCCCAACTCCGCCACCGGCACCTCAAAGCGCACAATCTCCACAATCTTCTCCGCTCTTACCGTATGCTCCCGCGGCTGCGTCAGCACCAGCGAGGGCTCTCCCAGATTCCACTGCGGATGCCGCTTCGCCAACACCGGCGCGCTTGCCTCCGCAGCGCCAGTCTTGGCCCAATTGAGCAGCCCCGCCCGCGCACTCGCTGGCAAAGCTTTTGAATTGGAAAAGCCGCCCACCTTCTCCCGCCACGGCGGCATCTTGTTTTCTTCGATGTATCGCTGGATCTCCGGCGCATAAGCCGAAGCTCCCTCGTAAGCCGTAAAGTCAAAAGGACCCACCTGCCCCGCACGATGGCAGCTATTGCAATGCCGGTCCAGTAGCGGCGCGGCTTCGCGCCACGTCGTCTGGGCCACCAGCGCAAATAGAACCAGCGTCATCATAGGTGCGGAATCAGATCATCCATTCGGTCAAGCAACAAGTCCGGCGGCACCCTCACCAGCGACTCCGGTTGCAAGCCATAAGTCAGTCCAACGGAGTACACCTTCGCATTCCGGGCCGTCTCAATGTCTACCCAGGAATCCCCCACCATCACCGTTCGCTCGGCGGCAATCTCCGCCTCCGCACGCAGCGTATCAATTCCGATCGGGTCCGGCTTCTTCGCCGCCAGGCTATTGCCGCCATACACCCGGAAGAAGGTCTCCTTCACGCCCAGCCCATCCAGAATGACGTTGCTGATCCGCTCCGGCTTGTTGGTCAACACCGCCAATCGGATCCCTTTCTCCCGCGCCACATCCAACACCTCCTGTGCCCCGGGATACAGCCGCGTCCTGTCCAGGCAATGCTCGTTGTAATGCTGCAAAAAGTAAGCCAGCGCCGTCTCCACCAGCTTGTCATCTGCCTCCGCACCCATCGCCCGCCGGATCAACACCGGTGCGCCATTGCCCACATAGCTTGCCACCACGTCGCCCGGCAACGGCGCCTTTTCCATATGAACCAGGGTCGCATTCACACTCGCAATCAGGTCGTCCTTGGAGTCGATCAGCGTCCCGTCCAAATCAAAAATCAATAGCCGCGGTGCCGGAAACGGCGCTATTGATACAGCACCTTCGGTGCCTGCTTGAGCGTGTCCTTGAGAGTTGTGTTCCACTTCCTCTTCAGTTTCTCGTAATTTTCCTGAAAACCATCGCGCACTTCCCTCGGCGTCAGATAAACCAGAATCCGCGACCCCTCCATCACATAAGGCGTTAGCCTTGACCCCGACAGTGCATTCGGTGGGGGGCTCCACGAAAACGCAGTTAGCACCATCACCAGCACGCTCGCAATCAACATCGCCCGTAACAGCCCGAACGCTCCTCCCATCAGCCGGTCCAGCCAGCCCAACCCCACCTTCTTGAAGATTGTCGCCAGCACTTTCGCCAGCAATAGCCCAGCCACCTGCACCCCAATCAGAATCGTCAAAAAGCCCAGGAAATTCGCGAATGAATGCTCCTTCAGGTAAGGTTCATAGATGCGCGCCGCCACGCCATAAAACCAGCTCGCCAGCAGGATCGAGAGCACTGTCGCCGCCAGTCCAATCGACAGCCGGAAGAAACCCTTCCAGATCCCCGCTGCCACTGACAATCCAAAGATTGTCGCAATCACCAGATCCAGCCAGTTCATAGTGCCGGCAGTTCCTGCCCGGTCAGAATCCGGTACGCTTCTTGATACTTCCGCGAAGTCTCTTGCGCCACTTCGTCCGGCAACGCCGGTGCGGGAGGCTGCTTGTTCCAGCCAATCTCTTCGAGATAATTCCGCACATACTGCTTGTCAAATGACATCTGCGCTCCCCCGGGTGCCCACGTCTCGCGCGGCCAGAATCTCGACGAGTCCGGCGTCAACACTTCATCGCCCAGCACCAGCGTCTCGCCCACAAAGCCAAATTCAAACTTTGTATCTGCCAGCAGAATTCCCTTCGTTGCCGCATGCTCTGCGGCCTTGCCATAAATCGCCAGCGTCCGCCGCCTCAATTCCTCGGCCAGTTCCAACCCGATCCGCGCGGCCACTTCATCAAAGCCAACATTCTCATCGTGCCCCGATTGTGCCTTTGTTGCCGGCGTGAAGATCGGCGAAGCCAACCGGCTGCCATCCTGCAATCCTGCAGGTAGCTCGATCCCGCACACCGCTCCCGTCGCCTGATAATCCTTCCAGCCCGACCCGCACAAGTATCCCCGCGCTACGCACTCCACATCAATCATCTTCGCCCGGTGCACCAGCATCGACCGCCCGGCCAATTGCTCTCCATGCTCGCGCAACGCCACCGGATACTCGCGCAAATCCGCCGTCAGCAAATGGTTCGGCGTCAACTCCTTCAGGAACTCAAACCAGAACAGCGACAGTTGCGTCAGCACCCGCCCCTTCTCCGGAATGCCGGATTTGAGAATATAGTCAAACGCCGAGATGCGATCCGTTGCAACGAAGAGTAGCGTCTGCTCATCTATGGCATATACGTCGCGGACCTTGCCGCGCACAAGTAACGGAATTCCGGGCAATTGGGTTTCGAGAATGACGGGAGACAATCTTTGCTTTCCTGGACCTTTGATTTTCTCTATTGTCCTCCAACGGGAGTTGTATTTTGCGAATAGTCCTCATTCTGGCCGCCGCCTGCCTGCCAACGCTCGCCGCGCTCACCGAACAGCAACGCGTTCAGGATTTTGAAGCCCTCGCGGGCATCTATGCCAAAAGCTACGGCGCCGCCAACTGGAAAATCGCCGCGCTCAACATCAACATCTTCGACACCAGCGACTGGCTCAAGCGCGTCCGCGCCGCAAAAAACGATCTCGAGCACGTCCAGATCCTCATGGAATACGCTGCCAGCTTCCAGGACACCCACACCGCCGTCTCCCTTCCTTCCAACTTCCTCGCCGACCTCGGCTTCTATTGCGACCTCTACGACGGCAAAGTCTACGTCGACGTGATCGATCGCGATTTGCTCCCCCAACGCGGCTACCCCTTTGCCATTGGTGACGAACTGGTCTCCATCGACAATACTCCCGCTCTGGAACTCGCTGCGCAGCTCGCACGCGGCAGCGGCTGGGGCAACCCCCGCGCTGCCCAGCGCTTTGCCATCCAGGGCCTCACGCTCCGCGCCCAGTCCCAATACCCGCTCGCCGTCAACTTGCCTGACCAATCCTCCGTAACGATCCGCCGCCAATCGGGCGAATTGGAAGTCTACGTCATCCCGTGGAACAAATCCGGCTTCCCCCTTCGCGACCTCGGCGCAGCCTCCTCTTCCTTCGCGGTCAGCCAATCCGCAATCGAAGCGGAAGAACTTGCTGCGGACCGTCCCGCCTGGCGTCGTCTCTTCTTTGAGCGCCGCCTTACCCGCCTCCCGGCCTCACGTCAGTGGTTTCCCAAGCGCTCCATACGCAACGAAGACGGCTCCCGCTCCACTCTTGAATCCATCCGTGGCTTCGGTCGCCAAACTCCCATCTGGGCACTGCCCGCCGGCTTCCAGCAACGCCTCGGCCGGAATTCCAACGATGCCTTCTTCACCGGTACCTATATCGCCGAAGGCCTCCGCATCGGCTTCATCCGTCTCCGCGATTTTACCTTTTTCACCGGCTTCCAGCTCAATCAACTGTCCAGCGAAATCAACTTCATGAACAACAACACGGATGGTCTCGTCGTTGACGTGATGCGCAACCCCGGTGGCTTTGATTGCGCTACGGCTGAGGCCGCTGCGATGCTCATCCCCGGTGGCTTCCGCGTCGGCGGCGTGTCCGTCCGCCCGAGTCTGTCCTGGATCACGGACTACGACAACGCTCTCATCGAAGCCGAGTTCTTCGGCGACCCCGACTACATCATCGAAACATTGCGCTTCCAGCGTGACCTCATGATTGGCGCTTTCTCCAACGGCCGCGGCATGACTGGCTCCATCCCGTCCTGCTCTCTGGATTTCGATGACATCAGTTACAGCTTCGCTTACCGCAAGCCTCTCATCCTGCTCGTCGATGACTTCTCCACCTCCGCCGCCGATAGCTTCGCCAGCCTCATTCAGGACAATCAGCGTGGCAAGCTCATCGGTACTCGCACCAACGGGGCCGGTGGCAATGTAACGGATACACGCTCCGGCCCCTGGTCTGAGACCTTCACTTCCTTCACCGAATCAGTCCTCTTGCGGGACCGTGCGATTGAAACCGCAGACTTCGGCTCCACCATTTACGTCGAAAACGTCGGCGTCCGCCCGGACATCATCCTCGACTACATGACCACCGAAAACCTGCGCTCGCAGGGCCGCCCCTTCGTTGAAGCCTTCACGAAGGTCATCGTGGACGAAATCCGCGCCGCTCCCTAGCCGCGCGTAATCTTGTCCCAGGTCTGTTCTTTGCCGGAGTAGATCGCCTCGCGCGCCATGATGCCCGCCATCGTCGATTCCGCACCCCAGATCGCGGCATTCTCCAGCTTGCCCGTTCGGCTGCCTTCCACAAATTCATTCACGGCATCAATCGTAATGTCGTAAGGGGTCGGCCACTCTTCGGCTTCCTTCTGCCCTTTGCGCCAAACCGAAATTCCGCGCCGCGACGTGCGTACCGTACCTTCGTCGCACATGAAGGTTTCGCTCACATCCTGAAAGGCCTGTCCCGATCCAAACTGGTTCGCCGAGAAGCTTGCCACCAGCCCGTCGGCATACTGGAAGGTCACCGACAGCGAATCGAGAATATCGCCCTCCGTCCGGATTGCCCGCGTTCCATACCCCGCCACCCGCACCGGGTTTTTGTCCGTGAACCAGTGCAGAACGTCAATGTTGTGGCAATTCTGTTCCGTGATGATGTCGCCCGACATGTCCTTGTAAAAATACCAGTTACGAATTTTCTCTTCCTGCCCTGTAAAGTTGGGCTTGTAAGCCGGCCCAGTCCCCAGCCAGGCCGCGCGAATCATGCGGATCTTGCCAATCTCGCCGGAGTTCACCAGCGCATGCGCCTTCCGGTAATCTTTGCCATACCGTTGCTGAAAGCCCATGGAGATCCGCTTGGTTGGATCGGCCGCCTTGGCTGCCTTCAGCACCCGCTGGCAACCCTTGATGTCAATGGCCGCCGCCTTCTCCATGTAGATGTGCTTGCGCGCCTTCACCGCCAGTTCAAAGTGCTCCGGGTGATACACAATCGGCGTCGCAATCAACACCGCATCCACATCAGACGCCAGCAATTCCTTGATGTCGCGGAATTCCTGCGCCCCCGAATACTTAGCCCGCCCCGCCGCCAAGCGGTCATCATAAATGTCACAAATCTTGGTTACCTTGGCATACTCGTTGCGCGCGAAAATGCCGCTGACGTACATGCCGCGATTCCCGCAGCCAACCAGTCCCAGTGTCAATGCCGAGTTTGCTTGCGAGCCGCGTACCGACTGCGGCGCAACGATCGTGAAGGCGGCGGCGGTAGAGGCGAGAAAATTTCTACGAGGAGTCTTGTTTTCCATGGCTTCGCTGATTCTATCGAATCCTGAAGGCCGGGCGGGTATAGTAAGAAATCGCCTATGAAAGTTTCGATTTTGATTCCCGTTTACAACGAACGGGCAGTTGTAGAACGCAGTCTCGCAATTGTTCTGGCTGCACCGCTGCCCGAAAATCTGGATCGTGAACTTGTAATTGTCGACGATTGTTCCACCGACGGTACTTCCGAAATCCTCCAGCGCTTCGCCAACGATCACCCCCAGGTACGCCTCTTCCGGCACGAAGTCAATCAGGGCAAAGGTGCCGCCGTCCGCCTCGCTATTGAAAAGGCCGAAGGGGATTTTTGCCTCATTCAGGATGCCGACCTCGAATACGACGCCAACGAATACCCGGTCCTCCTCGCCCCGCTCCTATCCGGCCGCGCTGACGCCGTCTTCGGCAGCCGCTACCTTTCCGGCGAACAGCGCCGCGTCCTGCCTTACTGGCATTCGATGATCAACCTCTTCCTGACCTTGACCTCCAACATGTTCTCCAATCTCCATCTCACTGACATGGAGACTTGCTACAAGGTCTTTCGTACTGACCTGCTGAAGAGCATCCCCGTCCGGTCTGATCGCTTCGGATTCGAGCCGGAAATCGTCATGAAGTGTGCCAAGAGGAAGCTTCGTATCTATGAAGTCCCCATCAGCTACCACGGCCGCACTTATGAAGAAGGCAAGAAAATCGGCTGGAAAGACGGCGTAAAGGCACTCGGCGTCGTAGTTTATTTTTGGCTCGTCGACGACCTCTACAAAGAAAGTTATGGACGGAATTACCTCAATACCTTGACCGGCACCCCTGCCTATCTCAATTGGCTTGTCTCTATCGTCAGACCCCAATTGGGCGATCGCGTCATCGAACTTGGTGCCGGCCTCGGTAGTCTCACGGGCATGCTGATGGGCAAGCGGCTCCGCTACGTCGCCGCCGAAAAGGACCCTCTCCATCTCCATTCGCTCCGCAACCGCTTCCTTCGTACCCCCAACGTCGAAGTCTGCGAACTCAGCGTGGAAGATCCCCAACCCTTCGACCAGTTCGAGGGTCAATTTGATACGGCCTTGCTGCTAAAAACTCTGGAATACACACCGACGCCGGGCGATGCTGTCGCCCAAATGACGCGCTGCCTCCTGCCCGGCGGCCGCTTGATCCTCTCTGTCCCCCAGGGCTCAGGTCTCAACTCGCTCGACCGCGGCATGGGCTATCTGCACCGCTTTCGCCAGTCTGACCTCATTCAACTTCTCAATCGCCACGGGCTCGAAGTGGAACAGACTCGCCAATTAAACAAATTCGGCCGCTTGGCCTGGAACCTCTTTGGGGGCCTGCTGGGTAGCCAGCGCATCAATAAATTCAGCCTGAAGCTCTTTGACAAGACCGTCTGGCTCACAAAAATAATGGACCACCTGCTGCCCTGGGGCGGCTTGAACCTGATTCTGATTGCGAGGAAAAAGTAAATGCAGTTTCGCCATGCCATCTGCAACGAGGCTTTCGATAAATGGGACTTCGCCGAGTCCTGCCGCGTCATCCGGCGTCTCGGCTACGCCGGTATTGAAATTGCCCCCTTCACCCTGGCCGAGGATCCCGCCGATATCACCCCCGCCCAACGGCAGGAACTCAAGGACATCATGGCCAGTGAAGGTCTCGATTTCGTGGGTCTCCACTGGCTCATGGTCGGCCCCAAAGACGTCCACGTCACTTCTCCCGATGAAGCCCGGCGCGCCCGCGGCTGGCAGCACATCCGCAAGCTGATTGACCTTTGTGCCGACCTCGGCCCCAACGGCGTCATGGTCTTTGGCAGCCCCAAGCAACGCGGATCCGAGGGCGGCATCACTCGCGAAGAAGCCACCAAAAATTACGTGGACGGCCTCGCCAGCGTTGCCCCTCAGGCCGAAGAACGAGGAGTCAAAATCCTCATCGAAGCTCTACCGATCGAACAGACCGACGTCGTGCTCACCCTCGACGAAGCCGTCGAACATGTCAAGGCCATTGGCAGTCCCGCGATCTGGACCATGTTCGATACCCACAATGCCGTCGACGAAGTCGAACCCCACGCCCAACTGATCGAAAAGCATTACGATTTCATTCGCCACATTCATGTGAACGAAACCGATGGCCGCCATCCTGGTACTGGCAACTACGATTTCGTTTCGGTCTTCCGCAAACTCGCTGAGCTGAACTATGCAGGCTGGATTTCCATGGAAGCCTTTGATTTCACCCCTGGCGCGGAAATGCTCGCCGCCGAAAGCATCGCTTATCTCAACCGCCGCATCGAGGAGGCACTCGCCAAATGAAAGCAGTCGTAACCGGAGGCGCCGGCTTCATTGGCTCCGCACTCGTGCGCGAATTGCGCAAACAGGGCATGGAACAGGTCATCGCCTTCGACAATCTCAACAGCGGCCACAAGCACAATCTCGCTGGCCTCGAAGGCGAAGTGGATCTCGTTGAGGGCGACATTCGCGATTACGATGCCGTCTCCGCGGCCTTCGCCGGTGCGGATTATGTCTTTCATCTCGCGGCCATCCCCAGCGTTCCCCGCAGCATCACCGACCCCTTGCCCTCACACGATGTCAACATCAACGGAACTTTCACGGTCCTGCGCGCTGCCCAGCAAGCGGGTGTGCGCCGCCTGGTCTACGCCGCCTCCAGTTCCGCCTACGGAGACACCGAAGTTCTTCCCAAGGTCGAAACGATGGTGCCCAGCCCTAGAAGCCCTTATGCCGCGCAAAAGCTGATGGGCGAACACTACGCCAGCGTCTTCTCCACTTGCTTTGGGCTGGAAACCGTCTCGCTGCGCTTCTTCAATGTCTTCGGACCTCGTCAGGACCCCGGCAGCCCTTATAGCGGCGTCCTCAGCCTCTTCATGAAATCGCTGATCACCGGCGAAGCTCCCACCATCTTCGGTGACGGCGAACAAAGCCGTGACTTCACCTACGTCGAAGACGTTGCCGCTCTCGTCTGGAAGGCTGCTCTCGCTCAAGGAGTCAGTGGGCACGTCTTCAATGCCGGCAACGGCAACCGCTATACCTTGAACCAAACCTGGGATTTACTCCAGCAAATTGCTGGTGTCCAACTGGCGGCCCGGTACGGCCCTCCTCGCGCCGGCGATGTTCGCGACTCACAGGCCGACACCACTTCAGCCAGGGCCATGCTCGGCCACGATCCCGCCTTTACCTTCGAAGAGGGGCTTCGTCGAACTTTTGCCTGGTATCGGTCGAGTCTTTCCTGAGCACGATCACCCCTAGCGGCGGCAGCGTCAGGTTAAAGCGTTGTGGGTAGAAGTGAGATGCAATTGCCTCGGTCGCAATCAAGTCGGTCGCTACTACCCCGCTACCCCCGTAGCGTGGTGCGTCCGTGTTGAGAATCTCTTTCCACGGCCCCGGCTGCGGTGCGCCCAAGTGGTAATCGTAGCGGACGATCGGCGTAAAGTTGCAAACGAAAACCAACATATCCTGCCGGTCCTTCGCATAGCGGATGAAAGAAATCACCGAGTTCTCGGTGTCATTGAAATCGATCCAGTCGAAGCCACTGTAATGGGAATCCACTTCATACAATGCCGGATGGCTTCGCAGCAACTGGTTCAAGTCCCGCACCAGGTTCTGCAAGCCGGCATGCAGTCCAAACTGCAACAGTTCCCAGCGCAAAGGCCGTAACTCAGACCACTCCTCATACTGGCCAAACTCCTGCCCCATGAAGAGTAACTTCTTGCCGGGATGCCCATACATGTAGCCCATAAAGGCCCGCACGTTCGCAAAGCGCCGCCATTCGTCGCCCGGCATCTTGCCAATCAGGCTGCTCTTGCCGTGCACCACTTCGTCATGGCTGATCGGCAGCAGATAATTCTCGTTGAAAGAGTAGAAGAGGCTGAACGTGATGTTCTGGTGATGGTAGCGGCGAAAGTAGGGGTCAAACTTGAAGTAGCGGAACATGTCGTGCATCCAGCCCATATTCCACTTGAAGGTAAAGCCCAGGCCGCCCAGAAAGACCGGCCGAGTCACCCCCGGAAAGTCCGTCGATTCCTCAGCCGCCGTAAAGGCGCCCGGGACTTCGTGACAAAGCTCATTGAAGCGGCGCAGGAACGAAATCGCTTCCAGATTCTCGCGCCCGCCGAATTCATTCGGCAGCCACTCTTTGCCTTCCCGCGAGTAATCCAGATACAGCATCGACGCAACTGCATCCACCCGCAACCCGTCCAGATGGAATTCTTTCAGCCACATCATCGCGCTCGACAGCAAAAAGCTCCGAACCTCGTTGCGGCCAAAGTTGAAGATCAAAGTGCCCCAGTCAAGCTGCTCGCCCTTGCGCGGGTCATCGTGCTCGTAGAGCCGTGTCCCGTCAAACAAAGCCAGCCCGTGAGCATCCTTCGGGAAGTGAGCCGGTACCCAGTCCAGAATCACGCCAATCCCTGCCTGATGGCAGGCATCGACAAAATAACGGAAGTCATCGGGTGTCCCAAACCGCGATGTCGGCGCAAAGTACCCCGTCACCTGATAGCCCCAAGAACCGGAGAAGGGATGCTCCGTGATTGGCATCAGCTCAATGTGCGTATAGCCAAGATCCTTCACATACGACACCAGCCTCGTTGCCAGCTCCCGGTAGCTCAACGGCATGTTGTGCGCCCCATGCACCCAGCTCTCCAGATGCACTTCGTAAATCGAGAGCGGCTTTTCGAGAATATGACCCTCGGCCCGCGCTTCCATCCACTCCGCGTCCTGCCACTCATAGCCCGGTGAATGCCACACCACGCTGGCATTGCGCGGCGCCACTTCAGCATGGGCAGCAAAAGGGTCAGCCTTCATGTTCTGGTACAGGTTCAGGCGCGACCTCACAAAATACTTGTAGATCTCCCCCTCGCCCACGCCCGGCACAAACAGCTCCCACACGCCGCCCTCGCGCGGCATCATCGGGTGACTGTTCTTGTCCCAATGGTTGAAGCCCCCACACACCTGCACCGATTCCGCATTCGGTGCCCAAACCGAAAAGCGGGTGCCGCGAACACCCTCCCACTCCATCACATGCGCGCCAAAGCAGCGCCACGCTTCGTAATTCGTTCCTTCCAGATACAGATGCAGATCATGCGCAGAGACCAGATTGGAAAACCGATAGGGATCGTCGATGACGCTCTCCACCTTCTGCCAGGTCTTCAGTCCAAGTTGGTACGCAACCGGAGCGCCCTTGAGAATCACCCGAAAAAAACCTGAGGGGTCGAGCCGCTCCATCTCATGACGCACGCTCCCGATCACCACCTGTGCCGTCTCCGCTTGGGGAAGAAATGCTCGTACCTCCCAACTACCAGCTAAGTATTGTTGAGGGCCAAGAACTTTGCGGGGATCACCATGGTATCCGTTGACAATTGCGTGAATCTCGCCGGGGAGCATGATAGGTATTATGGCAAGTTCCCAGCGCTACGCCGAATTACATCTTCATTTGGAAGGGTGTCTTGATCCCGCCACCCTCATGGAGATCGCTCCCGGCCTGACTCGCGAAGCGATCAACACCCGAATGCACTTCAGCAATTTCGCCGGCTTTATTGAAACTTTCAAGTTCGCCGTCCAACACCTTGAGTCGCCCGTTCACTATCGATTGTTGGTCCGCCGGGCCCTTGCCTCTCTCGAGGATCAAGGAATTGTTTACGTTGAGATGATTCATTCCGCCGGCGTCTGCCTCTGGCGCAAGCAGGATGCCCGCGCGATTCTTGAAGCCATTCTCGAAGAAGGCCAGCGCTCCACTGTCGAGCTTCGCTGGATCCTCGATGGCGTCCGGCACTTCGGCGGCGAACACTCCCTCGCCGTGGCGCGCCTTGCCGTCGAATACGCTAACCACGGCGTGGTCGGCTTTGGTGTCGGAGGAGATGAAACGGGTTGCCCGGCAGAAGATTTGCGCCCCGCCTTCCAACTCGCAAAGGAGCATGGCCTCAAACTCGTCCCGCACGCCGGCGAAACATCCAATGCCCAAAATGTTTGGGATGCCCTCGCCCTCGGTGCCGACCGCATCGGCCACGGTATCCGCGCCATTGAAGATCCACGCCTGCTCGACCACCTGGCAACACACCAGATCCCGCTTGAGATCTCCCTCACCTCGAATGTAAAGACTGGCGCGGTCTCAAGCCTCGAAGCTCATCCCCTGAAGCGCTTGGTCAAGGCCGGGGTGCCTGTGGTTCTGAATACGGATGACCCGGCCTTCTTTGAAACCACACTTGCCACCGAATATGAAAAGGCTGCCCTTCTCGGCCTCAATCCCATCCAGCTCGAAGAGATCCGCCTCAACGCTTTTCGCTTTGCCGCCGCAAAGCCATCCAGCGCTTGATCTGCCGCACATCCCCCGGAGACAGCGGCGAGGCCGACTTCATATCCTGCAACGTCTTCACCCGCTGGCGGTAGCGCTGAAAGTACCCCGTAAAGTCCCCGCCATACTCAAACGAATACATGATGTCGGCAAAGTCCCGGGTGTGCTCCGGCCCCAGCGCATGGCCCGCTTCATGCACGCAGGTGAGAAAGAGAATGACATCAGCAAAAAGCGGGTCCTTCGCTGCAGCGTTTGCCATATCCGGCCCCAGGCTGGCCACGTTCGGATTGATCACGATTTCCGCTACCTTGCGTCCGTCCTGCTCCATCGAATAACTCTGACCGTAGAGTCCTGGCCGCCTTGGGTTCACCCAGCGAAAACGGATTTCAGCCTGCTCGGGCTTCTCCACCTTCTCTACCCGAAAACCGCCCGCACTCGCCCAATGCTCCATCGCATATTCGGCCAGAACGGCTCTCTCATGCTCTCCGGGCCAATACCGCACCGGCTCTTGTGCCAGCATCGCTAATGCCACAAGCAGGATCATGGCTTCGTCTTTTCCGCCAGTAGCGAACGCAGCACGGATTCCAGTTGATCCACCCGCTGCTGCATGTTCTCAAGATCCTGCCCCTGCGGATCTGGCAGCTTGCCGTGCTCAAGATCATCAGCAATCTGCCCGCGCGTCCGAACCACCCGGCCCGGGATTCCCACAACGGTTGAGTCATCCGGTACCGAATGCACTACCACGCTGCCGGCACCCACCTTCACGTTGTTGCCAAGCGTGATATTGCCCAACACCTTTGCCCCCGTGCCCACCACCACCTTGTTGCCCAGCGTCGGGTGCCGCTTGCCGCGATCTTTGCCCGTGCCTCCCAGCGTCACTCCCTGATACAGAATCACGTCGTCGCCAATGATCGTCGTCTCGCCCACCACTACGCCCATGCCATGGTCGATAAAGAAGCGCCTTCCAATCGTCGCGCCGGGATGAATTTCAATTCCCGTCAGGAAGCGCGCCACCTGCGAAATCATTCTGGCAATCAATTTCAAGTGATGCCCATAGAACCAATGGGCGAGCCTGTGGAGTAGTGTTGCGTGCAGACCGGGGTAGCAAATCAGCACTTCCAGCACGCTCCGCGCCGCCGGGTCTTCCCGGAAAATTACGTCAATCTGTTCCCTGATGGCGCGCCACATGCTCGTTGGATGCTATCACTTCATTATCCGTTGAAGGATTTCGTTGCGCTCAGGCATGATTCTGGTATTCTGAGGACATGCCGGAAGGCTACCTGCCTATTTTCTTCCTTCTGGCAATCGCAATCGCGTTTCCCGCTATCGCGTTGATTGCCGCCCGCCTGATTCGTCCTTCCGTTCCCAACAAAGCCAAGCTTGAGGCCTACGAGTGCGGAATCGAAGCTGAGGGCAGCTCCCGCGGCCGCTTTACGGTTCGCTTCTACATCGTTGCTATCCTCTTCGTGATCTTCGATGTGGAAACGATCTTTCTATTCCCCTGGGCCGTCCGTTACAAACAATTGGGCTGGTTTGGGGTTGCGGAGGTGACGCTATTTCTCTCAATTCTGATCGCTGGATATCTCTGGGCCCGCAAGCGCAAAGCACTCGACTGGGTGTAGCTGCGGCCGCCAGAAAAAGAGCCAAAACTTCTATGAAACAAATTGTCTTTAGCCTTGGGCTGATCTCTGTTCTTTTTGCTCCGAGTGCCTTCGGGCAGGCGAAGCTGCGCTTGTCAGACACCACTTTGGGGCCAATTTCCGTCGCCACCGGTTCAAACGGACAGGCCCAAACTGTTGAAGCCTACAACCTGGGTTCGGGTTCTCTCGCGCTCACGTTCACCTCAAATTCCACCTGGTTGACAGCCGCGGCAGGGGCAGTCCGGCCCTGTCAGATTGCGGTTCAGCAAAACAGCTGTATCCCGATTAACATCACTTTGAACACGGCTCCACTCGCTCGTGGAACCTATACGGGCTCTATCACCGTTCGCGACCCGAACGCTATCGATGCCCCGCAAACCATCTCCGTAACCGTGCAGATGGGCGGCGGTGTACCCGATACGGTCTTCCTCTACACACCTCCCAATGGCGGCTCTGACAGTGCCGCCTTCGCCACTAACAGCGTGCTCACCACCAATGCCACTACCGCAACTGGTGGCAACTGGCTCACCATCGCCTATGAAGGGCAGGGCAGCTTCCGCTTCGTGCAACCCTACCGGATCTCGGGCCGCCATCTGCCAGGCATGCCCGAAGGCACCTACAATGGCACGGTCCAACTCGGCGGCTCGGCCTTCGCCGGTGACAACAAGAACGTGCAAACCCGGCTCGTCGTCACCTCGCAGCCCATCGCCTTCGCTGGCCCCACCGCCGTCAACACCCGCGTGCGCCAGGGCAGTGATCCTTCCGTTGTCAACGTCGGCGTCGGCAACCGGGGATTGGGTAATCTCACGGTCAGTGCTGTGGCCGCAACGCTGGCTAACGGAACTGGGTGGCTCTCTGCCGCCGTATCGACTACCTTTTCGGGCATCGCGATCACTTTGACGCCCGGGAGCCTGACGCCCGGTACTTACCGGGGTACTGTCAACATCACCACCAACTCCATCAATGCCCCGACGCTTCCGATCCCTGTTGAAATGGAGATCGTCGCTGACCCCGCCCCGACCATCGCTGTAGGCGGCATCCTGAACAACGCAAACTTCGCGCGCAATGACTCACTCGGCGTCGGCACCATCGCTGCCGTTTTCGGCGAGTTCCTGGCGGGCTCTCTGGCCTCAGCTCCTGGTGCGCCTCTGCCCACAACCCTGGGTGGTGTGCGTGTGCTGGTAAACGGCACGGCCGCGCCGCTTTACTTCGTCTCGCCCGGCCAGATCAACTTCCAGGTTCCGCTGGAGGCAACGGGTGGCGATGCCATCGTGCAAATTGAACGGGACGGCAGAGTCGGCAATCGTGCCAGCGTCAATATCGTCTCCCAGGCTGGCCGCATCCTCGTGTGGCCCGGCTTGCGCTACGGCATTATCGTGAATTCTGATGGCACCTTGCCGCTCCCGGCCAGCGTCCGCCTTGGCACCTTTCAGTCCAAGCCGGCCCGTCCCGGTGATGTACTTGTCATCTACGCCATCGGATTCGGCCAAACCAATCCGCCGGTAGCTTCGGGAACAGCATCGCCTACGAGCCCGCTTGCACAGCTTTCGGGCGTTCTCGTTCGCTTCGGTGTTCCCGGGATCTTTGATAGTTCCATTGCGGTGGAACCTCAATTCGCCGGTTTAACTCCGGGCTTCGTGGGGCTCTTCCAGATCAACGTCCAGGTCCCCGCCGGTATACAAGCTCAAAATGACTACGATGTGTCGATTGAGTACAACAATCAGCCCACCAATCGGGTATGGATCGCGACACAGCAGTAAAATATCGGTTTGACCGATAGACTGTATTTTCACGATTCCTGCCTGACTGAATTTGAGTCAGCCATTACGGGCCGCTTCGAAGACCACCAGGTCATCGAGCTGGCCCGTTCGGCGTTTTACCCGACCTCTGGCGGGCAGCCGCACGATACCGGCACGCTGAACGGCATCGAGGTTGTCGATGTCTATGAGGACGGGGACCGCCTGCTCCATCGTCTTGCCGCTCCGCTGCCCGAGGGCAACGTGGTGCAGGGCAAAGTCAACTGGGCTCGCCGCCTCGACCACATGCGGCAGCACACCGGCCAGCACTTGTTAAGCGCCGTGATCGAAGAACAATTTGGCTTCAAGACGGTCAGCTTTCATCTGGGTGCGGAGGCCGCCACAATTGATGTCGAGCCGCAGGACTTGCATTCTGACCTGCTGGCAGACATTGAGCTTGCCGCCAATGAGCGGCTGCTCTTGGACCTGCCCGTCGCCGTTTCCTACGAGGACTCGCGCTTCGCCACCGGGCTGCGCAAGCCCGCAGACCGGGAAGGCTTGCTCCGCATTGTGACGATCGAAGGTCTGGACCGTAGCGCTTGCGGCGGAACGCATGTGAGCCGCACCGGCGAGGTGGGCTTGATCTTGCTGGGCCGGACCGAAAAAGTGCGCAAGGCTCTGCGGATTGAATTCTATTGTGCGGGGCGGGCGAGGCATTTTCTGCGCTCCCGGCTGGCGAAGTCAGAGGAGGACTGCGCGGCCGCTAAGGAGAGGCTAGCCGAGGCTGACAAGCAGCGCCGTCGGCTCGCTCTTGAAGTTGCCGGGGCGGAAGGGCGACGCCAGTACACGGTGCGCGTTGGCGGAGGCAGAGTGACTTGGGTGGAGGAAGTCCCTGACCTGGGTGAAGAGGCCAGAGCCCGGCTCAGCGCCTTCCTGGAAGGCGAAGGTGCCCTGGGGCTCTTCTACGTCAAGCAGACCGCTGCCATGCTTGTTGGTGCCCACCCCGGTTTAGGTCTCAATTGCGGAGAGCTCCTGAAGTCAGTCCTCGCGGATTTGGGGGGCAAGGGCGGAGGCAGCCCCAAACTTGCACAGGGCACGCTCGCAGCTCCGGAAAAATTGCCCGAAGCAATTGCCCGGTTCACTAGCTGAGTGCAACCAGCCCGATCCCGGCCAGCAGGAGCACCGCAAAGATGCCGATGAGTCTGGTGGTGGCTGAGGTGGCACCGGTAAACTCTTTCCAGACCGCCAGGCCCCAAAAAAGAGCGACAAAAATGGCGCCGTGTCTCAGCGCCGTAGTCAAGACCGGGCCTGCTTTGGCCTCTCCCGCAGCGGCCGCTGCGGCGAAGCTGGCACAAGCACCTGCCATCCAGATCACGCCACCCAACAGGCCCAGAGCGTGCTGGGAAATCGTCCCGGTAAAGTAAGCAAAAAAGGAGACAGGCTCGCCTTTGACCGGTAGGTTCATGAAGTACAGATTGTAAATAAAGGTGCTAACGAAAATGCCTATAGAGGCAACGAGCAGGACTGCGAAGGGGTTTAGGAAGCCCAGCTCACCTTCCATGCTCAGGGCTGCAACCGGATAAAAAGCACCCAGTACCAGTCCCCCGGCCAAGGCCAGCCACACGCCAAGCAGCGCGCTGGGGCCGACTTCTTTGACCGGCTGCTTTTTGCGCACCCCAGGCAGTGGCTTGGGTTCTTCTACGGGCGGCGGCGCCAAAGCGGCCGCTGCTTTCCGGCGTGTGGTTTCAATTTGGCTTTGGGCCACTGCGACCAGAACGACGGCAATGAGCACCAGTACGCTGCCACCAGCCACATAGAGGGCACTGCCTGTTGGCGCGACAACGAAATTCCAGATTGCGCCGACAATCAGCGCCAGGCCGAGGCCGATCGGGAATGCAACGCTCATGCCGGCAACTTCCACCGCGGCAAGGATCAGCATGTTGCCCAGATTGAAAATGCAGCCTGCCGCAAAGGCAAACAGAATGGGGCGTTTGCTGACCAGGTAAAACGAATCCTGAACAGAAAGATCAGTGCCCATGGAACCGACGGTAAACGATGCGATCAAAGCTGCGATCAAAGCACCGAGCGAAAAATCAAGATAGTAAAGCTCAAAGCGCCACATGCTCTTTTTGAGCGTGGTGGCAAAGGAACCCCAGCACAACATCGAGAAAATCAACAAGGCGAGGGTGATGGCAAAGGTGGATGGCAGCAGCATAGATTTTGGGCAATACCAAAAGCTTTAAGCTACCACGTCAGGCAATAATCTTGTGAGCAACATTGCCATGAACATCCGTCAGGCGGAAGTTGCGTCCAGCAAAGAAGTAAGTCAGTTGGGTGTGGTCAAAGCCCAAAAGGTGCAGCATCGTAGCGTGGAGATCGTGAATGTGCATGCGGTCTTCGACCGAATAATAGCCCCATTCGTCGGTGGCGCCGTAAGCTATACCGGACTTGACGCCGCCGCCCGCAAGCCACATCGTGTAGCCGTAGGGATTGTGGTCGCGGCCGTCGCTGCCTTCAACAATCGGAGTGCGGCCAAATTCGCCACCCCAAAGCACGAGCGTGTCCTCGAGCATGCCGCGGGATTTCAAGTCTTTCAGTAATCCCGCAATGGGCTTGTCGACCTCACGGGCGTTTTTGGTGTGCATGCGGTACAGCTCGGAGTGCTGGTCCCACTTGTAGGAGTGCGAGCATTGCACAAAGCGGACGCCGCGCTCAACCAGCCGCCGCGCCAGCAGGCACTGCCAGCCAAAATCCTTCGTGAGGGGATCGTCAAGGCCGTAGAGCTTCTTGGTTGCGTCGCTTTCGCGCCCGGTTTCAAAAGCTTCCGGCGCTTCCGTCTGCATGCGGAAGGCGAGTTCGAAGGCATTGATACGGCCTTCGAGCTCGGGGTCGAGCTGGCGGTAATCGGCATGACGGCGGTTGAGCTTCTGGAGCATGTCGAGCTCGAAGCGTTGTTGATCCGGGTTGAGTCCTTTGTTCTGCAGGTACTCAATGGGCTCTGACAGATCTTCAACCTTCATGCCGGCATTGCCGATCGCCGTTCCCTGATAAGCAGCGGGCAGAAAAGCACTGGCCCAATTCTTGGCACCGCCGTGGGCGAGGCTCGGCTTGATCGTGATGTAGCCGGGGAGGTTCTGGTTTTCGCTGCCAAGGCCGTAAACGGTCCAGGAGCCGAAGCTGGGGCGCGTGAAGGTGTTTGAGCCCGTATGCAACTGGAGAGAGGCGCCGCCGTGCGCCACGCTATCGCCCACCATCGAGCGCACGACGCATAAGTCATCAACGCATTGGGCGACGTTGGGAAAGAGGCTTGAAACGGGCAGGCCGCTCTGGCCGTGCTGCTTGAATTCCCAGGGCGACTTCATGAGGCTGCCGGTGCGGCCGGCGGCGAAGGTAAGCGGCTGCTTGAAGGGCAGCGGCTTGCCGTGGTCGGCAGTGAGGCGAGGCTTGGGGTCAAAGGTGTCGATCGAGGACGGACCGCCGTGCATGAACAGGAAGATCACGCGCTTGGCCTTGGGCGTGAAGTGGGGCTTCTTGGGTTCCAGCGGGTTGGCGGAGGCCAGCATCGTGGCGAGCCCGAGGTGGCCAAATCCGGCGGCGGTGTGGCGCAGCATGGCGCGCCGGTTGTAAAGGCGGTTAGTCGACATAGTTGAACTCGTTTGAAGCAAGGAGGATGCGGTAAAGGCTCTGCCAACCGGCTTCCGGTTTACCCAACTTGGCAGAAAAAGACTGAACGTATTTGAGGCTGGCGGTGATCTCTTCGGCCTCAGCGTGACGGTTGTAGATGCGGAGGAAGGCATCGTCAATGCGCCGTTCGCCGGGAAGCGTAGAGCTGATGTCGGACAGAACGCGGGCGCGATTGGCGATGAAGTCGCTGTTCATCATGAAGAGCGCCTGCGGGGCGACGTTGGTGCGGGCTCGGCCTTCGCCGGGCGTCGTGGCGTCGCCGAAGTCAAAGAGGTTGAGCAGTGTCGAGAGGTTGGAGCGGCGCAGCGGCAGATAGACCGTGCGGCGCTTTTCCTTGGTGGGGTCGATCGACATGCGGTCGGCCGCGTTCTCGCCGTCCGTGCCGGTCCCCTCTTGCAGTGTCCCGCCCATCGACAAGTCGAGCGTGCCGTCGATGGCGAGCATGGCGTCGCGGATCTCTTCCACATCCAGCCGCCGCCGGCCGTAACGCGACCAGAGTCGATTCTCCGGATCCTGTTCGGCCTTTTCAGCCGTTATGTCCGAGGACTGCTGGTAGGTGGCGGATGTGAGGATCAGCTTGTGGAGCCGCTTGATCGACCAGCCTTCGTCCATGAATTGGCGAGCGAGGTAGTCGAGCAATTCGGGGTGAGTTGGCTTCTGGCCGAGGAGGCCGAAATTGGAAGGCGTGCGGACGAGGCCTTCTCCGAAGTGGCCTTGCCAGATGCGGTTGACCATAACGCGCGAAGTGAGCGGATGGTCTTTGGAGGTAAGCCACTGGGCGAATTCAAGGCGGCCCGAGCCTTGCGTCACAGGCGTCTGATTCTCACCGGCCAGAATGACGGGGAACTGGCGGGCGACTTCTTCGCCCTTGTTCTCGGGGTTGCCGCGTACGAGGACGTGCTGGGTGACTGGCGCGCCTTCAATGATGGCTTCGGCCATCGGTGGCTCGGGCGGGAGCGCTTTCTTCAGGGCGTCGTATTGGGCCTGGAGAGCTTTGGCTTGTGCCTGCAGCGGTGCAGGCAGGAGCTTGTCTTCAAAGCGGAAGGGGGCCGTTTTGCCGAGGGCGGTGCCGGAGAAGAAGCGGTCAATGCCGAGATCGAAGTCGGGGGCAGCGGGAGCGTTGACGTTCTTGGCGACAGCCTCCGCGACGGCCTTCTTCCAAGTCTCAACGGCTTTGGCGTAGCGGGCCTGGGAGGCGGCGAATTCCTTGCCGTACTGGTCGGCGACAGACTCGATCGTAGCGGCATTAGCCTTCTCGAGCCGGAACATCCAGGGGCGCACATCGTCATTGACGTTCAGGTACGCGATCCAGGAATCGAGGAGGGTTTTGTCGAGCGCTGGGTCTGCCTCTTTCTTCCAGGCGCTCACCAGATAGCGGGACAGTTGCGGACCGACCTTCTGCCAGTAGCGGACGCGCTCGTCCTGAACAATCGCTTCGCGCTCAAGGCGCTTGGCCTCGGCCTTGCGGACCAGCGTCTGGTACTTCTCAAAGTCGGCGGCAGGGATCAGGGGGACACGGAGCATCTGGCTGACGGTGCCCTCGATTTTGGCGAAGCCTTTGGAATTGGCAAAGATGGAGACCAGCGAGTAATAGTCTTTGGTGAGGATGGGGTCGAACTTGTGGTCGTGGCAGCGGGCGCACGCGACGGTGAGGCCGAGGAAGGCACGAGTGGTGGTATCGACCTGTTCATCAATAAAGTCGTAGAGCATTTTGACCTTGTCCTGCTCGGCGATCAGGCGGGGACCAACGGCAAGCATCCCGGTGGCAACGATGCCCTTGACGTTGGGATGGCCAGCCGGCAGGGATTCTCCGGCGCGGGGCGGCAGCAGGTCGCCGGCAAGCTGTTCGTGGACGAAGCGGTCATAGGGAAGGTCCTGATTGAAGGCTTCGATGACGTAGTCGCGATAGCGCCACGCGTCGGGGTAGCGGTGGTCTTCATCGGCACCGGTTGAGTCCGCATAGCGTATGACGTCAAGCCAGTGGCGGCCCCAACGCTCGCCGTAGCGAGGGGAGGCGAGAAGCCGGTCGACCAGTTTTTCGTAGGCGTTGGGGGACTTGTCTTGGAGGAAGGCATCCATCTCGGCCTGAGTGGGCGGAAGGCCGGTGAGGTCAAAGGTGACGCGGCGCAGCAACGTGAGTTTGGATGCAGCAGGGGCCGGAGAAGTGGATTTGGCTTCCATGCGAGCCAGGATAAAGTTGTCGATCGGGTTCTTCACCCAGGCGTTGTTGTTGACCTTTGGGGGCGTGTGAGCCTCGATGGGCTGGAAACTCCAGAATCGGCGCTGTCCTTCGGTGAAGCCCTTCTTGCGGGTTGCGCCGAGGCTTGATACCTCCGCTGGCGTTGCTCCAGGCCACTGGGCACCGGCTTCGATCCAGAGGCGAATGGCAGCAGTCTCGTCGTCCTTGAGCTTGCCGGTGGGCGGCATCTTGACGTTCTCTTCGTAGCTGAGGTAGCGCAGGATTCGGGATTGGGCCGGCTCGGCTTTGTCGATCACAGGGCCGCTTTCCCCACCTTTGTAGAAGCCCGCGGCGGAGGTCAGATCAAGGCCGGCTTTGGGCGACTTGGCGTTGTGGCAGCCCACGCAGCGAGTGGCAAAAACAGGACGGACTTTTTTTTCGAAGTGCTCAGTAAGGTCTTGGGCGAGCGAAGGTAGGACGAATAGGGCAGCGAGTAAAGGCACACGCATGATTGCCCATATTATATATAGTTTTTAATCTTTCACCGAGCGGACTCGGGAGACTGGGCGGCGTTGCGGCAGCGGATTTCGCGGACGGCGTAGATGCGGCGGCCTTGGCTTTCAAAGTAAGTACGCATGAGCATTTCGCCGAGCAGGCCCGTGGAGAACATCATGATGCCAGCGAGAAGCAGCAGGGCTCCGGCGATCATGAGGGGGCCGTGGTCGGTGACAAGGTCGTTGCCAAGGATTTTGTAGACAAACAGGTAGGCCATGATGAGGCCTCCCAGAATCGTACCGCCGAGGCCGAGCGTGCCGAAAAAGTGCATCGGCCGGGTGAAGTAAGTGAGCAGGAACTTGATGGTGAGGATGTCGTATAGGACCCGGAAGGTGCGGCTCAAACCGTAGTGGGAATCGCCTGCGGCGCGCGGGGTGTTGCGAATGGGGACTTCGACGACACGCGCACCGTAAAGGCCAGCCAGGGCAGGAATGAAACGGTGGAGTTCGCCGTAAAGATTAATGTCCTTTAGGATTTCGGCGCGATAGGCCTTGAAGGTGGTGCCGAAGTCATGAAGCTCTACGCCGGAAGCTTTGGCCATCATCCAGTTTGCGATCCGGGAAGGGATTTTGCGAGTGATGGCGTTGTCCATACGATTCTTCCGCCAGCCGGAAGCAATATCCCAGCCGGCCTCAATCTTTTCAAGCAGGGCGGGGATATCTTCGGGGTCGTGCTGGAGGTCACCATCCATGGAGATGATCACCTGGCCGGCGGCCTCGTCAAAGCCAGCCTGGAGCGCGGGCGTTTGGCCAAAGTTGCGGCGGAGGCGGATGACTTTCAGGCGGGAGTCGGTTTCGACAAGGTTGGCGAGGAGGTCAAAGCTGCGGTCAGTGGAAGCGTCATCGACAAAGATGATCTCGTAGGGCTGCTGGAGCTGCTCGAGGACGACGGTGAGCCGGTCGTAGAGAGGCAGGAGTGACGGCTCTTCGTTGTGAATCGGGATAACGATCGAGATCATGAGATGATGTGAAACTCTAAGACCAGTCTAACCGAGGGGAGAAACCATTGATCCGGATACCAAAGCAGCCGCTGGGTTTGGCCTTGCTCGTAGCAGTGTATCTGGGCATTGTCTATGTGGTGCCGCGGCCGGACGGAGTGAGCGCGGACGGTTGGCGGCTCTTTGGGATTTTTGCCGCAACCGTCGTCGGAATGATCCAGCAGCCGATTGCGGGTGGGGCGCTGGTACTGATTGCGGTACTTTGCTCGACCCTGCTCGGCGGCTTGACGATTCAGCAGGCGCTGGCGGGCTATGCGGATCCGGTAACGTGGCTGGTGCTGGCAGCCTTTCTGATTTCTCGATCGCTGCTCAATACCGGACTGGCGCGTCGGATTGCCTTGTTCTTTGTGCGCCTCTTCGGCAAGACATCGCTGGGCGTGAGTTATGCGCTTTGTGCCAGCGATCTGGTGCTGGCGACGATCATTCCGTCCAATGGAGCGCGCAGCGGTGGCGTGATTCTGCCCATTGTGCGCGGGGTGGCGGAGTTGTACGGGTCGAAGCCGGGCGAGACGGCGGGCCTGATCGGGTCTTACCTGATGGTGAGTGTGTATCAGGGAATTTGCATCACCTCGGCGATGTTCTTGACCGGGCAGGCGTCCAATGCCCTCGCAGCGCAGATGGCGGCCAAGATGAGCGGCGTCGATATGGATTGGCTTCGTTGGTTTCAAGCCGGGGCAGTACCGGGAGCGGTGAGTTTGCTGCTGTCGCCTTGGCTGGTAAAGAAGCTGTACCAGCCCAAGATTCAGAAGACGCCGGAGGCTTCTGCCTTTGCCAATAACGAATTGCGAAAGATGGGCCGGCTGTCGCAGGCGGAATGGATTTTGTGCTTTGTATTCGTTGGGGTTTGCCTGGCTTGGGGGACGACTTCGATCCACAAGCTGGACGTGGCGGTGCCGGCGCTGGTGGGCGTTTCGGCTTTGTTGGTGACGGGCGTGTTGACCTGGACGGATGTACGCAAGGAAGAAGGCGCTTGGGAAATCTTTATCTGGTACGGAGGACTGATCAATCTGGCAAAGGCCCTGAACGCGACAGGTCTGCCGACACTCTTCGCACAGGCAGTAGGGGTGTCGCTGACCGGGCTTGACTGGTATCCGCTGCTGATGATTTCCTTGGGCGTCTACTTTTTTGCACACTACGCCTTTGCCAGCATAACGGCGCATATGTTGGCCATGTACCCGGCCTTTGTCGCAGTGCTGATTGCGCAGGGAGCACCGCCGGTATTAACCGCATTCAGCTTTGCGATCTTCACGAGTCTTTCGGCTGGCCTGACCAATTATGGGACGACGCCGGCACCGATGTTCTTTGCACAAGGCTATGTGGAGATGCGGGACTGGTGGCGAATTGGCATTGTCTGCGCCTTGCTCAACTTGACGGTTTGGTCCACGGTTGGCTTTGCCTGGTGGAAGTGGCTGGGCATGTGGTGAGAACGACGAAGCTGCGTAAATCGAATTGCGAAATTCCAGAAATTGTGACCCAGCCGGACTGACTATGGCGCTATACGGTTTATGGCATATCCATTTTTGCGCAAAGGCGACAAGCTACCAGCGGTAGGCGTCCTGCAGAAACTACTCAACCGGGCCGGGGCGCAGTTGGACCCCGACGGAGACTTTGGTCAGAAGACCCAAACGGCAGTCTGGACTTTTCAGAACAAGCGAAAAATGAGTGCAGATGGCGTGGTGGGGGAGCAGACCTGGCCGCGGGTTTCGGCAGGAGCGACGTTGCCGATTGTGGATTGCGTCGATATTTTCGATCCCGAGCTGAACGACATGGAAGTTGATGATATCCGGAAAGCCGGGGGGAATCCGATTGTGGTGGGTGGGATGTCGAACGGCATTGAACATACCGTCAATGCCATCATGCGGCAGGCGAACAACATATTTCTGTTGCGCTTTCATGGGCATGGAGCGCCCGGGGTGGCCGCAATTTCGAGCGGCGACGCGGGCCTGGATCCGCGTGGAGATCACCGGGCGACGCTGACGCCGCAGAATCTCGCGTCGATGCGTCCGGTGATCCGGCGTTTGCGCAGTGTATTTGGCCCCTATGGATGCGCGCAGTTCATGCATTGCAATACCGGAGCAGGGCCGAAGGGAAGAGCGATGCTGCAGGTGCTGGCCGATGAATGGGGCGTTCCGGTGACAGCGGCGATTAACACTCAATATGGTGGGGGACTCACCACCTTTCGCTTTGAAGGTCCGACACATACCGCACTGCCGAGCGGAACGCTGAAGGAATGGTGCCGGAGCCGGCCGAATTTTACTCCCTTTATGCCTTCTTAAGCATTAAGATGCGAGGGAGATGAACATTCAACGGCGTAAGGCTTTGCAGACGATTGCCGCGGTTCCGGTGGCGCAGGTGTTGAAGGCCGCAGAAGGGGAGCGGGATTGGCTCGGCCGCGAATATTGGGCCAATCCGCTGCAGGACTGGCGGCGGCGGGGCGAGCGCATGGAGTGTCATGTTTCCGGCGGGGACCGCAATGTCTTCTGGCTGACGCGGGAACTTAGCGCCCAAGGGGACTTTGTGATGCGGGTGAAGCTGGGGCCGCTGGCGGGTTGCGCAGGACCCGGCTGGGCGGGCTTTCGCGTGGGTGTGAATAGCTGGTTTGGACATTACAAGGATGCAGCGGTGCGCGGCGTGGGTTTGAATGCCGGCATCAGTTCCGAAGGGGACTTGTTCATTGGGGAACCGGGTACCGGGGTGAAAGCGACATGGGGGGACGTGACCTTGGAACTGCGGCTCAGCGGGGATCAGTTGAGTCTTTCCGCCGGCGGGGTGAAAGTGGAGAAGAAGCTGGAAACGCCTTTCCAGGGGGGAGTGGCTTTGGTGGCGAACGCGGGGGCTTATGAGCCGATGCCGCGGGTGCAACCGGAGCCCGTGTTTGCGACTTCGCCGAAGCCAGGAACGGTTCGCGGGGGCGAGTGGCGCTGCTGGTTTGCGGATTGGACATTGAGCGGCGCACGAGTGATCGAGCGGCCCGAGCGGGCCTGGGGGCCGATGCTCTTCAACCAGTACACGCTGAGCCGGGGCGTGCTGAAGATGACCGTGCAGTTTGCGCCGCTGGCAGAAGAAGAATGGCGGCCGGTGGAATTGCAGGTGGGCGGCAAGGTGGTGGCGCGGGCTGAGGTGGACCGCTTTACCTGTACGGCGGCGTTTCGCGTCGAGGCTTGGAATGACCGCGCCGATGCGGCTTATGTGGTGGTGTCTGGTAGCGAGCGGCTGGCGGGGACGATACGACGGGACCCGAAAGAGAAGGCCAGCATTGTGGTGGGTTCGCTGACCTGCCAGAACGATTTCGGCTATCCGCATGAGGAGGTGGCTCGGAATGTGGCGGCGCTGGATCCGGACATTTTGTTCTTTACCGGAGATCAGATTTATGAGCGGAACGGGGAGTATGGCATTGAGCGCTGGCCAGTGGAGCGGGCGCGGCTGGATTATCTGCGCAAGTGGTATCTGTTCGGGTGGGCGTGGGGGCATTTGACGCGCGAGATTCCGTGTGTCTGTATGCCGGATGACCATGACGTCTACCACGGCAATATCTGGGGGGCGGCGGGCCGGCGGGCGGAGTATCCGGATGCGGCAAAGCGGGATCAACAGGGGGCGCAGGATTCGGGCGGCTTTACGATGGATGCGCGGTGGGTGAAGCTGGTCGAGCGGACGCAGGCCAGCCACTTGCCGGATGCGGTCGACCCGGCACCGGTGGATCAGGGGATTGGCGTGTATTTCACGGAGTTGCGTTGGGGTGGCGTGAGCTTTGCGATCGTGGAGGACCGGAAGTTCAAGAGTGCGCCGAAGACCTTGATGCCAGAGGCGAAGGTCCGCAACGGATGGGCGCAGAACAAGGACTTTGATTCCTCGAAACAGGGTGACGTGCCTGGGGCGCAGTTGCTGGGAGAGAGGCAGGAGAAGTTTCTGGCGCGGTGGGCGGCGGATTGGAGCGATGGGACGTGGATGAAGGTAGCCGTGTCGCAAACGATATTCGTGAACCTGGCGACGCTGCCGGATTGGACGACCGATGATGCTGTGACGCCGAAACTGCCCGTTGAGCCTTTGGGTGGCTATGCCAAGGGCGAGAAGAAGGTGCAGGACCATGATTCCAACGGCTGGCCGCAGACGCCGCGGAACCGGGCAGTGAAGCTGCTGCGGAGTTGTCTGGCTGTGCATCTGGCCGGGGACCAGCATCTGGGGAGCCTGGTGCAGTATGGGGCGGATGATTATGAGGATGGCTCGTGGGCGTTGTGTGCGCCGGCGATTTCGAATTTGTGGCCGCGGCGGTGGTTCCCGCAAGAGCGTGCGCCGGAGAATACGGGGCGCTTTCTGGACGGGTTTGGCAACAAGATGACGGTGAAGGCGGTGGCCAATCCCTTCCAGTTCGGACAGCGGCCGGCTGCCCTGCACGAGCGGGCTTGCGGCTTCAGCGTGGTGGAATTGGAGCGGGCAACGCGGCGGATCCGCATGGTGAACTGGCCGCGCTGGGAAGATGTGAAGCGGCCCGGCGCAAAGCCCTATCCGGGCTGGCCGGTGACGATTGAGCAGGTGGACAACGGGCTGAGCAGGACGGGCTTTGCGCTGCGGCTAAAGAAGCCGGCGCGTGGGGTGGTTCAGGTGCAGGAGGCAGGCAGCGGCGAGGTGGTCTGGACATGGCGAGTGCCGGGGGAGAGGAAGGATTTGCCGGTGTGGAAGGCGGGCAGGTACCGCGTGAAGTGGGAGGGCGGGGAAGAGGTGGTGGTGGCGCGGCCGCGGGGGTGAGGCGAAATTTTGGGTGCCCGCACAATATATTGTCGCGTAGGCTCGCTCATCAGCCTGTCCCAAGCGGCAAAACGGCCTGGCTCCGCCCAAACCACTCCACCGCCCGCCCCAGCGCCCCATCCACCGTCCCCGGCCGGTACCCCAACTCCCGCTCCGCCTTTTCCTGACTCACCCACATCTTCACCCGCGCATACCGGACCCCATCCAGCGGAATCCCCGGCTCTCTGCCGGTCAACCCGGCCCACGCCGTCGACATCCACGCCGCCCCATAAGCCACCGCATACGGAATTCGCACTCCCGGTGCCCTCCGCCCCGACACCGCCGCCAGCCGGTCCAGCATCTGCTTCAAAGTTAAATTCTCACTCCCCAGGATGTACCGCTCCCCCACCCGCCCCCGCTCCGCCGCCAGCAAATGCCCCTCCGCCACATCTGCCACATCCACATAATTCAACCCCGTATCGATGTAGGCCGGAATCCTCCCCGCCAAAAAATCCACGATCACTTTCCCCGTCGGCGTCGGCTTGAAGTCGTGATCCCCCAGCGGCGTCGTCGGGTTCACCACCACCACCGGCAAGCCCTCCCGCGCTGCCCCCAGTGCCACTTCCTCAGCCAGGAACTTCGACCGTTTGTAATGCCCCTTCATATCCTCCAAGCTCACCGGCGAAGTCTCATCGGCAATCATCCCGGGCCGCATCCCCACCGCGCCCACCGTGGAACAATACACAATCCGCGTCGCGCCCTTGCCCGCTCGCATCACATTCCGCGTCCCCTCTACATTCGACGCGTACATCTCATCCGGACGCGCCGTCCACAGCCGGTAATCCGCCGCCACATGGAAAATATGATCACAACCCTCTGCCGCCCGCTCCAGGCTCCCCACGTCGCGCAAGTCCCCCCGCACCGTCTCCACATCCAGCTCCACAACATTCCCACTACGCGAAAGAGCGCGGACTTCCACGCCGCGCTCTCTCAACTTCTTCGCTACATGCCATCCGACAAAGCCGGTGGCGCCTGTGACCAGGGCCCGCTTCACCCTTACTTGATCATCCAGCTCAAGTAAGTGAACGCATCCTGCCACTTGGAATTGATGCCCATCGCCGCCGACGGCTCATAACCGCAATGCACCATGCAGTGGTCGCATCGCGGGTCCGCCCCATGGCCATAATTCTCCCAGGGCGTCTTCGTCATCAGGTCCTCAAAGGTGCCGTGATGGGCATCCGTAATCAGATAGCACGGGCCCTTCCAGCCCTTGATGTTATAGGTCGGATTCCCCCACGCCGTACACGGCAGATCCCGCTCGCCTTCCAGAAACTCCAGATACACCGGCGAGTTATTGAACTTGAACTTCGCAAACTTCTGATTGAAGCCTTGAAACTTTTCGAGGATATCTTCCCGCGTCATGAAGATCTCGCGGTCATTCACCGCTGAGTAGCCATATGCCGGCGAGATACTGTGCCCGTCCACCTTCATTTCCTTGAGCATGGTAAACATCTCCACCAGCTCATCCATGTCGGTTTCCCGGTACACCGTCGTGTTCGTACAGACCTTGAAACCCGCCGCCTTCGCCGCGCGAATTCCCTCGACTGCCAGCTTGAAAACACCCTCGCGCTCGACAGCAATGTCGTGGTTCTTTTCCATTCCGTCCAGGTGCACGTTAAAGAACAGATTGTCATGCGGCTTGTACTGGTGCAGCTTCTTGGCAATAAACATCCCGTTCGTGCACAGAATCACCAGCCGCCCGCGCGCAATCAACGCCTCGACCAACTGCGGCAGCGGCCCGTACAGCATCGGCTCGCCCCCACAAATTGCCACCACCGGCGCACCACACTCATCGCTTGCCGCCAGGCATTGTTCCAGCGACAACTGCTGCGTAATCGTCGACTCGTACTCGCGAATGCGCCCGCACCCCGTACACGTCAAATTGCAAGCATGCAGTGGCTCCAACTGCAATACCAGCGGAAAGCGCTTCTGAATCATCGGGTGCGGCTTCTTCTCTACCGCATCACCAAACCGCGCGTGCACAATCCGGAAGGGGTTCGCGTTGTCTTCGGTTCCCTTCACCGTCTTCTGCCACTCCGGCCGCGGACTCATCTTGTTCCTGGCAATGTAAGTCGCCAGGCTTGCCATCGTTGATACAGAGAAACTCATCGCAGCTATCTTCCTCGATTCAGATACATCGCCATCGCCATCATCGGAAAGGCATTCCGGTACATGTGATAAGTCAGATAGAACACCTTCGGGAAACCCGTCCCTGTCGCCAGTTCCTCATCCCAACTTCCATCCTGGCGCTGCGTCCGGATCAGATACTCAACCCCCGTCCGTACGCTCTCACTCGTTTCATCGCCCCCGGCCAGCAAGCCCATCACGGCCCAGGCCGTCTGGCTTGCCGTCGAGGCCCCGTTCACATAGCTGTTCTTGTCGTAGCTCTGGCAGCTTTCGCCCCAGCCCCCATCCGGATTCTGAATCGACCGCAGCCACTCCCCCGCCCGCAGTACATACACTTCGCGATCGCTGATCCCTGCCTGCCGCAAACCCTTCAGCGCCAGAAAGGTTCCGTAGATGTAATCCACGCCCCAGCGCCCATACCAGCTTCCGTCTTCTTGCTGAGAATCGATCAGGTACTGCACACCCCGCCGGATCGCCGGATGATTCCCGGCTATCCCATAGCGGGACAGCGCATCGAGCACCCGCCCCGTAATATCCGGACACGACGGGTCGAGCATCGCGTTGTGGTCCGCAAACGGTACATCGCTCAAAAAGTCCCAGGTGTTATCGACATCAAACGCCGCCCAGCCGCCATCTTTACCCTGCATCCCCAACAACCAGTTCACCGCTCGCCGCCCTGAGGCTTCCTGGGCCGTCCGGTTTGTGGCGCGCGCCCCGTGCATCCCGATCAGCACCATCGCCGTATCGTCGATATCCGGGTAAAACTCGTTGGCAAATTCAAAGTACCAGCCCGACGGCTCCAGATTCGGCCGCTTCACCGCCCAGTCGCCCTTGCGCCGGCACTCTTTCGTCAACAGCCAGTCCGCACAACGCCCCAGCGCCTCTTTCACGTCCAGATTCGCTGGCGTTTGCTCCACCTCCGCCAGTGCATACGCCGCAATTGCCGTATCCCAGACCACCGAAAAACAGGGCTGAAAGTAGAAACCCTTGGCATCATCATCCACCATCAGGTTTTCAAAATGCCGCAAGGCATCCATCCGCCTTTGGTCGTCCAGGGCATAACCCAATACATCCATCGCCATTACCGAATACATCATCGGCGGGTAAATCGCCCCCAGCCCGTCGCTGTATTCCAGCCGCTCCAGCATCCATTTCTCACACCGCCGGATCGACCACGGACGCAGGAGCCGCTTCAATGGCGACTTCTCATACAGCTTCAACGCCGTATCCGCCGTGTAGAAAAAATTCTTGAAGCTCCAGAACTTCTCCGCCGGCCGGAAATCGAAACTTACCCCCGGCTTCACGATTTCGTCAATCGTGAAGCCCTCCGGCACCGGGCACTTCTTTTCTCCCGACGCGATTATCGCCAGCGGAATCACAATCGCCCGCGACCAGCTAGACATCTCGTAAATAAACCGGCTCGCCAGCATCATCTCAGGCGGCACACTTGGAACACAATGCTTGGGATACAGCCCAAAAAGGCTCAAATTCAGTTTCGTGTAGCTGTTGGCCGCCTGCAGTCCACCCAGGTCCAGAATCCGCTCCCGCAGCCGCACCATCCGCTCATCGTCTGCGCTTACTCCCGCTACCTTCAGCGAAAAATAGGCCTTCACGCTCGCCGAAATTTCCGCCGGCCCTTTGGGATAGATGTTGAATCCCCCATCCGGCAACTGCCGCTTCAGAATCGAAGCCACCGCCCGGTCAATCACCTTCCGGTTCGGCGGATTCCACTTCCCGTCTTCCACCCGGTGCACCCACAACGCAAACAAAATGAAGTCTGATTCCAGCGTCGTATCTGCCGTCAGATCTTCCCACCAGTACCCATCCCGGTGCTGCCGCCGCAGCATGAATTGCGAAGCCTTCCGGACTGCCTCCACCGCGTTCGCAGCTACCATGTCCGCGACTTGCAGTTGTGGACTCATCCGTTCGCGCTCACCGCCAGGTTCCCAATTGTGTGCAATTCACCCGGCAACGTAAACCTTACGTCTTCTTCCTTGATTTCCATCTCCACCATCTCCCCGAAGCCATGCTCCATGCGCAGGAAATCCATCAACTCCTCCACCAGATTCTCCGGTGCACTCGCCCCTGCCGTGATCGATACCGTTTTGACGCCCACCATCCACTCCGGTTTCACTTCCGACTTGTCGTCCACCAGATACGCCGGTACCCCTGACTTTTCACACACTTCCACCAGCCGCCGTGAATTGGACGAGTTCTGGCTTCCCACCACCAGCAACAGCTCGCACAAGGGCGCCACTGCCTTCACCGCAATTTGCCGGTTCTCTGTCGCATAACAAATGTCCTGCGCCGGCGGACCCTGTATCTTCGGATACTTCTCCTTCAGCGCTGCCACGATGTCCCTCGTCTCATCGAGAGACAACGTCGTTTGCGTCAAATAAACAATCTTCTCCGGGTCCGGAAAGCTGATATTCGCCACATCTTCCGGCCGCTCTACCAACACCGTCGCGTCGGGAGCTTCGCCCATCGTCCCCACCACTTCGTCGTGGTTGGAATGTCCCACCAGGGCAATTGAAAAGCCCCTCTTGGCATACCGCACTGCTTCCAGATGCACCTTTGTCACCAAAGGACAAGTCGCATCAATCACGTTCAGCTTGCGCTCAGCCGCTTCGGTCCGGACCGCCGGCGAGACCCCGTGCGCGGAAAAAATGACCCGCGCCCCGCTCGGCACCTCGGCCAGCTCATCAACAAAGATCGCTCCCGCCGCTTTCAATTCATCCACCACGTGGCGGTTGTGCACAATTTCCTTGCGCACATAGATCGGTGCCCCGTAAAGGTCCAGCGCAATTTTCACCACATCAATCGCGCGGACCACCCCCGCGCAGAAACCCCGTGGCGACAACAAAATAATCTTCTTCTGTGCCGCGGGACTCGCGGAAATGCTCGAGTTAGACATCGGAATCTTTAGTATAACCGACACTAATGAGCAAATTCTTCCAACCTCGCTAACATTCCCTCCCCCAATTCATATTCCTGTTCTAAAACGTACACTTTCTCTCCCACCTTCACCGCATCTTTCGCCGTCGTGATCCACACCTCGCCTTGCTGCCGCAACTGCTCCAGCTCCGTTTTGCCATACTCCTGATGATCTTGAAAGACCACTAACTCCAATTCTTCCAATCCCATACGGTCCAAACTCTGACGGAACGACGCCGGGTTCCCCAACCCGCAAAACGCCACCCGCCGCCCTTCTTCCGGCAACTCCGGCAGCTTCTCCCGCACTGCGGGAATCCAAACCGGCTTCTCTCCCAACAGCCGTTTCAGCCCTGCATAATTCACCCCCTGCCGCGTCCGCGTCAGCACAAAAGCATCCGCCCGTCGCAGAGCTTCCAGCGGCTCCCGCAGCCACCCCGCCGGCGGACAATTCCACCCCGGAAACGGCCGCAGCGCGTCCACACACACCAGGTCCAGATCCCGCGCCAGCCCACGGTGCTGAAATCCGTCATCCAGCAACAAGACATCCACCGCTGCCGTTTCAAGCAACCGCTGTCCCACCCGGTATCGATTCCCCCCGATTCCTACGGCAAAAATCCCCTCCCGCAAGAACAATTGCGCCTCGTCGCCGGTCTCTCGCCTTTCCGCCTGCTGCCCCGGCCGCAACACCAGATCCTCCGCACTCCCGCGTCCATAGCCCCGCGTCAGGATCCCCACCCGCTTGCCCCGTTCCGCCAGCGCCTTCCCGATCGCGATCACCACCGGCGTCTTTCCCGTACCCCCCATCGAGAGATTCCCCACCGAAATCACCGGCACCGGCAACGCCTTCGCCCCGACGCTCCGCTGGGACACCCAGACCCATGGCAGACTCAGCGGCTCAAGCCATGTTGACATTGGCAACATTCCCTTCGGAACTCCCTGGCCCACCAACTCCACCATCGCCGCACTCAACTTCTCCGCCACCCCGCGCATTCCCATCGCGATTTCCCGGCCCCGCCCTCCCATCTCCAAGTCCCCCAGCGCCTCCTTCACGGCCCCGGCCAGCAACTCGGGCTTCGCCACCACTTTCACCGCCCGCCGCGCCACAAACAAAGCGAAAATGGCCGCAAAATTCGCCATCTTCGGTCCCGTCAGTACAGGCTTGCCAAAGTAGGCCGGTTCCAGAATGTTATGCCCCTGCGTCTCGTTAAAACTTCCCCCGACAAAGACCACCGCCGCCCGCTCAAACAATCCCGCCAACTCCCCGATCGTGTCCAGCAGCAGCACATCCCCCTGTTCACTCCCCTGCAATTGGCTCCGCCGCCGGAACCGCATCCCCCGCTGCGCCATCTTCTCGGCCACCACCTCAAACCGCTCCGGCTTCCGCGGCGCAATCACCAGCCGCACTCTCCCCCCCAATGCCTCGTACGCATCCAGCACCGCGTCATCGTCATCCACGCTGCCCCCGGTCGTCGACGCGGCTATCCACAACGGACGCGCCTCCTGCCCGCTCAAATAAGCCGCCACCTCCGGCGCAACCGGTGCCGCCGCCGGATCAAAATCAAACTTCAGATTCCCCGCCGCCACAATCTCGCCCGGATAGCCCAGCGCCCGGAAGCGTTCCCCATCCACCTCGCTCTGCGCCGCCAGATAATCAAGCTGCGGCAGCACCGCCGCAAAGAGCCACCGCAACCGCTGATAGCTCGGCCAGGCCCGATCTGAAATCCGCGCATTCACCTGTGCCCACTTCGCCCCGCTCCGCTTCACTTCCCGAATGCGGATGGGCCAGATCTCGGTCTCAAAATTGATCACCAGCGCCGGCTTGATTCGCCGTAGCACCCGCCGCACCGCCCACACAAAATCGACCGGCGCAAAGAAGACTCCCTCACACAAGCCCCCGAGCCGCGCCTCCGCCAACTCCCGTCCCGCCAGCGTAGTCGTTGATACCCATACGGGCGTATCCGGCAGCGCCACCCGCAATTTCTTCAACAGCGCAATCGCACTCAGCACTTCTCCCACACTCACCGCATGCAACCAAATTCCGCCCGGCTTCGTCGAGGGAATGTGCGGGCCCAACCAGCCCAGTCGTTCTTTCATCCCTTTGAAATACGCTTTTTGGCGCACACAACGCCATGCCGCGTAAAGTAGTAGGAAGGGTAAGAGCATTGCTCCCGCTACCCGGAGCAGAGAGTAGGTCAGCTTGACACGCAGAGAATTAATAGCATTTTCGAGTATAGCCGCCAACCTCCAGGCCGTCGGCGAATCCACCTTCAAAGCTCCCAAAGCCGAAGAGATGGAAGCCAAAGTCGCCCTTGATCAGGTCATCATCGGGATTGAAGCCTTCGACACCGCTGCCAAGGCCTCCCGCGCGTTCGGCAAACTCGACCCCAACAAGTATGAGGTCTTGCCCGTATTGGTCGTCATGCAGAACAACCGCAAAACCCCCTTGCGTGTCTCCCCTCTCGATGTCCAGTACATCGTTCCCGGCCTCGGTAAGATTGATGCCCTGCGTGGCGACGAAGTCACCTCCGCTGGCGGCGGTCCCTCCCGTCCCAACCTCGGCCCCAAGCCCCTCCCGCTTCCCACCCGCGTCAAAAAGAATCCCCTCCGTGCCCCGGAAATCGAAGGCCGCGCCTTTGCCGCCAAAGTCATCGCCCCGGGCGATTCGGCCAATGGCTTTTTCTACTTCAATATCCGCCACCGCACCAATGCCAAGCTCTATTTGAATGGCTTGTACGATACCGCGGCCCAACAGGAAATCTTTTACTTCGAGATCCCCTTCGCCGGATAAATCCTCCCTCCTCATACCAACGAAACATTCTCCCTTCTTGGGTGGGCGCCGATCTCAAGGCGCAACAAAGCCGTTAAAATGTGAAATTGGCTGAACGACTCACCTTGGTCATCCTCGTTCTGCTGGCACTCACTGGCTGTCAGCGTACGCCGCCGCTGCCCGTCCTCGATGTTTCCAAATTCCCCGAAGCTGTCCGCCGGGCAATCACCGAAGCACGAGAAGAAGTGATAGCGCAGCCGGGAGACGCCGCCAGAACCCTACGGCTGGGGATGGTTTTGCAAACACACGGGCAGATGCAAGCGGCGCTTGCGTTGTACGAACGAGCTTTCGCCCTGGACCCCGGGCGCTTCGACACGCTTTATTATTGGGGCTTCGCACTTGTCGAAAACGGTGAGACGGCTCTTGCAGTGGAACGTCTGCGTCAAGCCCTTCGAGTGAAGCCGGACTCGTTGCCAGTGGCACTCAAACTCGCCGAGGTCAGTCGCGATGAGGCAATGGCGAAAGATCTGGCCCAGCGCTATCCGAATGAGGCGACCGCACATTACGTGCTGGGCCGGGCTTCGAGCGGGCCTGCCGCTATTGCGGCCTACCGCAGGGCGCTTGAACTCTTTCCGCGCTATGGAGCAGCGCAGTTTGCGCTAGCGGCGGAGTACCGCAAGAGTGGGCAGCCAACGGCGGATCTGCTACGTAACTACGAGCGCGACAAGAATGTATGGCCACGGCTCGACGACCCCGAAGGCTTTGCGCTTGCGGAACTTTCTGTAAGTGCCCCTGGCTTGCTGAGGCGCGCCGAAAGGGCAAACGAAGCGGGGCAGGTAGACCTCGCGCTCGACTTGCACAAGCAAGCCCTTGAGCAGGACCCTATGCTTGCCGAAGCATGGATCAATCTGATCTCGATCCATGCCCGATTGAATCAGCCGGAAGCGGCAACCAGAGCCTATGAGCAAGCTTTGAAGCTCGCGCCCACACGCACGGATGCCCACTATAATTTTGGTGTGTTTTGCCAACTCAAGGAACGATGGCCGGAAGCCCGTGCCGCCTTTCTGAAGACTGTTGCACTGGACCCCCGCCACGCCGACGCTTATCTGAATCTGGGTAGTCTGGCCGGCAGGCAAGGCAATCTCGACGAGGCCGCCGCGGCTTTCCGCCAGGCGACCGCAGCGCGCCCAGACTTTGCCGCCGCACACTACAACCTCGGCCTGATCTACCTCTACCGCCGCAACTACCCAGCCGCGCGAACGGCACTCCATAAAGCTCTTGAGCACGCCGACCCGCAACTGGCCGCAACGATCGAAAAAGACCTGGCACGCCTGCCATGAAGCGCGTCACGCTCATTCTGCTGCTGGCCACCTCTTGCGCCAAAGTGCCGCAGCCGGCATCCGAGTCACCTTTTCGCGACGTCGCAGTTGCCAGCGGACTGCAATTCCGGCACCAATCGGGGGCCCAGGGCAACTTCTACCTGCCTGAAATCATGGGCTCTGGCGTGGCACTTTGCGACTTCGATCAGGATGGCGACCTCGACGTCTTTCTCATTCAAGGAGCACCGGGATCGAGCAACCGCTACTTCCGCAATGAGCTGATTCCCAGCGGAAAGCTCGCCTTCACCGACGCCACCGCCCGCGCAGGGCTGACCCAGGAGGGCATCGGTATGGGCGCGGCCATTGGGGACTTCAACAACGACGGCCGCCCCGATCTATTGGTGACTTACCTGGGCAGCAACGTGCTCTACCGCAACAACGGCGACGGCAGTTTCAGCAAGGTCGCCAACGACGCGATTGCGCTGGCCGGCCGCTGGTCTACCAGCGCGGCGTTCTTCGACTACGACCGCGACGGCTGGCAGGATCTGGTCATTCTCAATTACATCGACTACTCCATCGCCACCAACCAGCCCTGCTTCGCGCCCACCGGCGAGCTTGACTATTGCACGCCCCGCGTCTACCGGCCGGCAATGGCTCATCTTTTTCACAATGACAAGGGCCACTACACGGAGGTGCCAAACGCATTCGCCGCAGCCCTCGGCCCGGGGCTTGGCGTCACCGTGATGGACGCCAACGACGACCAGTGGCCCGACCTTTTCGTGGCCAACGACTCCATGGCCAACCATCTCTGGATCAACCAGCGCAACGGCACATTCGCCGAACAGGCGCTGGCACAAGGTGTCGCATACGGCGAAAACGGAGTGGCGAAAGCTGGTATGGGTGTTGCCCCCGGTGACTACGACAATGACGGCCGCGAAGATGTGCTGGTGCTCAACCTGATGCGCGAGGGTGCCAGCCTCTTCCGCAATGTGAGCAGCGGCAATTTCTTGGACGTCTCGCTGGCCACGGGCCTTCATGCGCAGACCTTTCAATACACCGGCTTTGGTGCAGGTTTTGTCGACTTCGATCGCGACGGCCGGCTGGACCTTTTTTTGGCCAATGGCGCGGTTACCCGCCGCGAAGAGCAACGCGGCCAGCCTTATCCCTTTCTTGAACGCAACCTGCTGCTGACCCAAACCGCCGGTCGCTTTACTTCGCTCGCTACCGGAGATCCGGCAGTCAGCCGGGGCGCGGCCTTTGGCGACGTCGATAACGACGGTGATGTAGATGTGGTGGTGAATGTGAACAACGGCGAGGCCCGTTTGCTGCTCAATACAATGCCAGCCGCCAACTGGCTGGCAGTGGCCGAGCCAGGGCCCGGCCTCGGCCTGGGACGCCGGGTGGAAGTGACTGCGCCTGGTTTGCCGAAGCAGATGCGTGTCATCAGGTCGGCGTTCAGCTACCTGTCGGCCAGTCCTCCAGTGGCCTGGTTCGGCCTGGCTGGTGCGGACCGGGCGGCGGTAAGCGGCAGGCCGGAAGGAGCCGTGAATCGCGTCGTAATCTTGCCTGCAGGAAGCGTGGAGGATCGCAAGGTCAATGGTGCCAGGCATGAATAGGCCATCAGCAGGGGAGTTACGGTGCAAGCCGACCCGTGCTCGGCGCTACGTCGCCGCATACCTCCGTCAACAGTCTCCCCTGTTTTAGGCAGTTGATGCGAAGGGGTTTCACGGCGGTAGCAGCAATATGGAGTGCGGCCTGCTCAGAATCCCTGCGCCCAGGACGGCGTCCTTACCGCCTCTACCGTCGGGATCGCTGCACGTTCGGGTCCGCGAGCAACTGACGGCTGCGCGCCGTAGAAATTGATCCCCTTCGCCGGCTAACTCCTTTTCCACGTACTCCAGTACTGAAACATTTCCCCAAAACATCCCCTCTACCGGGTGATGTCACACAGTCAACCTCGCTTCACCCCACGGCTTGGCATGCTCGCCGCCCTGGCATTCACCTGCCTCACCACCCAGGCAGCCATCACGCTCGACACCAATCTCCCAAACGGTGCCGTAGGCCAACCCTATAATTCCCAACTCAACTCGTCAGGCGGCTCCGGCCCCTACACCTTCGCCATCAACGGCGGAAACTTGCCCGGTGGACTAAGCCTTGCCACCTCGGGCACCATTGTCGGCACCCCGCAACATGCCGGGCACTACAACTTCTCAGTCCGCACCACGGATGCCCTCCAGGAAACCGTCCTCACCCGGCTCACCCTTCGCATCACAGGATCAAGTGGCCTCCGCATCACCAACACCGCCCTCGGCCTCGGCCGAATCAATAGGGCTTACGATCAAGCCCTCACCGCGCAGGGCGGCGCTTCCCCTTATTCCTGGGACTTGCTCTTCGGCTCGGGATCCCTTCCTCCGGGCATCCACCTCACGGCTCAGGGCCGCCTCCAGGGCACGCCCACCATGGGCGGCGTCTACCCGATTACCCTCCGAGTAACAGACGCATCCGGTAACTCCTACCGCCACGACGTCGAACTCCTCGTGGAAGCCCCCACCCTTACGATCAACAACACCTCCCTCGCCGGGGCCTCCAACAACGTCCCTTACAGTCAGGGCCTCTCCGCCTTCGGTGGCACAGCCCCCTACAGCTTCTCCCTCTTGTCCGGCAACCTTCCCCCGGGCCTCACTCTCTCTCCGGGCGGCCTCCTGTCCGGCACCCCCACCAGCAACGGTATGTATAACTTCGTGGTTCGCGCCACCGATGCCGCCAGCGGCACGGCCCAGGCGAACTTCACCGTTGTAGTCAGTGGAACGGGCCCGCGCATCATCATTACCTCGCTCCCCGTCGGAACGATGAATAGCCCCTTCAACGCGACTCTGAACGGCCAGGGCGGCATGCCACCCTACAACTTCTCTGTGTTGACAGGAAGTCTTCCCGCCGGCCTCACGCTCAATCAGAACGGCACGATCTCGGGAACTCCCACCGCCAGCGGCCTCTTTCCCGTTACGGTGCGCATGGGGGATGCGGGCTCTCAATCCTCGCAATCCGACATCTTCATTCGCGTCAATTCCGGCGCTTTCAATGTCACCTCCACCGGTGCCCAGGATGGCTTCGTCGGCAACGCCTACAACTTCAACTTCAATTCCACCGGTGGAATGTCCCCCACCATTTACACCTTGCTGAGCGGCGCGCTCCCCACCGGGCTCTCCCTGAATCCAGCCGGCTCCATCTCCGGCAACCCCACCGCCGCGGGTACTTACTCGTTCGTGATCCGCGCTACCGATGCCACCCAGGCCACCTCACAGGTTCGCCTTACCATCCGCATCCTGTCCACCACGCTCATGCTGTCTCAGGCAGGACTCGCGAATGCACGCCTGGGCCAGTTTTACTCCTCCACTCTCTCTGCCTCAGGCGGCGCGGCTCCATACAACTTCAACCTGGTGACCGGAACTCTCCCTGCCGGGCTCACTCTCTCCGGCAACGGCAACATATCGGGCACGCCCACGGCGGCTGGTATCTACCAACTCACCTACCGCGTGATCGATTCCAACAACCGTTCCGCCGAATCCACTCTTGCCTTGTATGTAGCGGGCGGCCCCTTCAACATTTCGCCCCTGACGCTCCCCTCCGGTCAAGTCAATCAGTCCTACCAGCAGGTTTTCTCCGCTACTGGTGGCATGGCCCCCTATAACTATCAGGTCAGCATGGGATCGGTCCCCACGGGCCTTCTCTTGTCGCCCACCGGCATTCTCTCAGGCACCTTGACCCAAAACACGAATGGCGCATTCACCGTTCGAGTTTCCGACGCTTCCGGCGCATCGTCGCTCATTTCCTACCTCTTCAACGTCAACCCTGCCGGCATGAGCCTTAGCTCGAACGTCGCCGCCACCGGCTCCGTTGGCCAACTCTATACCAGCAGGTTGACGGCCTCGGGCGCATCTTCCTACACTCTGGATTCTGGCGCTCTGCCCCCGGGCTTAACCCTCGCCTCTGACGGCACTCTCTCAGGCACCCCCACCACCAACGGCACTTTCCTGTTCACCGTGCGGGCCGCGGGCCCAGGCACCTCCGCCGCGCTCTTTAGCCAGAGCATCGTTATCGCATCGGATCAACTCGGCTTCACCACCACCACCCTCCTCGCCATCGTGGTCAACATGCCTTACACCGCCACACTGACAGGCGTCAACGGAAGCTCCCCTTACACCTTCTCGATCATCGGTGGCAGCCTCCCAGCGGGCATTTCCTTCGCCTCAAGTGGTGCCTTCTCCGGCACAACCGCTGCCGTCGGTTCTTATCCGCTCTCGGTGCGCATCGAGGACTCGATGGGATCTACGGCAACTGGCTCCGTTACGCTGACCGTCGGCAACGCCTCTGCGCTCTCCATTTCCACATCCGCCCTGCCCACGGGCCGGCGCGGTATAGCCTATAGCTCGATGATCATGGCCGCAGGCGGCATCGCTCCCTATACCTTCTCCCTGGTCAACGGAAACCTGCCGCCGGGCCTGATCCTTTCGGTCGCCGGCCTGATCGCAGGCACTCCCACTGCTGACGGAGCCACTACCTTTACCTTGAGGGCTCGCGATTCAAGCGGCAACGAAGTCCAGAAAACCTTCATCATTACCGTGGGGTCTTCGACACTCGCCTTCACTTCCAACCAGTTGTCCAACGGCATCACCGGACGTCACTACCAGTCGAGTTTCGGTGCCACCGGCGGTCAAGCCCCTTACACCTACACGCTTCTGAGTGGCAGTCTCCCCGCTGGCCTCAGCCTTTCTTCCACGGGCTTCCTGTCCGGCACTCCCACCACCGGCGGATCTTCCAGCTTTGTAGTTCGTCTTGTTGATGCCGCCAATAACGCGGTCCAGCAGAACTTTACCGTTACGGTCGGCACCAGTGACTTCGGTTTCATCACCGCCAATCTTCCAACGGCCTACGTAGGCCAGAATTACCGCAACTCACTCGCTGCCTTTGCCGGTACGCAACCCTTCACCTTCACGCTCCTGAATGGTGCCTTGCCCGCCGGTCTCACCCTTGGCTCCAATGGCCTGATCACAGGCGTTCCCACCACCGCCGGTCAATCCACGGCCACCTTCCGCGTCACCGATGCCACCGGTGCCATGGCCGACAACACCATCGTCATCGCAACCATTCAGTCCACGGCCACCTTCGGCTTCACCTCGATTCCGAATGGCGTCGTCGGCCAGCCTTACCGCTTCTCGCCAACGGCTAACGGTTCAACCAGCGCTTACATCCTTGGCGGCTTGCCTCCTGGCATCAGTGCCACCCGCATTGGCGATCTCGCCGGAGTCCCAACCCAGGTCGGAACTTTCTATGTCACCATCCGCACGCAGGATTCCACCGGTGCCAGCGCTGTCTCAACCTTCCCCTTCACCGTGGACGCGGCCGGCTTCCGGATCAATGGAATGACGCTGCCTAACGGGCGTCTCAATCAACCCTATAGCCAGACCTTCACCTCATCGGACGGCACGGGCGCAACGGTCTACACGGTCCAATCCGGAACTCTTCCTGCAGGCTTGACTCTCAGCCCCGCAGGCATTCTGTCCGGCACGCCCACCGCGCTCGGCAACTTTACCTTCACGGTCCGCGGCGTGGACGCGGGCAGCGCCTCTACCTCTTCCACCTTCACGCTCATCGTGGAAGAAGCCGGCGTCGCCTTCGATACCAACACGCTGCCCTCCGTCACCGTCAACCAGCCGTACAACCAGACGCTGGCCCTTTCCGGCGGCACGGCGCCTTACACGGTCTCTCTCGCCAGCGGAACCTTGCCAGCCGGCCTGATGATCAGCCAGTCCGGCGTCATCTCCGGCACGCCAACCGCATCGGGGAATTTCCCCTTCATGCTCCGCGTCACCGACAGCATGGGCCAGACATCCACCTCCAGCTTCCTGATCGGAGTCGGAGTTGCTGGTGCGCCGTCGCTTACGGCCGTCGTCAGCGCTGCCAACTATGCCTCCAATGGCGTCGCCCCGGGTGAGATCGTAATCCTTTACGGAACCACCCTCGGCCCTGCCAACCTCGTTAGCGCCAGCGTATCGAACAACATGTTCGGCACCACGCTCAGCGGAACCAGAGTGACCTTCGACGGCACTCCCGCTCCCGTCATTTACACCTCCGGCAGCCAGGTCGCCGTAGTCGCGCCCTTTAACCTTACGGGCAAGACCTCGACCGTCGTGGTCGTGGAAAGCCTGGGCGTTTCCGCTGCCGCCATTCAGATCCCGGTCCGCACCGCGCGGCCCGCAATCTTCACGGCAAATGCTTCCGGCACCGGTGCCGGCGCAATCCTCAACCAGGATTCCAGCGTCAACACTGCCGCCAACCCCGCCAACGCGCAGTCCATCGTGAGCATCTACGCCACGGGCCTGGGCCAAACCAATCCAGCCTCGGTCGATGGTCAGATCTCGATGGGCCAGTCAACGTTTGCCACTCCGCTCACTGCAACCATCAACGGTCAAACCGCTGAGGTACTGTACGCAGGCGGCGCTCCCGGTCTCATCCCGGGCCTGGCTCAGATCAACCTTCGCTTACCGGCGAACATGATGTCCGGAGCCAACACCATCCAACTCACCATGGGCGGAGTCACCACAACGGGTACGGTCACCGTCTTCGTTCGCTAGGCCAACCCCGTCACTGCGCAAAAGGCCCCCGGCGTCAACCTCGACGCCGGGGGCCTTTTCTTTTCGTTTCAAATCCGGATCGCTTTACTTCACCCCAACTACCATGGAGTCCGGCCCCAACAGGTGCTCCACCCGGGTCTGCCGGAATCCGGCTTCCCGCATCCAGCCCTCGCAATCGGCACCCGTATAGTCAAATCCACCCGGAGTCTCAATGAGCATGTTCAGGCTCATCAGCAGCCCGAACGCATTCGATTTTCGCTCGTTATCAATCAGCGCTTCGTACACCACGAACGAGCCCCCTTCCGGCAAGGCTTCATACGCTTTCTTCACCAGCATCCGCTTTTGTTCAAGATCCCAGTCATGCAGAATGTGCCCCATCACCACCACATCGGCTTTCGGCAAATCTTCGGTAAAGAAGCTGCCCGGTACAAATTTCACCCGGTCCGCCAACTGATTCGCTTCCACGTACTCTTCAAAAATCGGGCCCACCACCGGCAAATCAAATCCCATCCCGCGCAGATGAGGATTGAGCCGCGCAATCTGAACTGCCATGTCGCCCTGCGCCGTTCCAACATCCACAAAGGTGGAATAGCCTGACCAGTCAAACTTCTCCGCAATTGCCATCGACGACCCGCGGCTGATCCCCGTCATTGCTTCCAGAAACTGCTTGAGACGGGCAGGATCAGCATAGAGAGCATCAAATGTCTGAAGGCCTCCCACTTCGTTCTGTGGTTTACCTGTACGCAAGGCTTCGGTCAGATGCGCCCAAAAGGGATAGAGCCGGTGGTTTGCCATCTCCAGCATTCCGCCAATGTAGGAAGGTTTGTGCCGGTCCAGAAACACATCGGTATCCGGCGTATTGCTGTATATTCCATCGTTTCGCTCCAGGAAGCCCAGCGCCACCAGCGCGTCCAGAAAATCCCGCGAAGACCGCGGATGCAAGCCCAGCCTTCCCTGCAATGCATTGAGATCTTCCGGATGCTTCGCCAATTCGGTAAAGACCCCGATTTCAATTGCACTCAAAAGCGTCTTGGAGCCCCAAAAAGCTAAGCCCGTCTGGAGGATTCGGTCAGGATTGATGTCTGATCTCATAAGCCGTCACCCTATCACACTCAACCTTTTTCTTCCCCCTTTCGTACTAAAATGCTTCATGCATCAGCCCCGGCTGCAGTCGATCGATGCCCTGCGAGGCCTTGCCATGATCCTCATGGCGCTCGATCACGTTCGAGACTTCAACCACAACCTCATCGGAATCCTCAATCCGGAAGACCTCTCCCAAACCACTCCCGCACTCTTCTTCACGCGCTGGGTCACTCACTTCTGCGCCCCCATCTTCCTCTTCACGGCCGGAGTTGCTGCTTTCTTCTGGCAGCAACGCCACCAGCGAACTCGTGCGGAACTCGGGCTCTATCTGGCGAATAGAGGTCTCTGGCTGATCGTCTTGGAGCTAACGCTCATGCGCTTCGTCATCAGCCTGAACCTCTTTGAAGGCCCGATTCTATTGGTCGTCCTCTGGGCGCTGGGTTGCTCCATGCTGGCCCTCGCGCTCTTGGCAAGGCTTCCGGTCCCGGCCATCGCCGCCTTCAGCTTGGCGATGGTTGCCTTCCACAATTTGATAGACAACTTCCGCGACTTGGGTTCCCTTTGGAACATCCTCCACCAGCAAGGTGCCTTCACGCTGGGCCCACTGACCTTCATCGCCGCTTATCCACTCATCCCGTGGATTGGCGTCATGGGGGCAGGCTACTGCTACGGCACGCTCATACAGACCAGGCCACCGCAATGGCACTTGCGCCTCGGCCTCTTCCTGACGCTGGGCTTCCTCGCCCTCCGCTCCCTCAATCTTTATGGTGACCCGCTGCCATGGGATGGTACAGCCCTCTCGTTCATTCGCTGCACGAAGTACCCGCCATCCTTGGCCTTCCTGCTCATGACCCTGGGCCCCGCCTTGGTCCTGCTCATTTGCTTCAGCCGCATCAACTTCTCTTCACGCAACCCCTTGGTCGTCTTCGGACGCACACCCCTCTTCTATTTCTTCCTCCACCTCTATCTGGCCCGCCTCATCTCCGTCTTGCACCCGGGCGTGGGACTTCTTGCCGTGCACGGAATCTGGCTTGCAGTCGTCGCGATGAGCTATCCCCTCTGCCTCTGGCTCATGCAGCTCAAACAAAGGCGGAAGGATTGGTGGCTTGCCTACCTGTAAAGCCACGTCCTTCCGCTTCTCTCAATCAAATCCTCCAACTACTCGCCGCCTCCCGTGTCTGGCACAATCTCGCCACCGGAGGCCCCATCCACACTCATCCCGGGGATGGGTGTTCCATTCGCCTCAAGCAATTCACAACTGTAGAAGCTGATCCTGCTTGTGGTAACTCCCAGCGCTTCCGCTTTCACCACAACATTCAGCTTCTCGCTCCCGTCCTCTTCGTCCCCGTGCTTGACCACTCCTGCCGAAAAGAACTTCGGCCGCTGCATTGAGATCCTCAGCTTGGAGCCCGGAAATTTCTTCCTCGCGTCCGCATGCAGCGAAAACTCAAGCGTGTCGCCTGCCTTCACCGCCACCGTCTTGGGTTCAGGGCCAAAGGGTGCGGCCGGATCCTGCTTGTTGTAACGCAACTTCACCTTATGGGTTGCCGTTTAGATAATGCGGCCCTTTCTCGCCGCGCAAGCGAGAATATCACTTTCGCTTGAGCATTTCCAGAAAACGAGGATCCCTTCGCAATTCCTTGAGATCCGGCTGCCGCGCCACTTCTTCCAGCAGTGCTGGTGTCGCACCATTCAGCACCTTCAACGCCTGCGCCCGCTCTCCCAATACTTCCCAGGTCTGAACCACATCTACCCTCGCCCCTACCGGCGCATTCTCCAGCCGCAGGGCCTGGCTCAATTCAAACTCAGCCCGACTCTTGTCACCCAACCGGGCCGTCACCAGCGCCAGTCGTGCCCGCGCCACCGCCGAGCGTGGGTTCAACCTCAGATCCTGCTCGCTCATTTCCCGTGCCCTCTGATACGCCGCCTTTGCTTCTTTCCCTTGTCCCAATTGCCGCTGTGCATCCCCCAGATTCCGCTGCAGCGCCGCCGTCGCCGCACTCATCCTCGCACTCGCCTCAAAGTGCTCCAGCGCCTTCTCTGACTCCGCATAGCGTCCCTGTTGCTTGAGTGCCAGCCCCAGGTTCATATGCCCGCTCGCCAGCCCCGGTGCACGCTGCGTTGCCTCCCGGTACATCTGCTCTGCATTCACCCAGTTCCCCCGCATCAGATGGTAGTTCCCAAAGTAGAGGTACGGCCCATAGCTTCCCGGCTCTGCCGCAATCGCCCGCCGGTAAGTCTCAATGGCGACCTCTTCCTGCCCGGCTGCATGATAGGCCTCGGCCAGCAACCGCATTGCCGACGGACTACTTCCTTCCATCTCTGCAGCCCGCTTGAAAACTGCTACTGCCTGCTCATAGCGACCCTTCAGTTGGTCCACCAGCCCCGTGCTCAACAACACGGGTAAAGCATCCGGGTTGATTCCCGCGGCCTGGTTCACGCTCCTCTCCGCCTTCTCCAGCCACTCGCTGCCATCCCCGTTCCGGAATCGCTGCACCTGTGCTCCCGCCAACTCTGCAAGCGGAAGCGGCGACCTGCGGTCTATCTCCACCGCCTCTTCCAGCAAGGCCACCGCCTCAGCCGCCCGCAACGGATCCTGCCTCAATACGGCCAGCCCGCGCGCATACACCGGGTAAGCTGCATCCGCCACCGTCTCCCGTACCAACGCCGGCGGCAGCCCCAAACCCACGCTCACCGTACCCACTAAAGCCTTGGCCAGCGTTGCCGTATCCCCGGCCTCATACTCGGCTTTCAGTTCCCGCAGCGCCTGGCCCGAAGACAATTCCACCAGCCGGGCTTCCGCCTCCATCTTCCCGCCAACTTCCTGCACTCTCGTCTCCAGGGCATGCGTCGCCCCAAAAACAGTCCTGGCTTTCTCCAGACTGTCCACCCGGTTCGGTTGCGCTTCCTGCGGAGAAATGACGCTGAAATTGCGTCTCGCACCACTGAGCCGTTCGGCGATCTCCATGCCGACCACCGTCGCATTCCCCATCGGCAAGACCGCAAGACGCACCACGGGCGCCGTTGTCTCTACTCGACCTTGCCAATAGGCCAGTCCTACCGCGAGCAACGCCAGGGTTGCCGCGACACTCTTCAATATCCACCGCCGGGGCCTCAAAGCCTCCCAAACTTCCGCTGCGCTCCCATACCGCTCGGCCGGCTCGCGCCGCAAGCACTTCCGGATCACCCCATTCCAGGGTCTTGGCAAACCCTGCACTTCATAGTGCCAATCTCCCGGCTCGCCAGCCGCTGCCATCGTGCCCGTGCTTGCTTCCGGGCTGAGACTCTCCTTCCCTGTCCGGCGCAACGGCATCCTCCCCGCCAGCACTACATGCAGCAATACCCCCAGCGCAAATACATCCGAGGCTATCGTTGCCGCTCCGCCTCGCAGTTGCTCCGGCGCCATGTATCCCGGCGTTCCCCCCTGCCGGCTCCTCACCTTGCTACCGTCCGCCTCGGCAAACCGCGCCAGTCCGAAGTCCGTCAGCACCGCTCGTACCGCCCCATCCTTGCCATCCGCGAGAATCACATTGGCGCTTTTGAGGTCACCATGAATCACTCCCTGCCGGTGCGCTTGCTCCAGCCCTTCGCACACCTGCCGCACCACCTCCAGAGCCGCTCTCCCCTTGAGCGGCCCTTGCTGCGAGAGGCGCTCCGACAATGTTTCGCCTTCCACAAACTCCATCGAAAGAAAGCTCAGCACTCGGCCTTCCCATGCCACCGTGTGCAGGTCATAAACCTTGCAAACGTTGTAGTGGCTCACCTCACGGGCCGTACGCGCCTCGGGCGGCAGGCTCAGTTGGTGCCCCGGCCGGGCGCACTTGATCGCGACCCGCCGGTCGAGCGTTTCATCCACTGCTTCGTAAACCGTCCCCATCCCACCCCGGCCTACCGCCCTCACAATGCGAAAGCGGCCCGCTAGCACCTTGCCGGGTGCCAAAGGGCCATCCATTCCTTCTTCTTGCCGGTTCTTCGACATCGACGGTGCCTTCCCGGAACGCCCCAGCGTCCTCGTTCAGTCTACTCGCCGCCGCGCCCCGCCGCCACTATTCCGACTTCTTCGGTTCCGCCTTCTTCGCAGGCGTCTTCTTAGTCACCGGAACCGCTGTCTTCCTCGGTGGCGGCACATCCCACGGTCGCAATGCCTGTCCCAGCGGATACCTGAGGATTCTCACTTTCGTCATCACAATCGGGTCATTCGGCCTGTCATTCGGCCCACGCGGCACCCGCGCCAGACTCGCCGCCAGTTCCTGCCCCTCCACCACTTCCCCAAAGATCGTGTGCTTGCCGGTCAGCCAGGGCGTTGCTTTCTCCGTAATGAAGAACTGGCACGAGCCAGTCCTTGGGCCCGCATTCGCCATCGCCAGCAACCCGCTCCGGTCAAAGCTCAAAGACGGATGAAACTCATCCACAATCGGATCCACGCCGCCTGTGCCATCCCCTTCCGGATCTCCGCCCTGAATCATAAAGCCGGGAATCACCCGGTGGAAGGTCAACCCCGTATAGAGCGGTGCGGCCACCTTCCTTTTCGTTTTCGGATTCAGCCACGCTTTCTTGCCTACCGCCAGATCTACAAAGTTCCGAACCGTCACCGGCGACTCGGTCTCATACAGCTTCGCCACGATGTTGCCCACCGGCTGACCCATGTGCGAAATGGCTAGATCCACATAAAGCCCATCCGGCCGCGGGGGTGGTGGTGGTTCCACGGCTTTCTTGGCCACAGCGGCTGTTTTCTTGGCCGGGACGGCCGCCTTCTTCGCCACCGGCGCTGCTGTCTTGGGCGTCGCTGCTGCCGCCGGAGCAGCCTTCTTCGCCGCCGGCGGTGCCGTCTGTGCGAGCATCAAAAGCGAAGCAACTCCCAGGAGCGGCATCCAAACTAAAGTCTTCATCACTATGAATTATATCGAGCGCCTCCTACTCTTCGCATTCCTGGGGCTCAGTGCCGCCTTCGCCCAACCCGTCTCCATCACCATCCTCGCCACCACCGACCTCCACGGCCACATCTACCCCTACGACTACTTCACCCAGAAGCCCGCCAACCACGGCCTGGCCAAAGTTGCAACCCTCGTCAGGGAAGTCCGCCAGTCCCGCCCCGACGCTCTCCTCATCGACCTCGGCGATACCATTCAGGGCTCTCCTCTCGAAAGCGTCTACCAGAACTTCAAGCTCACCAAACGTCTCCCGGCTGGCGTCACCATTCCCGCCCGCGCCCTCTCGATTGACCCCATGATGCTGGTCATGAATGCAATGCGCTTCGACGCCATGACGGTGGGTAACCATGAATTCAACTATGGCCTTGAGAACCTCAACGCCGCCCGTCGCGTTGCCCGCTTTCCCTGGCTTTCCGCCAACACGCTTGCCAGCGGACCCAACACCAAACCCTTCGTCCCCTATTTGGAAAAAACCATCAATGGCGTTCGCATCGCCATCATCGGCCTCACCACTCCCGCCATCCCCCTCTGGGAAAAGCCTGAGCACTTCGCCGGCTACACCTGGGAAGATCCGGCCACCAGCCTCAAACGCCTCCTCGATATCTGGGGCGAAAATCGGCCGGACCTCATCCTCGTCGCCGCCCACGGCGGCATCGACAAGTCCGGCGCGACGGAGAATTTCGCCTGGCAAGCCGCCGAAGTCCCTGGGGTCCACGCAGTCCTCTTCGGCCATTCCCATGGTGAAGTCGCCGAAGTTTTCAATGGCGACACTCTCCTGGTCCAGCCCAAGAACTACGGCGCATCTCTCGCCCGCCTGGACTTCGAATTCTTACGCGACTCAACCGGCAAGTGGCAGATGCAATCCCGCCGCTCGCGCGTCATCAAGGTCACTGACGCAACCGACGCGGACGAGAATATCCTCAGCCTCGCCAAACCCTTTCACGACGCCACCGAGCAGTACTTGTCGAGTCCCATCGCCACCTCCACGGTCGAACTCAGCGCCGCTCGTGGCCGCGTTGAAGACTCTGCCCTCGTTGATGCCATCCACGAAGTCCAGCTCCACTACACCAAGGCCGACGTGAGCCTCAGCGCCCTCTTCAATCCGCGCCTCGTTATACCCCCCGGCCCTGTCACCGTGCGTGAAGCGGCCGCGCTCTACATCTACGACAACACTCTCTACAAAATCGAAGGCAACGGCGCGATGCTCCGTTCTGCACTCGAAAACGCCGCCCGCTTCTTTGAATCCTGCCCCACCCCCGCCTGCAATACCGGCAACCTCATCAACTCGCGTATGCCCGGCTTCAACTTCGACATGGCCGAAGGTGTCACCTACGAGATCAACCTCACCCGCCCCGCTGGCCAGCGCATCCAGAACCTTCGCTTCCGCGGGCAGCCACTCAGCGACACCCAACCGCTCACCATTGCTTTAAACAACTACCGCGCGGCCGGTTCCGGTGGCTACGACATGTTCAAGGATGCAAAGATCCTCTGGCAATCCACTGACGCGATCCGTGAGCTCTTGATCGAATACTACACCCGCAAAAAATCCTTCCCCGCCACCCCGACAAACAATTGGAAAATTGTTCCAGCGGCCGCCCGCTTGCGCCTCCTCAACCCCTAACCATGCAACCCTTTCTCGTTGGCATCGCCGGTGCCAGTTGTTCCGGCAAGACCGAACTCGCTCGCGGCCTGGCCCGCTACCTGCGCGAGGAAGCTCTGCCTTTCTCGCTCGATCACTACTATGTGGATCGCTCAGATCTTCCGCCAGCCGAGCGGGCCCTCTTTAACTTTGATCACCCCGATGCAATTGAAGCTTCACTGCTGATCCGCGATGTCGAAAGCCTTCGCCTCGGCCTTACTATCGAACAGCCCCGCTACAGCTTTGTCACGCACACGCGCCTGGCCAGCACCGAACCGGTCTCTCCCCGTCCCGTCATCATCATTGAAGGCCTCTTCAGTCTTTACTGGCCCGGTCTGCGCGACCTGCTCGATCTCAAGGTCTACGTGGAAACGCCTGACGAAGAGTGTTTCGCCCGCCGCCTGGCTCGCGACGTTGCCGAACGCGGTCGCACCCCCGAGTGCATTACAACTCAATACGACTCGACAGTTCGCCCCATGGCCATCGCCTACGTCCGGCCCACGGCCCTCCACGCGGATCTTACCGTATCTGGCCTCGTACCCATCGACGCATCGGTCGCCATCGTGCTCAACGCGCTCGAATCGCGCCGCCAAAGCCGCCTCTAAACAAAAAAGCCCAACGGCTTGTGGCCGCTGGGCTTTTTTGTCTGCTTACTTCTGTGCAGCTACTTCTTTTTTGCTGCCGGTCGTTTCGCGGCTGGCTTCTTGGCGGCAGGAGCGGCTTGCGCCGGCCAGCCCTTCAGCTTGTCAGCTTCAGAATTCTGAACTTCAAGGGTCAGCGTGTAGGGGTCCTTGGTGAACTGCTTCGCAACACCTGTGAATTCAATCTCCGTACCGGCGTCAGCCTTGCCACGCAAAGGCTTTTCAAGCACCAGCGTTACTTCCGGCGTGTCGGCCGATTCCACCGCAACCACAAGTTCTTTCGGATTCGTTTCCGGCTTCGTGCTTACAAGTTTGCCTTGAAAGGTAGGCAACTCAGCATCCTTCAGGTTCTCCCAGTAAGCATCGCCACCTTCGGCAACCAGTGCCTTCTTGATTTCCATGTACTGGAAGAGCATCGGATTCTCTGCCTTGAACTTCTCGGCATTCTCGGCCATCTTCTCTTCCTTGGAGACGATCTTGAATTCCGGCGGAGGCATCACACTGGCTTTCGCTCTGTTGATGATCTCGTTCATCTCCTTTTTGTCGTCGCCTGCGAAGGACGTGTAAACACGCTCAAAGTATTTGGCTACCTGGCCCTTTCGGGTCGCGTCGAGAGCACCCGCTCCATCGAGGTTACCGGCGCGGGCAAAGTGCCACATGGCCTCTGCCTGCCGCTTGGGGTCCTTTTGCATCACGATGACCGTGCCGAGAAAGTAGCTGATTTCCGCCATGCTGCCGTTCAAACCCAGCGCCTTTGTGAAGTACTGCTCAGCACTCGGGTAGTTCTTCTTCTGCCACTCTACCCAGCCCAGCGTCTTCAATGCCTGCGCTTCGATGTCGTCGCGCTGCTGCTTCCACTGCGCATCAGTGGTTCCTGCCGGCTTCTTGCTGGATTCATACGTGCTATCCAGCGCTGAAATCAAACCGTTTGCCGCTTTGATGCCATTCTCGAGGCTCTCAGCGTCTGTCTTGTTCATGCTGACAGTCAGAAGGGTAATAAAGTACAAAGCCTGAAAGTTTTTCGGGTCCAGGGCCAGCAATTCCTTACAGGCTCCGTAAAGCCCGGCAGCGTCATTTTTCTTGTTGTAAACCAACAAGGTGGCCTGCGCTCTCTCCACTTTGTAGTCTGATCCGGGATACTTTTCTTTCCAGCTGTTCAGCAGTTGTAGTTGCTGATCCGGCGAGGTTGCTTTGCTGATTGACACATAAAGGTCATATTCAGCTTGATCCTTCCACTGCTTCTGCGCCTGCGCGAAGCCAGCGCCAGTGGAAGTCAATAAACCGGCCATTACGCCACTAAGAACGATCTTGCGAAGGGTTAACGTGAAAAATCTCACTGGGCCCAGCCTCCTAAGAGAAACGATGCATATTTTGTGAATTCGGTTTCCGCGATCCCCGCCGGCCGTGGACTACTCGGCCCGTACCCGCGAACACGGAATCTTTGGGGAGTATATCAGACTCCATACCTCTGATGACTTCTTTGCTGCTAGCATCAGACGAATGCGCTGGTTGGATTACGGGGTTATCGTCTTTTACCTCATTGGAATCACTCTCTTCGGCTACCGCTTCCGCCATAGCCAAAAGAGCCTCAAAGACTATTTTCTTGGCGGCAAGAATGCCCCGTGGTGGGCAATCGGCTTCTCCATCGTCTCGGCGGAGACTTCCACCCTCACTGTCATTGGCACTCCTGCTTTGAGTTTCAATGGCAATTTTGGTTTCCTCCAGGTCGTCTTCGGCTACCTTCTCGCCCGCCTCATCATCAGCACCCTCTTTCTGCCCCAATACTTCAAGGGCGAAATGTATACCGCCTACGAGCTGATGCTGCGCCGCTTTGGCCCGGGCATTCGCAAGCTGACGGCAGGCGCCTTTCTCGGGCTGCGGGCCCTCGCAGAAGGCGTCCGGGTCTTTGCCATCTCGATTGTTGTCTCGATTGTGTTGGGCACCGGCGAGTTCGTCTCCGAACTCTTCATCATCTGCCTCACCCTCTTCTACACCTTCGAGGGCGGCATGACCGCCGTCATCTGGACAGACGTGGTTCAGATGTTCCTCTACGTCGCCGGGGCCATCCTCAGCCTTTTCGTGATCCTTGAGCAAATTCCCGGCGGCTGGGATCACGTCTACACGATGGCGAATGAGGCAAACAAGTTTCAGGTCTTCGACTTCGGCTTTGCCCTGACCCCGGACTTCTTCGCCAAACCCTATACATTCTGGGCGGGCTTCTTTGGCGGCTGCTTCCTGACTACCGCCAGTCATGGCACGGAACAACTCATGGTGCAGCGCCTGCTTGCCGCCAAGAATGAGCGCGAATCCCGTCTGGCGCTCTTTTCCAGTTGGTTCGTCATCTTCTTTCAGTTCGCCCTCTTCCTCGTCATCGGCGTCACGCTGTGGGTCTACTACAGCGACACCGGGCTTGCGCCGCCCAATCCGCCGGATCGGATCTACCCCAAATTCATCTGGGACTTTCTCCCCGCCGGCGTCAGCGGCCTTGTCATCGCCGCCATCCTCGCCGCCGCCATGAGCAACTTGAGCGCCGCCCTCAACTCGCTCGCTTCCACCACCGTCATGGACTTCATCAAGCCCTACGACAAGCGCAACCGCAGCGATGCTGACTACTTGAGCCTCGCCCGCCGTATGACCATCCTGTGGTGCGGCATCCTCTTCGTCATCGGCCTGCTGGCCCGCAACGTTCAAAGCGTGCTGGAGGCAGGCCTCGGCATCGCCTCCATCGTCTACGGTGCCCTCCTCGGCGTCTTCCTCCTCGGCCTGCTCACCACCCGCACCGGCGAGCGCGCCGCCATGGTTGGCATGAGTTGTGGTCTAGCCATCATGCTCTACGTCAAGTTCTTCACCTCCATCGCCTGGACCTGGTATGTCCTCATCGGAAGCTCTGTCACCTTCCTCACCGCTATCGCGGTCAGCTATCTCATCACCGAAAAAGAGAAAACATCCCATGTCTGAAAAATTCAGCCTCCGCCGCGACCTAGGCCTCTGGGGAGCGGCTGCAATTGTTGTTGGAACAGTAATCGGTAGCGGAGTTTTTGTGGTCCCCAAGCGGGCCGTCCTCGCCACAGGCTCCCCCGACTGGGTTACCCTGGCCTGGATCGTCGGCGGCCTGCTCAGCCTTGCCGGCGCCCTCACCTATGCGGAACTTTCAACGATGTACCCGGAGGCAGGTGGTGAGTACGTTTATTTGCGCGAGGCCTACGGTCCGTTTTTTGGCTTTGTTTACGGATGGACACAGTTCTGGGTGGCCAAATCCGGCTCGATCGCCACGCTGGCTAGCGGATTCTTGATTTATCTGTCCAATTTCGTTCCGGTATTGGAACAGACCTTCGCCACGATACCCCTTCCGATCGGGCCTGGGGGGCAACCGTTAGAACTGAAATTGGGTCAACTAGCGGCTATGGGACTCATCTTTTTCCTGGCTTGGATCAACTATTTCGGAGTGAAGGCCGGTGGGCAACTGCAAATTGTAGTGACCATAGCCAAAGTCGGTTTGTTACTTGGAATTGTGCTGATCGGCCTTTTTTCTTCTCAGGGTTCTGTGATGAATTTCACAACCTCAATTCTGCCTACTCCAGGCGGCACCAGCGGATTCTTTGTGGCCCTGGTGGCCATTCTCTGGGCCTACGACGGATGGAACAACGTAAGCATGGTTTCGAGCGAGATTAAGAACCCCCAGAAGAACCTGCCGCTGGCCCTGATCTTCGGGACATTGGGCGTGATGGTCATCTATCTTCTGGCCAATACGGCCTACTTCTACGTGCTGTCGTCGGCCGAAGTTGGTGCCAGCGACCGGGTTCCGGCTGAAATGATGCGAAAGCTCTACGGTCCCACTGGCGCCGCCATCGTGTCGGTTGCGGCCATGATCTCAATCTTTTCGGCGCTGAACGGCAGCATATTGTCCGGCGGCCGGGTACCCTATGCGATGGCCCTTGACGGTCTTTTTTTCAAGCGCATCGCCGACGTTCACCCCACCCACCGCACTCCAGCCCAATCCATGATGTGGTTGAGCCTTTGGAGCGGAATCCTTGTGTTTTCAGGTCAATACGACCAACTGGCCGCTACGGTAATCTTTGCCAGTTGGATTCTCTATGGCATGACAGCCGCCAGTGTGATCGTGCTCCGGCGCAAGCGCCCTGACCTTCCACGACCCTACCGGACGCTGGGTTATCCGGTGATACCAATTCTATTCGTTGCCGTCGCAGCAATATTGATCGTATTTACCCTCAAAGATCAGCCTCGCGAATCCATCCTCGGATTGGGACTCATTGCCTTGGGAATTCCCTTTTACCTCTATTGGTCCCGGCGCAAAATGGCCTAAAGATTGCGCTTGCAAAATTCTGTTCTAATTTCGGAACAAGGCTCTTGTATCCGGTCCAATAATCCGGTATAACGACTATAAGCTTTCCGATGGCACGATGCGTTGCCACAAACTGGAAGCGGAGGATCAATCCGTGGACCTGATGAAGATACTTGAAGATTTGCGACGCGAGCGGGCCTCGATCGAAGAAGCGATTTTAACCCTTGAACGGCTGGTTGAAGGCCGTGGACGGCGTCGCGGAAGACCGCCGTCGTGGCTCGCTGAAGCCAGAAAGCGGGGTCAATCCGTTGATGATACTGATGACTCTGAGGCGGATGAACCTGTCCGGGGAGCCGCCGCCAAGGGCTAAGGATAGATCAAATAGGGCTGCCGCTTTTCGCTAAATTGGTCAAGCGCTACGTCCCACGATTGCTTTACATTTAACGCCGCCTCGCCGCCCGCGAGGCGGCGAATCGTTTCCAGACTCCCAATCAGCTTGCGGTTGGCGAGCAAATCAATCTGGCCGGGGTGGATTCGGCCCAGCACTTCAATCAGCGCTAAACCCAACAAAGTAGAGTCGAAAGCGTCGCGGTTGGTAATGAAAAACCGGACTCCTGAACACATTTTCCCTTCGTGAATGCTGGCATTGGGCTCAAACTGGGTGGCTTGAGCGCGGACTCCCGGTAATTGCAGCGCATTCAGCTCTGCTGCGAGGCGGTTTCCATCGAGCCACGGCGCGCCAACTTGCTCAAAGGGAGCATCGGTGCCGCGGCCGACTGAGTAGTTCTTCGAGTACTCGATCATGGCCACACCGGGATAGAGCAGGGCGGCAGCCAGGCTTTTCATGTTCGGTGAAGGGTTCACCCAGGTGAGACCGGTTTGATCGAACCAGAACCGGCGCTGCCAGTTCTGCATCGAAACCACGGTCAGGCGGGCTTTCTTTGGGAGTAGGTCGTTGGCGAAGCGGGCGAGTTCGCCCATGGTCATGCCGTGACGGAGCGGAATGGGAAGGCAACCGACGAAGCTCATCTCGGCGGAGTCGATCATCGGACCTTCGACGCGGGTACCGGTGATGGGGTTGGGCCGGTCGAGCACGATGAACTCCAGATTCATTTTGGCGGCCACCTCAAGTGCGTTCTTCATGGTGCAGCCGTAAGTGTAGAAGCGGGCGCCGATGTCCTGGATATCGAAAACGAGCGTATTGATGCCCTTGAGGGTGACGGGGTTGGGCTCGCGCTTTTCGCCGTAGTAAAGGCTGTACACCGGTAAGTTGCTGGCGGGGTCGCGGGTATCGCCTACTTTCTCGATATCGAGCTTGCCGGCAATGCCGTGCTCGGGGCTGTAGAGGGCCTTCAGGGGCACGCCAGCCGCCAACATGAGGTCGATGTTGCGGCGGCCATCGCGAGCGAGGCCTGTGTGGTTTGTGATCAGGCCGACCCTCTTGTTCTGGAGGGAGGCAAACTTCTCTTCGACGAGACGGTCGAGACCCGTCAGGGTTTGTCCGGTCGGGCTGACGGATTGCGCTAAACGGCTGATATGGGCGGCGGCGACGCTGGCAACGCGGCCACGAAGCGGAGTGACCGTCGGGCGGCCATTGGGGTGGATGGCGTTCGCCATGAGGATTACGTAGCTCTGCGAAGAGGGGTCAATCCAGAGGCTGGTACCCGTGAAGCCGGTGTGACCGAAGGAACCGATGGGAAAGAGATCCCCGCGGTTGCCGGCAAAGGGCGAATCGATATCCCAACCGAGGCCGCGGAGAGCGCTCTGACCGGCGGGGGACTGGACGCGCGTAGCCGCCGCGATGGTGAGCGGCGAGAAGAGCGGCGCGCCCTGACGCAGGACCATCCTCGCGAAGCGCGACAGGTCATCGGCAGTGGTGAAGACGCCGGCGTGGCCAGCGACGCCGCCCATAAAGCGAGTGGTGGGGTCATGGACGACTCCGTGGAGCTTCTGGGTGGGGGCGATGCGGGGCAGGAGTGCGGAGCTTGGCAGGAAGCTGGTGTCGGTCATGCCGAGGGGGAGAAAGATCTGATCGCGGGAGAAGGCTTCGAGAGGCTGGCCGCTGACGCGGCGGACGATTTCGCCCAGCAAGACAAAGTTGATGTCGCTGTAAATGAAACGGGCACCGGGCTCGGCGACGGGTTTGTCGATGAGGGCTTTCTGGATGCCGGTTTCGTAGCCGCTCCATTCGGGAACGAGATCGACGTCGGGACGAAGTCCGGAATAGTGGGTCATCAAATGGCGGACGGTGATTTCGCTGGTGCCGCCCTGGAATTCGGGCAAATAGACAGTGACGCGGTCGGCGAGCCGGACGCGGCCTTCTTCGATGAGCTTGAGCATGGAAGAGGTGGTCGCGACGACCTTGGTGAGGCTGGCGGCATCGAAGATGGTGTCGAGCGTCATCGGTTCCTGGCGGGGCTCAATCATGCGCAGCCCGTAAGCCTTCTTGTGGAGGATCCGGTCGCCCTGCCCAACCAGGCAGACGGCGCCGGGAAGCTCTCCCTTGGCGATGGCAGCTTCAATGATGGTGTCGAGCTGGGGAATCTCGTTCGCGGAAAGGGCAAGAAGAAGAACGGGGAGAAGCATTAAGAAAGTACCTTGTCGATGCGGGTATTGATGAGACGGGCGAGTTCAAAATCGAGGGCGGTGAGGCCGCCGGCGTCGTGCGTGGTGAGGATGAACTCGACCATCTTGTAGGAGCAGCGCATGTCGGGATGGTGGCCGAGACGCTCGGCGTCAATGGCTACGGTGGCGAGCAGACCGAAGGCGGTGGGGTAGTCCTGAACTTCCAGCAGACGCAGAAGTTTGCCGCCGAAGATAAGCTTCCAACCGGGGGTCTTCTGGAATTCCACCATAATCTGATCTTCTGTCAACTTTTCGGGTGTCATTGTTGCTTATGATAAACGCTATGTCAGCAGTTCTCGCTCCTTTGCGGCGAAACCTTGATGCGATGCCTTCGCCGGACCCGGAGCAACCGGGCTTACTGCTGCGGGACAGCTTCGGGTATTCAGAACGCGTATTAGTGATACCAGCGCAGCTCGTGCGGGCGCTGCAATTTTTTGACGGGGCTTCGACCGAGAACGATTTGCGCGAATGGCTGGTGCGGACGACGAACCAGTTTGACGTGGGCGAACCGCTGCGGCAACTGATTGACACCCTCAGTGACAGTGGCTTTCTCGAAGACGAGAAGTACTTTGCGATGCGGGAAGCGGCGCATGAGGAGTTCCGGGCGCTGCCGGTGCGGCCGCCGGCGTTTGCGGGGGGAGCGTATCCGGAATGCCCGGAGGATTGCCGCCGCTATCTGGAACAGTTTCTGGTGGAGGCGGAGGAAGCGAAGCCCCTGACGGGCAAGCTGGTGGGAGTGGCTGCGCCGCACGTGAGCTTTGAGGGTGGCTGGGAGTGTTACCGGGATGCCTTTCTGGCGCTCAAGGAAATGGGCCCGGACCGGACTTACGTGATTCTGGCGACGAGCCATTATGGAGAGCCGGGTAAGTTCAGCGTGACGCGGAAGCCTTATGAAACTCCATTTGGGGCAACCACACCGGCCAACGAGTTACTGGATGAGTTGAAGGCGGTGGCGGGAGAGGTGATGGCTGAGGAAGACTACTGCCAGGTGATGGAACATTCCGCGGAGTTTCACATTCTGTGGTTGCAGTACCTGTTTGGACCCGAGGTAAAGGTGTTGCCGATTCTGGTGGGAGCAAGCTTTGAGGATGACCCGGCGAGCCCGATGTATGCAGCGTTGCGCGGCCTGGCCGAGCGGCATGGCGACAAGCTCGGCTGGGTGCTGTCGATTGACATGGCGCACATGGGGCCGCGCTACGGGGATGAGCGCAGCTTTGAAGCGGGAGACGCGAGCATCGAGGGCAAGGACGAGGAGAGGATGGCGGCGCTGGCGGCGGGAGACATCGGGGCCTTCTGGAGCGACGTGCGGGTGGAGAATGACCCCTGGAAGTGGTGCGGGAGCGCGCCGCTCTATGCGCTGTATCAGGCATTGCCGGGAGTCAAAGCTGAGACACTGAATTATGGGCACTGGGGCATTGATGAGGAGAGTGTGGTGAGCTTCGCGGGACTGCGGTTTAGCGCATGAAGATTCTGGCCCAGACGAAGGACTGGATCACGCTGCTGGTGCCGGCGGAGCTGGCCAGTGGGGAGAAGGCGCTGGTGACGCTGGTAGAAAGCGAAGTGATGCGCGGCACCGGGGCTGACCCGAGCGTGCGGGACAACTTTCTCTCCGCTGTGCGTGAGGTGCTTTGGAATGCGATGGAGCATGGGGGGCACCTCGACGCGAAGCAGGAGATCCGCATCGACCTTTTGCACTCGAACCGAGCGTTGAGTTGTTTTGTCAAAGATCCAGGGCCTGGCTTTCGCATGGAAAAGCTGGAGCACGCGGCGGTGAATAACCCGGCCGAGGACGCCGTGCATCACGTGATGGTGCGCGAGAAGGTCGGCATGCGACCCGGGGGCTATGGCATCCTGCTCGCGAAAAACTTTGTTGACGAGATGATCTATAACGAGCACGGCAACGAGGTCGTGCTGGTGAAGTATCTCAGCGCTTCTTGACGTTGATCGACAGGCGCTTGATTTTCTGGTTGAGAGTGGACAGGGGGATGCGGAGACTTTCGGCAGCATCGGTCTGGCTCCAGCCGGCTTTTTCAAGCTGGTCCAGGATGAGGCGGCGTTCAAAATCCGCCACGATTTCATAGAGGCTGGCGTCGGTGGGGAGGGCCTCGGAATCATCTTTGCGAAGGCGGACGCCGCCGGCCTGCAAGAGATGCTCCGGCAAAAGGCTGGCGTTGACTTCGGGTTCGCTGGCCAGAACGACGGCACGCTCGACGACATTTTCCAGTTCCCGGACATTGCCGGGCCAGGCGTGGTCCATCAGGATCTGGAGCGCTTCGGAATCAAAGCGCAGCAGGCTGCGGCCTTCGGGGCTCAGGAGCTTGTTGTTTTCGCGGGAATAGATTGCGGCAAAGTGATCGATGAGCGGGGGGATATCTTCCTTGCGGTCACGCAGGGCGGGGATATCGAAGTTGACGACGTTGAGGCGGTAGTAGAGGTCGTCGCGGAAGCGGCCTTCTTCAACGGCCTTGCGCAGGTCGCCGGTGGTGGTCGCAATGACACGAAGGTCGAGGGGAATGGTGTGACCGGTTGAAGTTGAGACGAGCTCTTTTTCCTGGATGGCGCGCAGGAGCGTGGCCTGCATGTCGGGGGTGAGGGCGGTGACTTCGTCGATGTAGAGCGTGCCGCCGCTGGACATTTCCAGGTAAGACTTCTTGGCGCCGAAGAGGGCAGGCTCCAGAACATCAGCCGGCATGGAGGCGGCGTTGACGACGACGAAGCTGCGCTCGGCCCGCGGGGAATTGGCGTGGATGGATTTGGCGATGAGTTCGCGGCCGGTGCCAGCCTCGCCGGAAATCAGAATGTTGGCGCGGCTGGGGGCGACCTGGGCGAGCATGTCGAGGAGGCGGAGGATGCGCTCGCTCTTGCCGATGATGTTGGCGAAGCTGTAGCGCTGGCGGAGAGCGCGCTTGAGCTCGACGTTTTCCCGCAGCAGGCGGCTTTGGGAGATCATGCGCTCGATTTCGATGAGGAGCTTTTCGTTATCCCAAGGCTTGGAGAAATAGTCGTTCGCGCCGGCCTTGAGTGCCTCCACGGCGACCTCAATTGAGCCATAGGCGGTGATGAGGAAGACCGGAGTAGTTTCGTCCTTCTTGCGGATTTCGGCCAGGGTTTCGATGCCGGTGAGATCGGGCATCATGAGGTCGAGGAGGATGAGGTCGTAGTTGGCGCGCGCGAGTTTTTCGAGACCTTCGACGGCGCGCGTGGCGAGCTCCACGCGGAAGCCTTCCGAGGTGAGAAGGAATTCGAGACTCTCGCGGATATCTGCCTCGTCGTCAATGACGAGGATGTGCCCCTTGTGCGCGGGACTGGCTGGGGTATCAGGCATGTACAGGTTTCTTGATCAAGGGAAAATCGAGACGGAAGCGGGTGCCGGAGCCGGCGGTGGAATCGACTTCAATGCCGCCGCCATGTTCCTGCACAATTCCATAGGTGACGCTGAGGCCGAGGCCGGTGCCTTTTTTTGCGCCCTTGGTGGTGAAGAAGGGGTCAAAGATGCGATCGAGATGATCCTGCGGAATGCCGGGACCGGTGTCGGCTACTTCCACATGAAGCAAGTCTCCGTCGGACCAGGTGCGGATGGTCAGCACACCGCCGCGGGTGGGCAGAGACTCCATCGCGTCGCGGGCGTTGAGAAAGAGATTGAGGAAGATTTGCTGCAGCTTGCCCGGATTGCCCTTGATGGGACCGATGGAGTCATCGAGTTGGTAGGCAACGGTGACGCGGGCTTTTTCGAGCTGGTGCTCGATGAGGCTGGCGGTATCGCGGATGACGCGGTTGATGCCGACTTCAGACCAATCGAGGGTGGAAGTGCGGGAGAAATTGAGCAAGGAGTTCACGATTTCCGAGGCACGGAAGGTCTGCTTGGCGATCTTGTCGAGCATGGCCGACTTCTGCTCGTCGTCACTGACGCGCTTGGCCAGCATTTGGGCGTAAGTGGAGATAACGGCGAGAGGGGTGTTGACCTCGTGGGCGACGCCGGCGGCGAGAAGCCCGATGGAGCTGAGCTTGTCGGCTTGCACGAGGCGGCTTTCGAGGTCGGCGCGGTCGGTGATGTCGTCGAAAATGATGAGCCGGCCGATTTGTGTCTGGTCCTTGGAAACGAGCGGCGCGATGGCGATGTTGACCAGGGTACGCGTCCCGAGGCGGGCCTTGTACAGATGCTGCACGCCCGGCTCATGGCGGACGCTGGTGAGCGAGTCAATCAGTTCGGCAGGGAGGAGTTCGTCGAGGCTCTTGCCGACGGCAATTTCGCGGGTGACCCCGATGAGGCGTTCGAGCTGGGAGTTCCAGCTTTCGACGCGACCGGCAAGATCGACAGCGAGGATACCGACATTGATTGATTCGACGATATTTTCGCTGAATTCCTTGAGGCGTTCGTTCTCTTCGACCTTGCGCTGGAGGCTGCGGTAGAGGCGGGCGTTGTCAACCGTAATGCCAACGCTGTTGGAAAGGGTGACGAGGAGTTCGAGATCGTCGGAGGTAAGAAAGTCGCCCTTGATGGTGCGGCTGACGCCGAGGTAGGCAATGGTCTGGCCGCGGACGGAACAGGGAATGTAATAAGTGAGATCCAGTTCGCTGATGGCCTGCCGGGCGGTGGCCGAGTAAGACCCGAAGAGGTAATCCGGATTGAGCTTGGTGCGCTCGAAGAAGAGGTAGGGCCTGCCGACGGCTTCGGTGAGGAAATGCAAATCCGGGTAAACCGGTACGGGGTGATTGCGTGCGCCGTGGACGAGGGACAGGATGAAGGAACCGGGCTTTTCTTCATCGCTCAGGAAGAAGGCAACGTGCTGGACGTTGAGGGTATGGATGAGACGGGAGGCGACGCCGTGGAGCGATTCTTCGAGGTCGTTTTCGCTTGACAGTTCGCGGGCGAAGTCGAGCAGGGTGCGGCGGAAGTCGTAGGACTCGCGATAGAAGACGTAGCGGTCGAGGTTTTCCTGGAGCCAGTTGCGGATGGGCTGAAAGATGAAAGTGGCGATCAGGATGAGGACGACGACGGCGGCGGGAGGCAGGTCCTCTACTTTGCCGAAGCTGAAGAGGAGGCCATAGCAGACGCCGAGGACAGCGAGGGCGGCGAGCGTGTAGACATAACCCTGCTGAAAGATAACGTCCACGTCCATGAGGCGATAGCGCAGGATGGCGTAAGCCCAGGTGATGGGGATGAGCGGGAGGCTGAGGATGGCGAACTTCATGACGGAGTTGGGGGTGACTCCGAGGGTGAAGGGGACGACGTAGAGCAGCGTGAAGGGAAGGATGCCGAGGACAGCGCCGTTGCGGAGCCACTTCATCTGCTGGCGGAGGATGGAATCTTCTACGCGGCGTTGCTTGAAGGCGAGGACGGCGGCACCGAGCAGGTAATTGAAGCTCAGGAAGGGCAGCCAGATGCGATCGAGATACCAGCGCACTTCGACGAGCGAAATCGAATAGCGGAGGATGCCCATGGCGGTCAGGATATAGACGGTGATGAGGAGCCCGGCGGGGACATAGAGAAGGGCCTGGCGGAAAGCGCCGCGGAGCCGCCGGGGGGTGTCCGGGAAAGTGAGGCAGAAGTGGAGGAAGAGAGCGGGGGCGAGGAAGCCGGCGACGATGTTGCCCCAATAGATGACCTTATCGAAGGTGTTGAGTTTGCCGGTGTAGTGGAAGCAGGTATAGATGAAAGAGCAGAGGCAGAGGAGGAAAAAGTGGCGGGCCTTGGGTGCGCTCTCGCGACGGAAATAAACGAAGAGGCCGATGCCCAGATAGGCAAGGCCGACGGCGGTGAGGTAATAAAGAGTGCGATCGGGTCCGTTTTCTTCAATGCGGACGGTCTTCTTGACCTCGACGTTTTGTTCGTAGAGGTGATAGTCGACGCGAAGCCAGGCTTTGCCGAAGAGCAGGGCCGGGATGTCGGAGGACGAGCGGACTTTGTTGTTGCCGATACGGTCGAGAACTTCCCACTTGTGAATGCCCGCGCTTTCCCCGGAAGAACCCTTCTTGACGTCGAGGGCAACGACGTAATTGTTGCCATTGGGGGCGGTGCGATCGACCCACATGACGCCGTCGGTGGGGAGGATGTAGGCGAATTGCTGGCGAAAGTTAATGCCAGCCGCAACAAGAGCAGCTACCGTCAAGATGACGAAGAGCGCGCCAATGAACTGCCCCTTGATGTCCTTCATGGTGACCCGAATGCAACAGGGCTTAAATAAACTGCCCTCAATGTAACCGTTATCGACAGAATAGCCAATTTATCAAGAGTTTGCGCGGAAGACATTATTTGGCAGCGGCCCATTTCTCGACGCGAGCGGCCAGGGAGTGGATGGCGCGGAGATTGGCTTCGCTTTGGCGAACGAGAAACTGGTGTCCCCGGTGGCTGGCGGCGCGGCGGTGAGCGCGGAGCAGGCGCGTGGCCGGATCCTGGATGGGGCGCACGAGCGGGTGATCGAGACGGAGGTTGAGATCGGCTTCGATGAGGTGGGCGAGGCGTTCGGATTGCCAGTTGAGACGGGCGAGATTGTTGAGATCGGCGTCGTGCTGGACGGTGGTGGGCGGGTAGTCTTCGCGCAGTTTGGCGAGGAGACGGTGGAAGAGGCGGCCGTCCTCGAGGTTATTGGGATAGTGGGGCTTCATGAGGGATTGGCTTCGTTTGTTGGGCGGCGGCATGGATGGCGAGGCCGAGGTAGAGGGGCTCTTCTTCGCGGAGTTGTTTGAGGCGGACCTGGGCGAGGGGGAGGACGGCGGGGATGGGAGTTGGGAGCTGGACCGATTCAAGTTCGGCGGCGACTTCGACGGCGGCGATGCGGTGGAGTTGGAGGTCCTGGAGTTGTTTGAGGGCCTTGGCGGCGCGGCGTTCGTAGAGGGCACCGAGTTTGGCGGTGCGTTCCATTTGGAGGAAGAGGAGCTGGGATTCGGGCTGGGCGAGCCAGCGGTCCTGGGCCTCGGTTTCGATGCGCTGGGCGCGGAGGGCCTGGAAGGTGGCATAGGCGTATTGCTCGAAGAGAAGCTCTTCGGCGGGTCCGGTGGGGAGGATCTGTTCGGTTAATTGGGCGCGGAGCTGGTTGTATTGGGATTGCTCGGCGGGGTGAGCGGTGAAGAGGGTTTCCGCGGAGGCGGT
>CAZECF010000009.1:61217-89149 GCA_964510335.1 uncultured Bryobacter sp. | reverse complement strand
TCATCGCGTGATCCACTGCGATATTGGCGCCCCATACGGCAGCGCCCATCAAAAGTGACGCCACCGCGGAGGGGAGCAGGCCGTGCAGGTAGTGGCGAAGGGGAAAGTCCAGGCGGCGGGCCAGCACAATGAAGAGAGGTAACGTGGTGACGGGTGTTGCCAAGAGCCACGCCGAAGAGATGGCCCCCAGGCCAAGAGGGACCAGGAAGTAGAAGAGAACCGGCAGTAACGCAAAACTGAGCAGGGACAAGTTCAGCAGAAAGCGGGTTTCGCGCAGGGAGGTAAGCATCTGGTTGGGCACCGCGCCCAGCGATCGAATCGCCATGAACAGGGCCAGAAAGCGAACGGCCGGGACAGCCGGCAGCCATTTTTCTCCAAAGAAGACCAGCACGATGGGCTCAGCCAAAATGGCCATGCCCACGACCAAGGGCAGCATGGCCAATGCCAGCCCCTCGAGAATGCCAAAAAGGTAGCGGCGCAATTGGTCGTGGTCATCCTGCAGGCGGGCGAAGAAGGGGCCGGTAACGCGCAGGATGAGCCAACTGATTTTCTCGGCGGGCGCACTGGCCAGATTCATGGCGAGGCGGTATACCCCGAGGGCGGAATCGCCGAGAAAGCGGCCAATGAGAATGGCGTCCATCTGAGCGTAGAGCGCCTGCGCAACCCGGGAGCCCGCAACCTGTGAGCCAAAAACCAGCGGGCGCACCACCTGCTGCCAACGCGGCCAAGCGAAGGGCAAAGGCTTCCAGTAAAGCATTTGGCCCGTAGTGGCCAGCCGGGCGGCCAGTGCCGCAATTACCAGCGACCAATAGCCAAAGCCAGCCAGGGCTGCGCCAACGGTGAAGAAGGCCTGGACGATGGCCTGAACCGCTTCGGCAATCGAGAGGCGCCGGTAATCCAGATCTCGCTGCAGCAAACCCTGTGGTACGGTTTGCATCGCCATGATGATGAAGCCGGTGCTGTTGAGGATGACAACCTCGCGCAGCGCGGGATTGTGGAAAAAATCCGCCATCCAGGGCGCGGCCAGTACAGCCAGCAGAAAGGTAACGCAGCCGAGGAAGGTAGCGATGGTGTGAATTTGAGCCAAAACCCCGCGATCGAGTTCGCGCATCTGCAGAACCGCGGTGCCCATGCCGAATTCCGCGAGGACGGTGGAAATCACGGTCAGAAAGCCGGCCATTTCCACCATGCCAAAATCGGCGGGGGAAAGCAGCCGGGCCGACCAGAAAATGGAAATCCAGGTGATGAGCTGGGTGAGCCACTTCGCACCGGCTGTCCAGGCCATGCCGCCCAGAAAGGCCCGCTCCAGCCGCTGCGAATCGGAAGTGGAGCTATTGATCACCGGATGCCTGGCGGTGCGCCATCGTGCGCTCAATCATTTGCCGGAAACAGTCTCGGTACTGGTCTTCGGTAAGAGCAGCCAAAGCGAGGCGGCGGGAGGTAGCGCCCATGCGCTCGCGGAGCTCCGGGTCAGCCAAGAGGCGGCGTAAAGCCTGCTCAAAGGCCGCAACATCCCCCACGGGAACGACAAAGCCATTCTCGCCGTCGCGAACCAGGTGAGGAATGCCGCCAGCGTCGGATCCGATTACAGGCAACCCACAGGCCATCGCTTCGATGATGACACGGGGCAGGCCTTCGCAACGCGAAGGCAGCACGAAAATCGACGCCCGGCGCATGCGCTCCAGTGCTTCAGAATTGGGAACAGCCTTGAGAATTTCGGTGCGCGGGCAATCTCGCGCCAACTCCAGCAGGGCGTCGTCACTCCCAAAGTGGCCCTGGATTTGTAAGTGGGCGTCCGGGAAGGCTTCCGCCAAGCGGCGGAAGGCCGCCAGCAGCACATCCACGCCTTTCAGGAACCAGGGCGCCCCCAACAAATAGATGATGACCGGCCCCGTGGTGGAAAGGCGCTCGGGAACATGCGAAATCGAGACGAATTCAGGGAAGACCGCTTGCCGCTTTCGGCGCAGGAGGGGGAATGTCGCAAGCTGGCCGGGATAAAGCAGGTGCACCCGATCACAGCAAGCAACGGATAGATGCAGCGCGATGTCGGAGTACATACGGCGCAAATGCGAGCGCCAGTCACGCCGCGGCGATTCGGCGTAAGCGATCAGGTGCGGCGCGGTCACGATTTCAATGATGAGGGGAATTCCGGTGAGCCACTTCAGCACTACGCCCAGCAGGCCGTTTGCCATGTGGGAGTAAGCTACAATAACGTCAATTTTATCTTTTTTGCAAATCTTCAAACATTTCGATATAAAAAATTTGAAGATCCTATATCTTGCACTAATCCCACTGTCCAATCCGGCGCAATAAAAATGATAGCGAAAGTTTCCACGCTGAAGAACCGGATAGGCTCCGGGGCCAAAGTCCTGCTCGACAGCAGCCGGATTGGCCAGCCACACTGCCTGTACAATGTGCCCCCCCAGAACGCTCGACAAGAGCTGAAACCGGTCAACGGCTTCATTTTTTGGCGGTGGCATCAGGCTGGGGTGGAGATAAAGAATACGCGGCATGGGGCAAGCGCCGGAGCGCTGCGATCAGCTTAGCAGCTTCCGAGGCTGCGGCGCAGCGAATCGAAAAATTAAATTTGTTAATTATTGCAATTATGGTTCGATTTTTCGATTATGCCTGCTACAAATAATCCATGAAGTTGAAAAAACTATTTTCATTCTTTTTCCTGGTTTCTTTGCTGCTAGGGCAAACGAAACTCGATCTCTTTCACCAGGGGAAAAACCTGGATTTTCGTGCGGCGCCGTTGACTGCGCCAATACGGATGGGAACGCTCTTGCCCGGAAGCTGCGGGTTGGGTGAATTCTTCTTTTTGACGGGTACGGCGGAAGGCGGGAGTTTGCATGCATGCACCGGCCAAAGTGTCTGGACTGAAGTGAAGGGAGCGCTGCCGGGAGGTGGCGGAACAGGCTATGTACTCACTTCTGTGGGCGGCGAAACCACCTGGGCGCCCATTCTGGGTGACATTGAGGGCTTTCCGGGAACCCTAGCGGTAACGGCACTACGGGGCCAGCCGGTAGCGGCAGCGCCGCCACAAAACGGCCAGGCGCTGGTATGGAACGGTACGGCTTGGACGGCAACGACGCTGAACACCGCGCCGGGAACCCTGGTGCTTGAGGCAAATGGGGTTGTCGTTGGAACGCAGGGCGTACACAACATCCTGCCGGGTTTCGGCCTGTTGACTTCCATTGTGGATACTGGCACCAAACTGGCCGTGCAGAATTCGGTGGATAGCGCTGTCATGCTCAGCCGGACGGCCTATCAGGCGGGAACGGAACTGAGATGCGCTTCCGGAAGCAATAGCGGGACAGCCTACAGTTGTTCCTTGAGCCCGGAACTGACGGCCTATCCACAAGATATGGTCTTGAACTGGAAACCCGATCTCAGCAATACGGGCAGCAGCGTCACTTTGGAAATCGATGGCCTGGGTGCACGGGAGATCCGGAGGCGGGATGGGGTGACTGAACCCGCGGAGGGTGAGATCCGGGCCGGGGAGATTTACCCGCTTTGGTTTGACGGGATTCGATTTCGTATGCTAGGAGAGACTAGCGGTCTGATTCCGTCGGGGCCAGCAGCACCGGCGTGTACAGCCGCCCAGCGTGGCAAGCTTTGGCTAACAGCGTCCGGGCCTGGCACAGGGGATCTTGTCTCCGTTTGCCTGAAAGATGAAAACGACAACTTCGCATGGCGGGCGATTCCATAATGAAACCAAAAGTTTTGACCAATTTCTGGAGCATCGCTCTAGTAGGCCTGGTGGCTTGTGCATCGGCGCAGGCCGGCCAATCGATCAATCTGAGCGGGCGCCACCTCGGGAATTCGAATTTCCCCAGCCAGCCTCGCAGCAATCCCTGGCGGGTGGAGATGTATGTTCATGATTGGGACAATGCAAATTTCCGCATCGCGGATCTCACTGCGCTAGGCGCAAGGGTGAGAGTCTTCGTGTCGGGTGACCAGCTCATTCTTGAGCCAACCGCGTATTTCTGGCACTCGTCGGAAAGTAATGGCTGCCTCTTCCGCATCGATCAGTTGCCGGTGAAGGGCTTTTACCTGCGCCTGCAGCGGGACCCGGCCAAGCGGCTGGTGTTTTGTGAAGCCTGGGACGTGAACGGCCAAAGGTTTGGCAATCACACGCAGAGTTTTGTGGAGGGTGGCACCTTCCAGTTCAACGGCATCTTTGCCGGAGCAGATGGGCTTGAGGCTGCGAACCGCAGCCTCGGCTTTCTGCGGATCCACAATAGCCTGGTGCCCTTGAATTCCCGGCCGCCCGTGTTCCGGGATGATGAGCACCGGCTGCTGGAATGGAAGTTCGATGGCAACCGGAATGACAGTGCGGCGAACTTTAATGCCTCTGTTTTGGGGGGCGGCAATCCACCCTATACTGCAACGCCCGGGCAGGATAAGCCCGTCAGCAAGGTGAAGGTAGCCGGAGCACCCTTCTGGTCAGACTGGGTCAGCTTGCGCGCGGGTTTTCCGGCAGAGCTCGATGGAAGGTCGAGTTACGGGTTAGCTGACGCATCCGCTGCGGTGTCCTATGAGTGGAGGCAGTTGAGTGGGCCCACCACGCTAATCTGGGATGACCGGACCGCAGCTACGCCCAAGGTGAAGGGCCTGGTATTCGGCACCTACCGGCTGGGGCTGACCGTAGTCGATAGCGATGGCAACCGCGCGGCGTCGGAAACCGAGATCGGCGCGGTGGCGCATGATGAGCGCGGCGTAGTAGTCCATGCGGATGAAAACGTAGAAAAAATCTTCGGGCCGATGATCGCCTTCGGCAAGAATCCCTGGGAGGCGGTGGATGATGCCCACCTGCGGGGAGCAAAGATCCGCTCTTCGCAATACGATACCGTCTACGCTCCGGAATGGAAAGAGGCCTTGCCGGGCAAGATTGATTATGTAGCCACTTCCGATGCGGGATCTGCCCCCCGGCAGACGCTGACGGCGGCCATCACGGCGAACGCCATGACGATCCCGCTCAATGGAGTTAGCAATTTAAACTTCAGCTCCTTTCCAACCCTGGTTAGCATTGACTTGCCGGGCTACGGAGGCGAGGAAATTCTGATTTGCGGCCTTGAGGGCAACAGCTTGACAGTTTGTTATGACGGCCGCGGCTACGGCTTTTCGAATGCGCGAAGTTGGAGTAGCGGTGCCAGTGTCTTTCACCGGCGCGTTGAGGGGACCGATACAAATTTCCTGACGACGTTTTGTCCGGCAGGCCCGGGGCTTTCCGGCCCGGTGACCTATGCGACGGGAACAGTGAGCGCGACGGCGGATTCCGCCCAGATCACGGGCACAAGTACAGTCTGGAACGCGGCGAGCGGGGTCTACCCGGGGCAGGCGATCCGGATTGAAGGGACGCACGGCGGAGAGCCCTTTGTGTTTTTTGCCGTAATCCATGCCATCGGTGGGACAGGTCAAATCACGATGAACCGGCCCTGGCCAGCGGATGCCGATAGTGCCGGCAATCTCACCTATCACCTGCTGCAATTCGGACAATACAATCTGGCCCCACACTGGACGCGCCCGGATGGCACGGAAGGTCAGACGCTCTTTGGCCTGACCGCTTGTGTCAGTAATTCGGCGGCGTTTTTGCGCGGCGGGCTGGAAGTGGTGAAGGGAGTACAAACGGGCAAGGAATATGGAAAGATGGTGCAGTACTGGCTGACCCAGGCGGGCAATGGTACGCCGAATTTCTATGACGAAGTATTGGCCAACTATGCGCTTTACTTCCGTTCCGGCTGGGATCCAGCCCGGACGGCGGCACGCAAAATCGGCGATTTCTGGACTACGCAACCGCTTATTGACGAAGGGTGGGGGGCCGGAGCCGGCATTCCCCGGAACCTGGGTGTCACCGGCGTAGTGGCCGCCACGGTGCTGGATGAGCGCAGCGAAAACTGGTATACCATCCGGCGGCTGGCGGCCAGCGCGGTAACGCGGCTGAACGCATCCTGCGATGATGACTTGCGGGAGCTGGCCTACATCATGTCGTGGCTGGCCCTGGCGGCGAACTTCGACCCGCTGGACACCGGCAACCCCGAGGAACCCGGCCAGCGAAGCTATTGGCGGGCAAAGCTGGCCGACAATTACAATCGCGACTTTAGCTGCCGGGGCGCGGACAACTCCTTTCCTTCGGGGCTGTACTTCAACAATGGTCAGTTTCCGCCCTTAACCGTGACCGGGGGATCCACCGCGGTCACCGGAACAGGCTTTAGCGCCAGCATGTGTCCGACACAGCAAAGCGGCACGGGTATGGTCGTAACGGGGAGCGCCACGCTGGTCATTACGGGATCAGAAATGCTGGCAGCGCCAGTTGGAATGCAAACTCTGGTTTTGACTGGCACCCGGAATGGGCAACCTTACACGCTGCCGGTGGAGTGGAGCGGACAAGGCAGCCAGGTGACGCTGGCGGTGAAGTGGATCGGGGACACAGGCCCGGTAACCTGGATGCGGCAAAGCGACGAGAACATCTCGATCATTGCCAGCGGGCAGGCGGACCCGACTTTCGGAACCGTTTATGCCTGCACCTTCAATTCAGCAAATTCGTTGACGCTGAACCGGCCCTATGCTGGAGCGAGCGGGACGGCTTATCTTTATCGAAGTAACGTGGCGGGCCGGGGGGTGCAGCCCTTCATGGCCGGCATCAAGACCTTGCAGATGCTCTATGCCGCACAGGGGGCACAGGAGCCAACCGCTTCAGCCTACCGCCAATTGGCAGCACAAGCAGGCGACTGGGTAATCGAGAACGGCTTTGACCGGGCCACTGGCGGACTCTTCTATGCGCGCGGCTTTGAGGCTTGTGAGCCCGTGCTTGAAGCATCGCAGCAGGGCTTCCGCTTTCGCAATTTGGGCTGTGCCCATGGCACGGGCCGGGACGATCGTAATGCAGCGCGGGCGCTGCTGGCGGAGGCACAGTCAGCCGTGCGGGCGGCCTATGAAAGCAATCCGAGCGAGCAAACCCGGCAACTCGGCGACGAGTTTTACGCGAACCAGTGGGGAATCGACGCCTTTACGCGCAGCGGCTACCGGCGGACAGATATGCTGGAAAACCCCTACGCGACCGACAGTGCACTGGGCTTCGGCAAGTGGTATGGCTTCCAGTTTGGTGTCGGGATGGCGCATCAGTGGCCGGCCGTTCGCGTGGGCGGGGCCCAGCCTCCGGTGGTGCTTCCGGGGCAGGTAAACTTTCTGCTGAATTCCGTGGAGGGTGCCGTGAGTGTAAAGGTCAAGTTGCTGGCGCCCACCGGCAAGCAAACCGAATATAGCTGCGAGCAAAGCCCCTGCGCGGTGGAACTCGATGGGCGTATCGGCGACTACTGGTATCAGATTGAGTACCGCTCCAGCACAGGGGAGGTGCTGGCAACCAGTATGCCGGAGCTAGTGCGCGACTAGAGCGGCGCAAGCGGGCTGAGCGGCGGCAGGGTCACGGCTCGTGACTGGCCGCCGCCGTTCGCAGTCTGCGTCAGCGAATGAGCGGCGAAAGTACGGGCTGCCACAAAATGCAGGGCCACGGCGGCAGAAACAATCATGGGCTGCAGCGTACTATACCCGTTTGACAGGAAGGTGATACTCGTAAAGTACATCACCATGGCGAGCAAGAAGTAGAAGGAAAAATTGGCCAGGTCATGGGCCTTCAGTTGGCGGGCGCGGCGGTTGACGCGGAGAACAAGCAGGCCGGCGGTGAAAATGGCACTGGCATAGAAGAGAATGCCTGGAATTCCCGTTTCGCTGGAGATCTGCGTCCAGGAGCAATGGGTTTCGTGCCAGTTGCCACGAACCCCGCTGCTTACACTTACATGGCCTTCATAATTGCTGAACTGGGACGGCCCAACACCGAAGACAGGCTTCTTCAGGGTAAAAACCAAGCTCTGCCGAAAGAGGTAGGAACGGGAGGCGGAAGACTCATCCGCTTCCACGTGGCTTTCCCCGAAGAGATTAAATAGCCGGTTGAAAGCGGAATCGGGCAGGAGGACTAAGGCGGGCAGGGCCAGCAGCGGAATGAGGATGACCCCGAAGAGGCGCTGCCGCATGGTGGCCCGCAGAAACCAGAAGAGTGTTCCGGCCGCTAATGCTACGAGCGCACCACGGGAAGCCGTGCCGAGGATGGTGTAAAGGGCATAAGCGATGGTGGGCAGGCAGAGGAATCGGAAAAACTTGGGTCCGCTGGAGTCAAGTAGGCAAAAGGCCAGGAAAGGGAGCAGCAAGAGGAGAATCGCCGCCAGGTCGTTGGCGTTTCCAATCGTTCCTTCGAAGGCGAGCGAAAGGCGTCCGCCGCCATCCACCTTGGAGCAAAAGCGAACCGCGAAGAGGACGCCGAAGGAAGCCAGCGCCAGAACGTAGCCAAATCGTCGCATTTCTTTCCAAGTGACGATGAGGCCGGCTGGAATCAGTAGCGTAACCAAGTCGTAGCGAAAGTAAGCGCCCATTTTGTCGAAGGAGCCACCTGGCCAGTGGCTGGTGGGGATACAAAGGGCGGCCCAGACGGCAAACAAAGCCATCAGGATGGTGGCTTTGTGGCGGAAAACACGAACCAAGCCACCGCTGGAGAGAATCAACAGAAACGCGGGCAGCAGGCTGAGGGGGATCAGAAAGGTGCGGATCCCGGACATATACTGAATGGCTTCGCTGATGAAGCTGACTTTTACCCCGAGATAGAGTAAGCCGAAAAAGAGACCAAGTATGCGAAGAGGATTGAATTCGCTGGGCTCAGCCGGGATTCTTGCCGCAGGTGGGGGCGCGGTGATATTTTGTTTGGGAGCGGGGGAGGCTAGCGTTGCGTGCGCCGCCAGGACTGACGGACGTACCGGGGGGGGGAGCGACGCTGATGGCCGCAAATCGAGCATTCTTCCCACGGTGACATTATAGCTGGATTCTTGCCGTGGAATTGCCTGCAAGACGTGCTAAGTTCTTAGAACTGAGAGATTTCCTTTGCCCAAGATCCGAACGCTATTGCTCTTAGCCGGCGATTTACTACTTACATTTGCAACTTTTTTTGTTGTTGCCTGGGGCATTGCCGAATCGGGGCAGTTCTGGAGCCTGGATTTCACTCTGTTTCTGATTGATGAAAAAACGCTGCCACGCCTGGGTATCACTTGCGGGTCGTTGATATTTGCGTTCTATTTTCTGGGGATGTACGAAGCGATACGGCCGAAGAGCGGACAACGGCTACTGGAAGACCTGCTGCTGGCCATGGGCGCGACGCTGTTGTTGCAATCGGTGGTGAGCTATTCCCGAACCGGATACGAAACACCCCGCTGGCTGATGCTGCTTGGCGGCGCGGCAGTGATGTGTGTGTTGTGGGCGTGGCGAATGGGTTTCGCTTTGATGCTGGTGGGCGTGGCGGGAAGGCAGCGGGTGCTGCTGATCGGCCATTGCCCGGTGGCGTTGCAGGTGGCAGAGCATATCCGTGCGCATCCGGAATCGGGCTTTGTCGTGGCGGAATTTTTGCGGATGCCGGGACAATTGCCCTTGGGACAAACAGAGAGCCCGGAAGCCGAAGATGATTTTGCGACGCAAATCAGGCGCGTGAAAGCCGACCGGATCGTGGTATCGGAGGTAACTGGAAATGAGGAATGGGTAACACGGAACCTTTTGCCGCTCAGCATGCAGGGGACGCATATTGAGAACGTCAAGGATCTTTACGAGCAGTTGTTTGAGCGGGTTGCGGTGGACCAGCTAACAGTCAATCAGTTAATTTTTTCCGCGGAGCTGCGCCCGCGACCCTGGGTGGTTTCGCTCCAGGAGATTTACGGGCGGCTTTTGGCAATCGTGGGAATTGGACTGACTTGGCCGCTGATGATTCTCACGGCCATTGCCGTGCGACTGGACAGCCCAGGCCCGGCTTTGCTGCGCCAGACACGGCTCGGGCGGGGGGGCAAACCCTTTCCGTTTTTGAAGTTCCGATCCATGTATGTGGATGCGGACGCCAAAACAGGACCAGTGAGAGCGCAGGAAAATGATCCGCGAATTACCCGGGTGGGGAAGTGGATCCGCCTGCTGCGCCTGGATGAGTTGCCACAACTCATCAATGTGCTGCGGGGCGAGATATTTCTGGTGGGGCCGCGGCCGGAAATGCCGGCCCTGGAAAAGCAATTGCTGGCAGAGCTTCCCTATTATCCTCATCGGCACCGTATCAAACCGGGAATTACAGGCTGGGCACAACTTCACCATGAGCCAGAAGATTCTATTCTCAGTACAAAAAGAAAACTGGAATACGATCTCTATTACATCAAGCACATGGGCCCGGTTATGGACATGTTTATCCTGTTCCATACGGTGAAGGCCGTGCTGTTGCGCATTGGAGCGCGCTAGCAGATGGGGCGGCTGAAAGTGGCGGCCATCATCGAAGCCAATACGGTGACTGGTCCGGCCAAGAATCTCTTGCGTTTTGGCAGACAGGCGAGGGATGAGGTTGAGCTGGAGATCATCACGTATACGCGCGGAGACGGAAGGGCGAATCTGGAGTTTCGCGATGCGGTGGCGCGTAGCGGACTAAATTGTCATCTTGTGCGGGAATCAGGGGCTTACGATCCGGGAGTGATCCAGCAACTGCGAACGCTGACGGAAGAAATCCGGCCCGACGTCGTGCAGACGCACAGCGTCAAAAGTCACTTTCTTTGGCGGGCAAGCGGGGGCCCGGCGCGATATCCATGGGTGGCATTTCATCACGGCTATACGGCGGAAAATCTGAAGGTGAAAGTCTACAATCAACTGGACCGCTGGAGTTTGGGCGGGGCCAGGCGTATTATTACGGTGTGCGAAGCTTTTCGAGACGAGTTGACGGCGAAAGGGATCGTTCGGGAGAAGGTTACGGTAATCCACAACGGCGTTGAGGCGTTTGTGCCGGGCGGGCATGTGCTGGAGGCCGAGGCACAGGGGCCTCCGGGAAGCGTAACCGTCTTGCATGTAGGTCGTTTTTCGGGGGAAAAGAATCACGAAGGATTGATACAGGCAGCAGGAATACTGGCCACGACGGGGAAGCGGGACCAATTTCAGTTGGTGCTGGTAGGCGAAGGGGTATCGCGTAGCCGCATCGAGGCGCTGGCGCGATCCGGGGAGGCCGGAGGAGCGCGAATTCACTTTGCCGGCCAGCAATCTGACGTAGGTCGCTTCTATGACAACGCGGATATCTTCGTATTGCCGAGTCACAGCGAAGGATCCCCCAATGTAGTGCTGGAGGCGATGGCCGCAGGTCTGCCGGTGGTGGCGACGCGCGTCGGCGGCACCCCGGACATGGTGCTGGAAGGCGAGACAGGCTATCTTGTCGCGCGGGGGGACGTGCCAGCACTAGCCCAGCGGCTGGGTGAGTTGATCAGCAATGGGGCGCTGCGCAAACGCATGGGGGAGGCGGGGCGGGAGCGCGTCAGGGAATTTAGCGTGGACAAGCAGCGCCAGACACTGCTTGGTGTTTACAGATCACTCTTGTGAGTGCACTTGACCCAACATCTACTGGAACCAAGACAAAATCCGGAACTGCTGTCAATTGTGATGCCGGTATACAACGAAGAAGCGATGGCGCCGATCCTGCGGCGTGAACTGACACGCTTCCTGCCAACGCTTCCCTGCCCGGCAGAATTGGTCCTGGTGAACGACGGAAGCCGGGACGGATCCCTGAGCCATTTGGTGGCGTGGGCGAGGGAGGATGATCGGGTGCATGTTCTGCATTTGAGTCGCAATTTCGGGCACCAGCTAGCAGCCACCGCGGGTCTTGAGTATGCGCGTGGGCAGGCGATTTTGCTGATGGATGCTGACCTGCAAGATCCGCTGGAGGTGATACCGGCAATGCTGGCACGCTATCGGGAAGGCTATGACGTGGCGTACGGGAAACGGCGCACTCGGCAGGGGGAATCGTGGTTCAAGCAGATCACAGCATGGGGCTTTTACCGGCTGATGCAGAAATTTGTACACAAGGATTTGCCTGTGGACACTGGGGACTTTCGCCTGATGAGCCAGCGGGCGGTGGGGACGCTGAGGGCGATGCCCGAAGAGCACCGGTTTCTGAGAGGGATGGTGGCCTGGATTGGCTATCCTCAGATTGCGGTGGAATATGACCGCCACGAGCGGGCCGCGGGAGAAACAAAGTATCCGTTATCGAAGATGTTGCGGTTTGCCTGGACTGCGGCGACATCCTTCTCTGACGTACCGCTGCAGTTGAGCTTTTTCGTGGGGGCGGCAGGGGTGGTCCTGGCCGCGGAGGAAGCCATAAGAGCACTAATTATGTATCTGCGGGGGGAGACAGTGCCCGGCTGGACGTCGCTGCTCATTTTGAACAGCTTGCTCGGCGGGCTGATTTTACTAAGTCTGGGAGTAATCGGCAACTACGTTGGAAAGATTTATATGGCCAGTAAAGAGCGGCCTAACTACGTGGTGGCGCAACATTTCCACTTCACAGTCAAACCGGAAAACAGGGCAGCCCCGCCCCGTGATTAAAGTTGTTCGACATGCCCGGCGCTGGACGTGGACACATGGATTGGAAGCTTGCGTGCCATCGAGACGATGACTCTATTGCTGATCTGGAATGAGGGGGGAGTATTTGCTACCGCCAAGACAAAAACTTTTGCTGCGATAGCCGGAAGGTTATTGGTCTGATTGTTGCTGGCAGGCAGCTATCGACTTCTGGGTGATTGAAAAGATGGAGCGGGAGATGGGATTCGAACCCACGACGTCCAGCTTGGGAATACACACCTCGTTCGCAAATAAAGAACATATGCGACCATGGCGGCAATCCTGACCACCGAGAACCATAGAGAAAAGTGAAAACCGCCCTTAACGCAGTAATCGCAGTAACGAGGCCGGCGCTGCAAAACTCTCCCAAAACCTGACGGCGTTTTGACCCCTCGCGCAACCGAAACTGCGTGAGGTTCAATGATGTTGGCCAAGGTCAGCGATGTGCTTCGCGAGGAGCACGAGGATCTGTTGATCTCCCGATATCGGCTCAAGCAGGCCGAAGGAATCGCGTTGGTTCGGTCAAACCGCGAAGCGGGTAAACAGCCTTTGGCTTTCACCTCCCGGCCATTCATTCTTTGTGGCTTGCCAATCCGCAAGCCTCCAGCGGATCAACTTTTGTTCGAGAGGCGCAATGGGAACTTCGTGCTTCAGATTACTGGGCATCCTCAGTTCGGATTGCCTTTTGGCCAAGACAGGCTCGTGCTGCTATTCCTCGCAACTCTTGCCGTTCGACAAAAGTGCCAGGTTGTCCAGTTCCGATCCGCTGCCGAGATGCTCGATATGTTCGGCATGGCAAAAGGCGGAAAGGAGTATCGCCGCATCGTCGCCGGATTCGAGCGAATCTTCGGTGCAACCATTTTCTTCTCAACTCAGAAATCTGAAGCGACAGCCACAGTGGCTCATCGAAGCCGCTTCAATTTTCTTCGCGAGGCGGAAATCTGGTACGGCCGCTCAAGCGAATCGACCAGCACGACAAACACGATTACATTAAGTGACGAGTTCTATGCCGAAGTGGCCTGCCACCCAATCCCGGCCGATCTCGAAGCCATCAAAGTTCTCGCCGCCGCGCCGGCGCTCTTGGACCTCTTCATGTGGCTCAGCTATCGATGCTTTATTTCGAAAGGCCCAGAATCAATCCCGCTATTTGGGCCGTGTGGGTTGACCCAACAACTTGGCTGTGTGGAATATTCGCGACCGAGCCGGTTTCGGGCCATGCTGGAACAGTGGCTTACGGCCATAAGAAGCCTCTGGCCGGAGTGCCCGGCAACAATCAGCCGCGACGGCCGAACACTTCAAATTCAACATCGAACTGCGGTGGGCACCCGCGCCGGATGACAATAGCTGAAGACGTATCAATCTCCGCACATGAACCTCAGCCAACTGAATCAACTTATTTCCAACGGTGAGTCATCCACTCTTGAGTTGAAGAAATCAACAGGCCAGCTCAGTCGGGCAGGAGAAACGTTGTGCGCCTTCTTGAATGGCTCTGGCGGTACAGTCTTGTTTGGTGTTACGCCCGATGGAGCCCTTGCCGGACAGTTGGTCAGCGACGGAACACTTCGGGATGTGGCACAAATGCTGCGGCATATTGAGCCTCCTGTGCCCACTCGCATCGAGCGAGTAAAGCTTCCCGGTGGCACCCATGAAGTTCTTGCCATCACCGTATCGCCCGACGACGACAGCCGCGTTTTTACTTTCGATGACCGCCCCTATGAACGAGTGGGGCCGACAACAAAAGTAATGGGGCAGGAGGCCTACCAGCGTCTGTTGTTGGACAGGGCTCACTCGCATAAGCGATGGGAAAACAGTGCTTCGCCGCTTCAATTGAAGGATCTCGATCTCGCAGAACTCCGAGCGACGATCAAGGCTGGGATTGAGGCTGGCCGTATTCCCTCCACGACATCTACTGAGCCCGGCGAGGTACTCGCGCGCTTCGGCCTCTCCTCGGGGCAGGGCCTGGCGAATTCTGCCGCAGTCTTGTTCATAAACCATGAATCACCGCATTACCCCCAATGTCAGTTGCGTCTGGCGAGATTTCGTGGGGTCGACAAGAATGAGTTTCTGGACCAGCGCCAATTGAATGGCAACGCGTTCGTTCTGCTTCAGGAGGCGGTGCAATTTTTGGGACGCCATCTGCCAGTCTCTGGTCGAATCGAGCCGGGCCTTTTTGAGCGGGTCGATTCCCCACTCTTTCCTCCGGTGGCGCTACGAGAGGCGCTGGTCAATGCTTTCGTCCACCGGGATTACTCGATTCCAGGCGGGGCCGTTAGCGTTGCCGTTTATGATGATCGACTGGAAATTTGGAGCGATGGCCGACTTCCTTTTGGATTGACAACCGACGAGTTGGTGAAGGAACATCTCTCTCGTCCTAGAAATCCGCTGATTGCTGAAGTGTTCTTCCGCCGCGGGTTGGTCGAACGTTGGGGACGAGGGACTCAAAAGATCATCGAACTTTGCGTGCTGGCCGGACACCCCGCTCCCCAGTTTGTTGAGCAGGCCGGGGCTGTGGGGGTGCGTTTCCTGCCTAGCGGCTATATCGCTCCGTTACGCGTGGCGCATGACCTCACAAGCCGTCAGCGGCTCATCCTTCAAGTGTTATCCGCCTCGGCCAATGAGACGTTTGGGCGGATAAAAATACGGGTCAACCCCGAGATCGCAGACCGTACTTTGCGCGATGATCTCATCCACTTGAAACGTCTTCAGCTCATCGATTCGATTGGCCGCGGTCGAGGGGCTGTCTGGTCACTGCGGCGCACTGCAGCCGAATAAGGCGGACTGACCGCCTTATTCGGTTTGACCGGTACACTTCAACATTCGAGATCTTGGAATTGGCAAAATTCGAGGCATGACACTGAAAACAATAGACTACGGTAAGGGCTCAGAAACTAGACCCCACGACTCCCATCGCCTAGCGAGATGAAGCCTGCGAATGGAATAAGGCGGAAGCACCGCCTCATTCCGCCTTATTCAAGGCGCGGAATTTGCTTGGGGAAAGTCTGTTGAGTCCTCAACTGGAGGAGATTTAGAGCCGCTTTGAATTTTCGATCTATATCCACTGGTTGAGTTGAGATTCGGACAGCAGGCAAAGGGAGGCAAAGGGGCTTGGTTAAGTCCTTATTTTACAATCGCTTCTATTGATCTACTGTTTACCTTGGGACAAAACCCACATCCGATTTCATTAGGACTGAAAACAGGCGAATTTTGAATGTCGAAGCCCCAAGCTGACATTCCATTCGACGAGTCTATTGTTTTCAATACCCCTGGGATGCCGATTACTGCCATTACTGCATTAAGATACCCAAGTGAAACCAGGGTGATTGAGCTAAGTCGTTGAAAAGATGGAGCGGGAGACCGGGATCGAACCGGCGACGTTCAGCTTGGGAAGCTGACATTCTACCACTGAATTACTCCCGCTCAGCTTAACTTCAATCTATCACAAGGCCGGCTCTACCGCAGGAGCAGCAGGTACAAATCCATCACGTTTGTCCCGGTGGGCCCTGTCGTCAGAAGGTCTCCCAGCGGCTTAAAGAAATGAAAGGAATCATTTCTGGCCAGAAACTCCTGCGGGTCAAACTCAATCTTTGCGGCCCGCTTCAGCGTCGTACCCGTTGCAAAGGCTCCTGCCGAATCCGTTGGTCCATCCGTTCCATCCGTACCCGCCGCCAGGAAGACCGCACCCTCCAAACCTGCAATTCCAATTGCTGCCGCCAAGGCCATCTCCTGGTTACGCCCCCCCAGCCCATGATGGAGCGAAAGCTTTACCGTGGTCTCTCCGCCCGCCAGCAGGGCCAGTGGCGCCTTGGCGGGATGCCCGGATGCCCGCACTTCCCGGCCAATTGCCGCAAAAGTCTTGGCCACTTCCGCCGCCTCCCCATCGAGTGTCGTCGAGAGTAGCAACGGCCGGTAACCCAGCTCGCGCGCCTTATCGCGAGCCGCATAAAGGCTCTTGCGATTGGAACCCACCAAATGATTCCGAACCTGCCGGAACACCCGATCTTCCTGCTTCGGCGTCTCAGGAATATTCAGGTTTACACCTTGCTCCAAATGATGACGCACGCTTGAAGGCAACTTGTTCGTCAAACGGTATTTGTAGAAAATTTCCCAGGCGTCTGCAAACGTGCTTGGATCGGGCACGGTGGGTCCGGAGCCGATTACATCGAGCGGATCGCCGATCACGTCGGACAGAATCAAGGTTTCCACCCGCGCCGGATATGCCATGTGCGCCAACTGCCCACCCTTGAGCGCACTCAGATGCTTGCGCACGCAATTCAGCTCTTGAATCGTAGCCCCACAAGCCAGCAAAAGCTGCGTTGTCTCCTGCTTTTCCGTCAACGAAATTCCGGGCGCGGGATAAGGCAGGAGCGCTGATGCCCCACCAGAGATCAGGCAGATCACTACATCTTCAGGGCCGGCATCCGAACACAAAGAGGCGATCTCACGAGCCGCACGCCAGCCGGCCTCGTCCGGCACCGGATGAGCCGCCTCCAGACACCGGATCTTTCGCAGTGGCTGAGAGTGGCCGTACTTGGTCACAATAATGCCCGCTTCGATCTTTCGCAGGTGGGCCTTTTCCACTGCGCGGGCCATCGCCGCGGCCGCCTTCCCTGCCCCCACCACAATCAATCGGCGGCCTTGGGTATCAATCTTCTCAAGCTGCGCCAGCGTCGTTTCAAATGGATCAGCCGCCTTCACTGCGGTGGTGAAGATGGCGCGGGCGTCCTTGCGGAGCGATGCTTCAGTCGAGGAGACCGAGCGCGAGGATGGCTTCAACGGCTTCTTGGGCATTGTCGGAATCAAACTCAATCTTATAGTCTGCAAGCCCATAGAGGGGGCGGCGCTGTTCATACAGTGTCGCGAATCGCTCCGGATCCCGCGCCAGCGGACGATGCGGATGACCCGCCACGCGCCGTCTCAACCGGTCAAGGGGAACATCCAGCCAGATGCTCACACCGGAATCCACCAGCCGCTCCCGGTTGCCGGGCCAGGCAAATGCGCCGCCCCCCAGCGAAGCCACCGTGGCCCGACCACGGTACACTTCCCGGATCAGTTCATCGAGCGCCGCGGCTTCCATCTGGCGGAATGCGGCCTCCCCCTGCGATTCAAAAACGCTGGCAATGGTGGCTTGCTGCTGCTGCTCAATCCGAGTGTCAAGATCCACAAAGCGCCAGCCGATTTCATCGGCAAGCAGTTGCCCGACAGTCGACTTGCCGCAACCCATAAAGCCAACCAGGTAAATCCCCGGGGAGCGTTTCAATTGCAAAATCAAAGCGTTGAGTTTCCTCCCTGGCGGTTATAGCTCGCAAATTGCCGCTCAATGAGGGACGGGCACAGAAAGTACAAGGCATGTAGCAGCATGCCGCTCCAATAGGGAGTAATCACAGTGCGGCTGCCCCGCTCGATGCCACGCAGGATATCGGCAGCGCAACGCTCAGGGGTGATCGCGAAGCGCTTGGTGCGCTGCAGCATCCGCGGCGGATTCCCCAGTAGAGCGTTGGCTTGAAAGGGAGTCTTTACATAGCCTGGACAGACAGCGATAGCGGTAACGCCGGAGCGGTCCAGTTCCATGCGCAACCCGTGCGTGAAGTTCAGCAATGCCGCCTTGGTGGTCGAATACAGGGTGAACCACGGCAAGGGCACCAGCGCAGCAATGGATGCAACGTTAACGATTGCCCCGCTGCCCTGTGCCAGCAATCCAGGCAGGGCAAGACGGCTTAAATGAATCGGCGCATTGAGATTCAATTCGTAGAGATGGTCCCACGTAGCAGTTGGAATTTTTGCGGTTGGAACATAAGCCCCGGCACCAGCATTGTTAACAAGAATGTCGAGACCACCCAGATGCGCCGTGGCCACAGCAAAGGCTCGCTCCCGGTCCGCCGCGTCGGTGAGATCGGCAGAAAGCCAGTGCGCGCCTTCTAGTTCATAGGTATTTGTCTGCCGGGACACCAGCACAAGCTTGGCCCCCCGGGCGTGCATCTGACGGGCTAAACTGGCGCCAATTCCAGTTGAGGCACCCGTGAGGATTGTTCGTGAGCCGGATATCTGCACAAAAGTCAATAATAGTATTGATGCCGCAAGACAAACTGCCTCTTTTTCCATTGGGGGTAGTGCTATTCCCGGGAGCTGAACTTCCCTTGCATATTTTTGAAGATCGCTACAAGGAAATGATTGGCGATTGCCTCGAGGCCAACCATGAGTTCGGGGTGGTCCTGGCCGGGGAAAAGGGCATGGCCAGCATCGGCTGCACGGCGGTAGTCGAACGCATCCTGAAGAAGTATCCGGACGGCAGAATGGATATCCTCGCTCGCGGCAGGGGGCGATTTGAGATCATCCTGCTCGATGAGGAAAAGAACTACCTGCGCGCTGCGATTGCTCCAATCAGCGATGAGGAAGAAGGCGCAACCGACGAAGCAGTGCGCCACCGCGCCCTCAGCGCCTACGTAAACCTGATGATGATGGAACATGGTGGACTCGTGGATGAGGTGCCCGACAGTGGGCGCTCGGACTTAAGCTTCGTACTGGCTCAGCCAGTGGCCGACGTCGAGTTCCGCCAGAAGCTGCTGATGATGCGCAGTGAGAGGGAAAGACTGGAAGCCCTTTCGAGCTACCTGCCCATGCATCTTGAGCGGGAGAAGCTGGTGCGGCACGTGCGGCGAGTTGCCCCGCTCAATGGCCACTCCCGGCATGCGGCGGATCTGGCGGAGGAGCAGTGATCGCAATCGTGAGGCGCAACGACCCGCAATCGTTGATTATTGATGCCGACGACACCCTTTGGGAAAACAATATCTACTTTGAGCAGGCCTGGGAGGACTTTCTCAATTTCCTGAACCATTCCTCCCTGAGCCCGGAAGAGACACGCGCCATCTTTGACGAAATCGAGATTGCCAACATTCGTGTCCACGGCTATGGTGCGCAAAACTTTGCCCGGAATATGGTGCAGTGCTACAAGCACCTGGTGGAACGCGATCTGCGCCACGGAGACGTCGAGCAGATCATGGGCTTTGCCGACCGCATCCTGCACCAGCCCATCGAAATGCTGCCCGGTGTCGAAGACACTCTCGCCTATCTGCTCCAGCGAAACCACGACCTGATTCTGTTCACCAAAGGCCATCCGGAAGAACAGCGCCACAAGATCGACCGCAGCCCCGTGGGACGATTCTTTCGCGAGTTTGAGATTGCCCATGAGAAGGACACTTCCGCCTATCAGGATTTGGCCGGCCGCCATCAATTGGTGCCGGAAATCACGTGGATGGTCGGCAACTCGCCGAAAAGCGACATCAATCCAGCCCTGGACGCCGGGCTGAATGCAATTTTTGTCCCGCACGAGCGAACCTGGACACTGGAACAAACGGATCTGCGGACTCCCGGACCCGGACTATTGCACATCGTCGAAAAATTTCCTGACTTGAGCAAATTTTTCTAAAGGTCATCCATCTCTCGACGATACGAGAATTATGGAAGTACAATCCATTGCACTGGCGGGGCTGGAAAAGGCCCAGGAACGTCTGGCAGCGGTGGCAAAGCGGCTCTCGGCGGGCTCTCTCAGTGGCGACACTGCCTACACTGGTAGCGACACGGTAGACCTGAGCGCTGAAATGGTCGCTCTTCTGGAGTCAAAGCTCGCCGCTGAAGCAAACATCAAGCTCGTCGAGTCTGCCAACGAACTGGCTTCGAAAACAATCGACATTTTGGGATAAGCAAAAAGCGCCCCCACCATTGCGGCAGGAGCGCTAATTTGAAACTCAAACTGACTGAACTCTACTTCAACGGCTTCACGCGAATATTCGTGTAGTAGATTGTGGATCCAGGATCATGTGCCTGTAAGGCAAAGGTACCGGTATCAATCCTTCGACCAGGGTTTCCTTTCGGTCCCTCCCAACCTTCCGGTTGCGTCCATTCCGTCACCTTCTTGCCATCCACAAAGATCGTCACGGTGTTGCCCTTCACAATGATGTGCTCCGTGAACCAGACGTTATCCTGAAAAGCTTCCTTGTTGTCCTGAACGTTATAGAGTCCGCCGGTCTTCTTCCAGTCGCCGTGCGAGTTATTCACTTGAACTTCAAAACCCTTCTCCGGCCAGCCGGTTTCCTGGAAGGCCGTATGGAAGTAGATCCCGCCGTTGGATACCGGCTTGGTCATCACATCCACCTTGAGTTCAAAGTCCTTAAAGTTGGCAGGCTTACCTTTAAAGGGGCCGGTAAAGTAGAGATGGCTGCGCTTGCCGTTGGCAACGATGGAACCATTCTCGACCCGGAAGGCATCTTCGTTTTCCTTTGCCTTCGACCAGCCGGTCAAATCCTTGCCATTGAAAATCGCGGTAAAGCCCTTCTCGGGCTTCGCATCGGGGCCGGCAGCAAACAGGAGGCTACCAGCAAGACTGAGCAATAAAGCAGATCGCATAATCTGACTTTAACAGGCGGGAAGCCTTACCGGAGCAAGCCGCTGGAACGAGTAGCCCAGTCCAGCAACCAACCGGGGAATATGCCAAATCCCAGAGTCAACGCAGCACTCAGCACAAGCGCAGCCTGCAAGCTCGGGGCAGGCGGGGTCAAGTCTACAGCGCCCTCAGGAACCGGCTTCATATACATCGCAACAATCACCCGCAGGTAATAGAATGCGGCCACGGCGCTGGTCAGCAATCCAAGTCCAGCCAGCCAGTAAAGCTCGGCATCAATGGCGGACTTGAAAATGTAGAACTTGCCAAAGAAACCCGCCGTTAGCGGCAGCCCGATCAGCGAAGCAAGGAAGATCGCCATGAAGGCAGCGCTCAGGGGCTGCCGCTTGGCAAATCCGTTGAAGTCACTCAACTCGCTCTCTTCCCGCAATGACACCACGGCAAATGCGCCGAAGTTCATTACCGAGTAAGCAGCCAGATAGAAGAGTACTGCGCTGATACCAAGCGAAGAATGGGCCGCAACCGCCACCAGAATATAGCCGGCATTGGCAATGGAAGAGTATCCCAGCAAGCGCTTGACGTTGGTTTGCCAGATCGCGGCAAAATTCCCCACCACCATCGTCGCCAGCGCAACCGCAGTCAGCAGCGGGAGCCAGCGGTCAGCCACGGGGTCGAGAGCCGTATAAAAGATGCGCAGCAAGGTGGCAAAGGCTGCCGCCTTGGGGGCAGCGCTCAGGAACGCACCAACTGGTGTCGGAGCTCCCTGGTAAACGTCAGGTGCCCAGCTTTGAAAGGGGAAGGCAGAAACTTTGAAGGACAATCCCGCGAGGATCAGGGCCGCCGCTGCGCTAACAATCAAGGCATCCGGAGCAATATCAACATTGCCGAGGATTGCAGAGATGTCCCGGAAGTTCGTCGTTCCGGTCAAGCCATAGATCCAGGAGATACCGTAAAGCAAAAATGCCGTCGCAAAGCTGCCCAGCAAAAAGTACTTCAATGCGGATTCGTTCGAGCGGGAGTCGTCACGGAGATAACCGGCCAGAACATAGGAGGCGATCGAAGAAATTTCGATCCCGATGAAGACCATGATGAGTTCGTTGGAAGCGGCCATGAGAGACTGGCCCACCAGCGATAGCAGCAGGAGTGAATAGAACTCACCGCCCTCTGCTTTGCGTTGCCGCAAAAAGGGACTGGCCGCCAAAACAGCCAAAGCTCCAATGGAAAGAACCAGCAAGCGGAAGAAGGTGGTGAACGAATCCACAATGATCATGTTCCGGAAAGCAAGCCCCGGGTTGGCGCCACCAATAATGCTGGCTGCTGCCGCCAGGCCCAAGCCAATGAGAGCCAGCGCCGGCATGCCCGGCCTTTCGTCATGCTCGTCGTAGCGGGATTCCCAAAGCATGAGAATCACGGCGAAAATCGTCAGGATCATCTCCGGCAGGAAGCGTAGGAGTTCCTCGGCTCCCGGCACGAAATTAGTTCCCATGGACGGCCTCCGTCGCGGGGGCAAGTGGCGGAGCCGCTACCCGGAATTCAACATTCATTTTGCTTTGTTCCAAGATCTTTTGATTGACTGCATTTTGCGCGGGGAGGAACTGATTGCTAGCCACCCCCATCCAGACAATGAGCAGCAGCAGGGGCGTAACGGCGATCGCTTCCGGGCTGGAAAGATCTGCCGTATTCTCGGCCGGCTGGGGGCCCAGGAAGGTCCGCTGATACATCCAGAGCAAATACACCGCGGACAGGATCACACCAATCGCAGCAGCCGCAGCGTAGCCGAAGTTGGCGAACGCGGCACCCTGCAGAATCAGAAACTCTCCCACAAAGTTGTTGAGCGCAGGCAAGCCCGAACTGGCCAGAACGGCCACCAGGAATGTCGTAGCCAACCAGGGAGCTTTTGTTGCGAGCCCGCCGAAGGCGGCAATATCGCTCGTGCCCTTTCGATCTTCAAGAAAACCCGCAAGAGCAAAGAGTGCGCCGGTGGTAATCGCATGGCACACCATTTGATAGGCGGCACCATCCAGGCCATGGATGTGAAACGAAAAGATACCCAATACAATGAAGCCCAAGTGACTCAGGGAACTGAAGGCCAACAATCGTTTGATGTTGGGTTGCACAATCGCCACCAGGGCACCGTAAAGGATAGCCAGAATGGCCAGCCCGCTAATCCAGCCAGCGCAGTCGCGCGCGGCATTGGGGAAAAGCGGCAAGCAGAAGCGTAGCAAGCCATATGTGCCGAGCTTGCCCATCAGCCCCGCCATGACAATCGCCAGCGGAGAAGGGGCGGTAGCGTGAGCATCAGCCTGCCAGGAGTGGAAGGGGAAAAGCGGGGTCTTGACGGCAAAGGCCAGAAAGAAGGCCAGAAAGAGGGGTAACTGCTCAGCCGGTGAGAGCCGGAAAGAACCAGCCTTCATCTGCAAAAGCATGTTCTGGTAATCGAAGGTGCCGGACTTGAGGAAGAGATACGTAATCGCGGCCAGCATCAACACCGAGCCCGCAAAGGTGTAGATGAAGAACTTTACCGTAGCGGCATTGGAAGTGGACTTGCCTGAGTCCTTGCCATATTGCCCCATCAGGAAGAGGCAAGGCACCAGGGTCAACTCAAAGAAGACAAAAAACAGGAAGAGGTCCTGCGCGGAAAAGACCCCGATGATTCCGGTTTCGAGCAGGAGCAACCAGCCGAAGAATTTCGCATCGCGGTTGGCGGCCGTCAAGAGGGCAATCAGAACCAACAAGGTGGTAGCAACGATCAACCAGAGAGACAGGCCATCAACGCCTATCGAAAAGTGAATGGGCGGATAAGGAATCCAGTTCAAGGAGAGGCCTTGAGAGAGCCGGGTCGGGTTCTGCGCCACTTCCGGAATCAGCGCCAAGCTTGAAAGAAGAGCAATACCGGAAGCCGCGAGGGCAATCGTATAGGCCGTTTGCTTCGAATTGCGAAAAATCGTCAGACAAGCCAGAAAAGCCACTGCAGGCAGCAAAAGGGCAAATAGAAGGAACATTAGCGATCACCTCCACTCGCCACCATCACGCCCAGGAAGATGACAGCACCCAACAGCGCGTATACCGCATAGCTGCGGATGCTCCCGGATTGTAGCAACCGGAAAAGCCCTCCGGCCCAGTTGGAAGCAGCGACAACACTGCGAACGCCACCGTCAATTGCCACAGTCTCCACCCCATTCAAGAGAACGGCGCGTGAGCCTTGTTCGATCGGATGAACAATCGCGGAATCGTACGCTTCATCGACATAGAACTTGGCTGCGATCGCGCGATAGACTCCACCGAGGCGCGCGGCATAGACATCTGCCGATCCGGGATTGAGAACGTACACGTAGTAAGCGATGAAGATTCCGGCTGCGGCAAAGGCAACCGAAATCAGAATTAGAGTCATGTCGTGAGGGTGCTCTTGTGCCGGATAAAGCGGAGCAAGCCAATCGAGGATCGGCAGGTATCCGCCCGCCGTGCTGAGCAGGGCAAGGATCACCAAAGGCATATACATGATCGCTGGCGATTCATGGGGATGCGCCTTGCCGCGGTACTCGCCAAAGAAGCATAAGAACATGGCCCGGAAGACATAGAAAGCAGTCAGCCCGGCGGTAAAGACGCCCACCCAGTACATCCAGGGAGCATGGGCGTGAGCCGCCAGCAGAATCGCATCCTTGGAATGGAATCCGGCAAAGGGCCAAATGCCTGCAATGGCAACGGCCGCGATCATCAGCGTCCAGTAGGTAATTGGGATCTTGGAGCGGAGACCACCCATCTTGTCCAAATCCTGCTCGCCATGCAGCGCGTGAATGACCGAGCCCGCACCCAGAAAAAGAAGCGCCTTGAAAAAGGCATGCGTTACAACATGGAAGATACCAGCGGAAAAGGCGCCCACGCCCAAGGCCACAAACATGTATCCTAGCTGCGAGACCGTAGAGTATGCGAAGACCTTCTTGATGTCGTTCTGCGCGGTTCCAATCAAAGCGGCGACAACCGCCGTGATCAGACCAATAATCGCAACCGTCTCCATGGCGATGGGTGCCCGGAGGAATACATCACTGGAGCGGGCTACGACATAGACACCAGCCGTTACCATCGTGGCGGCGTGGATCAGGGCGGATACGGGCGTCGGGCCGGCCATGGCATCCGGCAGCCACACATAAAGAGGTACCTGAGCGGACTTGCCACAAGCGCCAACAACCAGGAGCAAAGCGATGCCAGTCAGAATGCCTGGCGACGCTTCAACGGGAAGCTTCCGGGCAGATTCAAATACCGTTGTCATGTCAAGGGATCCGAAGTGGACCACCATCAACAGCATGGCGAGTGAAAAGCCGAAATCGCCGACACGGTTGACGACGAATGCCTTTTTTGCTGCGTCGCCGGCATGCTTTTCGAGGAAGTAAAAGCCAATCAGCAAGTAGGAACAAAGTCCAACGCCTTCCCAGCCGACAAAGAGGAGCAGGAAGTTCTGGGCCAGAACCAGAATCAGCATGAAGAAGAGAAAGAAATTCAGGTAGCTGAAGAAGCGCCAAAAGCCCTCTTCATGATCCATGTAGCCAACAGCATAAATGTGGATCAGCGTGCCGACACCGGTGACAACGAGCAACATCACAGAAGAAAGCCGGTCAATTGCTAAATCGAAACCGATATTGAGATCGCCCGAAGCGATCCAGGTGAAGTAGCGCTCCACATGCGCCTGGTCAAGCTGGCCCAATTCACTCAGGGCGCGCACTACCCACAGGAAGGAAAGTGCCGAGGCGCCAATCGCGATCGAGCCAATTACACCTTTCGAAAAACGGCGGCCCATCGTGCCGTTGATCAAGGCACCAAGCAGCGGGAACAGGACGATAAGCCAGAGTTGCAAGTCGGGAGGATTCGGCATTAGTTTTTCAGCGAACTGACCTCATCAATCGAGAGAGTGTGACGGTTCTTGAAGACGGTCAGGATGATTGCAAGGCCAACAGCCGCTTCAGCGGCGGCAACAACCATGACAAAGAAGGTGAAGATCTGGCCGTCGACCTGACGCAATTGGTGAGAAAAAGCGACAAAGCTCAGGTTGACGGCGTTCAGCATCAGCTCAATCGACATGAATACGGTGATGATGTTCTTGCGAAAGAGAAAGCCCGCAATCCCAAGCGTAAACAGAATGGCGCTCAGGATCAGATACCAGGCAAGGGGTACAGAATTCAGGGGAGGCATTTAGTCAATCTCCTTGCGGGCCAGGACAATCGCACCAAGAATGGCGATCAGAACGAGCACGCTAGTCACTTCAAACGGCAGCAGGTAGGTAGTGAACAGACTGCGCCCTACCTGCGCGGCGCCCGTAGTGAAAGAACCAAAACTGACATTGGTCAGCGACGGCGACATGCGCTGGAAGAGGTAGGCGAGGAGCCCAAGGAAAACGGCCAGCAGCGGAATCCCCAGCAGCCTGGAAGGCCAGGAGCGCTTCCCCTCCGCTTCCTGCCCCGCGTTCAGCAACATGATCACGAAGACGAAAAGCACCATGATCGCGCCGGCGTAGACGATCAACTGCACGGCAGCAATGAACTCAGCTCCAAGCAGCAGATACAGCACGGCGAGCGAACCCATCACGCCGATCAGCGAGAGCGCGCTGGCAATGGGGTGCTTCTGAACTACCAGTGAGATGGCGCAGCCAATGGCTGTCGCTGCAAAGAGTAGGAAAAGGATCAAATCCATGGCGCTATTTGGGTCCCTCTAGCGCCACGGCAAATGCGGTAATCAGCAAATTGACGATCGCCAGGGGAAAGAGGACCTTCCAGGTGAAGTTCATGAGTTGGTCATAACGGAAGCGCGGAAGCGTTCCGCGAACCCAGATAAAGAGAAAGAGCAGGAATCCGGCCTTGGCGACGAACCAGAAAATGGGGATCAGGATCGGCTTCAGCACAGGCACCAAAAAGACCAAGGCCAAAAGCCCGAAGACAACGCCTGCCGCAGGCATTGTCAGGCGATCCCAAGGCCGCCCTTTCACGGGCTGAGCTATGCCATGGAAGAGCAGCATCGCCGCCCCGGCTCCAAGCAAGAGTACCGGAACCAGGTCACTGCCATACTCGGCAGGAAATAATGGGTGCCATCCACCGAGGAAGACGACCGCAGCCAGACAGGTGATCGTCACCATGTTTGCGTATTCGGCCATGAAGAAGGCAGCGAAGTTCAACGAGCTGTATTCGGTATGGAAGCCCGCCACCAACTCGTTCTCGGCTTCCGGCAAGTCGAAAGGAATCCGGTTGGTTTCCGCAAAGGCCGCAATCAGAAAAATGACAAAGCTGAACAGTTGCGGGAAGGGCATCTGAAATATCGACCAGCGCGGGATGAAGCCAAGGTAGTAACCCGCCTGCTCCCCAACAATGGCCCGCAACGAAAGATCATTCAGTAGCAGCAGCGGCGAAACCAGCGCGATCGCCAGAGGCAGTTCATAGCTGATCATCTGGGCTGTGCTGCGCAATCCGCCCAACAGGGCATACTTGTTGTTCGAAGCCCAACCACCAAGGGCGACCCCATAGACGCCAACACCTGAAATTGCGAGCAGGAAAAGGATTCCGATGTTGAGGTCGGCTAACCCCAGGTCTGTCCGCACGCCGAATATTTCCACGTTGGGTCCGAAGGGGATGATGCTGATGGAAATGAGCGCAAAAAGTACAGCCAGAAAGGGCGCCAGAATATAAAAGAAAAGGTTGACGTGAGAAGGGACGAAGCCTTCCTTGGTCATCAACTTGACCACGTCCGCGAGGGGTTGCAGGAGTCCATGCGGACCCACCCGATACGGACCCAGTCTGGACTGAATGTGGGCGAGCACTTTGCGCTCGATCCACTGCAAATAGGCCAGCGTCGTCATGAACGCGCCAGCTACGATGCCTGTTTTGATCAGGCTGATGAGAAAGAAGTTCATCGTTTGTAGAGTGCGCCCGGATACTCAGGAACGCTAGTCAGAAGTTTCGAGTACCGGCCCAGTTCGCCGGAAGTAAACAGGGTATCGCCGGCCGACCGGATTTCGTCAACCCGCACATCCACGCCAACTCCACCGTTAACAGGCTGCGTCATCGCAGCGCCACCGGTGATGAGAATTGGCAAAGCAACATTATAGCCA
>CAZECF010000009.1:0-61207 GCA_964510335.1 uncultured Bryobacter sp. | reverse complement strand
CGTTTTGGTGGATCTGCTTAAAAACGACATCGTGCGACCAGACGCCAATTTCCGCAGCCATTCCCATTTCCTTGGCGATCAAGCCCAGGATCTCCAGGTCCGTCTTGGCACCCATCGTGCGAACGGCAGCCTTGATGCGCTGCACTTGTCCCGTCACGTTTGTCACCGTACCATTCTTTTCGTAAGCGGATGCGGAAGGGAACACCACGTCAGCGCGCGATGCAGTCTCATCGAGAAACAGACTCTGCGCCACGACAAAAGCCGATTTCGCAGCCAGTTCGGCCTCACGCAGGGGATTGGCTCCCACCGCCCAGAAGACATCCAGCGCAGGCTCAGCCAGCATTTGCGCGAGCGACAAGCCAGGATGCGGATCCTTCTCAAAGCCCGGCAGAAGGTCCGGCATCGCACCCATATCCATTGCGCCGCGCGAATTGGAGTAGTCCACCAGACAAACGTACTTGACAGGTATGCCAAGGCCCTCTGCCCACGCCACCAGATCCTTCACCCGTTGCCCCTTGATCGAATCGCCATACAGGATGACGAGTTCTTTTTCGGCCTTCAGTTTTTCCGTCAACTGAGCCAGTGCTTCAAATTCCTGCCCGGCAGGAACTTCGACGGAGGAAGCGGAATACTTGGCTTCTCGCACCGGACCAGCCGTAACCGTATAGATCTTCGCCTTGTGATGCCGCACACCGGCCCGCAACTGGAAGGCCAGGAAGGGGTGTTGCTGCGAAAGGTCAGATCCGATGACCAGCGCGGCAGGAACCGTGTAGAGATCATCACTGGTCGCCAACGCATCCTTTTTGCCGGCCAATGCATCCAGCAGCGTCACCAGATCACCGGTCCGTTGATGATCCATGTTGGAGGACTTCAGGCCAGCGCGGGAGAACTTCTGCAAATAGTAGAGCTCTTCATTGGTGAGATGCACCCCAGCCGCCACGCCAAACTTGCCGTCGCTAGCCAATACACTTTTGAACTTCTCCGCCACAAAGCCCAGGGCCTTAGACCAGGAAACCGGCTCCAACTTGCCATTGATGCGAATCATCGGCGAGGTAATCCGCTCCTCATGCGCCGTGAAGTCGAATCCATAGCGGCCCTTCACACAGAGAAACTCGCCATTAATACCAGACCGGTCACGGTTGTTGCCACGGACAATTTCGTCATTGCGAACACCAAGTGTCGTCTTGCAGCCATTGGAGCAATGCGTGCAAACCGTACCCACGTGCTGCATCTCCCACGGCCTGGTCTTGTAGCGGTAAGTATTGGAAGTCAGCGCACCGACGGGACAGATATCGATACAGGCACCACACTCGTCACAATCGAGGTGGTCCACCATGTTTGGCGCGATTTCACTCACCACGCCACGATTCGTAATCCCTAGTGCACCCACCCCCATCCCCTCGTTGCAAACGCGAACGCAGCGGTAGCAGAGGATGCAGCGGGCCGGATCGTAAAATACTACCGGGGACCATTGCCGCTCCGGTTCGTGTTGCTTGATTTCCGAATAGCGCGATTCGCCCGCTCCGTAGCGGAAGACCATATCCTGCAACTCACACTCGCCGCCCTTGTCGCACACCGGACAGTCCAGCGGATGATTCGTCAACAGGAACTCAAGCGTACCTTTGCGGGCCTTGGCAATCTGCTCGGTCTCGCTGCGGACGATCATCCCTTCCATCACCGGCAGCGTACAGGCCGTCTGCAGCTTGGGCATCTTCTCAACTTCGACCAGACACATACGGCAGGCCGCTTGCAGCGAATAGCCTTCGTAGTAGCAAAATGCAGGAATCTCGATGCCGGAGCGTTTGCAGGCATCAATCAACAGCGTGCCTGGAGGCGCCGATAACTGCCGTCCATCAACAGTAAAGTTAATCAAAGTGGGAGGAGCCGATACAGGGGTTGACATAGGCCTTTATCCGATCGCAATCAACTGGTCTGGCGAGGTAACAGGTACCACGGTCTCTCGCAGACGCGCTTCAAATTCGTCGCGGAACTTTTCGACAAAAGCAATTGTCGGCATTGCCGCCGCATCGCCCAGCGGACAGAAGGTACGGCCAAGCATGTTTTTGGCAAGCTCATGGATCAGATCAATATCCGCCCGGCGGCCTGTGCCTTCATCCATCCGCGTCAGGATCTTTCGCAGCCAAGTTGTGCCTTCCCGGCAAGGGATGCACCAGCCGCAGGATTCATGCGCGTAAAAGCGCATCGTGCGCAACGCGACCTTGACGATATCGGTGTCTTCGTCCATCACCATCATGCCAGCTGAACCAGCCATCGTCTTCATCCGCGCGTAATTGTCATAGTCCATCGGGAAGTCGCACTCATCCGCCTTCAGTACGGGCGAAGAAGATCCTCCGGGAATCACTGCCTTCAATTTCTTTCCGCCACGAATGCCGCCGCAGACCTCATAGATCATCTTCTGCATCGGGAAACCCAGCGGCACTTCGTAAACACCTGGCTTGTTCACATGGCCCGACACACAAAGCATGCGCGTACCGCCATTCTTTGGCGTACCAATATCGGCATAAGCCTGCCCACCCATGCGCAGCACGGCCGGCACGGAACAGAAGGTCTCGACATTGTTCAGCACCGTCGGGGAAGCGTATAACCCACTCACTGCCGGAAAGGGCGGACGAATGCGTGGCACTCCGCGCTTGCCTTCAAGCGACTCCAGCAACGCCGACTCCTCACCGCACTCATAAGCACCAGCCCCGGTGTGCGTGTAAAGGTCAAAGTCAATTCCCGTGCCCTTGATATTCTTGCCCAGCCAGCCATGCGCATAAGCCTCAGCCAGCGCCTTATCCATCACGTCAATAATGTAGCGGTACTCGCCGCGGATGTAGATGTAGCCGGCCTTCGCACCGATCGTGCGTCCAGCGATCAGACAGCCCTCAATCAATTGGTGAGGATCATTCTGAATCAGGAGCCGGTCTTTGCAAGTACCTGGCTCGGACTCATCGGCATTCACCACAACGTACTTGGGCTTTGGATTATCGCGTGGGATAAAGCCCCATTTCATTCCGGTCGGGAAGCCCGCACCACCGCGCCCGCGCAGGCTGGATACTTTCAGCTCATCGATGATCTGCTCGGGCGTCATCTCAACAGCTTTCATAAAGGCCTGATAGCCTTCATGCGCGAGATAGGTTTCAATCGAAGCAGAATTTGGCAAGCCAAAACGCTTGGTAATGAGTCGTACTTCGTCCGGATGGGGTTCGTTGAACATGGCGATACTCCTTTGCCTATTGAACCTTTTGATTCTGGATACTGTCTATCAGTTGATCCAGCTTTTCAATCGTCACGTGGTGGTGATATTCATAACCATCCACGACACACGGGGCCCAAGAACAGGCTCCTGCGCACTCTACTTCTTCAAGTGAAATCAAACCGTCCGCCGTGGCCTGCTTATGGCCAATCCCCAAGCGCTTCGTGGCGTGATGCCAGAGCTCTTCGCCGCCCGTCAACAGGCAGGCGATATTCGTGCAAATCTGCACGTGGTGCTTACCCATTCGCTCCTTGTTGAGCATCGAGTAATAACCAACCACTTCTTCCACCTGCAAGGGCGTGACCTCGCAACGCCGGGCCACATCGGCGATCAGTTCCTGCGTTACCTGTCCCAACTCGTCCTGGGCGTACATCAACATTGGAATTACGGCAGAGCGCTTGCGTCCTTCCGGATAGCGCCCCCAGATCTCCTGCAATTTCTTCTCGGTTTCAGCGGAATAATTCATGGCTTAGCGATCCGTGTCTCCCAGCACAAAGTCCATCGAGCCCATGCTCGCAATCGTATCGGCGATCAATCCGCCTTCGCACATCACGCCAAGGCCCTGGATGTTGCCAAAGCTCGGCGTCCGCATGTGCAAACGGAATGGTTTGCTCGTCCCATCGGAAACAATGTAGTAACCCAATTCACCCCGTGGTGATTCCACCACCTGATAAACCTCACCCGGTGGAACGCGGACTCCCTCGGTCACGATTTTAAAGTGATAGATCAACGCTTCCATCTGGGTCTTCATCTTCTCGCGCTGCGGCAGCACAACCTTGGGCGCGTCCGCTTGTACCGGGCCATCGGGCATGCCTTCGAGGGCCTGCGTCATGATCCGCAAGGATTGACGCATTTCCTCCATCCGTACCCGGTAACGGGCATAGACGTCATTCTCGGTTCGCACCGGCACATCAAACTCAAAGTTCTGATAACCCGAATAAGGCTCGTCCTTGCGCGCATCCCAGGGAATGCCGGCGGCTCGAATCATCGGCCCAGTCAAACCCATTGCCAGCATCGTCTCAACCGGCACCACCCCAACGCCCACCGTACGGTTCTTCCAAATGGGATTGTTGTCGAGCAGATTCTCATACTCATCGATTCGCGGAGGGAAGAAATCGATAAACTTCTTGACCGCCTCCAACCCGCCGCGCGGATGATCCAGCGCTAATCCGCCAATCCGGAAATAGCTCGTCATCAGCCGCTGCCCGCTGAACATCTCGAAAATCTTGAGGATCTCTTCACGGTCGCGCGTCGCATAAAAGAACATCGACATTGCGCCCAGATCGAGGGCATGCGTACCCAGCCACACCAGGTGCGAATTCAGCCTCGTTAACTCCGTCAGCAACACGCGCGTCCAGACGGCCCGTGGAGGCGCTTCGATTTCCAGCAGCTTTTCCACTGCCAGGCAATAGCAAAGATTGTTGGACAGATTGGCGAGGTAATCCACGCGGTCCGTCAGCGGGACTACTTTCTGATAGGTCAGCGCCTCGCATTGCTTCTCAATTCCGGTATGCAGGTAGCCCACCTCGGGCTGCGCCTTGACCACCGTTTCCCCGTCCAACTCCAACATCACCCGCAACACGCCGTGTGTCGAGGGATGCTGTGGACCCATGTTCAGAGTCATCTTGCGGGTTGATCCGGCTTCCTGGTTCGCGGTCTCTTCCAGAGTTGCCGTTGGACTGATGGTTTCACTCATGGTTTGCCTCGCTTAGGAATTGCTCTCGCCGTAATCGTATTTGTGGCCATGCACTGGAAAATCCTTGCGCAGGGGGTGGCCTTCCCAGTCCTCAGGCATCATGATGCGTCGCAGATCGGGATGATTTGAAAAGGTGATCCCAAACAAATCGAAGACTTCCCGCTCATACCAGTTCGCCCCGGCCCAAACTCCCGTTACAGATTCTACGGCAGGATTCTCCCCACTCACGCGCACCTTCAGCCGCAAGCGCTGATTTTCCTTCACCGCGTGCAGCAAATAAACAACTTCAAAGCGCGGCTCCTGCGGATACCAGTCCAGCGCCGTTACGCTCGAGGCCCGATTAAAGCCATGCTCGTCCCGCAGATACCGGCAAACTTCAACAATGCTGCTCGCACTGACATACAAAATCGTCTGCTCATGCTGAACAGTTCCTGATTCGATTGCCCCACCAAAGCGACCAACCAGCGCACTCACCAGCGCGTCTTCTTGCAACAATTCGGAAATCATTCCTGTCTAGCTCTCCTTGGCCTTGCGGTTCGGCGTTACAGTCCAATCCAGTGCGCCTTTTTTCCAGATGAAATAAAAGCCGCTAAGCACTAGAACCATGAATATAAGCATCTCGACAAAACCAAACATTCCCAGTTCGCGGTACACAACGGCCCACGGGTAAAGGAAAACCGCTTCGATGTCGAAAAGGATGAAAAGCATCGCCACCAGGTAGAACTTGACAGAAAAACGCTCCCGGGCGCTACCCACCGGCTTCATGCCGGATTCGTAGGGAGAGTCCTTGGCTGCATTGCGTCGCCGTTTGCCAAAAAAGAGACCCGCAAAGACGAGTCCGCCAGCGACAAGCGCGGCAAAAATGATCTGAGTCAGTACCGGGAAGTACAACTCGTTGTAGTTGGTAGGCATGAATAGAGAGAGCGGCAGGGGCTTGAATTTATACTCCGACGCAGAAGCTTGCCTTATCTTAACTATACTGGTCCTTTTGGAGGTGGGTCAAACCTCTCTTTGCGAAAGCAGGTTACAAAACAGTTGGTTTTAGTTGAGTTAAATGGTGAACCCCGCCAGATTCCTTCTGGCTTGAATGTTCTCTCCCTCCTGCAACATCTCGGTATCGACGCCGAACGGGTTGCCGTTGAGCTCAATCGGGAGATTGTCCGCAAGCCCAATTGGCTCACTACTTCCATTGAAGCTGGGGCCAAAATTGAGATCGTGATGTTTGTCGGGGGCGGGTCAAGGTAAAGATCGCAATTGCTTTACGGGGTATCCCCTAAAACTGCCATATCCTAAGTCTTTTTTCGCTTAAAGTTCGCCTTGCCAGCAGGCGATGGTTCGAGGGATGGAAGTTCTACCCTTCATCCCCAACCCGGCGGCCTCGCCCGCTGTCCTCTGGGTGGAACGCGCGTCGGCACGTTCCTGGGAACAAGCAATCGATCTGCTCGATTCGGCTGGCGCGGAGTGTCTGGCCGCAGTGGTTGATGGAGACTTTGCCGAGGCGCTGAACCGGGTTCGGCAAGCCCGGGCAGCGAAACCGGACATACCCCTCGTTTTGCTGCTGCAAAATTTCACCCCAACCCAGGCGCGCAGCCTGCGCGAGGCCGGTGCCTTTGAAGTCTTGCCGATCCAATCAGATCCCCGGGAGCTTGATGCCGTTATTGCCATCGCTCGCGACTCCTACCGGCGTCAGAAACAGCAAACTGGACAACCCGCCTGGCGGCGGCTCCTCGTGGGCAACTGTTCCGCGATTGAAAACCTGGCCCAGGCCATCAGCCTGATTGCGGAACGCCGCAGCACGGTCCTGATCACCGGCGAGACCGGCACGGGCAAGGAAGTCGTTGCCCGGGCGCTGCATGAGGCGAGCGGCCGCAAGGGGCCACTCGTCTCTCTCAACTGCACAGCGTTGCCGGAAACACTACTGGAAGCAGAGCTCTTCGGCCATACCAAGGGTGCCTTCACGGGGGCCCAACAGGCTCGCACCGGCCGCTTTGAACAAGCTCACCGCGGTAGCATCTTTCTCGATGAAATCGGCGACATGCCCCTCGACTTGCAGGCCAAGTTGCTGCGCGTAGTCCAGGAGCGGGAAATCCAGCGTCTCGGCTCCAGCGAATCCATCCCCGTTGACGTGCGCGTGATCGCCGCCACCAACGCCGACTTGCTCAGCAAAGTGGAAGATGGGCGCTTTCGCGAAGACCTGTACTTCCGCCTCAACGTCGTTCCGCTGCATCTGCCACCCTTGCGTGAGCGTGACGGAGACCTCCCCTTGCTGGCCCATCACTTTGTTCAAAAAATTTGTAATTTTGAAAAAATTCCGATGAAGCAAATTAGCCCGGCAGCACTTGCTCGTCTGGAACAACACAGTTGGCCCGGCAACATCCGCGAGCTTGAAAACACCATTGAGCGTGCCATCGCCCTCAGCGGTCGGCGCACCGAGATTCTGCCTGCAGACTTTCTGCTCCCTGTCCCCTTCAGAAAATCCGGACCAGTCCTAGCCCCAACAGGTATGATTACGATCCCGGACTCCGGAGTGGACTTCGAAAAAATCATCGCCGGCATCGAACGCAACATGATTGAGCAGGCACTCCGGCGCACCAACGGCAACAAAAGTGCCGCCGCCGAATTGCTTCACCTGAAGCGCACTACCCTGGGAGCCAAGATGCGTACGTTAGGGACTGAAGAAAACTTGCGCGCGCTCAGCGCTTGATGCCATCTTCCGAACCGCGGCGCGACGCCAGCAATGCAACCGATAGCCCTACTGAGGCCAATAATCCCGCTTGCAAATTCTCATCGGCAGCAAATTGAAAGGCGGCACCCCAAATGAGTACGATGGCCAGAATCCAAAAAGCCAAATTTGACCCGTTACGATGCATTGGCTTTGCTCCTTTTGCAAACTTGAAATACTAACCCCAGCCAGCGCCACAGTCAAGCGCCTTGGCGCATCTGCGGATCCTCTCCCCACGCAATACCCTGGCAGCGAAAAGTGGCCCCCCGTCGCGACCGCTACTTTTCCACTTCAAAATCAGAAACGCCTCTCGCGCCATTCGAACCAGAAATTTTCTTACGCGCAAAAACCAAGGCGTTGCGCTCGGCTCCAAGGGCATTTGTACGCTGGACCTGAATCGCGGCCAGGCTCTCGTGGGTCTCGCCATCGGAAAGCCCTTCCTCCTAGCGCGTCAGCGGATCTTCCTCCCACGGCGGCGTCGCTGCAATCAAGCGCGCCAGTTCCGGCTCCACTTTTGCCAACTCCAGCTTCATCTTCCACGCAATATCCCGGTAGCTGAAGTGCCCCTTCACCCCGCTCCGCAGCTTCGAAATATACTCGATCTCCGCGAAATCCATCTTGAACAAAAACCGCCCGTGCGCCCCAAACGGCAGCAGATACTGCGCGGACGGCTGCGGCAGCTTCCGGTATACCTCCAGCGCCGCCCGCATAGCCGCTTGATACGTCTCCCGGATCGGACCTTCCGTGATCGCCGCCGGTGTCCCATACCCCAACTCAAACGTATAATCCTGCCGCAACTGCACACATCTCCGGTGCCGGTGCAGATCCCGGTACGCGCCGATATCCATCACAATGTCAAACACATACTGCCCGCCCCGAAATGGCTTCAGCAATTCGTCATATCGCGCCCGCGACCGCAGCGCCACATCGATCACTTCATTTCGTACCGCCGCACTCGCCTTCAGCGCCCACTCATACAACTCCCGGTAGGGCCGCGACGTCACGGGATACAGCAACGACGCCACGATGTCCACAATCGCCTCCGTTGGCCGCACCAAATCCACCTGCGCCTCTTGCAGCGCCACCACCGGGGACTCGGGCAAATTCTGCAGCGCCCACTGCCGCAAGTCCTTCATCGCCGTAGCCACGTGCGGGTCCGCATCCACATACTTTGCCAGCGTCGGCGCTACCGGCTCGCCGACGCTCTCATGCCACAAGCAAGCTGGTGGCTCAGCCACAGCCGTTGCCGCCTCCCCCGCCACTTCCCGGATCTCGGCGAACTCGCTGGCCTTCAAACGCCGGATCTGTTTTTCCAGTGTCCGGATGCTCGTAACCTGCCCGACATTCGTCGGGATCCCGAAGAACAGCACATAACGGGCCACGTCAAACGCCCGCGCCTTCAGATTCCGCTCGTAGGCATCCGGCTTCATATCAGCCGGCCGCGGCAGGCTCTGCGTCAACTCTTCAAACTTCAGCGCATGCAGCCGCTCATAGGCGGCCAGCAAATCTCTTCCCGCCGACTGGTACACCGCTGCATCCGATTCTCCAAGCTCCGGCGGCGTAATGAACCCGAGCTTGCCAAAGTCCTGATATCGCGTACTTTTCGCTTGCCCATCCCACAATTGCTCGTCTTCTACTTCCGTCGCGGCAAGCTCTGAAATTCCTTCCCAGCACAAGCCCACATGCCCCAAATCCGCAATCGACGCATGTCCGTACTGGAAGTAAAAGCTCTCGAGAAACTTCATGGAATTGTGCGTCCGCACCCACTCCAGGCTCTCTAAAATAGAATCCGCACTGCGGCTATACCGGGCCAGCGCATAAGCGCTTTTCTCCGCCGGCATCGGGCTCATAGCTATTACTCTGGACATCGCGATAATCTTTGAGTTTCCCATGATCATCAAAATCAAGCGGCTCCACCCTGACGCCAAGCTCCCCGTTTACGCCCACGGCCCCAACGAAGACGCTGGGCTCGACCTCCGCAGCGTCGAAGACATCACCCTGGCCCCGCGCCAAACCTTCGCCGTCGCCACGGGACTTTCCATTGAGCTCCCGCCCGGTTACGAAGCGCAAATCCGTCCGCGTTCCGGCCTCGCCTTCAAGCACTCGATCACAATCCCCAATTCGCCCGGCACCATCGATCCCGCCTATCGCGGCGAGATCAAGGTCATTCTCCACAACCTCGGCGAACACGCCTTTGTGATTCAGGCTGGCGACCGTATCGCGCAAATGGTCGTCGCCCGCTATGAGGCCATTGAATGGCAGGAATCCGACCTCGCAGACTCCACCCGCGGCGAAGGGGGTTTTGGCTCGAGTGGCGTGAAGTAACCGGCTACAGTTCTCCCGCCAGCTTGCTTGCCAGCGGACTCTGCTGCCCCGAATACTTATTGCCCGGCTTCTTGCGATATGGCATCGAGGATGGCGTCGACAACTGCTCAAACGTCATCGAGCAAATCCTCATGCCCGGATAGAGCGCCACCGGCATAATCCCCAGATTCGAGAGCTCCAGCGTTGCGCGCCCGCTCCAGCCCGGATCAAAGAGACCCGCAGTGCCATGCACGATGATGCCGATCCGTCCCAGGCTCGACCGCCCCTCCAACCGCCCCAACACATCATCGGCCAATTCCAGGTGCTCCATTGTGATCGCCAGCGCGAACTCGCGTGGTTGCAAAATAAAGGCTTCCCCGTCCGGCACCACAATCGGCCGCATCAGCTTTTCGATCTCAACTTTGTTGCGCAGATCGATATAGGCGTGCTTGGAGTGCTCGAATATGCTGAACTCATTGCCGAGCCGGAAGTCCACGCTGCAACTCCCGATATGCTCCTCCGGCAGCGCCGGGCTGACTGAGATCTTGCCCGCGGCAAGCGACTTCCGGATGTCTACGTCGGATAGGACCATATGCTCCTGAGATTGTAACGAAAAGCCCGGAGCGTCTTGCTCCGGGCCTTGATCCAATCGAAAATCAGAGATTTTTGGTGGACGAGAAGGGATTCGAACCCTCGACCCCCGCATTGCGAACGCGGTGCTCTCCCAACTGAGCTACTCGCCCAAACCATCTAACAGTTTACCCTTTCTTGGGGTCCAAAATCATCTCGATTTCTTTGCGACAGTCCTTCAGGTGGCTCAGTGTCGCCGCATCCCGCGCCGTCGCCGTAGCCGCCCCCAGCCTCTGGTTCCGTGGGGAAATAGCTCACCAGCCGCCGTGAATGGGCGACGGCTGGTGAGCCGGGACTTCGACATTTACGATTGTCCTTTGGATTATTCTTTTACTTCGTAGCGGAACTTTTGACTGGTGCTCTTCGCACCCTTCTTTGCCTTCACTTCGATCTGCCAGCCGCCCACCATGATGAATTTCTGCGTGGCTTCATACACACCGGGTTTCACTTGTTTCGCCGCTTGCGGGAATTCGCCGTGATCCATTTCCACCATGGTCAGAATGGTTTCCACTTCAGCGCCGGATACCGGTTTGCCATCGGCTCCGGTAATTTTCACTACCAGCGGCGTCTCGTAGTTGGCCTTCACCGGCTTGGGCAACTCGTATTGGATTTTCCAATCCGCTTTGTTCTGCCCGTAGGCTGCAAAGATCAGTCCGAGAGCGAGTAAGATCGTCCGCATTTTTTGATTTTATAGCTTGCGTATCCGCACACTACCGTTTGAGGTTCCGATCCGCACCAGCCCGCCGCCTTGCCCGATTTTGCCTTCCAGCCGCGCCTTGGACCGCACTGCTCCCTCGCCCAACTCAAAGTCGCAATTGATGCTGGAATTGGAGGTTGACGCCCGAAGGTCCACCTTCGCATTCTCAGGCAGGCCGAGCGTGACTGACGCATTGCTGGTCTCCAGTTCCACCGCTTGCCCTTTGTAATCCGGCAAACTCAAATCGATACTGCCATTGGAAGTATCGGCTTTGAGCGCCTGCCCTGGTTTGAGTTTTGTGATCTTGCCCTTGATGCTCGCATTGGAAGTGGTGCCGCTAAAGCTCCCTTCCAGTCCGTCCACGGCGATGGATCCGTTTGAAGTCCGCCCCACGAAATCCCCCAAAACATCATTAATGTCGATGAGAGCATTTGAGGTCTTTGCATCGAGCCGCCCCTCCAGCCCTTTCACCCGAATCGAACCATTCGACGATTTCAACACCGCATCCCCGACCAGATTGTCCACCCGGATCCCGCCATTCGACGTACTAATTCCCTCGAGCAGTATTTTCTTCGGAACCCGCAAAGTAAACTTAGCCCCGCACCCGGAACGTCGCCCTTCCGCCTGGCTGGCTCGCAAAGTGAGCTTATTTCCCTCCTGCTTGCCCTCCACCACAAACTGCCGCAACCGGTCCTCCGAGAGGCAATACTTCATCCCGTTCACGTCCACCTCATCCTTCTCCCAGGAAACAATTTCCACACTGCCATTCAACGTTTCCAGCGACAGCGATCCGCCCGGCTTCATCGGGTAGTTGAGGTGAAAATCCTCCTTGAAGCGATCCATGGACCCTGACAAACTAAAGTCGTCCATATTGCATCCCGTCAAGAGCAGCGCGACAGGCAAGAGAGCAAACAAGCGGCGGCGTTTCATGTTAGAAACCAATACGCACCACTTGCTCGCAGGTTCCATTAATTTCCCTCCATTGGTACTCTGAACACTCATGTTGCGCTCCTTACTTGCCATTCTTTGCCTGATCCCGGCAGCCTGGTCCCAGCTTCATCCACTCGACGCTCTCACCGCCGCCGAATACTGGACTGTATACGAAATTCTCCGTGGGGCCAACCACCTCAAGCCCGCCACGCTCTTTTCCAGCATTCTCCTCCACCCGGCCGACAAAGCCGCCGTGCTGGCCGGACGCCCCACTCCCCGCCAGGCCGACGTCGTCCTGCTCGACTCGGGCAAGAGTTATGCCGCATTGGTCGACATCACCAACCGCAGCGTCGTTCGTCACGAAGAACTCACTCGCGCCCAGGCATCCTTTCTCGGCAGCGAGCTGGAAGCTTCCAACGAAGTCATCAAAAGTGACCCGCGCGTCAAGGAGGCTCTGCAAAAGCGCGGCATTACCGACCTCAGGCACGTACACTGCTACGCTCTTCCCGTGGCCTACCGCGGCCTTCCCGAACAAGCCAACGCCCGGCTGGGCTTTGGCTATTGCAGCCTCAACCACCGCAGCCTCAACGAATGGGGCCGGGCCATTGAAGGCCTCACCGTGCAAATGGACATGGCCGCCAAGACCGTCCTGCGCGTCAATGACACCGAAGTCGTTCCCGTTGCCAACTCCGATAACAGTTACGAGACCAGCCCTGAAAATCCTCGTCCGCACTCTACCCCCATCAGCACCAGCCAACCCCTCGGCCCCGGCTACAAGATCGACAAGGGCGAAATTTCCTGGCAAAACTGGCTCTTCCGCTTTCGCCTCGACCCGCGCCTCGGCCCCGTCCTCAACCTCGTTCGTTTCGTGGACAAGGGCCGCCCTCGTTCGATTCTTTATGAAGCCAGTGCCAGCGAACTCTTTGTCCCCTATATGGACAGTAGCGACGGTTGGAATAACCGCGCCTTCATCGACGCCGGCCAGTTCTTCGCCACCAGCCCCTTCATCAAACCCCTCTCGCCCGGTCTCGATTGCCCCGAACGCGCCACCTGGTTCGACGGGCTCTTCCCCGGCGAAAGCGGCGCACCCAAAGTCCACCGCAACATGGCCTGCCTTTTTGAACGACATCCGGAATCTCCGGCCTGGCGGCACGGCGAAGATGGCCAGGTCTTCGGCCGCCCGGGGCGGCAACTCATTTTGCGCACCGCCGCCGTTGTCGGCAATTACGACTATCTGATGGACTGGCGCTTCGACCCGGACGGGACCATCGAAGTCGCCGTCGGTGCCACGGGCGTCATCGAAACCAAAGCCTCCGCCCGGAAAATGCCGCCCGCCACACTCCTGCACTCTCCGGAAGAGATGGGCCAATTCGTGGACGAAAACACGATCGGCGTTAACCACGACCACTTCTTCAGCTTCCGCCTCGACCTTGACGTCGACGGTCCCGGCAACAGCTTCATGATCCACCGCATGACACCGAAGCGCCTCGAAAACGATCCTTGGCGTCGCTCCATCTGGGTTTCCAAGCCCTCCATCGCCGCCACCGAACAGGAAGCCATTCTCGACATTGACCTGGCTCGCCCTTCGATGTGGATGTTCATGAACCCCAGTGCCCGCGGTCCGCTCAACCATCCCGCTGCGTATGAAGTTATGCCCGGAAAGACCGGCCGGTCTCTCATGTTTCCCGACGACCCGGCCCAAAAGATCGGTTCCTTTTCCGCCCACCAGTTTTACGTCACGCCCTACCGCCCGCAAGAGCGCTATGCCGCTGGCGTTTACCCCACCAATTCCAGCGCCGAAGACGGCCTCGCCGATTGGGTCAAGGCCAATCGGCCCATCGTGAATACAGACATCGTCGGATGGTATACGATGGGCTTTCATCACATTCCACGCTCGGAGGATTGGCCAGTGATGCCCACCATGTGGCATCACTTGCAGATTCGGCCCTTTCACTTTTTCGACAAAAATCCCGTGCTCGACTTACCCAAAAGCCTCACGACAAAGCCGTAAAACCTCATGACCCATCACAAAATCGTCTCCCTCGAAGTTCTCGACATCCGGTACCCCACCGTCCGCCTTGGCATGGCCGGCTCAGACCCCCGCCACCTTGCCCCCAACTACTCTTGCGTCATCCCGATCCTGCGAACGGATTCGGGCCTCGAAGCCCGTTCCCTGATCTTCACCATCGGCGACGGTACCCAAATTCAAAAAGCAGCAGTCGAGGCGCTCTCCCGCTTTGTAGTGGGCCGCGATCTCAATGACTTCATAGAAGAACCAGGCCTCTTCGCGCAATCTCTGGCCGAGCACCACCAACTCCGCTGGCTCGCTCTCGGCGTTTACCGCATGGCCGTCGGGGGCGTCGTCAACGCCCTCTGGGATCTTTGGGCCAAAAGTCTCGGGCTGCCCATGTGGCAACTCCTCACCAGTCTGCCCCCCAAAAAGATCGTTCAGTCCATCGACTTCCACCACTTGCGTGATGTCCTGACCGAAGAAGAATTGCGCGACATGCTCGACGAACGCCTGGCGGCCAAAGCCACCAATGTCTCGAGGCTGGAGCGCGAAGGGGTTCGCGTCTACAGCACCGCGGGCTGGTCCGGTCGACCGCTCGATGAAGTGCGTGAACTCTGTTCCGGTCTTTATGCCAAGGGCACCCGCGCCTTCAAGGCCAAAGTCGGTCGCGGCCAGCAATATGACCGCATTCGCGCCCTCGACGAAGATCGCCGCATGCTCAACGCCATTCGCGAATCCACCGGTCCCGACGCTCTCCTGCTCACCGATGCCAACCAGAATCTCGGCGATTGGCGCAACGCTGCCAGTTACATGACCGAGCTGGCCGAATACCAGCTCCTCTTCATCGAAGAAGCTATCGCCTATAACGATGTCACCGGCTATATCAAATTACGCGAAGCCCTGGCCCCGCTCGGCATGGGCGTAGCGGGCGGGGAACAGGCACCGGACGCGATCACCTTCAAGCAATTGCTTGCCGGTGGCGGCCTCACCCACTGTCAAATTGACGGCGCACGCGTTGGCGGCGTCAATGAACTCTTTGCCATTGTCGCCATGGCGGCCAAGTTCAACATCCCCGTTTGTCCGCACAGTGGCGGTATCGGCCTCGGCCAGCTCGTCGGCGCGATGTCTATCTTTGACCAAGCCTGGTTCGGTAGCGAAGGCCGCTGGCTCGAATACCTTGAGTTTCTCCAGCAGGGGGTCTTCAAGCATCCGCTTGAGGTGAACAATGGCAATTACATGCTGCCCGGTGCCCCCGGCTGGGGGCTTGAAATGGAAGAAGATTTCGTCGCTCGCTATCGCTACCCCGATGGCCCGGAAACGGCGGATTCTATCGAAGCAGACCGCATCGCCGCCAACCAGCCCGGCGCTCCGCCTTACGCCCGCTTCTGGGCTTAAGCCCAGCCTTCGCGCTTCAGCTTGGCGTCAAACCAGAATGGCCCGAGCGGCAGAAATGCCGCCAGCAGCCCCAGCCCAATCAACCGGGCTGGCCACTGATGATTGCGCGCTACGGCCAAAACCAGTACTGCGTAAATAATGAAGAGCCCGCCATGCAGGCTCCCGACAATCTTTACGGCCTCAGGCTTGCCCGCCATGTATTTGAGCGGCATGGCCACCAGCAACAAAACGAGAAAAGAGAGGCCTTCGGCAATACCCGAAAGCCTCAACCACTTGCGATCGTCCACTATTGCTTAACCGCAAAGCAATACAAAAGGCCCGCTCCTCCCGTTGCCACCAGGTCCGGCTGGCTGCAGCCCCGCGAAGGGTGCACGGAATTCCAGGAGATGCCGCCACCGTTGCGGTCACTATGCCCAACCTGCGCCGAACCCTGCCCGTTGCTCGTCCAGTTCTTGCAGGTGTGATCCGCACTGTCGGTATAGGCCCGTCCATCCGGCGTCGATCCGGTCAGGATGTCATGCATGTTCGGCGTATCACCCACGCCGTTCACCCGGTCGCCCTTTTCGGTCAGGGCATTGTTCTTCGTCACCAGGTTTCCCAGCCGTGCCAGCTCGACAGTGTCGCCATGCAGGTGCGCTTGATCCCGCGCCACCATGGCTCCCTTCTGGTTGTGCCAGGGGCCTTCCCCAATGCGGTCCCGTGCATTCACGGCAGGCTTGCCATCAGCAGCCTGCGTGCTCAAATAGGCACGCCAGGTCCTGTCTCCCGCTCCCGCGGCTGCAGCCAGCTTCTGGCAGTGGGCATCGGCTCCGGCCAGGCCGCCAAGCTTGGCTCCATCGCCCATCCCTACACTCGTTACAAAGAAAGTCATCGGTGCCGGGGCCTGTTTCGGAGCCGGCTGTTGGGCCACCATTACGGAGGCACTCAAGATTAAAAGAATCGTTTTCATAGTCATTGCTCAGCCCTCACTATACATGGCCCAGTCTGCTTTTTGGGAACTGACTACTTGCAAAGTAGACCTCCCCGCCCCACGCGGAACCACCTGCACTTGCACGGCAATCCGCTCCTTCATCGCTTCCACATGCGAAATCACCCCGACGCGCTTCCCGCTACCCGGCAAAGCCTCGAGCGCCGCCATCACCAGATCCAGCGCTTGCGGATCAAGCGACCCAAAGCCCTCGTCGATAAACAGCGAATCCACAAAGGACTCCCGCCCCTCCAGGCTAGACAGCCCCAAAGCCAGCGCCAGACTCACCAGAAATTTTTCCCCGCCCGATAGCGACGACGCAGGCCCGGCGACCCCGCCCATATCCTGATCGATCACGATCAAGCCCAACGGCTCCACCTTCGAGCGGCTCAACTCAAACCTCGGAGCAATCAGCCGCAAGTGACGGTTCGCCAATTGAACCAGGTGCTCCAGTGTCACTCCTTGCACGGCCCGTTGAAACTTGTCCCCACTGGCGGAACCAATCGCCACATTCACTTCTTCCCAGCTCTGATACTCATCTTTGGCTGTCTTGATCCGTTTCTCGATCTCCATGCGATTCGCCAGTGCTTTCGCTTCGCTCTGCTTCTTCTCCTCAATGGCGCCCAGGCGCTGGTCAATTTCGCCCAGTCGCCGGCCTGCCTCCGCTACTGCACTCTCGAGCAACGGCATTGGCTGAAGGTCCGCGCACTTGTCCGCGGCATTCCTTGCAGCTTGCGCGGCCTGCTCCGCCACGCCCTTCGCCGAATGCAGCGATTGTTGAGCCAACTGAACACGCACCCTGCGCTGCTCCAGATCAGAAATCTCCAACACCTGCCGGGCCCGCTGCCAATCCACTCCGGCATTCTCGCAAGCCCGCTCAAATGCCCCTTTCGCGCGAGCCCGCGCCTCGGCTCGCTCTACCCGGTTCTTTTCTTTCTGGTGCAGACCTTCGCGCGCTGCGCTCTCCAGCGCCAGGGCAGTTTCATACGTCGACCTGGCCCCCGCCAATTCTTGCTGAACTGCTTGCTGCCGCTGAATCCACTGGTTCCGATGCACCTGCGTCGCCTCGCCGCCAAGCATCCCTTGGCGCTCCACCTTCGCGGCCTCATCCTTCTCACGCGCCGCCTCCCATTCCAGTTGCTTCGCCGCCAGACTCGCTACAACCTGCGCCGCTTGCGCTTCGCACGCGCTGGCCTGCTCCCGCGCCGTCGCCGCCTGGCTCGCCTGCCCGGCAGCTTCTTCTTTCCTGCTTGCATGGACAGCTACTTGCTGGCGCAACTCGGCAACCCACGATTCCAACTTGCCGTCCACAGCCTCCAGCGTCCACTTCGTCCCGGCCATGAGCGGAGTCCATTGAGCCGTATTGGCCGCCAAAGCATCAAGCTGCGACAGCCTTGCCTGCAGTGCAACCCGAGTGTCATTGAGCTTGTTCAACCGCTCTTGCGCCTGCTGCCCTTCTTCCCATTTCTCTCTTGCAACCCTGCGCGACTCCTCCACCACACCACAACGCTGCTGAATCACAGCAAGGGCGCTCTGGCCACATTTCGCCGGCACTTCCGGAGGCAAGTGCGGCAGCAGTGCTTCATATCCCCTGTTGGCTTCGGCGATCCGCGCTTCGCAGGCTTCGATCTTCCGCACCGCCTCATTCCGGCGCGACTCCTCCGCCGCCGCGCTGGCTCCGGCCCCGCTCAATTCCGCATTCAAGGCCTTCAACCGCTCATCCAGCTCCCGGGTCCGCTGCCGCAACTCCCTGGCCTGCGCTTGCAATTCCTCATCTTTGTCATGCAGCGGATGCTCCGTCGATCCGCAAACCGGGCATGGCGCGCCCTCTGCCAGTTGCTCTCGCAGTTTCTTGGCGGCAGCGTTCAGGCTGACTTCGATTCCTCCGAGCATTCGCTTCGATTCCGCGATGGACCCATTGATCCCAGCCAGGTCCAATTCCGCTTGCCGCTTGCGACCTTCCGCAACCAGACGCTTCCCCTCGCTCGCATCCCGCTGCTGCTCGGCCGCCTCCTTCTCGCGCTCAGCCTCAATGGCATCAGCGCAAAACTTCCGCGCTTTCGTGAGTCGCTCCAACTCCTGATCCGTCGACGCGAGCACCTTCTGCTGCTCCGTGGGCTGGCTAGTCTCCAGCCTTCGTTGCCCTTCAATTCCTTCATCCGCAACCTGCCGGTACTCTTCCGCACACCGTTGCCGCTCCCCGGCCGGATCGGCGATCTCGCCAAGCCCGTGACTGATCTTCTGCCGTGCCTCAACCAGTGACTCCACGGCAGCCATCCGCAAGCTCCATAGCTCATATTCTGCGTTTTCCCGCAGCCAATCCTTCGCGGCAGCAAGCCTCGCTTCAATCCGGTCACTCTCCCTGCGTGCCGCCTCGGCTGCTGAGCTTCGCTGGTGGGCCTCCGTCCGCACTGCCGCCCATTGTTGCTCGCTCTGCTCGAAGGCCTGCCGCTGCAACGCCACGCGCTGGTCCGCTTCCTCCGCCAGTCGCCACGGCTCGAGGAATCCTTCCACTTGCGTTGCCACGTCCTGGTGCACTCGCTCGCGCTCGGCAAGAATCCTCGCCGCTTCTTCGCACTCCCCATTCCGCTTCTCACACAGCGCCTTGGCCCGCGTCTCTTCCTCCTCGCTTTCCGCAAGTTGTTTGCGGGCCTGCCTGGCGGCCTCCAGTAGCGGTCGCGCCGCCTCCAGCCGTCCAACTTCCTCCAGCAGAAGGCGATCTTCATTCACATGCACGAGCGCATCTTCGGCGGTTTTCAGCCGGGCCTGCGCCTGCACAAAATCCTTCTCGGCCACCTCAAGATGGCTCCGAAGCTGGATCGCTGCTGCCAATCTCCCCCGCTCGGCATCCATCCCTTCCCGCTCCCCGCGAAGCCGCATCTCCTCGTCCTTCAAGGCAGCAATGGCTTCCGCATCCATCACTGCGATCTGCGATGCTTGCCGGTCAAGCGCTTCAATGCTTTGTCTCTTTTCCCTCGCCAACTCAAACACCCGCTGCGAAATACGCCGGTAAATTTCCGTCCCCGTAATCCTTTCAAGCAAGGCCGACCGGTCGTCTCCTTTAGCCGCCAGAAAAGCATCAAACTGCCCCTGCGCCAGTAGCGCAGTCCGTTTGAACTGCGAAAAGTTCAGCCCGCAGACCTCCTCCACCTTCGCGTTCACCTCAGTGACTTTCTCCGCCAGCACCTGTCCACCATGCCGCTCTTTTAACGAGCGCTGTGTCTTTTGCAGTTTCCCGTTCGCTTTCCCATTGGCTCGCTTTACTTCCCACCTCGCCTGATATTGCTGACCATCCTGCCCCGTAAAATCCACCTCGGCATAGCCCCAGGCCTTGCCCCGGCTCAGGATATTCTCCTCACTCGACGCCACAATTTCATGTCCACTAACATCCAGGAGCTTTTCTTTGCCCTCCGGCTGCCGCGGATATTTGCCAAACAACGCCAGACAAAGTGCGTCCAGCAGCGTGGACTTGCCCGCCCCGGTCGGGCCGACAATCGCAAAGAGCCCTGTCTCCGCCAGCGGCCCCTTCGCAAAATCAACTTCAAACCCACCCGCGAGGCTCGCCAGATTTTGCCCCCGAATCGCTTCGATCTTCATTGCTGCACCTCCGTCAGCACCTTCTCGAACACCCGTCGATGCCGCTCCTCTGGCTCCCTCCCGAGTGCCCCGAAAAACGCCTGCTCAAAGAAGTGATCCGGCTTGAGATCCGCTACTCTCTCCAGCTTCGCTTCGTCTCCACCTGCCTTGGTCTTGTCCATTTCGCGCAACTTGATCTCCACCAGCCGCACTCCCAACGTCTGGCCTATCTCCTCCATCTCTGCCTGAAAACCCAACGTCAATCCTTCCCGCTCCAACCGCAACTGCACATAGGGCCAATCCTCCACGGGCCGCGAAGCATCTCCCCCTAAAGCCCGCAGTGCTGCTTCCACCTCATCCCGCCGCAAATAGCCACTGTCCGGCACTCGATGAAACCCAACGCTGCGCGCAATCTTCCGCCGGTGGGCCTCCACCTTGCTCCCCTTCCATTCCACAATCGTTACGCCATGCTCATAGCCGGCCTCCGCTGCACTCAGCGGAATCAGCGAGCCGCTATATTGAACCCGCCCTCCGTCCAACGCTTGCGCGCGGTGCAGATGACCCAATGCGACATAGTTGATCTCGGCCGGAAACACGCTCGATGGCACTGCATCCTCTCCCCCAATGTGAATCAGCCGCTCTGCCCCCGGCGATTCCTGCCCGCCCGCCACAGTCAAATGCCCCATCGCCAGCAATGGCAACCCCTCCCACCTCGGCCGGTTCGGCTCCAGCAGCAAAGAATACAACTCCGCCACCTGCCGCTCAACATTCCGCGAACCAACACCCGGCAAACAATGCGCCGTCGGGTAACTCACCGCCAGCACATGCCCTTTCCCTTTGCCAATCTCCACCAGATGCCCCTCAGCCAGCGGCCTCCCCTCTGCCCACTTCACACTTCCCACTACATGCACTCCCAGCGCCCGCAACGCCTCATGCGGCGCCTCCAGCCGGCCCGCCGCATCATGATTGCCAGCCGTCACCACGATCGTCATATCCGGCACCGCCTGACGCAGTTGCACCAGCGTCCGGTAGTAAAGCCGCTGCGCATCCGCCGACGGGTTTGCTGTATCAAAAACATCTCCGGACAATACGAAGCCATCAGGGGCTTCCTCCCGCGCCACCTCAACCACTTGAGCCAGCGCAGCGGCTTGCTCTTTCTCGCGACCATAGCCCCGCAAGGTCTGTCCCAGATGCCAGTCCGCCGTGTGCAGAATTTTCATGACCTTCCCACGATACTGCTTTCCGATCGAAAAATAAAGTTGACATGTCTACTTCTTTTTCAATAAATTGGTCTCGTGCCGCAAGATACCTACAGCCTCCAGGAATTAGCCGAGGCCAGCGGTGTCCACCCCCGCACCATCCGCCTCTATCTCGAACAGGGCCTGCTCGCCGGGCCCAGTTCCATGGGCCGTGGTGCTCGCTATGCCCATGCCGATCTGGAGCGTCTTCAACTCATTCGCGACCTCCGCGATCGCGAGGGCCTTCCCCTCAAGGAAATCCGCCACCGCCTCACGGTCCTCCGTCCCGAAGACCGCCAGCAGGCCGCCGCCAGCCAGCATTCTGCGCTGGACTACCTCAACTCCGTTCTGGGCGCGGAAGTGGAATCTCCTCCCCGTTCCCTGTTCCGGCGGGGTCGCGCCCGCGCCGAATCCCGCCTCCACCTTGAAGTCACGCCGGACCTCGAACTGGTCTGGAAAGGCCCTGCCACGGGCCCCTACCTTGAGCTGCTGGACCGCCTTGCCGAAAGCATCCGGCAGCAGCTTGCCACCCCGGAAGGAGAAACTCCCGATGAACTATGACCTGTCCTTTGACCGCTCCCTTGCCTGGTATCGCGGCGACTCCGTGCGATACCTCCGCCTCCACATCACCGCGCCACCCCCGGACACCAGCCTGGCGCGCCAACCCAAAAACCTCGCGATTGCCCTCGACCGGTCGGGCTCCATGGAAGGCCAGCCCCTCCGCATTGCCAAACAGGCCGTAGAAACAGCCGTCAACATGCTCGCCCCCGGTGACTACTTCACGCTCGTCGCCTTCGACGATGAAATTGAAGTAGTCGCCGACGCCATCCCGGTCCAAGCGGGCTCCGCAGATCAAATCATTCGTCTCCTGAACTCGATTCCTGCGCGGGGGTCAACCGATATTGCAAAGGGCTGGCTCACGGCCGCCCGCTGCGCTGCAGCCCGCATGGACCAGGCCCCCCAGCACCAGCACCACGTCATCGTCTTGAGTGACGGCCAGGCCAACCATGGGGAAGTCCATCCCGATCGCCTAGGCGACCACGCTCTCCAGTTGCACCAGCGCGGCATCTCATCCAGCGCAATCGGGATCGGGGAGGGTTACTCGCAGACCCAGCTCAAGCCCATCGCCACTTCCGGCGGAGGCAATCTACACGATGCCCAACATCCCCACGAAATCGCCGAAGTGCTCGAAGGTGAGATGGCCGGCCTGCTCAACACCGCCGCAACCGACCTCGAGTGGACCCTCACGCTGCCGGATGGCGTCGAAGCCGAATGTCTCAACCGCTTCCCCGTCCGCCAGAGTCCCGGCAAGATCCGCGTCAATCTGGGCATGGTTCGCAGCGGCTCACAGCGCGACGCCGTATTGCTACTGAAGCTCCCGTCAGCCGCGCTCCACTCGACTCTCGATTTTCCAGCTCGTCTGAACTGGCGCGACAACTCAGGCCAACGCCAGAGTCTGAATCTGACGCCCGCCGCAATCCAATTCGCCTCAGGCACGCAGAACAACGCCCAGCCGCGCAACATCCCTCTCTCGGAGCGCGTAGCCAGCTTGTGGTTCGCCAACCTCCTCGACCAGATCATTGAGCAGAATCGGCGTTCGGATTTTGCCGCCACCGAGCAGTTGCTTGCCCAGCAAGCGAAACGATTTACCCGCTACGTGGAAGATCTTCCCAGTGGTCCGCGTTTGCTTGAGGAACTCCAGCGCGTCCAGCGCGGCGCGCGTCAGGGCTGGAACGAACGAAAGCGCAAAGAAATCGCGTTGTTTTCCCGGATCGCCTTTTCCCTTTCACCCGATCAGCGGCGAACCTCTCGCGGCGATCTTGCCAACTTCCTGCCCGACTAAAAACTCAGCCGCAACTGCAACCGGAAAGTCCGCCCGTCGTTCAGCGTATTCGTAATCGCACCGAAATTCGGGTCCGTCAACGACAAGCCCGGCTCGGCAAACTGGGCCGTATTCGTCAGATTGATCGATTCGGCCCGGAAGTTCATCCGCACTTCGCCCACCAGTGTCCAGTCCGCATTCAGACTGGCATTCAGGTTCCGGATTCGTCCCCGCCGGAAGACATTGCGTCCCAGGTTGCCCGTCTCTTCGCCCAAAGGAATATAAGCAAACGCTGATCGCGGCAGATCCTGCCGCGCCGTATCCGGATTCCCGATCGTACGCCCCAAAATTGTTGGGTCCAGCAGATTCGGCCGGTCCGCCCCAATACCATCTACGTTGCCGAAGCCCGGCGCATCCGAGCCCGTCCGCAAATTGAATGGCGTCCCGTTCTTCGCCAGAAACACTCCATTTAAGGACCACCGCCCCAACCGTCGTCCGCCAAAAGGCAACTGATAGGCACCACGCGCGAGAAACGCATGCGGTTGGTCAAAGTCACTACGCGCCTTCAAATCCTTGTGTGTTTCAAACTCCGTCTGGCTCCGGTTGTTAAAGCCGTCCATATCGTACGCAGTGTTGGTATAGTTCGCACCCAGGTCCATCGCCTTGGACCACGTATAGGCTGTCTCCATTGAGACACCCCGCCATCGCGCCACGGTGAACCCGAGCTTCATCGCGTCATAATAGCCGCGGCTTGAGGAGGTCGTATAGCGGATATCAGCATACTGTTTCAGCGGCCGCCGCTCATCAATATTCGCTGTCGTCAACGGCATCCCCGGCACCTGTTGCGCCCGGTTCAGAAACCACCGCTGCAAGAGGCGCGACGAACGCGATCCCAAATAGCCTGCTTCAAAGCGCACGATCTGCGTCAGCGGAATTTCCCACTTGAAGTGATACTGGTGCGAATAGGGCGTAGCCAGGTCTGGCGCAAACGCATACAGCACCGTGCGTTCCGTCTGCCGCAAATCCTCGGGCAACTTCCCGCGCGGGTCCAGCAGATCCGGGTCCGGAATCACCACCTTGACATTGTTCGGAGCATTGAACCGGATCGACTGAAAGGTCACCGGGAAGATCTCGCCGTGATGCATCCCGTAAGCCAGCCGGATCACGCCAAGCCGGTTGTTCGCACTCGGCCGGATCGCAAAACCCACATTCGGCGCCAGGTTATTCCAGTCCGACGGATAGCCCACATCATTGAGCTGGTTTACTTCCGTCGGTGCCGTGATTGGCCGGTAGTTCAGCCCATAGGTCATAGTCACGCGCTGCGACAACTGCCAGACATCCCCAAAGTAGAAGAAGTTATCCCAATTGCGAAATCCGCGGTTCAGCGGAATCGTTGCCACCGACCCATAGAAGAAAATCGGCAGACCCAGCCGCAAATTCGTAATCGCATCATTGCCCAAATTGTTGCTGAATTGAATCGCCCCCAATTGCGAATCTCCCTCAAACCCGTTCAACTGCCGCCGCAACACATTGAAGCCAGCGGTCAATTGATGCTTGCCCCGCAACTGCCGCCAGTTGCCCGAATAGCGGAATTTGTTCTCCGTGCGGTCAATCGGTATCGCATTCTGCGCGTTGATCGGCGTCAAGGCTCCGGATATGAAGAACTGCGGCCCCAGATTATTCCGCTCCGGCACAATCATCGTCCGCACCCGCTCAAATCCTGCCGCAAAGGAAGTCACCGTCGCAGCAGACCACGCCCGGTTCCACGTCAAGTTGGAGTTGTGCGACTTCGTCGTCGTATCCGGATTCTGCCCCTTCACCAACTGAAAGGCTTCAACATTCTGCGTCAGAAAAGCATGCCGTGCCGTAAGCTGATCTCGCGTTGACAACTGGTGATCCAGTCGCCCGTTCAAGGAATCGTTGTCGATGATCTGCGGCGAATTCGTATTCAACATCCGGGGATCAATATCGGCCCGGTTCGGCGCCTGATCCGGATACAGATTCAGAATCTGCTGCACGTATGCCCGCACAGCCGGGTCCGTCGTCAAGGGCACTCGCTCGCTCGGCAGCGGCACCAGCACATTCCCGTTCACCTGCCCCCGCAGCTTCTTCTGGCTCCCCTCAATCGCCAGCGAGGTCCGCTTGGCAATCGGTCCGCCCACAGAAAAACCATAATCGTTCTCCCGCGCCGGCTGCACGCCACCCACCTGAAAGAAACTCCTCGCGGTCAAAATCGAATTCTGGTGCGTGTAATTCAATGTGCCGTGCCAGGCATTCCGCAACGCCGCCACCAGCGGATGTGGAGTTGACGGAGGCGTTCCATACTCTGCGCCAAAGTAATTCCGATTCGCCTCAAACACTACAAAGGTGGCCGTCACTCCCAGCCGCGTGTTCAATTCCTTTAGCGCATTGTTGTCAATCAGGTTGAATTGTACGTTCTCGTTGCGCCGCGATTCGCCGGCAGAGGTGTCAGTTTGCCCCAGCAGATTCAACTGCGTGCGGGCAGGAGGAGTCGGGTTTGGCTCGGCGGGGGGCTGTTCCTTCGGCGTCGCGGGAGGGGTGCTTTGACTCAGACAGACCCACGCCAGCAGCAACAAAGCAATCAGGCGCATTAGGAATTTTTTATGTTAACTCAAAAAAGGGTTATGCTTCGCTTCATCTCCAATTGTCGTCTCGGGGCCGTGCCCCGGATACACCTCCGTATCCGGCGGCAGCGTCAATAACTTTTTGCGAATGCTGCGCAGCAAAGTGGGCAAGTCTCCACCCGGCAAATCCGTCCGGCCAATCGAGCGCCGAAAGAGCGTATCCCCCGCAATCACGCGTTGCGCCTGCGGAATGTAAAAACTCACGCTCGCCGGTGAGTGCCCTGGTGTGTCCAATACTTCCAGCCGGTACCGGCCAATCTCAACCGTCATCCCGCCCCGCAACTCATGCTCAATCACTGCTTGCTGCGGCCGCTTTAGCCCGAACATCTCCGCCTGATCGCCAACGTGGTCATACAATTCCTGCTCCCCTGGATGCATCCACGCCTCAACCCCATAAGCTTCCTTGATCTCCGCCACCGCGCCCACATGGTCGAGGTGCGCGTGGGTAATCAGCACTCCCTTCACCGTCACGCCCAACCGCTCCACCTGGTCCCGGATCCGCCCCGGCTCATCCCCCGGGTCCACGATAAAGACTTCCCGCGTCTCCTCATCACCGACAATCGCGCAATTCTGTTGAAATAAAACTCCCACCGGGAGCACGGCATGAATCATACACTGTGATTATGGATAGTTTCGTGGACATTCTGCTGCGCTGGCTTCACATTTTTCCCGCCATCGTCATGGTGGGCGGCGCAATCGGCGGCCCTTATCTGGGCCAGCCCACCATTGCCCCTCTCGCCCGCAACGGCGTCATCGCTGGCATCACTCTATTGCTCGTTAGTGGTGTAGTCAATATGATCAACCTCTTGCCCACCGTTCCCAAGGGCTGGCACATGTGGTTTGGCATCAAGTTCCTGCTTGCCCTGCATGTCTTCGCCATGCTCTTCCTCATGACCAAGCCCGACGCTCCGGCAGAGAAGCGTCTCCGCTGGCAAAAGCTCGCCCTCTTCGGCACCGTTGGCGTTATCGCCGCGGGAGCTTACCTGCGTAATTTGCGGGGAGCTTGATCCCATGCAAGCTTACGAGGCCCTCCGAAGCTCTGCTGCCTGGCGCGACTTAAGCGAACGGGGCCGTATTTTGTTGCACGGCGAAGACAACGCCCGCTTGCTTCACGCCATGTGCTCAAACCATGTGAATCAGCTTACGGATGGCCAAGGCTGCTACGCATTCTTTCTGAATGCCCAAGGGCGTATCCAATCCGACGCTCACATCCTGAAATGTGGCCCGGACTTTCTCCTCGATACCGAAGCCAGCGCGCACGAAGCCCTCTTCGCTCACCTCGACAAGTTCATCATCGCCGACGATGTCACTCTCGAAGACCTGGCTTCAAGTCATCGCGAAATCGGTATTGAGGGCCCGCAGGCGGCTACCCTGGCCGCCCAATTCGGCATCCCGGTGCCTGCGGAACAAAATGGCATCCTCTCCTACGATGGCGGCTATGTCGCTCGCATCAACGAGACCGGCTCCGATGGCGTCCGGCTCATTCTCCCTGTGGGCAACCAACCCGCGTGGCTCGACAGCATGGCTCAAGCGGATATGGATGCGTGGGAAACTGTCCGCCGCGAAAACGGCAAACCCCGCTTCGGCGTGGAGCTTCTCGAACGCCACCTCGTGCAGGAAACCCGCCTGCTGCACGGCGTCCATTTCTCCAAGGGCTGCTACCTCGGGCAGGAAATTGTCGAACGTGTCCGCGCTCGTGGCGCGGTCCACAAAGGCTTGGCCGCCATCAGTATCGCCACCAAAGAAGTGCCCTCTATTGATGCAGAACTCTGTGGGGGCGGCAAACAGGCCGGCCACTTGCTCGGAGTTTCTTACTCCCCGGCGGAAGGCTGTTGCGTCGGCATCGCCATGCTGGCAGTCGAATATCTTGAAGGCGACAAACACATCAGTTGCAACGGCCACGAAGTGAAACTGCGGCCTTGGCTAAAGGGCTAGGCTCTTCAGATATTGCCGAAAGGGCTCGCCCAAGTCTTCCCGCTGCAGTGCGAGCTCAACCGTCGCCTTCAGGAATCCCAGCTTGTCCCCCGCGTCATAGCGCGTTCCATCAAAACGGAACCCGTAAATCGGACGTGACCGGAGCAAGTGCCGCAAACCGTCCGTCAATTGAATCTCCCCAATCGCGCCCGGCCCGGTCTCCTCGATCGAAGTGAAAATCTCCGGCGTCAAAATATAGCGTCCGATAATCGCCAGATTGGAAGGCGCATCCTCGGCCTTCGGTTTTTCCACCAGGTTCCGGATCCGGTACAGCCGGTCCTTCGTGCCATTGTGCGGAACCGGTTCAGCGTCTACAACGCCGTAGCTCGAGATCATCTCTTTGGGGACTTCCATCAACGCCACTACGCTGGCCCCATAAAATTCGTACACATCGATCAACTGCCGAATACAAGGCACTTCACTGTCGATCACATCGTCGGCGAGCACCACCGCAAAGGGCTCGTTCCCGACTAGTTCCTTCGCTCGCAGTACCGCATGACCCAGCCCCAGTGCTTCCTTCTGCCGGACGTAGGACACGTCGATCATGTCCGAGATCGCCCGCACCGCCGACAGCATCTCTTTCTTACCCTTGGATTCGAGCGTATGCTCCAGTTCAAAACTCACGTCAAAGTGATCTTCAATGGCCGATTTCCCCCGGCCCGTCACAATGATCATGTTCTGAATGCCCGAGTGCAATGCCTCTTCCACCCCATACTGAATGATGGGTTTGTCCACCAAGGGCAGCATCTCTTTGGGACTCGCCTTTGTGGCCGGCAAAAACCTTGTCCCCAGGCCCGCGGCCGGGAATACGGCCTTTCTTACCTTGGCAATCATGTTTTTTTATTCTACTTAACATTCCTTGATGATTTAATGAACGAATAACCGATTTTTGGGATTGCCACGGGGCCAAGTTTCAGATAGAACTTGAGTGTGATGACCGACCCGAGGGTCGAACTCGCGATTCAGTTGTTCCAAGACGCCTATGATTTACAGATGCAAGGCGAGTTGGAAGTTGCGATGGACCTCTACCAGAAATCAATCCGTTTACACCCCACCGCGGAGGCTTATACCTTCCTTGGCTGGGCTTACCGCTTTCAGGGCCGGCTCGACGAAGCCATAACTGAATGCAAACATGCCATCGAAATTGACCCTGCATTTGGCAACCCCTACAACGACATCGGGGCTTACCTGATCGAAAAAGGCCAAATCGACGACGCCATCCCCTGGCTCGAAAAGGCAACCAAGAGCGTCCGTTACGACAGCTACCACTTCCCCTGGTACAACCTCGGCCGTGCCTATGTTCAAAAAGATATGTATCGCCGGGCCCTCGACTGCTTCCAGCAAGCCGTCGACATTGAGCCGGATTACACCATGGCCCAGCAGGCTCTCGATAAAGTCAAACGCATGATCCAATAGCGGTCTCCTACGTTAGACTCGTCTGTGTGAAAGCCTTCGATTACGCCGCACCGGTTTCGGTTGCCGAAGCGGTCGGGTTCCTGAGCCGGCAACCCTTAGCCCGTCCCCTCGCCGGCGGTACAGACCTGCTCGTCCAGCTCCGTTCCGGCCGCAAAGAGACTCCCCTCGTCCTCGACGTCAAGAAAATTCCTGAGTGCAATGCCCTCGATTTCGACACGTCCAGCGGCCTCACGCTTGGCGCGGCCGTGCCCTGCTACCTCATCACCAGCAATCCTGCCGTTCAGACGCATTACCCTGCCTTGGCCGAACTCGCCTCCTGGATCGGAGGCACCCCCATCCAGGGCCGGGCTTCCCTCGGCGGCAATCTCTGCAACGCCGCACCCAGTGCCGATTCCATCCCTCTACTCATCGCCCTCAGCGCCACTGCCAACATTGCCGGGCCGCAGGGAGAACGCTCCGTGCCCGTTGAAGAATTCTGCATCGCCCCAGGTAAAAACCAGTTAGCCCCTGACGAGTTCCTCGTTTCCATTCACCTTCCCCTCCCCGGGCCCCACTCTTGCGCCGCCTACCTTCGCTTCATTCCGCGCAATGAAATGGATATCGCCGTTGTTGGCGCGGGAGCCGCCGTCACCTTGACGAACGGCCGAATCAGCAGCGCACGGCTGGCCCTCTCCGCCGTCGCCCCCACTCCGCTCTTCGTAGCTGCCGCCACGGAAATTCTCCTCAATCAGGCCCCCAGCGACGCAGTGATTGAGCAGGCAGCAGTGGCCGCCCAGGCAGCCGCTACGCCCATCTCCGACATGCGTGGCTCGGCCGCCTATCGCAAACATCTCTGCGCCGTCATGGCCCGCCGCGCCCTCGCCACAGCCATTGCCCGCGCCCAGGAGCAGCAATAATATGTCCGCCAAAGTCCAAGTTCACGCCACGATCAATCAGGAACCCGTTGACTTCCTCTGCGAGCCCCGCCAGTCGCTGCTTGAATGTCTGCGCGATGTCGTTGGCCTCACCGGCACCAAAGAAGGCTGCGGTGACGGCAACTGCGGCTCCTGCACCATCAAGCTCGACGGGCGCATCGTCACATCCTGTCTGGTGTTGGGGGTGGAAGCCCAAGGGGCCAGCATCACCACGGTTGAAGGCCTCGCGCAAGGGTCCACGCTGCGGCCCCTGCAAAAAGCATTTCTCGAACACGCCGCCCTGCAATGCGGCATTTGCACGCCAGGCTTCCTGATCGCCGCGGAGGCCTTGCTCGAACAGAATTCCAACCCCAGCGAAGAGCAGATCCGCTTCTGGCTTTCCAATAATCTTTGCCGCTGCACCGGCTATGACAAGATCATCCGCGCGGTTCAGGCCGCCGCGGCCGAAATTAACGGAGGAAACCCCGCATGAGTTACCAGGTCCTCGGCACCCGGCCCATTCGCCACGATGGCGCAGATAAAGTAACCGGCCGCGCCCTCTATGGCGCAGATCTCCAATTGGCCCGCATGGTGCATGGCGCAGTCCTGCGCAGCCCGCACGCCCACGCCCGCATCCTGTCAATCGACACCAGCCTGGCGGAAAAGCTACCCGGGGTCCATGCCGTCGTCACAGCGGCAGACTTTCCCGCCGCGCCAGCCGACAAGATGGTCGACTTCGGTGAAGGCGAAATGTTGCTTAGCTCCCTGCGTGGAAACGTGCTCGCCTCCGGCAAAGTTCTCTATGTTGGCCACGCCGTTGCTGCCGTCGCCGCCGCGGACCCGCACACCGCTGCGGAAGCCGCTTCCCTCATCCACGTGGAATATGAAGCGCTGCCCAGCGTCATGACCACCCAGGAGGCCATGGCTCCCGGTGCACCCCTTCTCCATGAAGGTCTTCACGACGGCAACGTCGCCGAATACATTCGCCACGAAATGGGCGACCTGGCCGCCGGCTTCGCCGAAGCCTCTTTGGTCATTGAGCGCAGCCTCGACACGGCCACCGTCCACCAGGGCTATATTGAGCCCCAGAATGCTACTGCCTTCTGGAGTTCTGACGGTCGCATTCAGATCTGGTGTTCCACCCAGGGCTCCTTCATTGCTCGCGATGCCACGGCTGCCATTCTCGACCTCCCCGTCTCGCATCTCAAGGTCACACCCATGGAAATCGGCGGCGGTTTCGGCGGCAAGATCAACGTCTACCTCGAACCACTAGCTGCTCTGCTCTCAAAGCAGGCCGGCCGCCCCGTCAAGCTCGTCATGAGCCGCCGTGATGTTTTTACCGGTACCGGCCCCACGCCCGGCTCCCACGTCAAAGTCAAAATTGGCGTTAACCCGGAAGGCAAGATCACCGCAGCCCAAGCCTGGCTCGCCTATGAAGCAGGTGCCTGGCCGGGTGCCATGGTTGGCCCCGGCGCGATGACCGTCTTTGCCTGCTATGACATCCCCAACGTCCTGATTGAAGGCTTCGATGTCGTCGTCAACAAGCCCTCTACTGCTGCTTACCGCGCTCCCGGCGCTCCCAACTCGGCCCTTGCCACCGAAACCGTCCTCGACGAAATCGCCGAAAAGCTGGGCCTCGATCCAATCGAACTGCGGCTCCGGAATGCCGCCAAAGAAGGCACTCGCCGCGCGGACGGCCCCCGCTATAAGAGCATTGGCTGCATTGAAGTCCTGGAGGCCATGCGCAGTTCCGCCCACTACCAATCGCCCCTGCCTGGCGAAAACTGCGGCCGCGGAATCGCCATCGGCTTCTGGTTCAACGCCGGCCTTCCCTCCTCGGCAACTCTTGCAGTAAACGCCGACGGCACGGTCAACCTCATTGAGGGCTCCACTGATATCGGCGGCTCCCGCACCTCGCTCGCCATGCAGGCGGCTGAAGTGCTCGGCCTCCGCGCGGAGGATGTTCACCCGACTATTGTCGATACCGATTCGGTTGGCTATACCGGCGTCACCGGCGGCAGCCGCACCACCTTCGCCACGGGCCTCGCCGTGCATGATGCCGCGCAAGCCATCGTCGCGCAGATGAAGGAACGCGCCGCCCGCCTCTGGTCGGTCGATACGGTTGAGTTTGCTCACGGCACCTTCCGTGCGGGAGACAAATCACTCCGCTTCGCAGAACTCGCCGCCAAGCTCGATTCCACCGGCGGCCCCATCTCCGCCAGTGCCGCCGTGAATCCACGCGGCGTCGGCGGTTCTGTCGCCGGCCTCATCGTTGATTTGAAGGTGGATCCTGAAACCGGTAAGACCGACGTGCTCCGCCTCACTAGCGTCCAGGATGCCGGCAAGGCCATCCATCCCAGTTACGTCGAGGGGCAGATGCAAGGCGGCACCGCGCAAGGCATCGGCTGGGCGCTCAACGAAGAATACTTTATGGATGCCAGCGGCGACATGCGCAATTCCAGCTACCTCGACTACCGCATGCCAACTGCGCTCGACCTGCCGATGATCGAGACCGTCATTGTTGAAGTCCCCAACCCCGGCCATCCCTTTGGCGTGCGTGGCGTGGGCGAAGCCAACATCGTGCCGCCACTCGCCGCAGTCGCCAACGCTCTCTACCGGGCCACCGGTAAGCGTCTCAACCGGGTGCCGATGAAGCCCGAAACCATCCTCGGCCTGTAGGCTGCCGTGGCACAAGTCTTCATCCCAACGCTCTACCGCAACCACACCGGCGGCCAGCAATCCTTCACTCTTTCAGGTAGCACCGTGGGAGAAGTCCTGGCCCAACTCGAAGCACTCCATCCCGGCATCAGCCAACTCCTGCTGCGGCCCAACCTTGCCATCTCCGTCGATGACGAAGTCACCCCGCTTGGCCTGCTCGAAGCCATCCAGCCCGACTCAGAAATTCATTTCATCGCCGCCATATCAGGTGGAGAAGGATCCTTACTTTGAGCTCATTTGAGAAGAACCTTAGCTGGTGGGTTGCCCTCTGCATGTTGCTCGGCGTAGCCCTGGGAAAACTTGTACCTGCCTTGCCCGAAGCGCTGGGCCGCCTGCAATATGCTCAGGTCTCCATTCCGATCACGATCCTCATCTGGCTCATGATCTACCCGATGATGATGAAGGTGGACTTCGCCAGTATCAAGGATGTCGGCAAGTCCCCTACTGGCCTCTACTTGACCTGGGCCGCCAACTGGCTCATCAAGCCCTTCACGATGTTCGGCATCGCCTGGCTTTTCTTCTTCGTCATCTTCCAGTCGATGATCTCGCCTGAACTCGCCAGGGACTATCTCGCTGGCGCTGTCCTGCTCGGTGCCGCCCCGTGTACGGCTATGGTCTTCGTCTGGAGCCACCTTACGCGAGGCAACCCGGCCTACACCGTCGTCCAGGTCGCCACCAACGACCTCATCATCCTCATCGCCTTCACCCCGATCGTCGGCCTGTTGCTAGGCATTGGCGGCATACAGATCCCCTGGGCAACCTTGCTGCTCTCCGTCGTCCTCTTTGTCGTGATCCCGCTCGTAGGTGGTGTCCTGACGCGCAAGTTCATCGTCCAAAGCAAGGGCCTGGATTACTTCCTGAACAGCTTCCTGCCACGCTTCAACAACGTCACGATCGCAGGTCTGCTGCTAACACTCATCTTGATCTTCTCCCTGCAAGGCGAAGTGATCCTCAACAATCCGCTTCACATCGGCCTCATCGCGGTGCCGCTGATCCTGCAGACTGTTTTCATCTTCTTGCTCACCTATCTCGGGGCGAAACAGCTCCACTGCCCATACAACGTCGCAGCGCCGGCGGGCATGATCGGGGCTTCCAACTTCTTTGAACTCTCGGTCGCCGTGGCGATCACATTATTTGGTGCCGAATCTCCCGTGGCCCTCGCCACGATCGTAGGCGTGCTGGTGGAAGTCCCGGTCATGCTCGCTTTGGTCAAGTTTGCCAATCGCACCCAGCACTGGTTCCCGAAAGGAGATCAGCGGGAAAGCGTTTCGTAGCGGGAACTGATCAAGTCCCAGTTCACAAGCTTCAGGATCGCTCCCAGGTAATCAGCCCGACGATTCTGATACTTCAGATAGTAGGCGTGTTCCCAAACGTCGATCCCGAACAGGGGGTCCAGTCCGCGCGAGAGCGGGCTGTCCTGATTGGGTGATGCGGTCAAAACCAGCCGCTTCTGCGAATCCAGTGCCAGCCACGCCCAGCCGCTGCCAAAGACGCCCATTGCTGCGGTTTTCAATCTGTCTTCCATCTCAGCCTGTGACTTGAAGCTCTTGTTGATCGCACTCGCCAATGCGCCCTTGGGTGCCTGTCCCTTGGCTGGAGCCAGCGTCTCCCAGAAGAGGCTATGGTTTGCATGGCCGCCCCCGTGATTGCGGACTGCCGTACGAATGGCCTCCGGTACGGCATCGAGGTTGCTCAACAACTCCTTCAGGGGCTTGCTGGCAACAGAAGGTTGCGTGGCGAGTGCCTTGTTCAAATTGTCTACGTAGGCCTGATGGTGCTTGCCATGGTGGATCTCCATGGTGCGGGCATCCACATGAGGCTCCAGCGCGTCCAGCGCATAGGGCAGTTTCGGCAGGCTATATGTAGCGGGGCCCTGGGCAGCGGCCTTCCCTGCGAACAGGGCGGTCATCAAAGTCAAATTCTCTCGTCGAGTCATTGTTTGTGCTCCAATTCTTCCAAGTCAAATTCAGGTAGAGGTCCAGTCGGCAATGGTGTGGATTGGGCTTCCTTCTTCAGGTAGCGAGCCAGAAAAACACCGCCGGCTGCCAGAGCAGCGACGGGTAGAGAAAAGAGCCACCAGGATCGTTGACCACGAGGGACGCGCAGAATGCGCTCACCGTAGCGGGCCAGGTAGTGATCCTCAATTTCTTCTTCTGTTTTGCCTTCCGCGAGAAATCGATCAATCTCGGCGCGTATAAGATCCGCTTCGGGAGACCGGTGCACAGCGAGATTCTCTCTCCAGCAGCAAGGGGCAATGAACTTTTCTTGAATTTCGCGGGGATTGGTTTTCGCTGCCAACGGGACAGCGCAGCAAAGGGCGAAAGCCGCCCTGCGCGTAGGGTGAGTCATATGGTTTCTCCTTGAACAGTAAATCGGGCGTTCAGGAGTAGAGAGGGGGAGCGCGACCGCGATTCAGTCCAAGCGGTGCAGCCGCCTGGAAGACAGGTTCGCTATTGAAAAGCACTTCAACAGCGGCACCAGCAACTGCAAACGGTAAGGATTCCAGCAGCAAAGTATCGAGTCGGACAAAGCTTGCGGGAGCCTGCGGATAATGCGGGCAAGGAAGCGAGCTCGCTCGCCAGTGTGGCCCAGGACGATGCGCTTGCCGCATGAGGGAGCATTGGTGCTTCCCGTCGCGGCGGCAACAAGCCGGGAGCTTCACCTCATCCCTTGCGGTGGCCGGGGCGGGGATCAGCGACAAGCTGAACACCACGAGCAACAGCAAAGAAATCAGTCTGCGCACGAATTCAGTGTAGCGCCGTGATTCAATAGGGGCGATGCCGTCCACGCGCCGCGAGATCCTCCGATCACTCAGCCGCACCGCGGCAGTCTTTTCCTTCGACCAGCTCCTTCGCGGCCAGGGCTTGGGGATTGAGTTCGTTAACGTCGCCCGCGAGGCAGGCCTCAAGACAAAAACTATCTACGGCAGCGAGCGCCGCAACAAATACCTCATCGAAACCACTGGCTGCGGCGCTGCCTTCTTTGACTACGACAATGACGGCTGGCTGGACATCTTTCTCGTCAACGGAACCCGCTTTGAAACTCGTTGGCCAACGGGTGCAGCCCCGGTCAGCCGTCTCTACAAGAACAATCGGGATGGAACCTTCACTGATGTCACAATCCCCGCCGGCATCGCCCGCACGGGTTGGGGGAGCGGCTGTTGCGTCGGGGACTACAACAATGATGGATTCGACGATCTTTTTGTTTCCTACTGGGGAGATTGCTCGCTCTGGAAGAATCTAGGGAACGGTAAGTTTGTCGATGTCGCCTTCAAGGCGGGTGTTACGACACGAACCACCACTGGACTGAAACGGCACAACACCGGCTGTGCTTTTGTTGATTATGACAAAGACGGCCACCTCGATCTCTTCGTCGCCAATTACATCGACTTTGATCCAGTAACCGCGCCGCTCCCGGAATCGGGGCCTTGCAAATACAAAGGTATTCTCGTCGCCTGCGGGCCGCCTGGCCTTCCCGGTGGCAAGAATATTCTGTTTCACAACAATGGAGACGGCACCTTTACCGATGTCTCCGCTCCGGCCGGTATCCTCAAAACAGAAGGAACCTATGGCCTGGGCGTTTTGGTTGCCGACTTCGACAATGATGGTTGGCCGGATATCTACGTCGCCAATGACTCTACCTCCTCTGCTCTCTACCGCAACAATCATGACGGCACCTTCACCGACATCGGCATCGAAGCGGGCGTAGCCTTCTCGGCTGACGGCAAGCCCCAAGCGGGGATGGGCGTCAGTGCTGCGGACTACGATTGCGACGGTCATTTCGATATCGTCAAGACCAACTTTGCCGGAGACACATCGAGCCTCTATCGTGGACTCCCCGGCGGTATCTTTGAAGACCGCACTTTTCAGGCAGGCCTCGGCCGGGTCACCCGCTTCCTCGGCTGGGGTGCATGCTTTCTCGATCTCGACAATGATGGATGGAAAGACATGATCCTCTGCAATGGCCACGTATATCCGGAAGTCGGTGAAAGCGCCACGGAATCCGGCTACCGGCAGCGAAAGGTGGCCTACCGCAACCTGCGCAATGGCCGCCTCGAAGAGATCTCGACGCACTTGGGTCCTGGTATCGCTGAGCAGGTGAGCGGCCGCGGCATGGCTTGTGGCGACTTCGACAATGATGGCGATCTCGATCTTCTCGTCAACTGCGTGAACGATCTGCCGCAGTTGCTGCGATGCGATTCGAAAACAAAGAACAACTGGCTTCTGGTCAAGACCGTCGGCGTCAAATCCAACCGCAGCGGCATTGGGGCCCGCGTCTATTGCCGCACGGAAGAGCATCGCCAGATGGATGAAGTGCGCAGTGGCGGCAGCTACCTTTCCCAAAACGATCTGCGCATTCACTTTGGTCTCGGCACCGCCTCAACGGCCGACCTCGAAATCCACTGGCCCAGCGGCACCATTGACCGCCTCAAAAATGTCCAGCCGAATCAGATTCTCAAGGTCGTGGAAGGGGAGCACGCGTAGCGGGCCCCATCCCCCGCAGCCGCTCTACCTGCGAAGCATCCAGCTTCTTCTTCACTTCCGCCGCTTGGGCAAACAGCTCCTTCGCTGCCGCACGATCCCCTTGCTGCTGCTTCACTTGTGCCAGTGTATTGTAGGGCCCGGGCGTATCCGGATTCAGCCGGATCGCCCCTTCCAGCGCCACGCTGGCACCTGCCAAATCGCCCAATTGCTTTAGTGCCGTACCCAGCATGTAATGCGCTTCAGCATAGTCCGGCCGTGCGGTGATCGCGCTACGCATCGCTGCCGCGGCCTCTTCAATTTCCCCATTTTGCCAGTACGTGATCCCGAGAGTGTAGTAGGCCTCAATGAGACTCTTGTCCAGCCGCAACGCTTCCTTAAGCGCTGCCTTGGCTTCCTCAAGTTGGTCTTTCTGCTTCAGCGCCAGGCCCAGATCGTAATGAATTACCGCATGATGCGGATACTTTTTGGAAAGTGCCTGAAAATGCATAAGCGCGGCATCATAGTCCCCTGTGTGCAGGTGCGCATAGCCGATGTTGATCTGTGCGTCGCGGTAGGCCGGATCAGTTGCGGGGATCGCACGAAACTGCTGCACGGCCTCAGCAGCCAGCCCCAGGTCCACCAGCACAAAGCCGAGGCTATTGCGATACTCAGCCAGTGGCGACAGCGCCACCGCGCGCTCAAAGGCAACCCGGGCAGCCTTCAGATTTGTAGCACGCTGTTCCAGTTGTCCAAGCAGGTTCCATATGTCAGCCCGCTTTCGCTCGAGCGTCGAAGCAGCGCGCGCGGCCGCCAGCGCTTCCACAGGCTCGCCTGCTTCAGACTGCATGCTGGCGAGGCGGAATTGAGATTCCGCATTGCCAGGCACCAACCGTACTGCCTGTTTCATCTCCCGGATCGCACCGAGAGGATCACGCTGCAGCCACAGTGCTACACCCAGGTGATAGCGGGCCGGTGCAAATTCTGGATCGAGCCGGATGGCTTCTTCGAACGCGGCGATCGCCTCCCGCTGCTTGCCAAGCACAGCCAGCAGGAAGCCCACTTCATCGCGTAGATCAGCCGCTCTTGGTTCCAGCGCTGCAGCGTGCTCATAGATAGCGAGTGCCCCCGCCGCATCGCCTCTCGCCTTGAGTGCACTCGCCTCTAACCGCAAAGTGGCTGACGTCTGCGCCGGCATCGCCAGCACGAACATCAGCCACAGCGCGAAGAGCTTCATGCCTTCATTAAAACGCGTATTTCAACGCCATCTGCCACTGCCGCGGAACGTAAGCAGCAAAGGCTCCGAAGATGCGGCCAGCCACACCAGGGCAGTCCACGCAAGCATTCGGATTCGCCAGACTCGTGTAGTTGGCAAAGTTGAAAGACTCAGCGCGGAACTGCAGAGTGTGGCCTTCTTTGATGCTGAACGTCTTGAAGAAGCTCATGTCCAACTGATCAAAGACCGGCCCGATCATCATGTTACGGCCGATCGTACCGAAGTTGGCACGCTGCGGCCTCTGCCACGGGCCATTCGTCATTCCGTTGGCCGTCAGCGGAGCCGTCGCCGTCTGGAACCAGCCGAACTGGCTCGGATTTTCAAGCTTGGGGTCGCCAATCAGATCTGGCCGGCACCATCCTGTATCCCGATCCGCGTTACAGTCCCGGTAACTGGGAGTAAATGGTATGCCCGACATGCGGTTCCAGGTGCCGTTGACCTGCCAGCCGCCAACCACCATATCCATTGCCCGCGATGCGCTCGAAAGGAAGCGTCGTCCTTTGCCGAACGGCACCTCATAGAGTGCAGAGATGAACAAGACATGCGCGCGGTTGAAGCTCGCAGGCCCTCTGGCCAGCCTTGCGTCTCGCGGGTAATAGGTCCCGTCGTAGTCGATATTCTTCGAGAACGTGTAGTGGGACATGATGTTCAATCCATTGGAGAATCGTTTGTCGAAACGCGTCTGGATGGAGTGGTAGTTGTTGCTGGCATCGCTGCCGTAGTAGCGAAGATTCTGAGTCCAGCCGAACTGGTTGAAGAAGGGCTTGCGCTGATTGGTGGTCGTGGTTCCAAAGCCATTGATGTCGGCCTGGTTCGGATCATAGTCCCCACCCGTGCCGGCGAATACGTGCGTTCCTTTGGTGCCCACATAGGCCACCTCAAACGACGAGGTGCCCGTGAGTTGCCGCTGGATCGTGAAGTTCCAGGCGTCAACCGTCGGGAAGCGAATCGGGTTGCTGATCACAAAGGCGGTAACGCCATTGGGAAGCATGTTCTTCCCCGTGGGTCCGGTCCGCTGGGCAGCAAGAATTGCGCCAGGGTCAAGCGGCGTCGGTCCTTGATCCAGACTGAAGACCGACTGGAAGTTACTCGCCGGCTGCAACGACTGGATCCCCAGCACGGGCAGGTTCTGCGTGACGTTATGGCCAAAAATCGAGCCAAAGACACCGAGGTTAAACCCACGGCCATACCCGGTACGGATAACCGTCTTCGAGTTCAACTGATAGGCAATGCCGAGCCTTGGCGCGAAGAGCTTGTTTGAAGTATTCACATTCAGGTCCAGCCCGACGCCATCCCGGCCGGCAACTGATACTTCGCCCGTCGCTAGATCGACATAGCCTCCATTGCCAGCCGCATTGACCCGCTGGGGACGGTAGTTCTCCCAGCGCAGACCATAGTTGATAGTCAGCTTGCTGGTAATGCGCCATTGATCCTGAATGAAGAAGAAGAAGCGATTCTGGCTCTCACTCGCATCGAGGGTATTCGACACGTAGCGTTCAAAACGCGAGACATCACCCATCAGGAACGACGCCAGGCCTGATCCACCGCCTGTTGGACCTTGTGTACGGGCAGCGTCAAAGTTCAATTCACCCGAACGATGCCGGTCGCTCGGCACCCGCAGATTCAAGGCACGTCGTACATCAGCGCCAAACTTGATCGTGTGATTGCCCTGAATCTTCGTCCAGTTGTTCACGAACTGATACTGCCGCTCATCCTGAATCAGTGGGCAATTGCAGCCGTTCACTCCCAGCGCATATCCAAAGCGGAATAGGTTGTTGCCATAGCCATTGATAAAGAAGGCTGGCATGCCGGAAGTGAAGTTTTCGTCGTTGTTCAGACCCGGAATGCCAGCATCCCTGGCAGGCGAAGTTCCAATTCCGTTGGGCTGTCCAAAGACGTAATACTTCATGAAGCCAAAGCGAAAATCGGTCAAGAGTGTCGGCTTCAGGTTGTAGTCGAAACCGGCCGCGAGGGAATGATTCCGTGAATCTGAAGCTCCGGCGTAGGCATTCGTGGAACCGGATGCGTCGAGGCCAGGCCCTCCAGCCACCAATCCGAATGAACCTGGCGCGACTGTGCGAAAGTCCTGCATGGAGTAACGTCCAAAGGTGTGCAACTTTTCAGTTGTGTAGTGGTCAATCCGGATATTGAAGGCATCGTCATCAGAACGAACCCCGCCCGAAGATGCAAAGTTAGGCTGGTCCAAGGCCGCGTTGATATTGGGACCCGGAATCAACTTGAGCAAGTTTTGCGTCTGGGGGGACAGTCGCGACGCCGGAATGATGTTGCCGGCAAAAGCCACCCGGTTTGCAGGCGCGGCTCCCGACGCAGGATCAAAAATGTTGATGCCGGTCGCGCTCATATTACCTGTCCGTTCTTCGAGCGAAGGTACACGAAGTAGGCTTCCACCGCCTGAATTTCTTCTCGTACCCTGATAGTCGCCAAAGTAGAAGAGCTTGTTCTTCAAGATGGGGCCGCCGATGGATGCACCAAACTGATTCCACTGTGTCAGCGGTATGAGCCGGCCGTTGGAATTCGGGATCGGCCGCGATTGCGTAAAGGGATTGCGCGCGCTCAGCTTGTCATTGCGAAGAAATTCAAACACGGACCCATGAATCCGGTTGGTGCCCGACTTTGTTTGCGCACTCACTACCCCCGCGCTCGCTACGCCAAACTCCGCGTCATAGTTGGCAGTCGTAATCTTGGCTTCCGTTACCGATTCAAGCGTCGGGTTGATCACGATCCAGCCCAGCACGGCATCGTGGTTGTCCGTTCCATCGAGCAGGTGCGAGGTACCCGCAAAGCTTTGACCGTTCACCAGCATGCGGTAAGATCCTTGTGGATTCTCAGCCGAAGCGGCCGTTCGCGAGGCAGGAAAGGCGACAACCCCCGGGGTCATCAACTGGAAGTTGGTAAAGCGGCGACCCAGCACCGGCAATTCAGTCATTGTCTTGGCCGCGTAAGTAGTTGCGACATCACTGCGCTCGGTCTTCAGGATGCCAGCTTCGGAAGTAACTTCAACCGTTTGGGAGATTTCGCCGATCTCCAGTTGCACCGCTACGCGAACTTCGGTATCTACTGATACCTGCACTCGATCCTGAACATAGGCCTTAAATCCGCCGGACTCGACGCGGACACGGTAGGTGCCCGCGATCAGAAACCGTTGGGTGTAATTGCCCGATTCGTTGGTAGTGGTGGTTTGTGACACATCGCGGCCGATATCGGTAATGATCACTTTCGCCCCGGGAATGGCAGCCCCGGACGAATCAGTTACCGTGCCCACGATGGTTCCGTAAACAGCTTGGCCCCAGCCAGTTGAACTGGCCAGCAGCAGGGACAACGACAATAACGCAGCAGAAAATGCTCGCATGGTCTTAACCTCAAACAGAGAGACGTCCCTAGCTTTTGAGTATCTAGGTTGCGTGAATATATTTGAGGACAAATCCGAAGTCAAGGGGGGGGCTAATTTGTATCGTGATAGCCTTTGCCCAATGCGTGTTGTCTTTCTTGAAGTCGATACCGAGAGCCAGTGGGCGATGGCCTCACTGGGGCCAGCCTTCCTGGGTGCCTATCTCAGAGAGCACGGCCATGAGGCGGTTCTCGTGCGGGCCACCATCGGCATGGCCGACGAAGAAGTCGTTGCCCGGCTGCGCGAGGCCGAACCCGGGTTGATCGGCATTTCGATGACCACACGCCAGTGGTTGCGGGCCAAGCATCTGGCGGCTGTGATCCGTTCCGAAGTTTCGACACCAATTGTTGGAGGCGGCTTGCACGCCACCTTTGCCCCGGAAGCCGTACTGGCAGCCCCGGGCTTTGACTTTGTTGGCCTGGGCGAGTGTGAAGAAGCGTTGCTGGATCTGGTCGAAAGACTGGAGGCTGGCAAGAGCGCGCATGGCATTGAAAACATCTGGGTGCGCGGCGGCTTCAAGCCGGTGCTGCGTAAACCCGTAGAGCCACTCGACCGTTTGCCCTTCGCTGCCCGGGACCTGCTCGAAGAACCGCTGGGCACTGTGCAGATGTCTACGCAACGCGGCTGCCCTTTCCCTTGCACCTATTGCGGCGCGCGCATGTTCAATGAGCTCTATGAGGGCACGGGCGAGTATGGCCGACGACGCACGCACGACAATGTCTTTGCCGAGCTACGCGGCCTGCGGGAAGCCGGGCGGCTGGGCTATGTGATCTTCCTTGACGACACCTTCACCATCCATCACCCCTGGGTGAAGGAGTTCTGCCGCCGTTACAAGGAAGAGTTCCACGTGCCCTTCTGTCTCCATGCGCGCGTGGAAACCGTGAACGAGAAGATGATCGAGATGCTGGCTGAGGCGGGCTGCCAGCAGATCACCTATGGCGTAGAGAGCGGGAGCGAGCGGGTGCGTCGCGAAATCATGAAGCGGCCCGTAACCAATCAGCGCTTCCGTGATGTATTTCGCTGGACTAAGGCGGCGGGGATCTTCACTATTGCCAACTACATGCTTGGGCTACCGGGAGAGACGCGGGAAGAGATGTGGGAGACCTATCATCTTGCCGAAGAACTGGAGAGCTTCGACTTTGGCTTCTTCGTCTTTTACCCTTATCCGGGTACGCATCTCTTTCAGACCTGCCGCGACAATGGCTATCTGCCAGCGGACTATCATCTACGACCGGCGAATCACCGCGAGACAGTCTTGAACCTGCCTGGCTTGCAGCAGAGCGACATCGATGAAGTGTATGACGCCTTCACGGAACTGCGAGTCCGCAAGGAACGCTCCCGCTGGGGGGCTCCCGTGGAGCAGGCTAGCCCGCTGGCCGACCACGCTTATGCAGTGGCGCGCAACGGTTGAGCCGGGCGCAATAGACCTGATACTCGGTGACAGACCGCTCATGCAGGCGGAGCCGCCAGGTTACCGGGTCGCGCTCAGCCATGATGACAAAGCCGAGCGGAAGCGAGTTTAACAGGTAGCGGAACATATCGAGCGAGGAGCCGTCTCCCGGGGCGGACCGTTGAGAATGCCCCCCGACCCAGGCGGCGGGCTGTGTTGCGGCAGCGGCCCAATCAAAGGGAGTCGCAAGCAGGACATCGCTGGACTCGCGGGTGAGCCGCGCCAGTTCCTGAATCAGGCCCACCGGCGAGGCGACGCAATCGAGCATATTGAGCGCCAGGGCACCGTCGAAGCAATCGTCAGCGAAGGGCAGGGCGGCGGCATCCGCGCACCAGTAAGAGACATGTTCGCCGGGCATATCGTCAAGCTTTTGGGTGACGGTATCGAAAACCAGCCCCACGCGGCGACGGCGGTAGCGGACTTCCCCGGTGCGGCGGATCTGTTCCGCCAGGCGCAGCATCGAGAAATTGAGATCCACTCCAACGGTCAGGCGGCCGTGGCGGCGGGCGAGTTCGACGGTGCCCCGGCCGAGGGAACACCCCAGATCGAGCCAGCGGCCGGAGGATGCTTTGTCGAGCAATTCCGTGACAGCCTCAAAGAGGGTGAGGTAGCCTGGCGCTTCTGGAGACCAATGGGAATCGGCGTAGATGCTGAGGTTGCCACGCTCGGAATCAAAGGCGGATTGCGAACCGGACAAATCGCCGAGTAGGGATTCGGTGAAATCGCTCAGATCTTCCCTGCGGAGCACGCCGAGAATCTGGTTCTTGAGCCAGGAAGGAGCGTCAGCCAGTACAACCGGGATGCCGTCGAGGATCGGGTGTTCTCGCTGACAGCTTAAGTCAGAACAGATCAGAGAGCCTTCGCGGATATCGCCGTCCTGCTCAACGGCAATGGTGCCCAAGCGGAGCAGTGAGTTCTTGCCGCGGCTGAGAAGGCAAGCCGGGCAGATGGGGCGAAGTGCTTCAAAGTGTTCGTGGCGCACGAGTGCTGCTATCCGCCAATGATCACGTTCACGGAGCAGGGCGGAATGATCTTGCCGGTGGTGCAGGGTATGGGGCCGACACAACTGGCGAAAGTGACCAGATCTCCGAGGCGGGCAGCGGGGAGGCCGCCAGTAAATACGCTGGAGGATCCTTTGGAAACTATTCCCGGTCCGCCCGGAACGCAACTGGGCATGAGGCAGGGAAGCGTCTGGCTGGTGACGACAGCAGCTGGCAGAGTATTGATGAGCACATTGGGAATCACCGCGACCATGATCGGAATCGGCATTGGCGGATGGGGCATTGGCGTCGGGGTCGGGGCCGGAGGGTGAATCGGGGCATGACAATGCGGGAAGTCATGCATCACGTTGTCGGTCATTCGGGCGGCAGGAGGCATGGCTAGTTGAGGAAAATCTTTTCGCCCGTCACGATTACGTCGCCATTGGCATTGACGCGGATATCCGCCTGACCGCTGAGTTGCATGCCTGTGTCGGCGTGAAGGTCAATGGCTTCGGAGGTGCGGACTTCAAAATTGCGGCACTCGACATTGATATCCTCGGCGGACTTGAGCGAAAGCCGGACGCTCTCCATCTGGAGGACAGGGCCATCCGGCGTGAGCTTCACGCGGAGTTCGAGCTGGCCTTCGGCGCCACGGATTTCGACGAGGTCATGGTCTTCCCCCGGGGTAACGGTGAGGGTTTTGGCGTGCTGGAGATCGAGAGTATGGGCAGGCATCGCTAAAGGCTGGCTCCTTGGAGAGAAGGTATCACGAATTCCCGAATGGGAAAGGGACGGTCCCGGTAGTATAGCGTCACCGGCTGCAGATTCAGGTCAAGGGCGGGGAGGAGACGGTCCCAGTCGGGTGGGCGGCCGTAGGCGCGCAGGGCCCGGAGAAAGGGAAAGCCGCCTTCCCCGTCGAATGCACCCAAGCCTTCGAGCGGAGGAGCATCGAGATTGTAGGCGAAGAAAAATTGAATGCGGGGCAGGGTCAGGATAGCGTGAGGGGGGAAGCCGGTGAGTTGGTGGGTCCGGAGAATAGTTTGTTGGAGATTGCCGGGATTGGGTTCGAATGTATTCTCGAGGGCGGCGGTGAAGGGGGCGAGCAGGGTGTCGAGCAGGAGCTGGTTCCAGCAGGCGGAGATTTGGAAATCGAAGCAGAGGAAGGTAGAACTGGCTTCGTTTGAAATTGGCGTGGTGGAGGACCGAATCAGCGAGTCGGCTCGTTGGGCGAGTTCGGCCAGAAGTGGTTCAGGCCAAAGGCTTTGGCGTTCGAGGTAGGAGCTGGCGAAGGTGGGGCCGCCCAGGATTGGCTTCGTTTGTTCGAACAGGGGGCAAGGGGGCGGGGCGGGACCAGCGCCAAGCCAGGGAACGCGCCAGCGGTGGCGGGCGGGGGCAGAGTCAAAGTCCGGGTCGAGGGCCAGGATCCGGGGCCGGAGAAGATTGGCTTCGTTCGGTAAGGCGTAGATCTGGCGGACAAGAGAGTGGAATTCGGCCGACTGGGCAAAGCCTGGGTGCGCGCCAGGAGCGAGCAATTCAGCGTGAGAGCTGGCACGCAAAATGGCTTCGTTCTGCGCGGCGGCTGCAGCGGCCAGCCAGGGATCATCGAGAGCAAGGGCAGCGCGGCGGAGATTGGCAGCCCGGTCGAGGCAGGTAGCGCGGGCAAGTTCGAAGAGCTGCTTCGATTGCTCGATGAATTCGTCAACAGTGGACGCGGCAGTCGCAAGGTCGAGCGAGTGATCGATGGCCGCTAGCTGGTGGGCGTTGAGGGCCGGCTGCGCGAGACAGGCGGCCCGAAGCTGATAGAGGTAATGATTGTCGCCGAGGAACACGAGCCCTTTAGCTGGTGGGAAATTCGCGCGGAATCAATTCGGCCGCCTTGAGCTCTGCCCAGACGGGAGCGGGCACTTCGGCTTCACGAACGAGGCGCATGGTTTCGACCAGCCGCGAAGGCGTCATGGTGGAGGTAACAATCTGGTTGACCACTTTCGGGAAGTGGACCACGAGCAGACCAGCCACAGCGGCGGCCAGATGGAGTAAGGGCGTCGAACCGCAGATGCGGAAGAAGCGGGACATCAGTTCGCGCTCGGCAGGCGAGGCGACTTCGTAATTGTAAAGGAAGGGTGGCGCGGTGAGCGGGTCTTCGGTGAGGGTGAAGGCCTGGCCGTAATTGATGCCCATGAGCGTGACGGTAAAGGGATGGGGCCCTGCAGCCGCGTCAATAATGGACAGGAGCGGGCCCAGGATCGAAGGGCAGAAGGTGAGGCCAGCGTAGTCGAGAGTATTTGATTCTTTTTGCAAAAACTCGTGAACGAAATCCGGCTCCTTGACACCCAGGCCGATGCGCTCCACGAAACCGGCTGCCTTGGCGGTCTTGAGCCAGGCAACGGCGGGTGTGATGTCGGCCTCCCAATCGAGGCCTACCTGCTTGCGCATGTCGGGCGGATCGTGCAGGGCGACACCATAGAGTGCGCCGCCGCCGAACTCGATGCTCTCGCGGCAGACCTGTTCTTCAATCGCCTTGGGCGAAGTATCCCATTTGTCCGTGAGGCCGTGGTAGCGCTTGGGGATCCCTTGGAGGAGGGCTTCGGGCTGGTGCTCCTCGGCTCCTTCGATGGCAAGGCCGAGATAGCGCAGGCACTTGGTTTGAAAGCGAATTTCCGAGGGGGCGATGCCAAGTGCGTCGAGGGCACGACCCAACTGGAGAGTGGCACGGTAGAGGACGGCTGAATCGAAGGCACGGATGCCCTGGTCCCAAGCCATCTTGACGAGGGGGATGACGTGGCGCTCGACATCGACGGGACCACCGCCAGGGGCGGGGCCGAAACCGAAGCGGTGGCAGCCAAAAACGAATTTGTCAGATGAGATATCGCGAGGAGCAGGCATGAACCCGTCAGGATATCAGGGCTTAGACCACTGGGCGAGTTTTTGCTGGAGAGTGGCGAGAACCAGGGGCTTGCTGAGGAAGTCGTTCATGCCCGCTTCAAAACAGCGGCGGCGATCTTCCTCCATGGCGCTAGCGGTAATCGCGATGATGGGCAGGTGCGCGAATTTCCCGCCCCAGGAGCGCAGCTCGCGCGTGGCAGCGTAACCGTCCATCTCGGGCATTTGGCAGTCCATCAGCACGAGATCGACTTTCGATTGCTTGAGGAGAGCGAGGGCTTCACCGCCGTGGCGGGCAATCTGTACCTGGCAGCCGAGCCGGAGCAAGATCCGTTGAAAAACCATTTGGTTGACGGCATTGTCTTCAGCAAGCAAAACGCACAAGCCCGCAGGAACAGGAGCGGCAGGAGCCGAAGGACTATCTGTTGAGTTAGCCATTGCGGGTTGAAGTGGAAGCGCCACCCGGAAGCGGGAGCCGACCCCGGGAGAACTCTCAAGACTCACTGAGCCGCCCAGCGCCTCGGCGAAACGCCGGACGATGGCCAGCCCCAGGCCGCTGCCGCCAAAGCGGCGCGTAGTGGATGAGTCGGCCTGAACAAAGGGATCGAACAGAGTATCGATTTTGTCGGCCGCTACTCCGATGCCGGTGTCGACAATATCGAAGTGAACATCGGTAGCATCGGGGTTGGGAGACAGGATTAGCTTCACAGAGCCGGTTTCGGTGAATTTCACTGCGTTGCCGATGAGGTTGAGCAGAATCTGGCGGAGACGTTGAGAGTCTGTAGCAATAACCGGCGGCAGGGAGGGATCGATTTCAACAGAGATCGCAATGCCTTTGCTCTCTGCTTTGGGGCGGTAGAGTGCGATCAGTGATTCGCAGAGAGGATGCAAAGAAACCGGGCCAATTTCCAGGCTCAGCTTGCCGGCTTCGACCCTCGAAAGACTCAGAATGTCATCGACAATCGAGACGAGATCTTCTCCGGATTGGCGGATGACGCCGACCAGCTTGTGTTGGTCCGGGTCCAGTTCAGACTCATCGAGAAGTTGGACAGCACCGAGAACGCCATTCATGGGGGTGCGAATTTCATGGCTCATGGTGGCGAGAAATTCCGTCTTGGCGCGGCTGGCGGCTTGCGCGGCATTTACGGCGGAGGCCAGGGCCTGAGTGCGTTCTTCTACTTTCTGTTCAAGAAGGTGTTGTTGAGACAGTGCAGCCTGATTGCGCCGCCAGAAGAGCAGGGCCACGATACCTACAGCGAGAACAACGGCCGCCACGCGGACGGAGCCTCGCTGATGGAGGGCTGGCTCAAGATGAAGAGGAAGTTTGAGGATCGGACCTTCCCAGTCGTCATCCTGGGCGGAGGTCTGGAGTTGAAACTCATAATCACCGGGGGGCAGATTCGTATATTCCGCGCTCAACCCGGCATTGCAAGTCTGCCATTCCGTATCGAAGGGAATCAGGCGAAGCCGGCAATAGTCGCCACCCAAAGGGTCAAGCCGGACCAACCGGAAGTTGAAGGCGATGCGCCGCGTGCCTGGGGGGATGGGGTCGAGGGAATTCAGGTCTCGCCTGGCACCATCAACAGCCATTTGGAGGAGGAGTGGGGCTGGGTCGAGGGCAGGGCGCTCAAAGTCGGCGGGATTGAGGCTGACGAGGCCGAGCAGGCCGGGAAACCAGAGACGGCCATCGGCAGTGGCGGTACCGGCTGATGAGGTAGCGAGGCCGAAGTTGCTAGTGGGAAGACCTTGCTCAGCGGTGAAGCGATCAAAGGGAATGACGGTTTGATTCGCTTTGATCGCGGCGAGCGCCAGGCGGCGATCAAGCCGGATCAGGCCATTGCGGCTGGAACACCAGAGATGGCCAAAATTGTCGGCGGAGATGTGAAAGACGTGGTCCCCCGGCAAGAAGTGCCGGGGGGAAAGAAAGTGGTTGGTGGCAGGGGAGTAGACTGAAAGGCCTTCGCTACTGCCCACCCAGAGGAGGTTCTCTTCATCGGCATGGAGCGAATACCAGAATCTGGTAGAGGGGGAAGCCGCACCCGGCACTGACTGATAGGAGCCGTTGTGCCAGCGGAAGAGGCCGTCGTTCTGACTGAGAGCCCAAACGCGGGAATGGCTATCGCGAGCCCACTGTCGCATGCGCACGGGATTGGATATAGGGGCAGACTGCCAGGTGAGGCCAGTTCGAGTGAAATGGTAATTGCCGCCACTATGGGAGTAGAGAATGTGGTTGTCGTCCAGCGGGAAGAGGGCGGCAAGCGGTTTGTGGTCAGGGGTAGGTGCGAGTGGAAATGGCTGCTTGCCTTGCGGGCCGATTCGGTGGAGACCAGACTGCGTGGCAGCAAGGACCTCCTCGGAGCCGAGTGGGATCAGCGCCTGGACTTCCGCGATCTCCGGCTCTTGAAAGCTTTGAACATTGCCAGTCTGGTCGAGGCGAAATATCCCTTTGGATCGCAGGCCGCCCCAGACGTGGCCGGTGCGGTCCACCGTGATCGCGGTCAAATGGCTCTCCGGCAGGCCGTGGCGGCGGGTGAAGATCCGGAAAACGGTGGGACTCAACCGGTAAAGGTTGCCCCAGCGGCCCCCAACCCAAACATTGCCCTGCGGGTCTTCGGTCAGCGAAGAATGGATCTCTTCGGTATCGACACCGAGAGGTAAAGTTTCAATTCGGCCCTCGCAAATCCGGCCCAGGAACTGTGCACCACCGAACCAGATGCACCCGTGAGAATCCCGATGGAGGGTGCCGACTTCTCTGGCTGGAATTCCGCTGTTGGCGGGATTGTATTGGATTAGTTTTCCGCCCGTCCAGGAGAATAGGCCTTGGGTGGTGCCTACCCAGAGGGTTTTGCCGTCCGAGCTGAGGATCATGCGACGGGGGGCGCCAGTGACGGTGAAGTGTTTGAGCCACCGGGTTGCGGCCGCATTCCAGCTATAGACGGAACGGTCGGAGAGGATCGCCCAAATTGTGCCATCCCGAGCAAGAGAACTGAAGAGGATTTGCAGACCATCCGGAGGGAGGATTGCCGGAGTTGCCGGAATTGGATGCAGATGGGGTGCGCGAAAGGCTTCGGCCGCGGGAGGACGCCAGGTGGTGATGTGGGAGCGGCGGACAATCATCAGTTGGCCATCCGGCAGAGGGGTGATGCCTGCGACGGCACTGAGGGAAGGCTGCATACCAGGTGCCTCAAAGGCGTGGTAGCGAAAGTTAGCGAAAGTTCCCAAACGGTCGGGGAGAATTTCAAAAAGGCAGCCGCGCTGCGTACCAGCCCAGACGCGGCCGGTGGAGTCTGCAGCTAAAGCACTGAAAGTATTGACGGCACATGCGGAATTGGCTTCGTTTGCGAAAGCGTCACCGAGGCGGAAGGTCTCTGCCTGGCGGCCGTCAAAGCGGATAAGACCGTTATTGGAGGCGATCCAAAGGTGAACACCGTTTGAAGTCAGGACGGAAGGAAAGCTCTCTTCAGGAAGGCCAGATGTGGTGTTCCAGTGGCGGACTGTCAGGCGGGCCAAAGACTCGGAAGGGGGAATGGCCGACGCTAGTTGGACTAGCAAAAACCCGAGTGTTGCCAAGCGCACGGACACGAGTCTAGTATCGGACAAAAGAAGTGAATAATGAGTGATGGTGCGCCCGGAGTGATTCGAACACCCGGCCTTTTGGTTCGTAGCCAAACGCTCTATCCAGCTGAGCTACGGGCGCACAGGAGGGCCTTGCAAGCTTTAGCTTAGCAAATGAAGAAGGCCCCGGGCAATGCTGCCGGGGCCTTTTTGGTTGGGGGTTTTCGCTTTGATTAGAAACGATAGTAGAGGCTGAACTGGACGACACGACGCCCGGATTGAGTAGCCGTGATACGACCAAAGTTCGTGGCGTTGATGTTGTAGCCAGGGACGTCGAAACTGACTGTGTTGGAAAAATTGAACATTTCCGCCCGGAAATCGACGTACTGGCTTTCGCCAATCAGGGTTCGCTTCTGGATGGCGATGTCGGTGTTCTTGAAGATCGGTCCATCAAAAACGCGGCGACCCAGAGTACCGATCGTACCGGGCTCGGGGTTAAAGAATACCTGCCCTGGCCTGGGCGCGATGCCCTCGAGGTTGGTTCCACGCGTGTCGGCGGCGATCACACTGGGAGCAAAGAAGTAGGGCCCGTCACCTTCAATACGAAGATTCATGAGGCTCTTAATCTGACTCATGGTGAGATTTGTGTTCACCGTATTGAGAGCAGACCGTGCGGCGCGGTTGAGCGTACCGCGATTGCTGGTGATCGAGAAAGGCGAACCGGAATTCACCGTGATGAAGCCACTCAAAGTCCATCCTCCAATGATGCGATTCATGAAGCGGCCACCATCGAATAGGCGGCCCTGGCCGAAGGGAAGGTCCCAAGCAGAATTGACCTTGAACTGATGGCGAAGGTCGAATGGGGTGCGGGAGTACTCAATGGCCCCGTTGTTGAGATCGAGGAAGGGCTCAAAGCGGGCCTGGGCATCGCCTGCCGCGTCTGACAGATTGCGCGACCAAACGTAGTTGCCCTGGAAGTAGAAGCCCTTGGCGTATCGACGGGTGTAGTCAATCTGGAGACTGTTGTAGCTGGCATTGGAGTAGTTGGTCATCATGTTGGTGGCCAATGCGTTTCGATTGGGAAAAAAGCTGACGTTGCCATTCAGCCGGTTCGTCTGATAGACGCTTGCCAAGTCGCCGATTTCTCCGCGCTCGATGGCACCGCGAATAGTGGCGTTGGTTAGGAGGCCGCCACTAGGCTGGGAGTTGAAAAAAGGAGTGGGTTGGCTTCCCGGGATTGCCGCATTGAATACAGGGTTGAAGACCCCGGTGCGGGCACGGGCAAGTTCACCATTGCTACGGGCTCGGAAGAAGTCTTCGCGGTAGCCGGGAACGTCAAGCCGCACTTGGTTGTAGTCGAAGGCACGGAACTGTTTGGTAGCGCGGTTGGCAACGTAGCGGACTTCTAGAACGCCACTGCGGATTTCCCTTTGGATTCCAGCCGACCACTGCTGAACATAGGGCGTAACAAGATTCGGGTCGGGGATGCCATAGGCGGCGGTGGGGCTGGCGGCAATGTTTTCTGCATAGGTGCGAGGCACGTTGAACGTAGGGGCTGTGAAAGGAGTAGGAGCAGAAGCGCGGGAAGTTAGGCCAGTCAGATTAATGGCTTGCTGCAAACCGGCATTCGTACCTGCGTTGTTATCCACGGAGCGGATGAATTCATCGTTGGCAAAGTTGACGCTGTAACCAGCGCGGAAGCTGGTTTTGCCATCGCCGAAGATATCGTAGGCCAGGCCGATGTTTGGGGCAAAGTTGTTGAGGTCCTTTTTATACCAAGGACGGCCAACCGATCTGCCAGCGAAGTCAAGTGTTCCGACGGGGTTGAGGAGCGCCTCAATAGGGGACTGGTTGCCGAAAACTGGCAACAGGACCAGGCTGTTCGCTTCATCCACCGGGGTGAAGTATTCCCAGCGCACGCCGGCATTGAGGGTCAAGCGGCGGTTTACCTTCCAACGGTCTTGAATGTAGGCAGCGTAGTTGTCGTTGGTAAAGTTGCGCACCTGAGGTTCGTTGGGGAGGAATCCGCTCGTTCGGTCCCTTACATTGAAAGTCTGGTTGGCCGTTGTCAAGAAGCCGGCGTGGAAGGCCAGCAAGTTGTTGGCGATCGTGCGATCGGCGGCACTGATACCAGGCAGGGCCGCATCGATATTGATGGGATTGTTCGCGCTGATGCCAATGTTGTAAGTAGGGGTGATGGCAAATTCATTAAAGGACCGGACTCGGACGAATTGGCTGTGGAAGCCGAACTGAATCGTGTGCCGACCCTTGACCCAGGTGGCGTTGTCCTGAATGTTGTAGGTATTGGTAACGCGGCCCTGTGCGCGGAAGGTGTTGGTCGGATTGCTAACAAAGGTGGGAGGGGCAATGATGGGCTGGCTGAAATCCTGGTCGACATTAAAGGGTGCCGGGGCCAGGTTGTAGCCCCCGCGGAGTTCATTGGTGAAGGTGGCCGAAGGACTCCAGCGATGGGTGAGGGAGAGCAACTTGGTGTCGCCATCGTTGAAAACAACCGGCACGCTGGCGAAGTTGTTCATCTGGTCGGCGCGATCCACGATGGCTCGGTTCCAGGAGTAAGTTCCAGCGAAGGCATGCTTGGAGTTTAGGTTGTAATCAACCTTGCCCAGCACCTGATCACGGTCGGTGTTGTTGCGAACGTTGAAGCTGTAACCGCCAGTATTGCGGCCATCACCGAGATCATTGCGATTGATTGCGGAAGGACCGGGCATGGCAGCAAGGAGTTCTGTCATACGCGGATCGCGGGTAAGGTTGGCGGCGGTAAGCACGTTCACCTGGCGGCGATTGCCGGCGTTATCAACGTAGGTCATGATGCCGTTGCGAGCATCTTCCCGGAACAGGGTCCGGTTGACAGCGGTTTGCTGGCGCAGCCGCAGTGCTTCATAGTTGGCGTAGAAGAAGAGCTTGTCCTTCTTAACTGGACCACCGATGGAGCCACCAAACTGATTCTGATTGAGGAAGGGGCGCGCTACGCCGTTTCGGTTATTGAACCAGGTATTTGCGCTGGCGATATTGTTGCGATTGTTCCAGATCAGCCCGCCATGAAATTTGTTGGTGCCGGAAGGAGAGGTGAGATTTATCTGCGCGGCACCGTTTCCCAATGCGGGGTTGGAGTTGGAGGTGACGAGCGTTGCTTCGGCAACCTGGTCAAGCAGGAGACGGTTAGGCTGAAAATCAACCGTATTGGTGCGAATAAAATTGTCTTGAATATTGATGCCGTCCAAGGTGATATTGGAAAAGGACGGACGCAGGCCATTGATCGTGGTGCTGGTGCGCGCATTGGAGGAAACACCGGCCTGAGTCTGGAGGAGGCCGACGGGACTGCGATTGAGTGAAGGCAGCAAGCGGAGCTGTGCATTCGTAACCGTGGTAGATACTTCTGCAGATCCGGTTTGCACGACCGCGCTTTCAGCCGAAACCTCGATCGTTTGCGAAGTGGCTGATATTTCAAGTTCAACCGCTTTCAACGTTAACGCAGTGGCTGTATCTACCTTGAGATCCTGAATGATCTTTGTACTAAAGCCGGTTGACGATACCTGGAGGAAGTAGACGGCCGGACGGACGCCGGCCAGAAAGAAGTTTCCATTCGCGCCCGATTCGGCGACAATGGCAGGAGTTTGACCGCCGGCGAGAAACAACTCGATTTTGGCACCTGGGACGGATGCTCCGGAGGCGTCGGTAACGACACCGGATATGCTGCCCGAAACTTGAGCAAACAGGGACTGGGCGCACGCCAAAGCGCACACCAGTATTGTGTGAATTTTAATGTTCATGAAACCTTTCCCTTGAAGAGTTATCCAATATTAACATGACTGATGACTAGTATTTACTAGGCAGATTCGGTCACGTTTGATGAAGGTTTCTTTACCACGAGGGCGGAACTGCGGAGCTTCGCCATTTCCCGCCGGGCAATGGCCGACCATTGGCTGGAGGCATCAAGCGCAAGGTATTGCTTCCAGTGGCGGATGGCTTCCATGTCGCGGCCACGCGTTTGAAACAATAAGGCCAGGTTATAGTGAGCGTCCGCATAAGTGGGTTGGAGTTCGAGGGCCTTTTTGTAGTGTTGGATGGCGAGCGAAGTGCGGCCAAGTTCTTCATGCAGATTCGCAAGGTTGAAGTGGGCGAGCGGGTATTGGCTATCCGCGGCGAGCGCGCGCTGGTAGTATTTTTCGGCTTCGCGCCATTTGCGGGCAGTAAAGTAGATCGTGCCAATGTTGACGAGCGCGCCGGCGAGAACAGGGTTCAGCTCGACGGCTTTCTCGTAAGCGGCAATGGCTTCCCGTTTGTCGGCTCCAGTCTGCTCGAGCTCCAGCGCGCGCTGGAACCAGTGGTCCGCATCGAGCAAGGCCTTGCGGGCCTGGCCTGAGCCGGCCTTGGCGGACTTGGGGAAAGCCAGAAGGCGGCGGAGTTCAGCCTGATCAAAATTGAAAAGAAGTTGCCCGGAAAGGGCCTCCATGCGGCTGTTTTCGGTTTGCACGCGGACGCGGCGTCCTTCAAGATAAACCCGCAATTCCGTGAGCGGGTTGTCAATGCCAGTCAGCTTGGCGCGGATGCTCGAGAAGACTTTCTGGAGCTTGGCGGAAGAAAAGCCGAGATCCTTGAGGCGCACGAGCACGCGCAGTTCGAGCAGGTCTTCGTATTGGTAAAGTTCACGGGGCGCGATGAAGCCCTGGCGCTCCCAAGCAAGGAGTTGGCGCGAACTCAGTTCACATTGGCGGAGAGCTTGGGCGCGAGTCCAGGAATCCTGGCGCAGTTGAATTTTCTTGACAGGCTTGGCCGCCACAACTGGATGCGAGTTTAACACGCACCCAGTTGCAGCAGCGTGAGTTTAGAGGCCAAGGATGCGGCGGTTGCGGGCAGCGTCGGTGGCGGCACCAGCAAAATCATCGAAGGCTTTGGTGGGGACGCTGATCAGGTGAGAGGCAATGAAGGGGGCCCCTTCCGCAGCACCTTGAACACTATCTTTGAAGCAGCATTCCCATTCGAGAACGGCCCAGGAAGAATAGCCAGCGGCGGTCAGACGAGAGAAGACTTGCTTGAAATCAACTTGCCCATCACCCAGAGAGCGGAAGCGGCCCGGACGCTCTTTCCAGCCGAGATAACCACCGTAGACACCAGCTTTGGCCGAAGGCCGGAACTCGGCATCCTTCACGTGGAAGGCCTTGATGCGGGAAGCGTATACGTCAATGAAGCCAACATAGTCGAGGCATTGCAGGATGAAGTGAGAGGGGTCGTAGTTGATCGCGACGCGGGAGTGATCGCCGGTGGCTTCGAGGAATTGTTCGAAAGTAGCGCCATCGTAGAGGTCTTCGCCGGGGTGGAGTTCGTAGGCGATGTCGATGCCGTGCTGGTCAGCGAAATTGAGAATGGGAACCCAGCGATTGGCGAGTTCCTTGAAGCCTTCTTCGACGAGTCCGGCGGGGCGCTGCGGCCAAGGGTACAGGTAGGGCCACATCAGTGCGCCCGAAAAAGAGGGCGAAACGCTGAGACCGAAATTGGCACTCGCCTGGATGACGTACTTCATTTGCTGGACAGCCCATTCTGAGCGGGCTTGCGGGTTGCCGCGAACTTCGGGAGCGGCAAAGCCGTCAAAAAGATCGTCATAGGCTGGATGGGAGGCGACAAGCTGGCCCTGGAGATGGCTGGCGAGTTCCGTGATGACCAGGCCATTGGTCTGGGCCTGAATGTCTTCGCAATAGGACTTGGATTCAGCCGCTTTTTTGATGTCGAGGATGCGGCTATCCCAACTGGGCAACTGGATGCCGGCATAGCCGAGGCCTTTCATGTAGGCGGAGATGTCGGGGAGATTGTTAAAGGGCGCTTCGTCACCCATGAACTGGGCGAGAAAGATCGCCGGTCCTTTGATCTGCGTGGGGTAAGTCTGTGACATATGCGCTATCCATCGTATGCTCTGGACAAGGCTGTGTCGAGGTTGCTATATTGGGAAAGTTGCGCGGACACGCACCGCTGATTTGTTGTGCCCAGTTGGGCCACGGAGCAGTAATCGTTCGCCCCAAGGATTTCTCCATAAAATGCCGAAGAGAACATTTCAGCCCAATAATCGCAAGCGCGCCAAGACGCACGGATTCCGTAAGCGCATGAAGACCAAAGACGGTCGCAACGTACTGGCCCGTCGCCGGGCACGAGGCCGGTGGAAGCTTACCGTATCTGACGAACGTCAAGTGCGCCAGTCGCATAGCGTTTAAGCCCTTATCTTTTAACCTTTGATTTTGTCTGATCACCTCCTGCCGGAGCTGGCGAACTGCTTAGCTCCGGCACTTCTTTTTTGAAATGTCCCAGCAGGATTATCCGAAGTCGATCCGGCTCTTGCGGCCCGCGGAGTTCCGCCGGACCTACGATGAGGGGACCAAGCAAGGCTGTGGATTGTTTGTCGCCTTCTGGCGGCCACGGGGAGACCAGGAGGCGGCGCGATTCGGGTTTACCTGCCCGCGGGGATTGGGCAAGGCGGTGGTGCGGAATCGCATCAAACGACGATTGCGGGAATGTGTGAGACTAAGGAAAGAACGGTTTCCGCGCGGCATCGACGTGGTGTTCAATCCGCGCAAAGCGCTGCTGGACGCTCCGTGGAGCGAGATTGAGCGGCAGACCGAGAAGTTTTTGGACCGGCTGAAAGCCCAGGCGGAACCCGTAGCGTGCGATACATCCTCATTGCCATCCTGAAGACCTACAAGCGATTTATTTCGCCGCTGCTGCCTTCGGCTTGCCGCTTTCATCCTACGTGCTCGGTGTACGCCATGCACGCCATCGAGCGACATGGCGCGCTGAAGGGGACGGGGATGGCGGCGGTGCGATTGTGCAAATGCCATCCGCTGCACGCGGGCGGCTTTGACCCGGTGCGATAGATCAAGATTGGGATAAGACGTAACGAATACATGGCTCAAGAAATCAAGCTCCCGGGGTCTCCGAACGACAATCCGGGCACCGAAAAGAATCTGCTGATTGCCTTCCTACTGATGGGAGTGGTGATTTTCGGGACGCAATATTTGATGCCGCAGCCGGAACCGGCGCCGGTAAAGAAGGAAGCCGCACCGAAGGCGGAACCGAAGCCAGCCGAGGCAGTTTCAGCCGCACCAGCGACAGCCGCCCGACCGGCAGACGCCGCTGGTGGTGAAGCGGTGAAGGGTGAAAAGGAGCAGACCTTTACGATCGACACAGACCTGTACCGGGTGGTTTTGTCGAATAAAGGGGCGGTAGTTCGTTCTTGGGTTCTGAAGAATTATAAAGACAGCCAGCGGCAACCGCTGCAACTGGTGCACATGCCTGGTACGTCCAAAGTTGGCTATCCCTTTTCGGTGCAGCTGAATGGGGAAGAACTGAAGCCCAACGTGAATGGATTTCTGTTTGCGGCCAAGCCGAGCGAAGACGGGCTGGGAATTGATTTCGAGTATGGCGACGGCAGCAACCGGGCGCGTAAGAGCTTCCGCTTCCGCAAGGATCAATACGTTGTGGCCGTGGAATCAGAACTGGTATTGAACGGCAATCCGGTGGCACACAACCTGGCCTGGCGTGGTGGCTTTGGCGATCACTATGCGTTTAATGCCTACTCGCTCGGCACGACAGTGCGCTTTGACATGGAGAGCGAATCGTTGGAGACGAAGGCAGCCTCCGATGCAGCCAAGAGCTGGTCGACCGACGAAGGAAGGTTTTTGTTTGCCGGCCTGCAGGACCAGTTTTTTGCCGTTGTCGCGCTGAACAAGAGCGGCCGCAAAGTGGAATTGCAGACAACCTCAGACCTGTTTATTCCCTACTCGGACCCGGACAAGAATGAGCAAGCCAATATCGGCATGGCGGTAGGTGGAGCGGCGCTCAACCAGTTTGATTTTTATGTTGGGCCGAAGGACTTGGACATTCTGAAGGCCGTAGATGCCCGGCTGGAGCGGCTGGTGGATTTCGGCACCTACTTCGGCATTGTGGCCAAGCCTTTGTTCTTTGCGCTGAATTATGTCAACAACAACTTCATCCACAACTACGGCTGGTCGATCATTGTCGTGACGTTGATCATCAACCTGCTGACACTGCCGCTGAAGCTGTCGAGCATGAAGTCGATGCAGAAAACGGCGCTGGTGAAGCCGGAACTCGAGCGGATCAACGAGAAGTACAAGGGTATTTCCATGACCGATCCACGGGCGGCCAAGAAGAATGAAGAAGTGATGGCTTTGTATAAGGAGCACGGGATCAATCCAGCGGGCGGCTGTCTGCCGCTGATGCTCCAGATGCCTTTTCTGATTGGCTTCTACTCCGTGCTGAGCGTAGCGATTGAAATGCGGCAGGCATCGTGGTTGTGGGTGGGAGATTTATCTCAACCCGAAACGCTCGCGATCCGCTTGCTACCGGTGTCGATGGTGGTGACGCAATTCCTGCTGCAGCGAATGACGCCATCGGCCGGAATGGACCCACAACAGCAGCGGATTATGCTGTTTATGCCGCTGATGTTCGCCTTTATGTTCTACGGGGCGTCGTCGGGTCTGGTGTTATACTGGCTCACTGGCAACGTGTTTGCAATGCTGCAACAGTATGCTTACACGAAGTTGAATCCGGCAAAAGTAACGCCGCCGTCACAGACGGTCGTCAATGTAAAGAAGAAGAAATAAGATCTGGTCCTTTGCGGCCTGTGCGGAACCCATGACGCGTAAATATCCAATAGAACAATTCGAAGACAAGATTGGCGACTTTCTGGACATCCTGCTCGACGCGGTCGACATCGATGTTGACTATGAATTTGTTGAAGGGGCATCCACTTATCCGGAGATTGAAAACCCGGATATCGTGGTGAAATTCAGCGGACCGGAATCCGAGCTGCTGTTGCAGAACAAGGCTGAACTCTTGTTGGCGCTGGAACATTTGACGATGGAAATGTTGCGGCTGCCGCATGAAGACCATTCTCTGATCGTGTTTGACGCGGAAGATTACCGGCTCTTGCGGATTGAAGAATTGCGACTTTCGGCTCAGACGGCGTGCGAGAAGGTGAAGTCGACGGGGCAACCCTTCTTCTTCAGCCCGATGAGCAGCCGCGAACGGCGGATTGTGCACATGACGCTGCGGCCGGAAACAGAAGTGCGAAGTGAGTCGGTTGGTGTTGGCGGCGGGCGGCAAGTTGTCATTATCCCTGCGGGGATGGCGACGCCTGCGGCACCGGCGGGAGATCCGCGCGACCGGCGTGGCGGGGGAAGGCCGGGCGGTGGACGCCCAGGAGGCGGCGGCAGACCGGGTGGTGGTGGCAGACCCGGAGGCGGAAGACCAGGTGGTGGAGGTGGACGCCCAGGTGGCGGCAGGCCCGGTGGTGGTTTTGGAGGCGGCAGGCCAGGCGGTGGTGGTGGCGGACGTCCTGGTGGCGGCAGGCCCGGTGGTGGACGGCCAGGCGGTGGTGGTGGACGAGGTCCGCGGCGTGATAGCGACGGCAACCGCTAGGCCCGCGCGTCCGGCTTGAACTTAAACGATACGATTGTGGCGATCTCGACGCCGCCCGGAAAAGGCGGTATCGGGATCGTTCGCATTTCCGGGGTGGATGCTTTGCGGATTGCCCGAGGAATACTGGAGGGCTTTGAGACGCCGCAGGCCCGGGAGGCAACACTTTGCCAAATGCGGGATGAAGCCGGAGAGGGCGTGGATGAAGTGGTGGCGACCTGGTTTCGGGCGCCCCGGAGCTTTACCAGTCAGGATGTCGTCGAAGTATCGTGTCACGGGGCACCGGTGATTCTGCGCTATGCGGTGAAGCGGGCGGTGGAGTTGGGGGCGCGACTGGCGCTGCCAGGCGAATTTACCCTGCGGGCTTACATGTTGGGCCGGATTGACCTGCCGCAAGCCGAAGCGATTCGCGATCTGATCGAGGCAACCACACTCTACCAGGCAAAGGTGGCGGCGCAACAGTTGGGAGGGTCATTGAGCCGGCGAATTGGCCCGCTCAAGGCACAACTGATTGAACTGATTTCGCTGCTGGAGGCTGGCATCGACTTTGCCGAGGATGATGTATCGGTGGCGCCGGATGAGGAGCTACTGCGGCGGCTGGCACCGATTGCAGCCGGGGTAGGGCGGCTGGGGAAGTCGTTTGAGTTTGGGCGTGTGGTTCAGGAGGGCTTTTCGCTGGCCATTGTGGGAAGACCGAATGTTGGCAAGTCGAGCTTGTTCAATGCGCTGCTCGAACAGGACCGGGCGATTGTGACCGAAATCGCGGGGACCACGCGGGATCTGGTGACCGAGACCGCATCGCTGGGGGGGATTCCGGTGCGGCTGATCGATACGGCGGGAATCAGAGAAGCGAGTTACGT
>CAZECF010000008.1:0-92471 GCA_964510335.1 uncultured Bryobacter sp. | reverse complement strand
AGGATTCTTCCAGACCACTCATGCGGCTTTCAAAGGCAGCTTCCACACTCACTTTTTGCTTAGATGGATTGAGGTCTGCATCGCGATCAGCACTTCTTGTTGGAGATTGTAGTGAAACTTCTTTTTTGACTTGCTCCATTTGCCTGGCCTCAGAGGCAATGCCCCGCGATGGTTCTGCTCCTTTGGGAGGAGAAGTGGAAGTGGGCTGGAGTGAAGAAATGGAAGCGGGAAGGGGTTTAGCTGTCGTTGGAGGCAGTATGGGGACGGAAGTTGATGCAAGAGAAGCTGGAGGCTCAGCGAGGGAGGGGCGGGCGGCGGACTCGCGCATCTCACGCACATCCAGAGATATTTTCTGAAGAGCTTCTCGCCGTGCTCCACGTTGCCGTTCCGTCTCTTTGTCACGCTCATCGGCACAATCGGACAGCATTTTTCGCACTTGTAGCTTGCGGGATTCCGCCTGTTTGGCGAGATCGAGCAGGAGCTCTCTTCTTTGTTGACGCAGTTGATCAGAAGGGGTTTGGGTCTGACTCATTTTTTGCTCGCTTCCACTGAAGACGTTCAAGATTGAGATGGGAGCAAACCGGCGGCTTGCTCCGTCATCTACGAATCAGTTGGCGCAGCGGCTCAACAATGGCTAGCTTGAGCGAATCGCTCAGGCGGGCATGGCAGCGGTGCTGGTCAAGCCAATCGCCTCGGCATACTTCAAGTAAGTCTCCACCGAAGCAATCACAATGCGTGCTTCGATCGAAATGAGCTCGATGCCGACCAGCGAAACCTTGGCCCAGGCGTCAATTACGATTCCCTTGTCGAGAATGCGGTCGACCACCTCAGCGAGACTCGATGAATCTGTTGATTTGCTAATTTTTGCCATAGTCTTCTCCTTGATTGATTTGGCCCTAAATGATTCGAGAATCGGGTCAGAGCGAACTCTCTACTGTCAAAGGCTTTGGGCCTCAAACAAATCCGACCTGGCAGCCGGGCTACTTAGGACCCGCCCGGATTGCTCAAGCTCATTCATCCCTTGTCCGGCTTCGAGGTCCCCTCCAGAAAAACTATAAGGGGGCCAGATTCCCGCAACTTCGAACGCGAGCCCGTCTTCGACCACTTTCATCTTTTCGACGAATTCAAGAAAGGAGTTCCATTTTTTTTCAACTAAATAAACACGAGACCCACTGGGGCGTTCGAGTGAGTCAGAGGCGAATTGCTCCAGGCCAAATTCGAAGGTCTTCCATGCAATTTTCTCAAGACCAGACAGCTGGTCCTGAACCTGCCTTCGCGCCGCCCGTTCGGCGAGGTAGCGCCGGCCTGGAGGCAAAGCAGCCCACTCATGGGAAAGGCTCTCGATCCGATTCTCTTCGATCCGGGAGGCATCAACGGACAATCGAATCTCGCATTCCTCGCGGCCTGAAATCCTATCCAGCCGCGAGCGCCACTCCTGCTCGTGTTGAACGAATTGGCGAAGCAAATCCTCGCGAGTGCGGAAGACCGTACCAAATCGAAGCGGCAGCACAGACCCGCAACGGTGTGCTTCAACCACGATCTCGTGATGAGCCAGCGCAGCCTCTGCCAGCCAGGCTGGATCTTCGGCAGCAATGGTGCCACCAGTTGCTGCCGACACCTCGAAAAGATGGGCCGGAACTTCACTCGTAATCACTTGAATCGACTTGGCGACAGAAATCACTTCGATCGGCTTTGATTGAGCCAGAGCGGTTGGCCAACTGGCAACGGCATCACCAGACGGACAAAAAACTGCATAGGCATAGATCATTGTTGAATTGCTCACTTTCACTTTTTCTCCGGTAGCATTTCACGCAGCACTGCATCGATGTCGTCACGACGGACCAACAATTCTTCACCTGCCCAGGCGCGCCTCAAAGCCACCATGGCGCTGCGTTGCGCCACTGCCATCAATTGCGCACCGCTCAAACCGGCGCTCTGACGGGCTAAATCCTTAAAATCGACATCCGGCGCCACCGGTTTGTCTCGAAACTGGATGACCAGGATTTCCCGGCGTGCTTCTTTGTCGGGCAGTCCAATTTCAACCAGCTCATCAAATCGACCAGGCCGCAAAAGTGCCGCGTCGAGGCGATCGACTCGATTTGTAGCTGCCATAACAAAAACACCTTTGAGATCTTCTACTCCATCGAGTTCAGTCAACAGTTGCGCGAGCACTCGGTCGGCAACCGGATCATGTCCACGTCCTCGGGAAAGACCAAGAGCATCAATCTCGTCGAAAAACAGAATTACCGGTGCAGCCCGCCTTGCACGGCGGAAGAGATCACGAACAGCCTGCTCACTATCGCCGACAAACTTTGACAAAAGTTCCGGGCCTTTAACGGAGAGAAAATTCACCTCTCCCTCGCTCGCCAGCGCCTTGGCAACCAGCGTTTTTCCACATCCGGGCGGCCCGCTCAAGAGCAATCCTCTCGGTGCCTTGAGGCCTGCGCGAGCGAACAATTCCGGACGCCTGAGCGGCCAAATCACAATTTCCTGCAGTCGCTCCCGAAGCTGGCTGAATCCACCCACCTGGTCCCATTTCACATCGGGCACTTCAATACTCGCCCCACGCATCGCCGAAGGCTCAATCTCGACCAGTGCGGACTCAAAATCGGCAGCAGAGATTTCCAGCCGCTCCAGTAAAGCATAAGAGGCTTCCTCAGTACCAAAATCAGCCTCAGGCAGCAGACGGCGCAAGCAACGCATGGCGGCTTCCCGGCACAGAGCTTCAAGATCAGCTCCTACAAATCCATGGGTGCGTGCGGCCATTAAGTCCAGATCTACGTCTGGCAAGAGCGGCATGCCATTGGAATGGATTTCGAGCACCTCACGCCGGCCCGTTCGATCTGGAGCGGGAATCTCAATCTCGCGATCAAACCGCCCAGGACGACGGAGGGCCGGATCGAGGGCATCCGGCAGATTGGTTGCCGCAATTACCATCACCTGAGTGCGACGCTTCAATCCGTCCATCAATGCGAGTAACTGGGCAACAACTCTTTTTTCAACATCCCCGACAACCTTCTCGCGCCTGGGGGCGATTGAATCGATCTCATCGAGAAAAATAATCCCGGGCCCGTTGCGCCCAGCTTCATCAAAGATTTTCCGGAGTTGCGCTTCACTCTCTCCGTAAAACTTATGTATGATCTCCGGACCGGAAATACTGAAAAATTTGGCCTTTGTCTCTTGTGCGATCGCTCTGGCGATCAGCGTTTTCCCCGTACCTGGCGGACCGTAGAGTAGAACCCCTTTCGGTGGGTCGATCCCCAGCTTATTGAAGAGCTCTGGATGCTTGAGCGGAAGTTCGATGATTTCGCGGATCTTGCGAAGCTGCGGTTTCAGCCCACCAATATCTTCATAGCTCAAGCTACGCTCTTTGCTATCGCTGGCGCTCGCTTTCGGTAAAACAGCCAGAGTGGTAACCGGATGCAGGATCACATTACCCTTTGGAAGGGTTCGCTTCACAATAAAGTCTGCTGTTCGCGCGCCAAAAACGGTAGCTCGAATCCGGGAACCTTCTCTCACCGGCAACCCATCGAGCACCCGGCCAATGTAATCGAGATCGCGTCGGGCGGGCTCGGCCCCAAGCGAGGTGATCTCGACCCTCTCGGCAGCCCTGGCCGTAGCCGCGCTCACCGCTACCATCTCGTCCAATCCAACTTGTGCATTCTCTCGGGTCAGTCCGTCTAGTGCAATGCACGATTGCCCCCGCAACGCAGGGTGCGCGGGCATGGCCTTGGCAATCGCCACAGACTGGCCTCGCAATTCCAAAACGTCCCCAGTTTGCAGCTTCAGTCGCCGCATGTCGTCAGGATCGAGCCGGGCCAGTGCACGCCCAACGTCTTTGGTTGAAGCTTCGGCAACGCGAAGCCGCAACTCAGCTAGAGTGGACAACGAATCTCCACCACGCCATTATTGGCCTTAATCTTTGCTTTTTCGATGGCTACAACCCGGGGTAAGTGAAGCTCTTTGGCATATTTTCGATCCCGGCGCTCGGCTCGAATCGACAGTAAATCGCCGTCAATGGTGAGCTTCACATCTTCGGCGGTAACGCCCGGCATCTCGGCAATAATCAAAAGCTCAGATTCCTCTTCAAACACATCGCAAACAGGCTCGCGAGTCTCATGAACCACCGCTTCAACATCGCCCACGCCCGGTTTGAGATTTCCAAAAGGTTCGAGCTGAATCTCCTGGCCACCCAGCCCTACCTTTACCTGCACGCCGAAAATCCCGCGCGTCTTTCCGTCGCTACCTCGCAGAGAACCACTATGATTCAGAGTCTCTCCAACCTTGTCTATTTCACCCAGCTTCTCAACCAGTTGACCTAGTCCTTTGAGAATCTCTTCGATTGCGGCTGTACCCGTGGGTCCTTTTTTCATCGCTGTTCTTATCGGTATTGGAATAGCCGCCTTTAGGATATTTTTCGTCTATTTTCAGGCCCAGAAATAGTTCGTTGATTCTTGTTCTGCTCGCTAATGCTTTACAACAAACAAGCCGAATCCCTGCTTGATGTTTCTACTCGACAATCTCTTTACATGGCCCCTGACAGGCCTGCATTGGGTAATCAAGGAGTTGCAGCAAGCGGCCAATGAGGAGCGCGCAGCTGAGGCAGAAGGCATTCGCGCTGAGCTTCGCGATCTGTACATTCAGCTTGAATCTGGCTCGATCACCGAAGAGGAATTTGATGATCGGGAAGGCCCGCTACTGGATCGCCTGGATGCGGCCGAGGAAGCGCTGAGGGATGAGACGCAAGTGGATAAAGATGAGGATGAAGATGAGGACGAAGATGATGCTGACGATGACGATGAGCAGGAAGAAGACAATGACGGCGAAGATGGCAACGAGATTGATCCCTCGCCTGATCCTGAACCCGAACGATGAAACACAACAATATTCCGCCCAACCGCAATAGCATTCAAGGCCGTAGTGCTCGTCATTCTCTATGCGACGTACTTGATCGTGTGCTCGACAAAGGCGCAATCGCTTCAGGTGAGATTACTCTCTCACTAGCTGGAATCGATCTCGTGTACTTAAATCTGAAAGTCTTACTGGCTTCAACAGCTAGAATACTGGCCGAACAAACTAACAATGACATTTCCACCAACGCAAGCCGAGGGCGCTAATCCCGAAAACGGTTTGCTGAAACTCGTGCTCGCCCTGGCACAATTCCTGCATGAACTGATGGAGCGGCAATCACTTCGCCGCATCGACTCTGGGACACTCACGGACGAGGAAACCGACCGGTTGGGCTTGGCTCTGTTTGAGCAGGCGCAGCTACTGGAAGCACTCCGCACCCAATACGGCATCAGCAAAGAAGACCTCAACCTCGATCTTGGACCGATCGGAAATTTGTTTTAGGAGATATAGAAATGGCTCAAATCGCTCATGGGGTAAACAGCTCCACGCTGGCCGACGTGCTGGAGAGAGTTTTGGACAAGGGAGTAGTAGTTGCGGGTGATATTCGTATCCGCATTGCCGACATCGAATTGATCGCAATCCAGATTCGACTGGTCGTCTGTTCAGTGGACAAGGCCCGAGAGATGGGTATGGACTGGTGGGTGAACAATCCGACCTTCAAGAAAGACTCAGCTCTTGCCGGGCAGCAAGACAGTCTGCTCAAGCTCCAGTCGACGCTCGAGCGGCTGGAACAACGACTGGAGCGCCTCGAGCCAGCCATGCCTTCATCAGCAGCTGCAAACTTACCAATAGCCGAGGTGCCTGCCTAGTTTAGCCATCCGCTGCTGCAAAACACGGAATTGATCCCGAAATGCAGAAGTTTGCATTCCGAGGCGGACTACAGAATCCGCCTCGGACAAAATGATCCTAGTCAGCTCTTTCAGCTTTTTGCCCTCTGCAACCGGCAAGCGGTGCAACGAGGAATCGCTTAATTCTCCAACCAAGCGGGACATTTCATCAAGAACAGCCCTTTCTCGTGTACGGCTTTCCAGCAGATGAGTCATCTGATAACTCAAAGCAAGGTAGTCGTATTCAAGATCACGCCTCACATCGTCAAAGCGCGAGTTGGAGTCCTCGATCATTCCGCGCTCTAGCTTAAGTTAGCGCGGAGTTCTTGAATCTCAGTTTGAAGACGGGAGAGACGATCCGAAAGATATGGCTTCTCAGCGGATGCAATAGCAGCTCCTCCCCGGCCCCAGCCTAGCTTTCGCCCGGTTTCGTCCATCTGCGACTGCATTTCCTGAAATTCAAAGGTCATATGGTGTGCCCTTGATTTCTGCTGGAGCAAATCCTGAATCTTGTATGCAGCAGCGAGGTAGTCGTACTCGCGGTCGCGTGGGTCATCGGCTTGCATGATTTCGCGGGCCAGCTCCATCAGGCGCTGGTGCGTTGCTTCGATCTCGGAGTCGACGCTGTAGGCGGCGGTCTTTCTCTGGAGCAGATCCTCAACTTGATAGGCGAGGCTCAAATAGTCGTATTCGTAATCGCGGTTGGTTTTGGTGATTGACATAGGATTAAGTCCTTCTAGGGAGATTTATCGGAACACGCCGAAGTACCTTTAAGGAATCTGCACCTATTTCAGCGGGATCATCTCAAGCAATTGAACGTCGAACCATGGTGCCGCTCTGCCAGGAATCGAAGGACGTCCACTATCCCCGCAGGCGATGATCGACGGGCAGACCAGCTTCACTTTCCCGCCAACCTTCACCTTTTGAACACCCTCAGACCAGCAGGGGATCACCTGTCCGAGCGGGAACTGCGCCGGCTCGTTGCGCTTGTAAGAACTATCAAATTCGGTGCCATCGGTCAGTGTGCCGCGGTAGGGAACCTTAACCGTGTCACTTGCAGTTGTTGATGCGCCTGTACCAGGAGTGGACTTCCTTATCGATCAAATCGGATTCGGTCTTGAGTGCACCCAGTTCGCTTGCAACCTTCACCAGATAAGCGGCAGAGTCCCGCAGATAGAGCAGGCCCGTATCCGTTTCTAACATCAGGAAGCTGCCCCGTAGCGGCGGATCAGTTCCTTCCCGATACAGTCTCGTGAACGAACGCTTGAGGCTTCTCCTCTCGACGGACTCGATATCGTGATCGTCGCCGTCGTTAAGCGCGAGGTCTTATGTACGACAAGCCGCGGCGGGCTGGTCCGATCTTCTTTACGGTAAGCAACGATGGCATTCTTTACCAGCGCCCTGGCATCGACCCCCAACCAAATTTTAAGGAGGAAGAAAAACGGAGGTCAGAATCCTGTCGCCGTCCAGACTTCGGTGAAGCAAATTCGAACGAAGTACGTCGTGAGCTCACTTGGACTTCGCAGCAGGCGCCACAGCGCTCCACCTGCTATGTAATAGAGAGCGGTGCGGATGTTCCACGCTCTCGTCACTCTGTCCTGGAGGGGCGACAACTTTGCTCGTCACTTTGCACTTCGCCAGGCTTATTCTCCATAAGTAGCAGGCCTGATCATCTCTACTGGCGTTCCCACACGCATCAGTTCCGCTTTCAGCAGGTCATGAAACGCTGGCGGAGGAATGTTCTCTGTCTCGGCATCTTCCGAGCCTTCGTCTAAAGCTTGCTCTTGCGCATCCCCCTTACGCGCAACGGGTTCATCCACGGCGTCAAGAATATGCTTTGGGGGGCGCGCAAATCACGACCCTGGGACCATAGCTTTCCTTGACGCTATTCACGAGATCGACAAACATTTTGACCGAGTCCTGTACCAACGTCGCACTGCCATGGTTTCGAAAAGAGCTGGCCAATCTTGCACTGGCGGAGCATTGATGTCCATCGATCGTGGAATGACAGTTGGGAGCGAAAGGCAGTGTCTTTACGAAAAACGGGAAACAGATTGCCGCGTCGAGGCTTTCGGACGTACAAACGAGTCCAACTCGTATTTGACCGGGAGCTGTCGTCTGGCCGAGATCCAACGGCGCTTGCAACATGAGGCCATGACGAATGTCGACATGCCTTCCGCCTTCTCCAAATTCAAGCTCCGGTTCATCGAAAAAGTAAACTTTCACCTCTGCGACTTCTTTGGTGATCCCAGAAGCAGCAAACCTAGTGGATCGCTTTGCTCATCCAGCCTAGTGGTTTCTGGGTCGTCTTGTTACCATGCTTTGTCGTCGATCTCGATGCCGACATTGATCGTGTTCAACTCGCCGAACACGATGGGTGGCTGAGGGGCAGCGAAAAGGCCCTTTTCCGGCTGAAGAAAGTCCTCCCAGAACAGAACGCAACTGGGCACCGCCCGATTCCCCTAAATTTCTTTGATCTTCTTTCGTCGCGATTCATGGAAACCATCCCGTTGCTCCCCGTCGTGAGTGAAGCGATACGTTGGCGTGAAACCACTCCCCGTCCAAGCAACGAAACTGACCTCGAAATGCTAGATGTCTTCAATAATGGAAGGTTCGACGTCGAGGATAAGACCGTCGGGGTTGAGCTGGTCGACCTTCTGGAGAGCGAGTTCGCCGCTGCTGGCAATACCAGCAAGCTCCATTTGAGGGTCGGTTTCAAGAGCGAGGGGAATTGCGCGGCGGACCACGACCGAGTCGACGAAGACAAGGACGCGGACGCGGTCACCGGTATCCAAGACGCTGCTGGTTCTCCTGTCTTATTGGGCAAACTTGGCAACAAGTTCGTCGAGTTCGTTTGACACCTGAGTGAGAGTAGAGACGGATTGCTGCATTTCGGAGGCACCAGAACTGGTGTTGCGGGCGGCTGTTGCGACCCCTGAGATGTTTCGGGCGATCTCGGTGGTGCCTTGAGCGGCCTGGGCGACGTTGCGGCCGATTTCGTTGGTGGTGGCGGTTTGTTCCTCCACTGCGGCAGCGATTACGTTCGAGATGTCGTTGATCTGATTGATGATGCCGCTGACTTCGGCAATGGCGGTAACGGCCGAGCGGGTATCGCCCTGAATCATTTCGATCTTGCGGCCAATTTCTTCAGTAGCCTTGGCAGTTTCTTTGGCGAGTTCTTTGACCTCGTTTGCGACTACGGCAAAGCCTTTGCCGGCCTCACCGGCACGAGCGGCTTCGATAGTGGCATTGAGGGCCAGCAGATTGGTTTGCTGGGCAATGGTGGTAATCACTTTGATCACTTTGCCAATCTCAATGCTCGAATCGCCGAGCTTGCTGATGGTGAGATTTGTGTTTTCAGCCACGCCGACGGCAGACTTGGCGACCCTGGCAGCTTCGTTTGCGCTCTTGGCAATTTCGCGGATCGAGGTGAGCATTTGCTGTGCGCCGGTAGAGACCACTTCGACGTTTTTGGAAACCTCTTCACTGGCCGCAGACACGATGCTGGCTTGAGTCGCGGTTTCTTCGGCATTGCCCGTCATTTGCTGGCTGATGTTGTTGAGTGCGGTTGAGTTTTCAAGCACCGAGCTGGCCGTCTGGGCGAGTTGATCCATGATTTCCATCTGGCGGGTTTCGTTGGCAACCTGGGCGGTAATGACTTCCCAGGTCACCATCGGACCGAGGTAAGCCCCCTGTTCGTCGTACATGGCACTGACCAGGAGAGAAAGAGTCTCGGGACCGAGACGGAATTTGGCTTTGTAGGGAAGGTTTTTCGGATTCGAAAGGAGTTCGCGCTGGCGCTCGGGATTCTTATGGAACACATCAATCGAGTAGCCCACGATCTGATCCACTTTGATCGGGAGCAAATGTTCCAGCTTGCGCAGAGTATTGATGCTGGCCTTGTTCATGAAGTCGATGACGAGGTCCGTATTGGCACGCATGATATTGATGGGAGCGTTTTCCACCATTTGGCGCGTGCGCTCGACCTCGGCCGAGAGTTTCTTGCTGGAAGTGATGTCTTCCCAATTGACGACAAGGGCCGCAAAATCTCCTGACGGTTTGACCACCGCGTTCACGTTGAGGTCGAGCGTGCGATTGCCGATATTGATGGAAGACCGGATCGGCAAGTTTCGTACATCGTTGAGCCGGGACCGGATCCGGGCAGCATTAGATCCGTGGAATACGTCGAGCGACTGTCCAATCAAATCGTCAGCGCCGAGCTGGAAGCTGGCTTGAAGATCGGCCTCCATTTCGAGCAGAACGGTGCGGGCGCGGCGGTTCATGTAGACGAGGTTGAGATCGCGGTCTGCCAGGAAAATACTCGTGCCCAGGCCATCGAAGGCGCTGCGAAGGACGTCAATGTCGGCGAGCAGGGTTGAGCTGGTGGCGGTTAAGGGTTGGCTCTGAGTATCTGCGGTAGCTGGTTTCATCTGAGAATCTCCAATGCGTTGTGTATCAATCGAATGATCCGGGCTGGGGTCATCACGGCGGATGCCTGGATTGCCGGAGTTTTTCTTGTTGCGTTTTAGCTCAGGCGAGCTCACGCGACCCTTCCCGTAAGCCTTCGAGGCGGTCCTGTTCCATCTCCAGAATTCTTTGTCCATCAAGCACCATCAACAATCCACTTTCCAGTTGAAAAACCGACTGGGTCAGTTCACGATTGGCCGCAGGTACGGTGCCGGGCGGAATCTCACCCGCTGCGGGGTCGAGATCGGCGACTTCTCCCATCTGATCGACCATCCAGCCGACCAAGCCCGCCGGACCCTGAGTAATGATCTGGATCGAGTCCTGAGTGGGATCACTTTCGGGCAGGCCGAGGCGGCGGCGGATATCAATGCTGAGCACGATATTTCCGCGCAGATTCATGAGGCCACGCACGACCGATGGAGCCAGCGGAACGGGAGTAAGATCCTGCTGGAGCATGACTTCCTGGACGTCCATCATCGGGATGCCGTAATGCTTTTTGTCGAGGTAGAAGGTGCAATATTGCATGGTTAGTTTTTCCTCAGCATTCCTGCAAAATCGGCGATTCGCTCGAGATCGAGGAGGTCGGCGACCATGCCTCCGGCGACAAGGGAACCAGCTATACAACGTTCGTTGCCGAACCGTTCTACCAGCACTCTTTCCTCAAAGATGTCTTCAATGGAATCGATGATCAATCCGGTTTGAGTACCGCGCATCTGGCAAACCACAACGCGGAGCAGGTCGTCTGTGGCGGCCGAAATGCGAGGCTCTCCGAGGCAGTCGCCGATGCGGACCAGCGGCATGATGCGTCCCCGGTACTGAAGGACCTCGCGGGGGCCGGAGCGTTCGATGCTTGAGGCCGGGATTTCTTCGATGCGGGTGACTTCCTCCAGTGGAAAGGCAACACGGTTCTGGGCAACGCGCGCCATCAGCAGACGCAGATGTTCAGCGCCGTCGGTAACCAGAGAGTTTGAATCGACTCTTTCCTGATCAAGGGTCTTGTTTTCTGCGTTGAGGCCGCCACGACGGGCCAGCCCGGCGATATCGAGAATAAGAGCAACTTGACCGTCGCCAAGAATCGTCGCACCGGCAAAGACGCCGAGAGCTTTAAGGACAATATGCAGGGGCTTGACTACAATTTCTTCAGAATCAAGCACAGCGTCGACGACCACGCCAAACTTGCGGCCTGCTGCCTCCACCACAACTACAAAAGCTTCTTCAGAGATCGGCCCATTGCTTAAGCCCAGAGCTGGCCCCAAATCAAGCAAGGCAAGGAGTTTTCCGCGGAGACGAAGAACAGGGGCCTGATCGACCCATTCGATGGAACGGGCCGGGTTGGTTGGATCGAGGCGTACCAACTCAAGGAGGCTGGCCTGGGGAATGGCAAAGCGTGCACCACCGCAACTGACCAGCAAGGCCGGAACGATGGCGAGAGTAAGCGGGATTCGGATCTGCATCGTTGTACCCGAACCGACAACACTGGTGACCTCAACGGTGCCGCCAATTTTCTCGACATTGGAACGCACGACATCCATGCCAACGCCGCGTCCGGAAACATTGGTGACCTTTTCGGCGGTAGAAAATCCCGCAAGGAAAATGAGGTTGAGAATTTCGCGTTCACTCAGGCGGGCCGCATCTTCTTTGCTAATGAGGCCGCGTTCGATCGCCTTTTTGCTGATGCGGGCCGGATCGATGCCACGGCCATCGTCAGAGATCTGGAGCACCACCTGGCCACCTTCATGGAAGGCACGCAGGCAAAGATTCCCGGATTCGCTTTTGCGGGAGTCCCGTCGGCCGGCGGGGTCTTCAAGGCCGTGATCAATCGAGTTTCGAACGATATGGGTGAGGGGGTCTTTGATGGCCTCGATCACCGTACGATCGAGCTCTGTCTCCTGCCCCTCCATCGTGAGCACAACTTTTTTGCCAAGTTCCTGAGAAAGGTCGCGCACCAGGCGGGGAAACTTCGACCAGACCGTCTGCACAGTCTGCATGCGAGTTTTCATGACGCTAGCCTGTAGTTCGGTGGTAATCAGATTTACACGCTGGATCGGACCAAGGAGGGCAGAGTCGGCTTTATCGCCAGCCAACTGCAAGATCTGGTTGCGGGCGAGCACCAGTTCTCCCACCAGATTCATAAGGCGGTCGATTTGAGCTACTTCAACGCGGATGGCCGATTCGCTGGCGCGGGGGCCCTGCGATGCCGTGGGAGCGTCAGGCTTGATTGCCACATCTTCTGCGTAGGCTTCTTCGTGCGGTTGAGCCAGAGAGGAAGCCTCGGCCGAGTCCGGCACGGTCAAGGTCTCCTCTTCAAAGAGACCCCACCCGGACGTTGCCGAATCCGGGGTTACGGCGACGTCCGGTGCGCCCGGGGAGCCGTTAAGGAAACTAGCACCCTCATTGACTTCAGACAGTCCGATCTTCTGCAGGCCATCGAGGAGTTGGATCAGGTCGGCATGACGGCTAGCATCGGGAGAAGAGCCGGTTTCGAGACCTCGCATCATCTCACGCAGTGCGTCGGAGCACTGAAGCAGCCCGCTGATCACGGCCTGATCTACTGTGATGACCTCGTCGCGCAGGAGGCTGAGGAGGTTTTCTCCGGCATGAGCGACTTTTTCGATCGATTCAAAACCGAGGCAACCGCTGGAGCCCTTAACGGTATGAATCATACGGAAAGCAAGACGGAGATGGTCTTGCGGGTCACCGTCTTTTTCTTCAAGGGCGAGCATCTCGGCATCAAACGAGTCGAGGCCTTCCAGGCTCTCGATGACGAGATCCTGAATCAATTGTCGCTGCATTTCGTCGTTCATGATCCTGTTACCTTTGCTACGGCGGCCACCAGTTGATCAGGTTGAAAGGGTTTGGTAATCCAGCCGGTGGCACCGGCTTCTTTACCCTGCTGTTTCTTTTCAGGATCGGATTCGGTAGTGAGGAGAAGAATCGGAGTGGATTTGAAGCTTGGTAAGGCGCGGAGGCGGCGCACCAATTCAATGCCATCCATCCTGGGCATGTTTACGTCGGTGATGACCAGATCGACTGACGCGGTGCCAAGGACGCGCAGAGCATCTTCACCGTCTTCGGCCTCGATGACATCATGACCAACCCCACGCAAGGTGTAGCCCACCAATCGCCGCATGGTGGCCGCATCGTCTACAGTTATGATCCTCTTCGCCATATTGGTATCGAACTCCTCTAGAACAAATCCAATTCGCCCGTATGGGGCTTTTCGGTCTCAACAGTTGGGCTGGCTTTGCCAGCAAGTCTGAGGAGGACATCTTTTTCAGAAGCCATGGTGTAGCGGGCTGATTCTGTTTCGAGCTGCTTTTCTTTCATTAGCGTTAACACCAAAGGGTCCTCGCGATAGCGCTTATCGACAAAATCTCCGCACTCGGTAGAAATATCCGCAACCTGATCGAGAGTGGAAAAAGCTTGCTCCAAATTAAGTTGCATCCCCTCGCGAGCAGCCTGGAGGAGGGATACGGATTGCCGTGACTGGCGGAGCAGCGCGTTGCTGGCCTCTTCCTGTTTGGTAAGCAATTCAGTCAGGGGCTGAAAGCCGCGGTCGCATTCCTCGCAAATCAAGCCAGCCTGCTCGAGCATTCCATGAAAGAGATCGCGCAGCTCAAGTGCAACCCTTTGGATATCGCGGGAGGATTGATCAAGCGATTCACCGCTGCTGCCGACCGAGTCTGCGATTTGACGTAAGGATTCCGCCAGCACCTCAAGGCCGGTTCCCAAACCATAGCGAGTAGCCTGGATCTGGGCATTGAGGGCGATCATACGCATCTGATGCGACACATCACCAATCTGGCAGCCGATTTTCCCAGCGACGATCAACAGTGGCGAGATGAGGCGTTCAATAGCCCTCATTTCATCCTCATTGGTTCTAGCCAGGTCCCAGCTTTCAAACATCACCGCATGCATCTGGACATTCATGAGTTGGCGGCGGCGGTCGGAAATGGCAATGTCGAGCTCCTGTGTCAGGCAGGCTTCAGCTTCGGATACGGCAAGAAGGCTTTGCCTGATGCGCTGCAAGGCATCCGACATTTCGGCGTTGGCCTCCACCAGTTGGGCGTGTTGAACGAGAGCATTCCAACCCGTCTCGGGATCTGCGGGATCGGAACCGGCGATGAGCGCAAATCCAGACTGGATGTGCTCCCAACGCTGGCCGACAATGTCCTGAAATTGGAGGGCGTTGATAACGGCCGAGACCGCACGGTGCAGATTTTGGGCTATCCGGTCGAGTTCCTGATGCCGTTTGTCCTGTTCTGCCCTTTGAGAATGGATTCCTTCAATTTCTTCGGCTAACTGGACCCGCCGAAGGTCGGCTGAGATTTGCCTCTGCTCAAGCTTGCGGACAAAGTCAACCATGGTCAGGACTGTAGAGTGAATATTGGTGATCAAGGCGAACTCGGCGGCCATGGTGGTTTGCATTTGTGCGCAAATCCGGTTAATTTCGAGGCTTAATGCATCGAGAGGCGCACGAGCTACTTCGTCCAACCGGGCACATTCAATTCGCAGCAAGATCTGAACGACAGCCGCGGGCCGCATCTGCGCTTGCACCAGATTCTCCATGGAATGGATTCGGTGGGAGGCACGTTCGAGCTCAAAAAGAGATTTTCGAATCTGTTCAGCCCCATCCTGCCCGTGTTCGTTGAAGCGGAGCGACTTCTGGCACAATTCAGCTGCAACCAGAAGGCCATCAACGGGCGGCTCAGATGGAGCTGGAGGCGTGATGAGGAAGGCAACAATGCTCTGCCTCGCCTGTTTGAGACAAGCCTCGTTTGAAGTTAACAGAGGTGAGAGGCTATCCCCCATTTTTTGGAAAGAAGATTCCATCTCATGGCGAAGCGCAGCTATCTTGTCGTGGCTCAAGGCCCAGAGGGAAAAATCGGGCTCTACCTTCCTTTGCTTATCCGATGAAAGCCATTTGTGAAGCGCAATCAGCCCGGCGAAGCTGGAAGTGATGACGGGCTCAAAATCGACAACATTGCCATAAGAATCCATGGAGAATGGAATCTTAAGCAGTTCCGACGGTGGAGTGCTTCCTATCACTACTGCACTCATCGCCTTAAATTTTCAGGCTATGAATCAATCTCTACTGAAAAAAATAGGCAGGAATGGTCCGGCGTAAAGTCCAGCCCTCTCCGCGCAAAAAAAACACGCTGCTTTGATCGATCTGAAATCGGAGGCAGTCTGAGTTCGGTGGGCGTTGAAATCCAGAAGACCGGTCGGGGGGCGGCGCGTTTCACAATTTCGCGTAGATCAAAGTGCGCGAGGATTCCTGGTGAGATGGTGTTTTCGAGGCCTTGTTGCGTTGGGGTTTCCAGGACTGAGGTAAATGAGGTAATGGAGTTGCTGAGGTCGCGCATTGTTCTTGAGCCAAAACTGGTAGCGAGCTGGCCTGTTGGGGTGGCGTAGAGTTGGCTCTCCTCTTCGGTATCGATGTTGACTTCCGGTGTTGGAATGTCAATTCCAAAGAAGTGATTGGTGAGCCAGCGGGTGACGGCTTCGCGCCTTGGCTGAGACCAGCCGTGAGCGTCGTTGTATTCAAAGAAGCCGATGTTGTTGTCCTGGCCGAGCGAGTCGAAGAGGCGGAGGAGTTGGCGGTGGGTTGCCCGTGCGCCAGCGATCGGGAAGTAGTCTCTGATGGCGCTGGTGGTGAGGAAAGGACGGGGAGCGAGAGCGAGAGTGAAGTCTCCGAAGTCGAGATTGCGGGTCAGGAAGCCAGGCCAGATTTGTTCTGAATCCCGGGGCCCGCGGCCAGGCCAGAGTTCCCGCCAACTGGTCATGTGACAACTGGATATCGCGGTGGCTAGCCGGGGTTCGAAGAGGGCGAGATAGGCGGCCTGGGTGCCACAACCGGAGTTGCCGGCGACACCGATCCGCTTGGGGTCGATCTCAGGTCTGGTGAGTAAATCGTCGAAGGCGCGGATGCCGTCCCAAATGCAATGGCGGACATTAGTTTGTCCGGTGAGCAGGGCCGGGACGCCAGTCATCAGGTGTTCGTTGACACCGATGCCGGCTCGGGATTTGCCGGTTACAGTGTCGAGGTTTTCGAGGCGTTCGCCCTGGCCTGGTGGATCGGAGGCCAGGACTGCATTGCCGCGCTGCACGAAGCCGATCAAGGCCTCCTGCTAGCCGGCATAGGCCTTGCCGTTGTTGGAATGGCCAGCGACGCCAAGGGTCATAGTAAGCAATGAATTCAACCGTTTGACGGCAGAAAAGCTGGTAATTCGGAGCAACGCTTTGAAGCACCGAGTCGGCACAAAATCCGGCACATTCGGATGCGAAGTTCTGCTCGGCCCATCCGATAAGTTCCGCTTCGCTGACGATCCGGGCAAAACCTTCAACTTCCCACAACGGGACTTCGTAGGAGCGGAGGGGATTTGGAGCCAGCAATCCAAGCGGGCCTGAAGTTCGCCCCAGTCAGCAGTGCACTTGCCTCAACCGCCTGGATAGGAATATCATGCGGGACTTACCGTCAACCGGTTTTTACTGTTGCAAAGATGTGCGACTTGAACTCGGCCTTTGCCCAATGAGGGTGGAGTGTTTAGCCTTGCAATTCTTTATCCAGGAAGAAGGGCTGGTATAGATGCAGTCCCGCTCTCCAGCAGTTCGATTGGGCCAACTCCTGATCATTTCTAGCCGTTGCCTAATCTGTGTATACATTTTCGCAGATGAATTGAAGAAAAAGCCCCTACCCGCAATGCCCCCGATATGCTGCCACCTGGGTTGAGTCGGGAAGCTGCCGTCAAATCGGTCGAATTTGCCAAGACCGGAGTGGTTGCCCTATACCGTACGTAGAGACTAACGAAATAGGGCAGGAATCTGAATTTTAATTTATCCTTAACAGCATTGGTCGATGAGTTCAATAAGATTTATGGGATTGCAAGCATCGAACGCGGTCTTACCAGCAGAGGCGATCCGCTACCTGAGCTGAACTATGAGCGCTGAACGATATAGCCAGGCCGAATTGCGGCGGTTTGCCGAAAAAGAGGTGCGGAGCGCGTCGGCAGAACGGTTGGATCCAGATGCTGACCTTTCCATAGACCAGTTGCGCCGCACCTTGCACGAGCTGCGTGTCCACCAGATTGAACTCGACATGCAGAACGAAGAGCTGCGCCGTGTGCAATCGGAGTTGGAAGCATCGCAGCAAAGGTACTTCGACCTCTATGATCTGTCCCCGGTTGGCTACTGCACACTCGATGCCGCAGGCCTCATTCGTGAAATCAATCTCACTGCGGCGCAGTTGCTTGGGCTGACTCGCGAGCAACTGCTGGGCGTCCCGCTCAGCCGATTTATGGCCACTACAGAAGATAGCGACACGCTCTACCGTCTCCGCTTCGGGCTGACGCCTTCAGCCTCACCGGTTTCTTGCCAACTCAGAATGTCCCGCGCCGGAGCCATTCCCTTCACGGCTCAATTGCACATCTCGAGTTCAAATTTGGCCGGTGGCGAGTCGACGTTTCTGGTCGTACTGGTCGACATAACCTCAATGAAACTTGCAGAGGAACACCTGCACGATGAGCGCCGCAAACGGGAAGAGGTATTGATGGAACTGTTCCATCAGGCCCCGGTTGCTTATCACGAAGTGGACAGTGAAGGATTGATCCGCCGCGTGAATGCCGCCGAATGCGCGCTGCTGAGCTACAGCGAGGAAGAGCTTTTGGGCCGGTCACCGTCCTGGTTCGTTGCCAGCTCCGAGCGCGAGGACTACCGCCTCGCGATACAACGTAAATTGAGCGGCCTGCAATCGGCCGCACCCACCGAAGTTACTTTTGTGCGGCGCGATGGCACAGAAGTCCTGGTCGAAATCTACGACCGGCTGGCACTTGACGACGACGGGGAAGTCATTGGTTTGCGTAGCGCCATGTTGGACATCACAGACAAAGTGAAGGTGGAACAGGAACTGCGCGCCGCATCTAAGGCCAAGAGCGAGTTCCTGTCTTCAATGAGCCACGAAATCCGCACTCCGATGAACGGCATTATCGGCATGACGGGCCTGCTGCTGGGGACGCCACTCAATGCAGTGCAAAAAAGCTATGCCGAGACCGTACGTATTTCGGCCGAAGCGCTTCTAGGGATCGTCAACGACATTCTCGATTTTTCCAAGGTCGAAGCTGGCAAACTCGAACTCGAAATCGTTCCCTTCGATCTGCACGAGGCCTTGGATGAGGTTTTGGATTTGATGGCCGTTAAAGCCCGCCAGAAGCACCTCGAACTGATGCTTCATTATCAGCGGCACGCACCGCGCGAGTTCCTCGGCGACCCCGGACGCATCCGCCAGGTAGTGTTAAATCTTGTCTCCAACGCCATCAAATTTACCGATAGCGGCCACGTCTTGGTGCAGGTGGAGCACAAGTCCAGCCACGCGGGTGTGGCACTCCTCCGCCTCGCCGTCACAGATACCGGGATCGGTATACGGGCCGAAGACCAAGGCTCCCTCTTCCAGCGCTTCCGGCAGTTGGACTCTTCGCCAACACGCCGCTACGAAGGAACGGGGCTTGGCCTGGCCATTTCGAGCCAACTGGTCGCAATCATGGGCGGCAAGCTGGGCCTGATCAGCGCTGAAGCAAAAGGCTCCACTTTTTTCTTTGAGATTGCCCTGCCGCTCCACGTCTCCTCTACTTCATCCTTCACTTCATCCTCGACGGTTTCGCTGAATGGCATCCGCCTACTGGTTGTTGACGACCACGATATACGCCGTCTCGTTACAGCCGAAATTTGCGCCCGCTGGGGCATGCGGGTAGATCAGGCCAATTCCGGTGAAGCCGCGCTCCAATTGGCCGCCCAGGCCCGTGGATCTGGCGATTCTTATGGGCTGATTTGCCTTGACCATCAAACGGCCGGAATGGATGGGCTCGAAACTGCGCGCCGCCTCCATCAGGACAATGGCCGGGAATGTCCTCCGCTCGTCTTGATTACCAACACTGAAGAGGGCGATAGCAACAGAGAATCGGACCAGGCGCTGATCCAGTCCAGGTTGATGAAACCGGTCCGCGAATCCACTCTGCGCGCAGAATTTCAAAAACTGCTCCTCCCGGTTCAGCCAAACTCTACCCTCATCCGGGCGAATCAGCCTGCTGCGCTCGACGGCTGGACGGAGCGATTTCGCGGGCGCAGAATCCTGCTTGTCGAAGACAATGTCGTGAATCAAAAGGTGGCCACCGGGCTGCTCGTCAAGGCTGGCTGTGTAGTCGACATCGCATTCAATGGACAGGAGTGCTGCGCCATGGCCGCCACTTTGCCTTATGACCTCATTCTCATGGATTGCCACATGCCGGTAATGGACGGATTCGCCGCTACCCGCCAGATCCGCTCAATGGATGACAACATCCGCCACATCCCAATTGTTGCTCTCACGGCCGGCGCCATGGAACAGGATCGCAAGAAGTGCATTGAAGCTGGCATGGATGCTTTTCTCCCAAAACCGATGCGATTCCAGGATCTGCTCCAGATGCTCGCACGCTTTCTCCCTTCTGGAGAAGCCAGTCAGAACCAGCTCAAATCCGTCCAGGTCGACGCCAACGATGTGGAAGCGCTTGTTGCCGGGTTGCTCCAGGGCGACTTCGCCCGATGCGCCACTCTTGTCCAGGAGCTTGGATCCAAAGGCACACCCCCTGAATATCTCTATGTCGATCTGATTCAGGCCTCCCTCGAACGCATCGGCAAGCTCTGGAAGGTGGGGGAGGTCTCCATCGCAGCCGAGCACGTGGCCACGAACATTGCCTCCAGACTTCTCCAGGAGATACGCATCAACGCACCCGATCCCCCTCGTAACGGCCGCACCGCTGTCATTGCCTGTCCCCATTTGGAACAGCACCAACTGGGGAGCCAGGTAGTCGGCCAGCTGATGGAGAGTTATGGCTGGAAGGCACACCTGCTCGGGGCCAATACTCCTGGCCAAGACCTCGTTCAATTTCTCAATCAATTTCAGCCTGACCTGCTGTGCCTATCCCTGACTCTTCAAGAAAATCTACCAAGCCTTTTAGCCCTTTTGGAATTAGTCAGCTCCAAGTTCCCGAATCTGCCAATCCTGGTGGGAGGACATGCCTTTCAGGCGAAGGACTGCCCGAATCTCAACCAATTTCCCAACGCGATTCTGGTTCTCAATGTTTTTGATCTGCCGGAGATTCTGTCAGGCTTGGATCGCCCGCGCCCGGAGGCTCTAAACCAGACGCTAAATTGAGGCATCGTCCAGGCATTGGGCTTCAGCACCTTCCACCTATATCTCCTGGGAACGCTCTGCTTACAGGCCACGTCTATAGTCGCGGCCCCGAGCCTGGACAGCGCGGAATTGGCTTCAATTGATCGTCCAACAATTCGCGCGAAGTCCTGGAGGGGCCACAGCTTGAGTCGAACAAGTCGTCGGCCGCAGAGGAATCGCTATGTTGAAGGCCTGATCGAGTATAGGCTCGAGCGAAGCGGCCTTCAAGAAATTTCAAGATTCATTGCGTCTTTATCGCTGGCAATTCTGAAGTTGACCACAAACGGCGTTTTGGGAACTTGCGGCAGTCATTGGTCGAATGACGCATCCGGAAGTTGGCAGCCCTAGTCGGGGCGACACTGCGGGGACGCAAGCATGCCAGGGGATAGTCCGGTGGGCTCATCGAGATGATAATCGGAGCGCGGCGGCATAGCTTCCGCGCTCTTCAAAACGCAGATTGGATCGGTAGAACCCGATGGCTTGAAAAAACCTGCCCGCAGGGCGGAATACTCACCAGCGGAGCGCCCCTCTCTCCATTTCGCGCTGAACGAGGGCACTTGAATTGTCAGCCAATCACTTTTTGGTAGTAGGTGAAGCTGTCTGTGGAGATCCGGGCGAGGTCATCGAAATCGTTAAAAATTGCTTCAGCCGCGCCGAGCACGAGGATGCCGCCGGGTCGGAGTTGGCCGAGGAGATGCGCGAGAACACGGCTGCGTATGGTCTCGTCGAAATAAATCAAAACGTTGCGGCAAAGAATAAGGTCCAGCGGAGCGAAGCTGCGATTGGTGTCCCGCAGATCGCAGCAATGGAACTCAATGGATTGTCGAATTTGGGGAGCGATTTGTGCGCCACCTTTTCTGGGTATCAGATATTTATTGCGAAGGACGGGATCCTCAAAGCCGCGCAGGAGTTCGTAGTCGGAGAAGACGGCCTCCGCGGCGATCTCGAGAACGATCGCGGATATGTCAGTGGCGATAATGAGAGGTTGGGGCTGGATTGCCATTTCTGCAGCCATTATGGCGATGCTGTAAGCTTCCTGGCCGGAGGACGCAGCAGCGGACCAGATGCGAAGGCGACCAGTGAGGTTGGTTGAGAGCAAGTTGGGCAGGATCGTCTGTCCAAGGACGTGGAAGAAATCGGGATCACGAAAGAAGGAAGTTTCGTGAGTACTGAGAGCATGGATGATCTTGCGGCTGATAGGACGAGGCGGATTGGGGAGAATGCGCTCGTGTTCAAGAGCACGGCAAAGTTCTGCCAGAGAAGGACAGCCAATATCCTGGAGGATTGGTTCGAGACGGCTCTCGACCAGATACTGGCGATCCGGTCCGAGTTCGATGCCACTCTGATCGGCAATGAATTCGCGGAGGAACTGGTAGCTGGTGGTTTTTAACTCTGGAAGGCTCATCGGCAGCTTCCTTTGGCGAGGGCAATGAGGGCACCTGAAATGTCGGTAAGTGGCAAGATTTGATCGGCAAGTTTTGCTTGTGCAATTTCTCCGGGCATACCCCAAACGACGCTGGTGTCTTCGTCTTGAACGAGAATGGGGGCGCCTGCCGCCCAAAGTGATCTGGCTCCGGCCAGGCCGTCCTTTCCCATGCCAGTCATAACAACGGCAGCAACATGATTACCCCAGACTTCGGCTGCACTACGAAAGAGAACGTCGACAGCGGGGCGGCAGCAGTTCTCCTGAGGGGCCTGGTCGAGGGCAATCTCAACTTTGTTGGAGGCCCGGAAAACGCGCATATGGAAATCGCCGGGGGCGATATAAACTTTGCCCGGCTCGACACACATGCCGTGGCTGGCTTCAACAACACTCATGCCGCTCTTTGAATCAAGGCGTTCCGCAAGAAGGCGAGTGAACATGGGAGGCATGTGCTGAACGATCAGTAACGGGACGGGAAGGTCCTTACCGAGAGCGGGAACCAGTTCGGCAAGAGCCGTGGGGCCACCCGTGGAGATACCAAGAACGATGGCGCATATGTCTGAGGTGGGCCGGGGGCGGGAAACCGGGGGTGAGGGCGAAAATGTTTGCTGCGGCTCGGCGGTCTTGGTCTTGAAGCGGAAGAACTGCTTCAATTTGGGGCAGAGTTGATCGCGCAGCAAAGCTACGCTTTCTTCGATCGAATGGCCACCGCTGGATTTTGCCGCGCAGTCGTCAGCTCCTCTCGAGAGGGCTTCCATAGTGACTTCGGCCCCCCCCTGGGTGAGATTGCTGACCATAACGATACGGAGAGAGGGCCTGCGTTTTCGTAGCTCAGAAAGAGTTTCGAGACCATTCATGCCCGGCATTTCAACGTCGAGGGTAACAACGTCGGGGTTGAGTTGGTCGACCTTCTGAAGGGCAAGTTCGCCACTGCTGGCGATGCCAACCACCTCCAGTTGAGGATCGCCTTCGAGTGCGAGCGTGATGGCCCGACGGACCACGACCGAGTCGTCTACGACGAGGACGCGGACGCGGTCACCGGCTTCAAACAGATTGCTTGTTCTCATATGGTTATTGGGCAAACTTGGCAACAAGTTCGTCGAGTTCGTTTGACACCTGAGTGAGAGTAGAGACGGATTGCTGCATTTCGTCGTTCATGATCCTGTTACCTTTGCCACGGCGGCCACCAGTTGATCGGGTTGAAAGGGTTTGGTAATCCAGCCGGTGGCACCGGCTTCTTTGCCCTGCTTTTTCTTTTCAGGGTCGGATTCGGTGGTGAGGAGGAGGATGGGAGTGGATTTGAAGCTTGGTAAGGCACGGAGGCGGCGCACCAACTCAATGCCATCCATCCTGGGCATGTTTACGTCGGTGATGACCAGATCGACTGACGCGGTGCCAAGGACGCGCAGAGCATCTTCGCCGTCTTCGGCCTCGATGACATCATGACCAACCCCACGTAAGGTGTAGCCCACCAATCGCCGCATGGTGGCCGCATCATCCACGGTTATGATCCTCTTCGCCATATTCGTATCGAACTCCTCTAGAACAAATCCAATTCGCCCGTATGGGGATTTTCAGTCTCAACAGTTGGGCTGGCTCTGCCAGCAAGCCTGAGGAGCACGTCTTTCTCAGAAGCCATGGTGTAGCGTGCCGATTCAGCATCAAGTTGTTTTTTCCGCATCAGGACAAGAACGTGAAAACCCTCGCGATAACGCTTATCGACAAAGTCGCCGCAATCAATAGAAATCGCCCCAAGATGATCGAGCTGAGAGACGGCTTTCTGAAAACTGCGCTGCATCGCCATTGCTTGCAGTTTTCTGATTGGTGGGCAATTCAACAAGAGGCTCGAAGTCCCTGGCACATTCGCTACAGATTCGATTTGCCTGTTGGAGCATCGCACCGAAGACACTTCGCAGATCGAGGGCAACGGTTAGAATCTCGCGAGAGGATTGGTCAGGTGCCTCACCGCTCTGACCAACGGCATCTACGATCTGAGGCAGGGCCTCGGCCAGCACCTCAAGGCCGACTTTAGAACCATAGCGCATAGCTTGAACCTGGGCATTGAGGTCGATCATGCGCATCTGGTGAGAGACACGTTACCGATCTGGCAGCCCATCTTGCCGGCAACAACCACGAGTGGGGACATGAGGCTGTCAATCGCCTTCATTTCTTCTTCGTTCGTCCGGGCCATATCCCAACGCTCAAAGAGGATCGCGCACATCTGGACATTGATCATTTGGCGCCGGCGGTCGGCTATGGCGGAGTCGAGTTCCTGAATCAGACAAGTCCAGTTCTTCAGCCAGCTAGCTCCTCCGAAGATCCGCCGTGATTTGCCGTTTTTCGAGGTTGCGAACGTAATCCACTGGGCTTGTCCCCTCGCGTGAGACACGAGTCGCGGGGCGGCTGATGAGGAGATGATATTGCGGCATCCGGCGATGGCGGCTTTCCTGCTGTTGGCAGTGATCTGCGCGACGAGAATTCCGTTGGTGCCGAAGTATCTCTACTACTTCGACTCCGTAAACTTCACGCTGGCGTTACAGGACTTCAATCCCGCGCTGAACCAACCGCAACCTCCCGGCTATCCACTGCAGGTGTTGTTTATTCGGGCCCTGCACGTGTTGATACCGAAGCCGGAGCATGTGCAGATCGCGGCGGGAATTCTGACTTCGTGGCTGGCGGTAGCCTTGTTGGGGCGGCTCGGGCAGGAGATGTTTTCCAAGCGCGCGGGATTTGCGGCGGCGTTGTTGCTGTTGCTGAATCCAGTCTTCTGGTTTGCGGGATTGTCGAATCAGGTGCGGTTGTGGCTGGCGGCGGGAGCGGCCGGCGTGGTGCTGGCCTGCTGGCGGGCGATGACAGGGCCCGAGCCAGGGCGACCCTTTCTGATAGCGTGCGTCTTGCTGGGGGTATCGTCGGGATTCCGCCCGGCGATGCTGGTATTGCTGCTGCCGCTGCTCGGGTTCACAGCGTGGCGGTCGCGTGCGGGGTGGCGAACCGTGGTGACCGGGGGCGCGTCACTGGCAGTGATTGTCGGCATCTGGATGGGGTACACAGCGGCCTCGGTTGGAGGCTGGGGAGCCTATGTAGTTTTGATACGGGGGTATGCGGAGCGTGAGTTTTCGGTGAGTTCAATGCTATTTGGAGCACCGGTGCAATCGGCCTGGTGGATGCTTCAAGCCACGCTGGTGTGGAATCTGCTTGGGGTTGCGAGCTGGGTATGGGCGCTACTGTTGGTCCGACCGCGCTGGGATTCCCGCGGGGCGGTATTTGTGTTCTGGCTCCTGCCGGCGTTTTTGTTTCATTCGGTGGTGCATGTGGGGGACCCGGATCACACGCTGATCAGCGTAGCGGGGCTGTGCCTGCTGGGTGGGGCGGTGTTTGACCGGCTGGGGCAACGGCTGACGCGCGAAGGATTCGTGATAGCGAATGGGCTCGGGGTAGCGCTCAACGCCCTGCTCTTCTTTTTGCCGTTGTCGGGGCTGTCAGGGGCGACTTCGTTCCGGGCCGTTGAATATGTAGACCGCCAGACGCGGGAGACGTTTGAGGCGATTCGCACGCTTGCGGATCAGGGACCGGTTGTGCTGGTGTGCTACCACTGCTTCGTAACCTATCGACATTTGAGTTTCTACTTTCCGGAGCATCCATTGTTCGTTCTGCGCCAGCCCTACGACGGAGAGGTGGAGCCTGAAGCAATTTGGCACTTGCATCAAAATAAACTGCGGCCGGTGGAGACACGGGGCCGGGCGGTGGTGCTACCGTCATCACGGGCGGTGGTGTGGCTGCTGTCGCCGCATGACTTGGCAGCGAGGAAGGAATTGGCGCGCACGGTGGACTTGCGGCAAGCCGGCCCGGTTTACTGGTCGCCGATCGAAGCAGGGGAGTTCCAATTGGGCCACTACCGTCTAGTGCCCGCGGAGACGGTGGTGGGCGAGGTTCGCTGAGTGATTCGCTTCGCGAGACTCAGGACAGAGCGCTGGAAAAGCGCAATGCCCATTCCCGCTGGGAGGTTGCTTCCCCGATTAAGTCCTGCCGGAACTCCACTTGAAGGTGAGGCAAGCCGCGGCGCATGGCGTGGAAGGGAATGGTGTAGTCGACTTTGGGGTCCAGATCGTAGGGTTGGTTGTCGCCGACGACGATGTCGCCGGGTTGGCGGAGAGCAGCCAGGACAGGATCAGTGAGAGTGCGGTCGAGAAAGCTCGATAGAGCGATTTCCCAGGGACGCGCCTGACCGGCGAGACAAGCCGTCATGGAGTGAATGGAAACAACCACAGATGGCACGCCCCGGGTCTGCAGGATCGATTCGCCTGCGTCGTGATAGGGATGGAAGTAGTTCTCAATCCGGGCCGCTCGGGCCTCCTCGCTCAGATGCAGATTGCCTGGAATTATGGTGCCATCGCTGATTTCGGGTATCAAGTCCGGAGCATTGAGCTGGCGGTTGCAATCGATGACAAGACGTGAGGTGGTGCAGAGAATTGCCGGGGCGTCCAGGATTTCAGACAGCGCGGTGGTGATACCCGCCGCGCCAATGTCCCAGGCGATGTGGCGTTCGAGCTCAGCGGCCGGGAGGCCGAGACCGGTGAGCGGTTCCGGTATGGCGTTGCTCGCGTGATCGCAGAAGAGCACAAAGCGGCTGGAACCAAGCGGCCGAAGAAGGCGGAAGGCATTCATGGAGTCCTTATTCGACGGCTTCGGTGACGATGACCGAAACATCCATCGACAGGAAGGCATCGGGGGAACCCTCGTAGGTGCCCCAAAGTGGCAGCACATGATAGGGGTCCCAGGCGACCGCCACGCGGATGAGATTGCGATTGCCGATGATGCTGTTGGTAGGATCAAAATCGATCCAGCCGGCGCCGGGAAGGTAAGCCTGCATCCAGGCGTGCGTAGCGCCGCCACCGACGAGGCCGGAGTAATTGGGAATGAAGATGTAGCCGCTGACAAAGCGTGCCGCGATGCCCAGGGAGCGGCAAGCTTCCATCATGAGCAAGGCGAAATCGCGGCAACTGCCGGTTCCGGTGCGCAGCGTGTCGGCGGGAGCCTGCACGCCTTTCTCAATGCGACGGCCGTATTTGAACTGCTCGCTAATGCCGGCCGTCATGTCGCGCAGCAATTTGAAGGTGCCGGTGGTTTCGGCGGGATCGAGAAATTGCAAAGCCCATTGGGAGACGCTCTCGTCGGGATAGTGGCGGGTGAGGGGGCGTACGAGGAGCGGGAAATCGTCGTCGGAATAGCGAAAGGGATAGGTTCTGGCGCTTGCTTCCAGCGGATATTCCGGGACGGTGGTTTCACAATGCTCCAGCGTCACCGTACTTTCGAAGCGAAGTTCGGTGGTGGTTCCGTGAAAGGTGGCGATGGCAACCGAGTTATCGAAGGGATCATGCAGCCAGCGCAGGTGGGCGGGATGTGGCGTGATGGTCAAGTCGGTGGAAATCAAACGCAGATCGTGGCTGGCACGCGGGCGAAACATCATGCGGTGTTCGCCGAGGCCGACGGGTTCCTTGTAACGGTAGACGGTCGAGTGGCTGACGTTAAGTATCGACATCATGCGTTTGTTAGTGGCATCTCCTGACCGGGTATCTCATCGGCCCAGACCCGGAAGTATTCGAGGGTGTTGGGGCCGAATGTAGTAGCGATGGCCACATCGGCGGCGTCGCGGCCACGAGCCATCAGGATGCGGCCCAGGCGTGGAACGTTGTTGCGCGGGTCAAACATTTGCCAGCGGCCGCCGATCCAGGCCTCAAACCAGGCTGCGAAATCGCCGGGGGGATAAGGGAGTGGAGTACCGAGGTCGCTGAGGTAGCCGGTGCAGTAGCGGGCCGGGATATTCATGCAGCGGCAGAAAGCGATGGCCAGGTGGGCATAGTCGCGGCAGACGCCGGTACGTTCGTAGAAAGCCTCGGAGGCGCTGCGGGTGGCGCGGGCATTCTGGTAGTTGAAGGTGATGTGGTTATGAACGTAATCGCAGATGGCCTGGACGCGGGAGTAGCCCGGAGGGGTTGCACTAAAGAGCTGCCAAGCGGTTTGCGAAAGCAGATCGGTATCGCAGTAGCGGCTACCGAGCAGGAACATGAGATGGGCATCGGGCAGGTCTTCGACGAAATTCTGCCCGGCTGAGGCAGTGACTTCGTCCGGCTGTCCATTATCCTCATAAACCGCGTCGGCAGAGATGCGGAGGCGGCCTGGGGGTGCGGTAAGACGGTTGCAATGATTGCCGTAAGAGTCGTGGTAGCTGGTAATGGTGAGGGGTGGGTCGGTGGTGAGCTGGTCGGGGACGAGGAGGCGGGTGGCCTCGGATTCATGGACGTTGACGACCAGGATCATGGGCGTTGGCTGGGGAAAGCTATAGATGAGCTCATAGCCAATTCGAAGATGCATCGGGATACCTTTCGGCCGTGCAACCAGGGGCTAGGGGAACAATACGATCAAAACCAGTAGCGGGCTTGAGAAGCTGGCCTCTCTATTATAGCAAGTGGCCGATAAACGAGGGCAGATGGTAGCCTGGCAAGCATGAGTCTGGATGCCTTGGTAGATATCATTCATGCCGGAGAGGCCAGCCGGGATTGGTTCAAGCGGAATGAAGACGCATTTGAGGGGCTTTTTGGATCTCCGGGGGGAAGATACTCTGCGACGGCGAAAGCGACCTTGCAATTGCGGGCGCCGGGGAGCAAGGGGGGAGATGATGGAATCCCGTATGCGGCATATATTCCTAAGGGAAGTCCGAGTTCTGGCGTGTATAGCGGGATGTCTTTCGTCGTTTTTCCCGTGGAAGGGAAAGCGAGTCTGATTGGGCTGGTGGTGGGAACGGGCGGACTGGAGCCGGACCATATGATCCTTGGGCGGGCGGGACACGGCCGGAAGGCCGGGGCGATTTGCCAGTGGTTGAATCTCACCAACAGAGGGGAGGGGCTGGTGGCCTGGGCCAAGCAGGACCCGACGAATACGCAGGTTGACATCGCCAAGCCGCTGCCCGGGTATGAAGGTGTTTTCAAGCGCTATGGGAGCGTGATGTACGCCGTCTATGCGCCGACCCAGGATAGGACTCAAACACAGCGGGCAGTGAAGGCAATGTTGGACCTGATGATGGCGGAACGTGGATACCCGCCATTGAAGAGCGCAGAGAAGGATGCCAATGGGATACGGAGGGAATGGATGCAGGAATTGCTGCCTGAGTTGCGGGCAAGCGAAGTGGCGGAACTGTTGGGGGAGCGAAAATATGTGGTGGTGGAGGGACCACCGGGTACGGGGAAGACGCGGATGGCGCTGGAACTGTTGCGGGGGGAATACCAGGGCCGAGGGATGAGCATTCAGTTTCACCCGAATACAAGTTACGAGAATTTTGTCGGGGGGCTGGCCCCGGTGGTGTCGCCAGGAAATCTGGGCTTGCAGTTTGAGCCGACACCGGGTTACTTAATGCAGTGCATTGAGCAGGCGCGAGCTACGCCGTTTGAGAAGTTTTTACTGCACATTGATGAGATCAATCGCGCTGACCTGGGGAAGATTTTGGGCGAGGCGATTTTCCTGTTTGAAGCCGGGGAGCAGCGCGAGATTCAAATGCCTTATGACTTTGGGGGGACGGTGGGCAGGACGCTCAAGATGCCTGAGAATCTGCATGTGCTGGGGACGATGAATAGCGCGGACCGCAGCATTGCGATTCTGGATGTGGCCGTTCGCCGGAGGTTTGCCTTTGTGCTTTTGATGCCAAGTTTGCGGGTAGTGGAAGAAGCAGCGGGAGCCACCATGCAAAAGGCATTTGAGGATCTGCTCGATATTTTTGTGGATCACGCTACGGAAGAAACTTTCAAGCTGATGCCGGGGCATAGTTATTTTCTGGAACAGGATGAGGCCCGGGCGAAGCGGAGCCTGAAAGTGAATCTGGCTCCACTGCTTGAAGAGTATCTGGCGCAGGGTTATGTGGGAGGGTTTGCCGAGCCGATTCGCGGTTATTTGCAGTGGGTGCGAGCTTTGTGAAGGCCAAAGCGCAACGGGAAATCTGCCTGGAGCTAGCCGACCATAGCGTGAAGCATGAGGATGCGGTGGAGTTCTTTGGAATTGAGAAGGGCAGAGGCTCGCAAGAACAGGCCGCGCGATTGGCAACACAGTTTGTGACCCGGAACCGGAGCCTGCTGCGGGAGATGGACGTTTTGGTGGATCAGAAGTATGACGGCCATCAAGTGTTCCTGGGTTTAAGCGCAGGAAGCAAGGTGGGGGCGGTGCCGCTGTATTCGCCGAGTTCCGCGCGGCCGGACTTTGGGTTGGTGGTGCAGCCGCGCTTTGAGTGGCGAGGTATCGGGGGGATGTTGGGAGATATGGGCTGGCGAGTGGCGCCAGAGCCTTTGCGATTGCCGCTGTTGAGAAGGTCGGAGAGGCGGGTTCCGGTTTGGGTCTTGTCGTCGATGATACTGGTGCGATTGCAGGCATTGCTTGAAGCGATGGAACGCCGATTTGAAGTGGTGGAGGCGGATTGCCGTGCGCCGAAGGGAAGTGTGAACTGGGGCAAGTATGCGCAGGAGAAGATCGTGCGGGGGCAGTTGCAGCAGGTGCCGTGCCGGTATCCGGATTTGCGGGATGATCGTGAGTTGCGCGGGGCAATCCGCTATGCGGTGGAACGGCAACTGGAGGCATTGGAAGGGCAGCGAACGCAGGGGCACTTTGTCATCAGGCTTCTGGAGATGGGCAAGGAGATGCTGGACAGATTGCGTGGCGTTAGCGCGCTGTTGCCAACGCGGCGGCGGATGGATGAATGGTTGCAGCGGCCCATGCGGACAGGGCAGTTTGCGCAAGGAATTGAGAGTATCGAGTGGACGGTGGAGGAGCGCGGACTGGCGGGTTTGAGTGACCTGGCAGGCGTTCCGTGGCGGATGAATATGGATGCGTTTTTTGAGGCGTGGGTGGAGACCGTGCTGGAGCAGGCGGCACGAAGAACGGGAGTATTGTTTCGGTGCGGACGCAGGCGGGAGACGGTTTGCGGACTGGATTGGCGGCCCGCTTATGTTGGTTCGCAGCGGGCGCTGGTGCCGGATTTTCGGCTGGAGATGCCCGGGGTGACGGTGATCGTAGACGCGAAGTACAAGCGGCATTGGGAGGAATTACAGGCTAAGGGGTGGCACCGGGCGGCGGAAGAAATTCGGGAACATCATCGGCAGGATTTGTTTCAGGTATTGGCGTATGGAAGTTTGGCCCAGACGCGGGAGGTAATTGTCTGTCTGGTTTATCCTTGCCGGGCGGAACTGTGGCGGAGGCTGGTAGCTGAAGGACGAGCCAGGCATGAGGCGGAAGTAGCGGTGGGAGAGCGGCGCGTGAGGGTGTGGTTGACGGCGATGCCGATGGCGGTGGAGGTGAGGGAATGTGTGGAGGTATGGGATAGAGAGCTACATAGCATTCATTTTGGAAGCGAAGGCGGGCGGTGAGGTTGGTGTCGAGCGCTGGTTCTGTTTTGATTTGCTGATCCAGAATGGCACCTATGAAATTTGTGATAACGAAGTGGGTTTGCGCGGTTGGCTTGATCGCCCAACAATCGCCCTTAATTCCGAAGGTTTGGGTGGATGCCGAGATCGCCAAATTTGAAGTGCCGCTGGCAGACCCGGCGGGTTCGCCCAAGCATGTTTCCGCTGAGTATTATTATCGGATTCCGGTAAGGAAGATTTACAAGTCGTATCCGGTTTACCTTCCTTCCAAAGAACCGGCTGGCTACCTCGACAAGCTCAAGCAAGTGGAGCCTAAACTTGTCTTTGATCCCGCCCGGCTCAAGACAAAGGAGGACTGGCTCCGGGCCGGGCAGGTAGCGTTTGACGCCCCGATTCAGATCCAGCCGCTACCGGATGACCCGGCGGCGATTGGAGGACTGCGGCAGATGATGGCCGGCCTGGCTGCCAGTAAAGAAGGGATTATTCCGACTGCGCGATGGGTGATTGAAGAGAAGGGGAAGCTGTCGATTGGCAACCACGCTTGCTCGATGTGCCATAGCCGGGTGATGCCGGACGGCAGTGTGATTGTTGGCGCGCAAGGGAATGTTCCGTTTGATGCCATGTTTGGTGCCTCCATGCGGGGCGGGCCTGCTGAACCGATTCGGCGTTCCCTGATTTCACTGTTTGGTGCGCCTTGGATGGGGGATCGAGGTCCGCAGGCGCGAATTGAAAAGATGTCTCCGGACGAATTGGGTGAGGCGCATATGGGCATTCCTCCGGGAGTGATTGCGCGTCACCGCTCCAGCACTTTTCATCCCGTGCAGGTGCCAGACCTGATCGGCGTGGAGAAGCGAAAGTATCTGGACCGGACCGGTCTGCAGCAACACCGATTCATTGTTGACCTGATGCGCTACGGGGCGATGAACCAGGGCGCTGACAATCTCGCCAGCTTTGGCGGCTTTGTGCCCGGCGCGGAAGACTTCAAGACGCTGCCTGAGCCCGGCCAGTTGAGCCGTTATTCCGATGAGCAGCTCTACGCGTTGTCTCTCTACATTTATTCGCTCCAGCCGCCAGTAAACCCGAATGGGGCGACCGCATTGACCATGCGCGGAAAACAAGTCTTCAACCGGGAAGGCTGCGCGGGGTGCCACGCTCCGCCTTTGTATACGAACAATAAGCTTTCGCCGGTGCCTGGATTTACTGTTCCGGAGGAGCACCGAAAGCTCTATGACGTGATGGCAGTTTCAGTGGGAACCGATCCAGGGTTGGCGATCGAGACGCGGCGGGGTACGGGTTATTACAAGGTGCCTTCCCTGCTCGGCGTTTGGTATCGGGGCCCGTTTGAGCACAGTGGTTCGGTAGCTACGCTGGAAGACTGGTTTGATCCTGCCCGGCTGAAGGACGACTATGTGCCGACCGGCTTCAAGGGGTATGGCGTAAAGACGAGAGCAGTGAAGGGCCACGAGTTCGGGCTGAAGCTGACGAGCGAAGACAAGCAGGCGCTGATTGCCTTTCTAAAGACGCTGTAGGCAGCCAGGGACTTGCAAGCGGATGGCAAGGGGGAGCATCCACAGGCCTGAAAATCATGTGATACTACAATCTCAATATTATTACAATGGTTGTCTTTCTTGTTTCCTTCCTGGCCCTGGCCGCTTCTTTGGGGGCTCAGACCTCCGCCATTTGTTCCGGCAAAGTGATGGACACATCCGGAAGCCCTCTGTCCGGCATTACAGTCGAGGTCTCGGGCTTCAGCACCGCCAGTTCCAATGCGGCTGGCGAGTTCAGCCTCAGCAAGATCCCCCAGGGGAGTTACACCCTTATTGCCACCGGACGCGGCTACATCCCGGGCCAGCGAAAACTCGAGATCCCAGACGGCTGCACCAATCTCCTGATCAAGCTGGATACGATTCAGACCAGCATCGAAGTAAGGGCGCCCTCCAGCGATTTCCTCGCCACCGAGTCGGTTAGTATTACCAAGTCGCCGGCCACGCTGATTGATCTTCCTTACGCCGTCCAGGTTCTGCCCAAAGCCCTTCTCGAAGACCGCAATATCCAGGACATCAAGGACCTGTACCGCAACATTAGTGGCATCACGGACTCGCCCTATTCGGCGATGACGATGCGGGGATTCACCCAGCGCGAGGTGCTCTTTAACGGCGTGCGAGGCAACCCTTACGGCAGCCTCGACAATGACATCAACGATGCCGGTTTTTCCACAGCGCAGGGGCGTCTGACCAACGTGGAGTTTGTGGAAGTCCTCAAGGGCCCCGCCGGAGTGTTGTTTGGTGGCGGGGAAGCAGGGGGGGTTGTCAATTTCGTCACGCGCAAGCCGCGCAACGTGCCTGCGGCGGAAGCGAGCTTGCGCACAGGATCCTTTTCCCAGCGAGGAGGCCATGGTGAAGTGACCGGCCCGCTGCTGAACTCGAAAAGCCTTTTCTACCGGGCCGCCGTCTATGGCGAAGACCGCCGGATCTTCCGCTACAATTCCGGGAGCGAAAACCTCCACCTTGCATCCGGCCTTTCCTGGCGGATTGCCGATGCGACCACCTTGGGCCTGGAATATGAATACATTGATCAGAATCTGCTGGCGCACCGCCTGCGCGGAGTTCCCGTGAATGCCGCCGGGGCCTGGCTTGCCGCGCGGGAATGGACAGCATCTGAACCCACGGACAGCTCGCAACTGCAAGCTCGCACCTTTCAGACGCGACTGGATCACGCCTTTAGCTCAACATTTCGAAGCGACGTCACCTTCCGGTTCCTGAACTACGACCGCCCTGAGCGATACCACGAACCGCGCGGGATCAATGCCAACGGCACGATGCGGCGCGAATTCCGGGACCAGTTTCGCGGCAATCAGGATTTGTCCTTCACCTCAAACTTCTACCGGCGAATCGCGCGCAATAACATCACCTTCGGGGTTGAAGTTGTGCGGCAGGATTGGATTGGGCGCTATGGAACGGCACGGGAGGTGGAGCGTGGAGGCCCCATCCCCGCCCTTGATCTATTGGCACCGGTTTACGGACGCACGCCTGCCTTTAGCATCAATCCAGCTGCCTTTACCCTGCAAACCGTTTTGTCCAATCGTCAAGGCTATTTCATTCAGGATCAGATCGAAGTTACGCCTCGATTGCAGCTTCTGTTCGGCGGGCGCTTTGAGAGATTCACTGATGATGGTCGGGCTGCAAACATTCCGCTGCGAGCTCAACTTAATGCCTTCACGGGCCGGGCGGCCGCTGTTTACCGTATCTTCAGCAGAGTGTCGGCCTTCACGAGCTTCAGCAACTCCTTCAACCGGGCCCCCTCGCTGGCGCAAACGCCACTGGCTAACGGGCCGCATGAGCCAGAACGCGGCCGCCAGTTTGAAGGGGGTCTGAAGAGCGAACTATCTCAAGGCCGGGTACTGATCAACGCAGCATACTTCCGCATTGCGAAGACAAACGTCCTGCGTCTTGATCCAGTCTTCGGGCCCAATGGTGACAATTTTTCCGCAGTCTTTCCGATCGGCGAAGTTCGCAACCAGGGTCTTGAATTCGACCTGACCGGGAAACTGACCAGCAACCTCAGCCTCATTCTGAACTACGCGTTGCTCGATTCCAAAATCCTGGCTGACCGGTTCACCCCGTCAGCGGTTGGGCTTGCATTGCCCAACGCGGCCCGCCATGCCGGTGGCATCTTCCTGCGCTATGACTACGTGAAGACGGGAACGAGCCTTCACGTTGGCTCTGAAATCCGCGGCCGACGCTTTGAACCCTATGCCGGATTTGCCGCTGGTGGCTATGGTATCTGGGATTTGGGTATCTTCCAGAGGATTGGCTCGAAACTCGAAGTTCGGGCGCAGCTTGATAACGCCATGGACAAACTCTACGCCACTGCATCACTGTTTGCCGCCCGGGCGGGTAACATTCCTGGAAACCCGCGCACCGCCACGATCGGCCTCCACTTCAAGACCAGCAAAGCTCGCTGATGTCCCGATCGAGACACCATTCGATCGACATCTTGCGTGGAGTGATCATGATCCTGATGGTGATCGACCATACGCAGGAATATCAAGCGGGGCCTGGTCGCGGGTTGATTACCGACCCGATGAATCTGGACAATACTCCCGGTCTGGTTTACTTCTGGCGGATTCTCGCCCACCTGTGCGCGCCCTGCTTCATCCTGCTGATGGGCATCAGCGCAGCGCTGAGTGAAGCCACGCCTGGCAAGTTGCTGAAGCGCGGCTTGATTCTACTTGCCCTCGAGGCCACGATCATAAATTGGGCCTGGACCTTCAATCCCTTTTGGCCGCGCTACTTTTTCCAGATCATTGCTGCTCTCGGGTGTGCCATGATCGCGTTGGCGGGTGCCAGCAAACTCAGCCGGGCCACGATAGCCGCGCTCGGCCTGCTGATCGTGTTCGGCCACAACCTGCTGGATGCCGTCCATTTCAGTGCCGGTACGCCAGCTCACTACTTATGGTCGATCCTGCACGAAAAGAACGTCCTTGCACTTGGGGGCGGCTATGAATTCCGGACGACGTACCCGATTCTCCCCGTGATCGGCATTGCCTTCTGCGGCTATGCGATTGCCCCCTGGTTCAAGCAGAAAGGTTCGGCGCTTCTCCAGACCGGCCTGCTGCTAACGGCTCTCTTCCTCTTGCTGCGCATCGCCAATGTGTATGGCGATCCGCACCCCACCGACCACAGCCTGAAGTCCATCTTCAATGTCACCAAATATCCGCTTTCGCTGCAGTTCATCCTGATGACCACCGGCCCGGCACTGATCTTTCTCCACTGGGCCGGCGACAAGCGCCAGCGCCACCTTGAACAACTTGGCCGGACCGCGATGTTTTTCTATATAACGCACCTATACCTGCTGCATGCCGGGGCATTGGCGGTAGCGCTTCTACTGGGCTTACCGATCGACCTCGCAAACCGCTTCGGCGGGATACCCGACGAAATCGGCTTTCCGGTCTGGGCGACGGCACCCATTGGGCTGCTTGCCGTGGTGACACTTTACCCGCTCTGTCGCTGGTATGAACCGCGCCGACTTCGCTTTTTCTAAGCCTGGTGGGAACTCGATTGGTACAGAGTTGCTTGCAGCAATCAGTCGGGGACTTGCCAGCAGATGGTGAGATGGGTGCCGATCTGGTTGCGGGGCCAAAGGATGGTGGAGTCATCCAGCCAGGAGATGGTGGCGAAGAGATCTACGGGAGGAACCTGGGGGGCGGGTCCGGTGGCGGCCCAGAGGCGTTTGCCAGACTTCAGGTCGAAGACTTCGAGGCTGGCGGTGGTGGAGGGGGTGAAGGGACCGTAGCCGTGTTCGTAATGAATGCGCAGGAGGCGGGAACCATTGGGGCAGAGTAGCTTGGGGCCGCGGGCGAATTCGCGAGGGGAGGAATAGGGATCGCTAGGGGTAGTGGCTTTGGAGGGAAAATCCGGTACCTCTTTGCGATAAGGCATAACGGCGGTAGCAATGTCCCAATCGTCCTGGGTGGAAATCGTTACGGTGCCATCGTCGTGCAGGCCAAATATGTCATTGCTTTGCTCGGGAGCAGAGCCCTCGCGATGGCGCAGGCCTCGGATAAGGACAACCGAATTGAGGCGACGGAGAGTGTAGCCTAAATCGACGTCGCGCTGGTATTCAATAACGGGCCCGCGCTCGGGGAATTGCCAGTCCGTGGGGACGCGGTAATCCAGACAGTGGCGATGGTCATCGGTTTCATGATCGATGCGAACGGATTGAGGGGGGACGCAAGCCACTTGGAGCAAGCAGAGCAGAGCTGCGAAGAGGGTGGTAGCGCGAAAGTGGAAGCGAGTGGATCGCAAGCAAGATGCCGTAGTCAGATTTGGGCCAGGCGCGCGGCAGGGAGCGATCGGCATTGCGGCACGCAGTGCCCAGACTTGAGTTTACAGCAGGAGTCAGGCCTTGATAGCAGCAAACTTGGGGCGCAGGAAGATGCCACTCCTGTTGCGGAGGGTAGTCCGGAGGTAAAAGCGGGTGGAGATGACACTGTTCCAGGGGGAGACGACATTTTCATCGGGGTTGCCTACATTGCCATCGATCGAATAAACATGCTTTCCGGGGAGGCAGTGCTGGACGACGACGAAGTGGTGGTTGGTTTTCTTGTCGTAGACGCCGATGTCGCCGGGCTGTACTTCAGCGTTGGAGTCGAGCTTGTCGAAGTATTCGGCATTTTGATTGCTGACGTCTGCCCAGGTAACGGGGAGTCCGGCGACGCGGTAGCAATAGGTGGCAAAGATGCCGCACCAGGAGGGGATATCTTCGATGTTGAGGATATCGGTCTTATTGGGACCTTCTGTCTGGTAGAGGCTCTCGATATGGGGAGCGATGGTGAGGCACTTGGAGCCACCGGCTGCGGCAAGGCTAAAGATGGAAGCGAGCGCAACGCCGCCCTGGCGAGCGCGCTTGCCGCCGAGGTTGGGACCAAAGCCTTGGGCGGCTGCGATGCGGGCAGAGCCATCCGGAAGGACTTTGCCCTTGGGTCCCCAGCCCCAGACTTCAAAGGCGGCACGGGCGGCATCGACGATGCGCTGGCGGATGGCGGATTCCTCTGCGGGTTTGATTTGCTGGTCCACGATGGCGAGGAGTTGCTGGAGAAAGGGTTCGAGGGTACCCCAGGTGATCGGGCCGACGACGCCATCACGGGAGACCTTCTGCTGGCCCTGATACTCGACAACGCGGTTGTGGGTGCGAGAGCCGAATTGGGCGTCGGTGTCGAGGCGAGGAAGTATCGAAGGGGCGAGGTTCAGCGCTTGCTGGAGGTAGCGGACGGGTTCGCCGATGGAGCCGAGGCGGAGTGAGGGGAAGGGTTTGGGCAGCATCCACCCCAAATTGTATCGTTTACGGGCTGGCCTGAAGGGCGTTGTGTGTTGGAGAAAAATTGAGGATTTGCGTGGCTTGAAGGCTGGCGGCGGAGAGGTGCTGGAGGAGGAGGGCGTCCATCGAGTTGGGATAAATCAGCCAGAAGGAGCCGCCTGGATTGAGGTATTTACGGAGTGGGCCGAGGCGCTTGAGTTGCTGGTGGGATTCAACGGCAAGGAAGATGAAATCAGATTGGTAGGCAGCGCGGTGCTGGGAGGGATTGAGGACCTGGGGAAGGACCGCTGCGAGAAAGGCAGAGTCCCGAATCCCGAGTAGAGAAACTCGGGATTCGGGGGTAATGCCGTAGGGTTCGAGTAGCTTAGACAAGCGAGGCAAGCAGCGTTGCGGCGGCCTTGACGTCGACGGGCCAGACCTCAGGCGTGACGCCTTCACGCTCGATGGCAAGGGGGCCGGTGTAGCCGATTTCCTTGAGCTTGGCGACGTAGCGAGGGATACCAACGGAACCCTGGCCGAGAGGTTTTTCATGGCCAAGGGAGCCGGCTACATTCTTGTCCGGCCAATCGCCATCCTTGCAGTGGACGCTGCGAATGTGGCCCTTGAGAATTTCCATAGCTTCGATCGGATCGGAGGTGCCGTAAAGGATCATGTTGGCGGGGTCAAAGTTGACGGCGAGATTGGACTTGCCGGTGTCGGTGAGGAAGTCGAGGAGGACGTCGGCGGGTTCCTGTCCGGTCTCAAGGTGAAAGTACATATCGTATTTGGCGCAGTGGTCGCAGATGCGGCGGACCATGGCCTGGACGGCGATGTAGTTTTCGTTGGATTTGTCGTGCGGAACAAAGCCAATGTGGCAGGCGAAGACGGGAATGCCTACGGCAGCGGCGAAATCAACGAGGGCGATGGTGCGGGCTTCGCGCTCATCGCGAGTGGCGGCCGGAATGAAACCGACAGTGCGTTCAACGGTGGGGATGTCGTCGTAGTGTTCTTCGGCGTAAGAGGCGACGACGGCGAGCAGGGTGAAACCTTCCGATTCCGCGGCGGCTTTCCATTCGGCGGCGCGGCTTTCCAGGTTATAAGGAGCGTGGACTCCAAGCTGTCCGCAACTTAGGCCGAGGGCCTTGAGTTCCTGTAACTGCTGGACGGGCGTCTTTTCGGCATTGGCCCAAAAGATACAACCGATTTCTAAGGGGGCTAGAGCAGGCATGTAAGATGTTCTCCTTGACGGGTTCGGGATTCGAGCATGAGGTGGGCGAGGGAGACGGCATTGGCCGAGTCAATCGGCATGCAGCGGGTGGGCTGCTTATTGTCTCGAGCGCATTCGAGAAAGTATTCGATTTCGGCGCGGTAACCATCGACGGGCCGGGGGTGTATGACTTCCGTGGCGGGCCCACCGACGGGATAGGACCAAGGGTGGGGCTTGGTGGAGTGGAAGTCGAATGTTCCGTTGGTACCGACGGCGGTGTATTCCATGGCAAAGGGGTAATCGCCGGGATGCCAGCCACCCATAATGGCGACCGAGAAGCCGTCGTAATAGAGACGGCCCTGGATGACGTCGATGCCCGCAGCGAGGTCTTCGCAGCCGGATGAAGAGACTTTGGAGGGGTTGCCGAAGAGGTAGAGAGCCATGTCGATGTCATGGATCAATAGATCGAAGACGCCGCCGCCGGATTGGGACTTATCTTTGAGCCAGGGGGCCCAGTCTGGGGCGGCGCAACGGCGGCGAAGAGAAATAAGGCGCATTTGGCCGCAGTCGCCGGAAGCGACCCAGGACTTGAGGGAGTCGTAGGCAGGGAAGAAGCGGAGGACCTGGGCGGCCATAAGGAGTTTTCCGTACTTTTCGGCAGCGGCGAGCATGCGGTCGCAAGCCGCGCGATCAATCCCCATAGGCTTTTCGACGAGGACGTGTTTGCCCGCAGTGAGGGCCTTTACAGCGAAGGGCTCATGCAGGGCGGTGGGCAGACACAAGTCGACGGCGTCGATGCTTGGGTCAGCGAGGACTTCGTCGAAGGTGGAAAAGGTCCGGATGTTGGAGAAGTCGAAGTGAGTATCGGTGGTCTTCAGATTTCCGGAGACGCGAGAAAGGTCACCCTTAAGTTTTTCGGGTTTACTCGAGACGACGGAAAGCTGGACACCAGGTAGGGAGTAGGCGGCCTTCAGGTGCGTAGAGCCCATGAAGCCCAGCCCGACAATGGCTAATTGCATATGAATTTACTAGGGTATCAGGTCAGTCTGGCGGTAGAGGTCGCGGAGCTTGAGCTGAATTTTGAGATGGGGGAGCGGGATGACGGATTTGGGGTCGGTGAAGGTTTGAGGCTCCTTGACCCAGGCGGTACCGGAATCGGAGCGGGAGTAGAGCGTGGCTTCAAGGGCTTCGGAATCGAGGAGGAGGTAGTGCTGGAGGGAGGGGATGCGGAAGTACTCTTTGCGCTTGGTGGAGAGGTCGTAGCGTTTGGTGGAGGGGGAGAGGATTTCGAGAATGAGGGTGGGAGAGGTGGCGGTCAGACCAAGCGGTGGGAGAGTGTTCCCGCAGTGGACGGAAGCATCCGGATAAAAAACCGCTTTGGAATCGGGAGTGACGATGCGGGCATCGCTGGCTAGGACCTGGCAATTCTTGCGGGCCAAGATACGCGTGAGTTGGAAGACGGCGGCAGCAGCGATGATGTGGTGGCGGTTTGTGCCACCGGCCATCATGTAGACATGGCCGTAAAAGTATTCATTTTTGGCCTCAGTGCGGGCTTCGGTTTCGAGGTAGTCCTCAAAGCTGATCGTCGGAAAAGAGGAAGCCAGGGCGCTAGCCGTCATAGCTACATGGTAACGACGTCGAAGCGGAAGCGCTCCGGCGGGAGATCCGAAACGGGGTCCGGATTCATGCCGGCCCAGGTGTGAAAGGCAGACTGGGCGAGGGAGCCGTTCAGGTAGAACAGGAACTGGTCGGAAAAGCAGGCGATGGGCGGCGGCTGACGGAAAGTGAGTCGGAGGCCGACGGCGCCTTCGAGATTGACCGTGAGGTTTTTAGCCTTGTCTTCCAGCAGGGTGACAAAACTCTTGCGGCCGGCGTGGGGCCAGACGTCAGCCTTCAGCAGCGGGCGCAGGTCCGGGCGTGTTTCAAATGTATTTTCGCAGTGACGGATCCATTCGAGAATCGAGTCGCCCCAGGCCCAGGTGTGCATGAAGTTTTGATACTGGTCGACCAGGTTGAGGGCCAGATCCATACGGCGGCGCTCGAATTCGAGCTCCAATTTGGGATCGAGACAAGGTGTGGAAGCAAAAACGTCTTCGCTTGCCACGATGTCTTCGGCCATATGAAACATTTTGTCCAGGCGTTTCACCGGAGTCGAACGGACCAGCAACGGGGGTAGTTCGTGCGTGCGGTCGCCCGGAATTTCAACGAATTTGCGTTCGCCAAGAATATCCATGATTCCACCTCGCAGAATACTTTCTATATCGTCCTCCGAAGAGGATTCCTGCAATTATAAGACGCGCAAAGAGGATTGCAAGTTTTGATTTTGATGTAATGAGGACGTGAAAATTTTTTGGATGATTTTTGTGGCGGGGCTGGGGATGGCGCAGCAGCCGGGACAATGGGAGGAGATCTTCAACGGGAAGAATCTGGACGGGTGGGTTGTGAAGCTGGCGCACCATGAGGTGGGCGATAACTTTGGCGACACTTTCCGCGTGGAGAATGGCGTGCTGCGGGTGATGTACGACAAGTATCCGGAATTTGGAGCGCGGTTCGGGCATTTGTTTTATCGCCAGCCGGTGTCGCATTTTCGTTTGCGGATGGAATACCGGTTCTTTGGCGAGCAGATGAAGGGGGGGCCAAGTTACGCAAAGTTGAATAGCGGAGTGATGTTTCATTCGCAGGCGCCGGAGACGATCTTGAAGGATCAGAACTGGCCGATCTCTGTGGAGGCGCAGTTTCTGGCCGGGGGCAGGACAACGATGAATGTATGCACCCCGGGGACGGAGATCTTTATGCAGGGAGCGTTGGTGAAGGCGCATTGCACCAATTCGACTTCAAGGATTCCTGGGAATGGGGAGTGGGTGAAGGTGGAAATCGAAGTGTTGGGACATGGTAGAGTGAGGCACTTTGTGGATGGAGTGCAAGTGCTGGAATACGAGCGTTCGACGGTGGGAGGCGGAGTGGCCGAAGGCTTTGATCCGAAGCACAAGGTGGATGGAACGCGGCTTGAAAGTGGCTATATCGGCTTACAGTCTGAAAGCCAGCCGGTGGAATTTCGCAAGATCGAGCTGATGCGACTGAAATGAGTTGCCCGGTGGCGGCGGGTTTTAGTAGCCTAAGAGGCTATTGAGTATGGTGGCAGAAACAATTGTGCGGAGTGTGGTGGCGGTGCTGGCCGTAGTGGGCGTTGCCTGGATTGCGAAAAGGAGCGGGAAATGAAGGGGCAGGCAGTGCCGCAGTTGAACAAGAAGTATTGTGCTTTTGAGCTAGAAGTGCGGCCGAGCAAGATACACCGGTGGGGCGTGTTTGCGCTGGAGCGGATTCCGAAGGGGCGCAAGGTGATGGAGTACGCGGGGGAAATGGTAAGCCGGAAAGAGGGAAAGCGGCGGGCGGAATCAAACGAGATCCACTGTTTGTTTACCGTGGATTCGTATTGGTATATCGACGGAGCAGTGGGGGGAAGCGGGGCGGAGTTTGTGAACCATTGCTGTGAGCCGAATCTGGAATCGCGAATTGTGAAGCGGCATGTGCTGTATTACTCGCTGCGGGATATCGAACCGGGTGAGGAGTTACTGCTGGACTATCACTTTGGCAAGAATCAGGAACGGGTGAAGTGTGGGTGCGGGGTGCCGACTTGCCGCGGATGGATTAACTTACTGAAGTAGGGAGTAAGTGTGGGACGCTCGACCAGTGGGGGAGCGATTCCGTCTCTTCAAGTACGAGGAGACGGTTGTACTTGGCGAGGCGTTCGGAGCGGGTGATGGAGCCGACTTTGAGTTGGGCCATGCCGGAGGCAAGGCAAAGGTCGGCGAGGAAGGCATCTTCGGTTTCGCCACTGCGGGCGGAGATGACGGCGCGCCAGCCGGCCTGAGCGGCCTTGTCAATTACATCAAAGGTTTCCGATATTGTGCCGATCTGGTTCATCTTGACGAGGACGGCATTGGCGGCTTGCTCTGCGATGGCGCGGTCGAGGCGTTGGGGGTTGGTGGTAAGAAAGTCGTCTCCGATGATCTGGGCTTTGGTGCCAAGGCGTTGGGTGAGGAGGGGCCAAGCGGACCAGGCCGACTGGTCGAGACCGTCTTCGAGGGAGACGACTGGATAGCGGTCGCACCAGGAAGTGAGCAAATCGATGAAAGCGGGGGCGTCGAGGTGGCGGTTTTCGCTGGCGAGGTGGTATTGGCCGTTTGAATAGAAGTGGGAGGCGGCAACATCGAGAGCGATCGAGACCTGCTGGCCAGGGATGAGGCCGGCGTGATCAATGGCGCGGGTGAGGAGGTCAAGCGCGGCTTCGTTGGTGGCGAGTTTGGGGCCCCAGCCGCCTTCGTCAGCAACGCCGGTGAAGTAGGCACCTTCGGTTTCGAGGAGAGTGCGGGCGGAATGGTGGACACTCGTGATCCAGTCCATGGCCTGGCGGAAGGAGGTGGCGGCGTGGGGGATGGCGAGGAAGTCTTGAAACTCCATGGCGTGGGCGGCGTGAAGACCGCCGGAGAGGATGTTGACCATGGGCAGGGGGAGGATGGGCTGGCGGTGGCCGGCGAGGGATTTCCAGAGGGGCTGACCTTGCAGGAGGGCGGCGGCGCGAGCGGCGGCACAAGAGACGGCGAGGATAGCATTGGCACCGAGGCGGGATTTGTTGGCGGTGCCGTCGAGATAGATGAGGTTCTGGTCGATGACCGACTGATTGAGGATATCGAGGCCGTGCAGAGCAGGAGCGATGATCTTGTTGACATTGTCAACCGCAGTGAGAACACCGAGGCCTCGATGGCGGGCGGGGTCGTGGTCACGGAGCTCGTGGGCTTCGCTGAGACCGGTGGAAGCGCCGGAGGGGACCTGGGCCGTGGCGGTGTGCCCGGAGGCCAGGGTGAGGTGGGCCTCGATGGTGGGGCGACCACGGCTGTCGAGAATTTCGAAAGCGCGAATTTGGTGGATTTTGGATTTACTCATGGAAGGCCTCGGCTTGCATTTCAAAAACTTCGGGCAGGGTTGCGGGTGGATTCTGGATGAGGTCGCGGGCGAAGCGGCGGGCCTGGGTGGCGGCGTTTGGGGTCAGGTATTCGGCGGGGCTTTTGCCGTCGATGCGGGCGAGGTGGAGGCAGCCGAGGTGGACAAGGGTAGAGGCTTCAAGCCAGGACTTCTCGGTGGGAAGGAGCATCGTGAGGTGTTGCCAGTAGGCGATGGCGAGGGCGGCGAAATGCGCGCGATGGGAGGATCGGTGCCAGGCCTTAAGAAGGAGGTGGTTCAGAAGAAAGGCAACGTCGAAGGAGGGGTCGCCGAGGTGGATGACTTCGTAGTCGATTGAGAAGAGGCGGTGGCCGGGATTGACGAGGAAGTTTTTGGGGGACCAGTCGCCGTGAGTGAGAGCACGGAGTTGGGTGCGGGCCTGTTCGATGGCGCGGCTGAAAAAGGGTTGTAGGTCCCGGTGGCGGGAGGCGGTGAATCGGTAGTAGGGGTCGAGTCGGAGTTGATCGAAGAGGTCGAGGCCGGCGAAGTGAGGGTTGGGAGTAAAGAAGACGGCGTGGAGGGAGGCAGCCTGATGGGCCAGGGTGAGGTGAGTTTCGCCGTCGAGGAGTTGTTGCTTCCAGTTGGGCGCGTCCGGCGCGGCGGCGGACATGGCGAAGAGGAAGTTGTCGCGGTCTTCAAAAAGGATTTCTGGCAGGCTGCCAGGGGGAGCGAGCGGGGCGAGATAGCGAAGGGCGTCGATTTCGCGGAAGATGCGGGCGCGGTCACTGAACCAGTCTTCCTTAACGCGAAGCTTGGCCAGGGATTGCTTGAGAATGAGGTCAGGCTGGCCGGGGATGCGGGCGCGGAAGACAAGATTGGAAACGCCGCCGGGGAGTTCGGAGACTGCCAGGCTGGATGGGTTGAGGTGGAGGCGTTGGGCGAGGTAAAGCGCCGCTGATTTCTCGTCGAGGTCGGGCAGAACTCCAGTTTAGCTGGAGGTACGGGAAAAGAGGTTGAGCAAGCCGCCCCAACTGGAGCTGGACTTGGCGGGCTTTGGGGTATCGCTCACATTGCCGCCGAGTTTTTCGGCGAGTTGAGCGAGAGCCTTGCCGAAAGGAGCACTGGAGGGAGAGGGTTTGCCTTCGATCATGGCGCGTTGAACGCCTTCAAAGTCACTGGGCAGGACCTGGAAGACTTCGCAGCGGATGGCGGTTTCGATGACTTCTTTGCTAAGGCCAACGTCGCGATTGTAGCGATTGACAAGGAGCTTTACCTTGTTGCGATCAACGCGGTTCTGGTCGAGATAGTTGAGGGCGCGCTGGGTAGCCTGGAGGGAGGGAAGCTCATTGGTGGAGACGAGAAGGATCTCGTCGGCGTGGCGGAGAATGGAGAGATTCCAGGGGCCATAGGTGCCACCGGCATCGATGATGGTGGTTTCATAGTGCCAGCGGGCGTAGTCGAGAATGGAGGCCGCGTCCATGATGTCGTGAACGCCTTCGACGGCACCTTCCGGCGCCAGGAGAACGTCGATGCCTTGCGAGGAAGTGGTGAGGTTGCGCCAGAGGTCGGCGTCGAGATTGTTGTCGAGGGTGACTACATCCATGAAGCTGTACTGGCTCTTGAGCTTGAGCAGGAAGCTGATGGTGCCGGTAAGGGGGTCCAGATCGGCAAGGAGTGTTTTGCCGGCTTTTTTCTTCCAGTGAAAAGTCAGGCCGCTGGCGATGGTGGAAGCGCCACAAGCGCCTTTCGCGGGGACGATGGCGAGAACGCGGCCGGCTTTGCCACCGCCTTTGACAAGGGGATTCTTGGCGACGAGGCGGCCGATGACTTCTTCAATTTGTTCACCGGAAAGGGGATGGAAGAGAAATTCAGAGGCGCCGGAGCGGATGCAGCGGAGGACCAGGTCGGTATCGTTGTTGGGGATAACGGCAATGACCGGCATCTTAGGCTGCATGGTGGTGAGCTCTTTGATGAGATTGAGGCCACGCTCACGGTCGCTGATGACGTCGGCCAGACAGACGTCGGGATTCTGGACGTTCAGGACTTCATTCAGGCCGGCGGCGGGGGGATAGACCGGGATTTCGAGAAGCTCGGCGTGGGACATTTTGGCGCCGAGGGCTTGCTGGAGGTCCTTGGTGATGCCCTGGGAGGGGCAAATGACGAGGTATTTCCAGTTTCCTGCAGTGGCGAAGATGTCCGGCTTGCTCATAGTGTTAAAACGAATAGGGTTGCGCCCTAGCGAGACGACTCCCCGTGGTTGAGTATCGTCGGCTGCGGAAAAAAACGATAGAGAAAAAAACCTAAAAGATTCACTAAAACCTTAGAGACCCGTACCGATAAGCAAACCCGAGCGAGCTATTCCTCTGCTACGGGGATAAGGCTAGGCCGGAAAAATCGAAAAGGTTGCTGAAAGGCGGACAGAAGCGTGATGGAAAAGATGGAAGCGGCGACAGTTTTGCTGTGCGAGAGCCAGCCTTTGACGGTGGAAGGTATGCGGAGTGTGCTGGCCGGGACGGAGGATTTGCGGGTCACAGGGGCTTGTGAAAGCTTGACGCTTTGCCGGGAGATTTCCCGGCGGCAGCGGCCGGATGTAGTGGTGGTGGATAAAGCCTTGGGAATGCAGGCAGTGATGGATTGGATTCAGGACTTGCGGCTGGCGGAGCAGGATCTGGAGCGGTTGATGGAGGCGACGTCGCGCAATGCAGATTTGGAGGCGCCATTGGCGGGCCCGGCGCGGCCCTTGCCGAAAGTTGTGGTGTGGGGCGTCTCGATGACCGAGGCGGAGGCGCTGCGGTTCTTGCAGGCAGGGGCGAAGGGGATCTTGCGGAAATCGACAGCACCGTCAAATTTGCTGAGCTGTTTGCGGACGGTGATGAGCGGGAAGAACTGGATGGAAGACTCGGTGTTCCGCGAAAATCCGCGGGAAGACCGGCATCCGCGTTCGGAATTGACGCCACGCGAGCAGCAGGTGATGGAACTGGTGGAGCACGGCTTGAAGAACCGTGAGATCGCGCGCGAACTCGGCATCCGGCCGGGGACGGTAAAGATTCACCTGAAGCATATTTTTGAAAAAACCGGGGTCCGGGGCCGGTATGGTCTGGCCTTGACGGGCCTGCGCCTGAAGGGCGTGTTGGCGGCTAACGGGTCCTTTGAGCCCGCGCTGGCAAGGTAGGTCTGCGCTAAGGGCGGCAACGAAGCATGGCGTCGAGGCTGCTGGCGACATCCGCATTGGAAGTGGCCCAACTGGAGACACTGATGCGCATAGCGCGGCGGCCTCGCCATAGAGTAGAGCCAGCCCAGCAGGTACCCTCGCGCTGGATGGCGGCGATCCAGGCTTCTGTGCGTTCGTTGGACTCGAGGGCGGCGAGGACCTGATTGAGCGAGACTTCGTTGAGTATTTCAACGCCCGCAGCGGCAAGGCCGGTGGCGAAGGCTTGCGCATGCTCGCAGCAGTGGACTATGAGATCGTGGACACCATTGCGTCCAAGGCTGAGCAGAGCCGCGTAGGCGTCGAAGCCACGGGCACGGCGCGAGGATTCCGGGCCGCGCTGCATGGGTTCTATGCCGTCCGAGTGGAGGTAGCTGGCGGAGAACCCCATGGCGGCAGTGAGGGCATGTGGGTCACGGACAAAGACGATGCCGCTGTCGTAGGGGACGTTGAGCCACTTGTGGCCATCGGTGGCCCAGGAATCTGCTTCTGCGTAGTTGGCATGGGGAGCCCAGAGCCCGAAGGCACCGTCGATGTGGACCCAGGAGCCGGATTCTTTGGCAAGGGAGATGAGGGAGGGCGAATCCAGGGCCCCGGTATTGACATTGCCTGCCTGGAGGCAGACCAGGGCGGGTTGATTCAACGTGGGAAAGCGGCTTGGGTCCATGCGGCCTTGGGCGTCAGTGGGGACGCGGATGACACGGTCGCGGCCCAGTCCGAGCATGGTGAGAGCTTTGAGCAGGGAGACATGAACCTCTTCGCCGACAACGACTGGGAAGTTTGGTGCTGAAAATAGTCCTTGGGCTTCGACGTCGTAGCCGGCGCTTATGAGTAGAGAGTGGCGGGCGGCGGCCATGCCGGTGAAGTTGGCCATGGTGGCCCCGGTGACGAAGGTACCGAGGGCGGTAGCAGGGATCTGGAGGAGGATGGCGATCCAGGTGAGGGCGATGTCCTCGAGGTGGACGGCGGCGGGGGACATGATGCGCATGGCGGCGTTCTGATCCCAAGCGGCGGCAAGCATGTTGGCGGCCTGGGCAGCGGGGAGGCTGCCCCCGGTGACGAAGCCAAAGTAGCGGCCCCCGGTGGTGTGAACGGTGGCGGGTGCGGCGTGGCGAGCGAGGAGATCAATGACTTCTTCCGGGGGGAGGCCTTGAGCGGGAAGTGTGGCGGGGAGTTGGTGGAGGGCGGCGAGGTCCGCGGGCGAGGGGAAGACCGGGCGGGAGCCGCGCGTTTGGGCGTAAGACTCCCCAGCAGCGAGGACTTGATTCCAGAGGCTCATGTGAGCTTTATGGTACGGCGGTTTGGGGTAGCAGATTTAAATGATGGGTTTGATGCAGTATCCTGAGTGTTTGTTTCTAGTAGCAGGAGGAAGAGTAGTCTGAAAAGTGAAGATTCGCTCTGTCTGATCACGGGTGCGACGGGCCTGATTGGGCGGAAGCTATTGGAGGGTCTCAAGCGCAGTCAGCCAAGCCGGACTTTTGTCGCATTGACGCGGCAGGCCGGACGCTTGGGCGCGAATCGATACCGGGTGATTGAACTCGAAGGGAATCTGCGACTTCCGGAGTTGGGGATTGATCCGGCGCACTGGGCTCAGGTGGAGGGCAGGATTACGGAGGTTTTCCACTGTGCAGCGGATATTCGCTTCGATTTGCCGCTCGCAGAGGCGCGGGAAGCAAACGTAGAGGGGACGCGGCGAGTTCTCGAATTATCACGGCGGTGCCCGCGGTTGGAGAAGCTGGTACATGTCAGCACAACTTATGTAGCGGGCCAGAGTCCGGAGGTGCTACCGGAGGGGCCGTTTGCGAACCGGCATGGATTTTTTAGCAGCTATCAGGAATCGAAGCATGAAGCAGAAGCGCTGGTCGTGGAGGCCTTTCGGGACTTGCCGGCGGCTGTTTTCCGGCTGAGTACCGTGATAGGGGACTCGAGCACGGGCCAGGTGGAGCAGTACAACCACTTTCACCAGTTGTTGCGGCTGGTGCAGCACAATTTATTGCCGGTGCTGCCGGGGTCGAGCGAAGCAGAGGCGGATTTTGTGGCGGCGGATTGGGCGGTGGCAGCGATGCAATGGTTCTTTGAGCATCAGTTTGAAGCGGGGTCGATCCGGAATTTTTCGGCGGGTCCGAGGGATACGATGCGGATGCCGGAAGTATTGCGGGAAGCCTTTGACCGCTTGGGCAGAGGGCAGGTGCCGGAGTTGGTGGGTCAAGAGGAGTTTCAGCGTTACATCGAGAAGCGGCTGGCGCGGGGGGATTTGCGGCTGCGGCAATTGTTGGGGGCACTCCAATACTTTTTGCCGTATTTTTCGATGCGGCAGCAATTTGAAAATGCAGGGACACTCGAGCGTTTGCGGGAGGCCGGGTTGGCAAGGGTAAGCAGCCGGGTGCTGTATTCGCGAGTGCTGGACTTTATGAAGAATTCGCGCGAGCCGCTGCGGTTACCGAACCGGTCGGTACCAGCGTACGAGCAGGTGGGGTGAGACTCCGAGCCAGTAAAGGGTTTGGAGAGTGATCCAGATGGCCCAGGCGCGGAGGTAGCCCCATCGGCCTTCAAAGCGGCGGGAAGAGGTGGTGAGGGGTGTGGGGAGATGCGCGAAGCGACCGAGTTTTTTGAGGCGGCGGATCAGGTCGATGTCTTCAAAGAGGGGTAGGGGCTGGAAGCCTTGGGCGGCGTCATAGGCCGTCCGCAGGATGAAGATGCCGGCGTCGCCATAGGAAAGGCCGAGCCAGCGAAGTTTGGGATAGAGCCAGGTGAGATGGCGGGCGGCGCGGGAGGGGCCATCGAAGATCAGGGTGAAGTTGCCGGCGACGGTTTTTGGGTCAGCTAGCGCGGTGTGGATGGCGGCCAGGGAATCTATTGCAGGACAGGAATCGGCGTGGAGGAACCAGAGCGTCTCCCCGGAGGCAGCGAGAGCGCCCGCGTGCATCTGAAGGCCGCGCCCGCGGGGGGAAGTGATGACTGTCGCGCCGCGCTTTTCGGCGAGGGTTGCGGTTTGGTCGTCACTTTGGCCATCAACTACGAGGATCTCTTTTTCGCCGGGTAGGGCTTGCAGTTGCTCGATGAGCGTTGCGATGCGAGTTGATTCATTGAGGGTGGGGATGATGATGGAGACCAAGAGCTAGAGATGCTCCTGAAAGGGGGAAGCGAGGGTCTCAACAAGAGTGACCTGGGCGGGGAGGCGCAGTTCGGGGACGCCAATGATGAGTTGCGATTGGGGGACGTCGAGGGTGATTGTGCCGTGGAGGCGGTCCCAAATGCTGAGGATACTCGAATAGTTGGAATGGCTGTGACTAAGGACGATGGAGTGGTGGATGGCGTGCATGCGGGGGGTGACGAGGAACTGGCAGAGAAAGGATTCAAGGCGGAGGGGCAGGCGGAAGCTCGAATGGTGGAAGACGATGGCGGCGAGGACGGCGCTTTGCCAAACCTGGTATTGGCGGCTGGGAGAACCGAGGAAGAAGAGCTGAGCGACGCGCCAGGGAATGGAGAGGAGGAGTTCGCCGAAGTGGAAGCGGAGGGCGGTGGAGGCGTCCATGTCGAGGTCGGAGTGGTGAGGAAAGTGAAAGCGCCAAAAGAGGGGGATGCGGTGCATGAGGGCGTGCCAGAGGTACATGGTGTAGTCCATGAGGAGGAAGATCAGCACTGGTGGAAGGATGCGTTGGAGACCGCGGGGCTGGAGGTCGTTACGGCGGAGGATGGGGGCAACGGCGGGAGCTTCCGCTAGCTGCATGATGGCGGCGCCGATGCCGGCGATGGTGAGGTTGCGCGCTTCACGACGGAGCTTGGGTTCAGTCGCTTGGCGAAGGGGGCGGCGGCGTTCGAGGATTGCCAGAACACAGAATGCGCCGAAAGCGAGCGGGAGCGTCCACCAGGGGGAAGCGGGACGGGATTGCATAGTTTGAGGATCTCACCGAAGGAGTTTGGGAGCGCCGTTGAGGTGGCCCCAGAGACCGAGTCCGCTGGCGGGGCGGGGGTGGCGGTAGACGAGCGAGGAGAGAAAGAGGGATTGCCAGAGGCGGAAGCGGACGGCGGTCATGCCCATGAGGGCCATGCGGGCGCGACGGGAGGGGAGGGCGAGGATGAGGGCACCGAAATGGAAGCGGAAGGCTTCGAGAGTGTTTTCCGGATGCCATTTCAGGAAGGGGGCGAGGCGCTGGCCGAGGGTTTGAACGACATAGATGGCTGAATCGAGGGCGAGGCAGAGGAGGAGGACGGGGACCGAGCGCGGGAGGGGGCGGCGGTGGATGAGGAAGTTCTGGGACGGAGTGGAAGTCGGGCGGGGACGGCGGCGGTCAAGGAGGGCGGCGACGCAGTAGGCTCCCACGGAAATCGGGAGAACCCACCACTTGGGGGAAGGGCGGGAGTTCATAACTTGAGGATCGCACTGATTGGCAGCAGCGGCATCGGGAGAGAATGTTAAGTGATGCGTGTCGTGCTGGCGGGAGTTTCGGTTGCGGCTGCGTTGTATCTTGCGGCGTGTGCGCTGCTCTATTTCTTCCAGGAGTCGATGATCTATTTCCCGCGGGCGGGGGAAGCCGGCAATGAGGAATCGCTGCTGGTGGATGGGGAAAGGATATTGGTAGTAAGTCGACGACTTCAGGTTCCGGAAGCGGTCCTATACTTTGGCGGGAATGCAGAGGATGTCACTTACAGCCAGGACTCATTGATTGGCTCATTTCCAGATCACGCACTTTACCTGATAAAGTATCGCGGGTATGGGGGGAGCACAGGGAGGCCCCGGGAGGCAGGACTGATTCGGGATGCGCTGGCATTGTATGACCTGGTGGCGAAGCGGCACCCGAAGGTTGTGGTGGTGGGGCGTAGTTTAGGGAGTGGAATTGCGGTGCAGTTGGCGAGTTTGCGGCCCGTTGCGCGACTGGTGCTGGTAACGCCTTTCGATAGCGTCGCTGAAGTGGCGGCGGAGATCATGCCGTTGTTTCCCGTGCGGTGGTTGATCCGGGAGAAGTATGAGTCTTGGCGGTACGCGCCGCGAGTGAGTGCGCCGACGCTGCTGATTGCGGCGGAACGCGATGAAGTGATTCCGATGGCGCGGACTCGTGCGCTGCTCGCAAGTTTCCGGCCCGGGGTGGCTTCCTTGAAAGTGGTGGCGCGAGCGGGGCATAACGATATCTCCGAGCGGCCGGAGTATGAATTGTTGCTACGGGGTGGCCCTGAGGATGAGCGCTGACAGGGAGTCGCCCTTGGTGACAAGGCGGCCCATGGGGTCGCGGGTTTCGTTGCGTTTGGCGCTGTAGGTGCCGAGGAGACGTCCGTTGGGGGCGCGCGCCTCGCGCAGGGATTCACTACGCGTGAGGATTACGCCGATCAGGCGGCCGTGCCGGTCACGAATCTCGGCGCGGTTAGAGGTGTAGGCGGCTGGGGCGACGGCGATGAGCCCGGCGAGGAGGGCTCTTCTCGAGCGGATCATGGTTTGCTCCTGGGCGGTGGACGTGTGCCGCGGGTCGTGGCGTTTCAGCCATCTGGGAAGATTGGGAATCATGAGAGTTGTTGTTGCTTTGGCTTTTTTGGGGTTGACGTGCAGTGGGCAGGAACATGAAGCTTGGGATGGGATGTTGAAGCAGTACGTAAGTGCTGAGGCGCGGGTGAAGTATGGGGAGTGGAAGGCGCAAGGCGTGGCCGGGTTGGATCGGTATTTGGAAAGCCTGGCCGGAGCGTGGCCAGCCACGATGAGCGCGGGTGAGCGGAAGGCGGCGCTGATCAATGCCTACAATGCGCTGACCGTGCGGTGGATTCTGACTCATTATCCGGTGCAAAGCATCTGGAGGACGGATGATCCGTTTCAGCAGCGGCGGCATCGGGTGGCAGGGGAATCGATATCGCTGGATGAGTTGGAGGGGAAGTTGCGGGCGATGGGAGATCCGCGGATTCATGCCGTGCTGGTGTGCGCGGCTCGAAGTTGTCCACCGTTGCGGAGGGAGGCTTATGTTGCTTTGCGGCTGGATGAGCAGTTGGAGGACAACACGCAGCAGTGGCTAGGGAATGAAAAGTTGAACCGGCTGGATAGAGAGAGGGGAGTGGCGCGGGTAAGTTCGATTTTCGACTGGTATGGCGGGGACTTTGCGAGCGTGGGCGGGGTGAAGACATTCCTGGCCCGGTATGGGCTGGAGGCAGAGTGGCTTGAGTTTGAAGAATACGACTGGACCTTGAATGACCTTGAGGCCAAAGAATACGGGAAGCCCGCATTCTATTGGGACTGGGTACGGAACGGGTATCTGTGGGCGAGCGTGAAGTGGTGGCAGCTCGCGCTCGGATTTGGAGTGTTGCTGGCCGTGGGCTGGCTCTCTAGCCGGCTTCTGGCAAGTCCTCGGCGGAGGCGGCGGTAAAGTAAGCGGCGTCGGGGTGGTGGAAGACTAGCGCGGAGACGCTGGCTTCGGGTTCCATCATGTAGCCTTCGGTGAGGTCGATGCCGATTTCTTTGGGATCGATTAGCTGAAAGAGGGCCACCTGGTCTTCCATGTTGGGGCAGGCGCCGTAGCCGAAGCTGTAGCGTTTCCCTTGGTAGCGGCTGGTCCAGCGCTGCTGCATGGTCAGATCGGGCGAGTCGGGGAAGCCCCAGTCTTCGCGGATGCGGCGGTGGAGCCATTCGGCGGTGGCCTCGGCAGTTTCCGTCGCAAGCGCGAGGAGGGCGACGGACTTGAAGTATTCGCCGGCCTGCTTGGCCTGCTCAGCTTTATCGCGGAATTCCGCACCGGCGGTGACGGCCATGATACAGATGGCGTCACGTTGGCCGTTTGGCGGGAGAATGTAGTCACTCAGGCAGAGGCCGTTTTCCTTCGGCTGGCGGAGGAAGTTGTAAGTGTGGACGGGGCTCGACTGGCCGTGGCGGAAAAGATGGACAGAGTTGCCGTCGCGCTCAGCTTCAAAGAATTGCCAGACGGCCTTGGGCTTGAGGAAGTCCGCAGCCCAGGCTTTGACTTCTTCCACCTTGTGAAACATGTCGAGAGCTTTGGCTTCCCGGGCGGCGAGATTGGCTTCAAAGTTGCCCTTGTAGCCAAGGTTCTTGCCGTAGAGCATAAAGGGGTTGATGTATTCCCAAATCTCTTTGAGTTGGGGCACGGCGCGGACCTTGCGATCCCAATAGGGGACGCGCGGGAGTGGGACATCCAGACGGACCTTGGCACTGCGGACAGTGGACTGAGCCAGCGCTGCATCACCCATGGGCTCAGCGACGACGGTGTCGGTCGCTTTGGAGAAATCAGCCTCTTCGAGAGCCTTACGAGTAGCAGGATCGATGATGTCCTGCATAAGCTTGAGGCCGGTCATGGCGTCCTTGGCGTAAAGGGTGAGCGAGCCGTAAGCGGGCGCGATTTTGGTGCGAGTGTATTTGTCGCTCAGGGCAGCGCCTCCGACCAGCAGAGGGACGTCGATGCCGGCGTCCTTGAGGTCGCCGCCGGTGATGACCATTTGTTGGGCGCTCTTGACGAGGAGTCCGGAGAGGCCGATGGCGTCGGGCTTGTGTTCCTGGAAACCACGAATGAGTTCTTCCGGATGGACTTTAATGCCGAGATTGACAACCTCGAAGCCGTTGTTGGAGAGGATGATTTCGACAAGGTTCTTGCCGATGTCGTGGACGTCGCCCTTGACGGTGGCCAGGAGGAGCTTGCCTTTAGAGGAGGTGTCGGCCTTCTCCATGAACTGCTGGAGATGGCTGACGCCGGCCTTCATGGCTTCGGCGCTTTGGAGGACTTCAGCAACGATGAGCTCGTTGGCATTGAAGAGGCGGCCGACTTCATCCATGCCCTTCATGAGGGGGCCGTTGATGATGTCGAGGGGAGGGGTGCCTTCGGCCCGCTTGCGTTCGAGGTCTTCCACGAGGCCGTCTTTGGAGCCTTCAATGATGTAGTTGGCGAGGCGTTCGTCAAGAGGGAGTGCGGCGGCGGAGACTTTTTCCTTCTTGACGGTGTTGCGGAAGTGGGCGGCAATGGCGTCAATGTGGTGCTTGTTGAGCGCGGCTTTTTGTTCTTTGGATTGCTCGCGCCAGTCTTCAGGTTCGCCCGCGACGGGGGAGTTGAAGAGGAGGTTTTCGGCGAGGAGGCGTTCTTCACCAGGGATGGAGGCGAAGCGTTCGAGCTTTTCCGTGTTGACGATGGCGAGGTCAAGGCCGGCCTTGGTGCAGTAGTAAAGGAAGACGCTGTTGACGACTTCGCGAGCATTGGCGGGGAGTCCGAAGCTGATGTTGGAGATGCCAAGGACGGTCTTAACGTAGGGGATGTGTTGCTTGATGAGGCGGAGGGCTTCGATGGTTTCGACAGCGCCGCCTATGTAGTTTTCGTCGCCCGTGGCGCAGGGGAAGACGAGGGGGTCGATAACGATATCTTCGGGAGCGAGACCGTATTTTGAAGTGAGTAAGTCAACGCTGCGCTGGGCGATAGCGAGCTTGCGTTCGCGGGTAAAGGCCTGGGCTTGGACGGGGTCTTCATCGATGGTGCCGACGACAACGGCAGCGCCGTATTCACGGATGAGCGGGCAGATGAGCTCAAATTTTTCTTCGCCGTCTTCAAGGTTGATCGAGTTGATGATGGCCTTGCCCTGGGAGTAACTCAGTGATAACTCGACGGACTTGGGATCGGTAGTGTCGATCATCAGCGGGGCTTTGATCTTGCGGATGAGCTTTTCGTAGAAGGGCGGAATGTCCTTGATCTCGTCGCGCTCGGAGGTCTGGAGGTAGACGTCGACGATGTGGGCGCCGTTGCGGACCTGGCGGCGGGCGATTTCGGTGGCTTCTTCCCACTTCTCTTCGTTAATGAGGTTCTTGAAGAGGCGGCTACCGATGACGTTGGTACGTTCGCCGACGAGCAGGGGGCGGTTGGTTTCGTCTGCTTCCATCAGTTCGACGCCCGAATACCAGGCGCGGTGCAGTGTGCGGCGGGGCTTGCGCGGGGCGTAGCCGCGGGTCATTTCGGCGATGGCGTGGATGTGATCGGGAGTAGTTCCGCAGCAGCCACCAACAATGTTGAGCCAGCCCTGCTGGACAAATTTTTCAAGCTGGGCGGCGAGGGAGGAGGGGGTTTCGTTGTACTTGAGTTCTTCGTTGGGGACGCCGGCATTCGGGTAGCAGGAGATGCAGTGGTGGCTCATCTCGTGGAGGGAACGGATGTGGTCGGTCATGAACTCGGGGCCGGTGGCGCAGTTGAGACCGATGGAGAGGAGGTTGGCGTGGGCGAGGGAGGCGTAGAGGGCCTCTGCGTCCTGGCCGGCGAGCATGGTGCCGGTGTTTTCGATGGTGCCAGAGACCATGACGGGGAGGGCGTAGCCGAGTTCACGGCCAAGGCGGTTGATGCCGAGCAGGGCGGCCTTGATGTTGCGGGTGTCCTGGCAGGTTTCGATGAGGAGGATGTCCGCGCCGCCATCGATAAGGCCTTTGGCCTGGAGGTAATAGCCGTCGCGGAGGGCATCGAAGGTGATGCCGCCGGTGACGGTGATGGCCTTGGTGGTGGGGCCCATGGAGCCGGCGACGAAGCGGGGTCGGCCGTCGAGAGCCTCAAAGGGGGCGGCAGCTTCGCGAGCGAGCTGGGCAGCGATGGCGTTGACTTCGTGGATTTTGCCTTCGAGGCCGAATTCGCCGAGGGTGACGGTATGGCCGCCGAAGCTATCGGTTTCGACGATGTCGGCACCAGATTCGTAGTAGAGGCGGTGGATATCGCGGATCCAGTCGGGGCGCGTGAAAAGGAGGTTTTCGGTGCAGTTTTCGAAGGCGGGGCCGCCCCAATCCTCGATCGTGGGGTTGCGCTGCTGGAGCATGGTGCCCATGGCGCCGTCGATGATGAGGATGCGGGATTGGAGAGCGTCGTCCAGAGCCTGGCGGCGTTCGACTCGCGTGAATTTCATTGTATATCAGTGTAGCAAGATTTACTGATGGACACTTTACGGGCCGGATCGAGAAGTTTCAATTGATCGTTCTGACCGAAATATTTTGCGACATTGACGGCTTGAGGTCCAATTCGGAAGCTCGGTCTCGTAAAGTCCAGAGCGCTCTGATGAACTCGGGAGAAAAGTCCACATTCAGTTGAGCGGCAACCACCTTGTACTCGCCCGGTGGAAGATTGCCAGCAAAATGGCACAACCCATCCGCGTCAGATTCGCAATGCATGAGCCGCTCAGCGAGTTGGGGTTCTGTGGTCGCATCCTTCGGCATAAGGAAAACTGGATAGTTGGAAACTGGTTTGCCTTTATCGTCTTCAACCCGGACGGTTAAAGAGGCAGCCTGGGGAGAGACGATTATCCTGATGGGTTCGTCTGGAAATTGAGAATCCAGATGGAAAGATTGATAGCGCAAATCGGCCGTACCAAATTGTATTCGCTTCACATACAGCGGTACTTTTGCGACGTTAGACTGGGGCTTAACGTTAAAGGGAGAGTCAATCGTGGTCGGGTCTCCGTTTGGCAGCTTGACGAGGATTGAATACTCATCGGAGAGAATTTTGGGCAGCACGATATTGCCTGGAATAGGAAGGGAAGCCGAGGAGGATTCACCCGCAAGCCAGGACCTGGCGGTGGGGAGAAGGGAGACGTGTAAACTACCCAATTCTTGATCCTTACGGCAATTGTCTTCACATTCGACGACAACCTTGAGGGACCGGGGAGAAGTCAGGCGTAGCTCCAGCCCTTCCAGATCCCGATTTCCGACTGTGAATTTGAAATTACCAAACGCGCTCAACTTCTCAGCGCCTCCACCATAAAGATCACTATGGGCAATTAAGGAATAGTCCCCACTCACCAGCCCACAGACGCGAAATTGCGAGTTGCCCGTCAAGTCGCCTGCCAACCCCCAGCCAAAGCTGGCTCCATGTTTGCTCATCCCAAAAGTCAACCGGTCAGGGTCCAGCCTCAATAACACCTTGCCCACCTCCGGGTCCGCCTGAATCTTCCCAATTGCGCACAGAGAAGGTTGGGGTTGCAATCGAAAGTCAATGTGTTCCAAGTGTTCCCCGCTTTTCAGATTTAATGAAAGACCGCTCTCGGGGTCTGAGTCACCCATGTAAAAAGAAGATCGATAGGCGGGTTCCCGATCGGCGGGGGCAACAGGTGTACGAGTATCAGAAAAGGCTGCGCCCCGGAGGGGTAGCCAATCTGCCAGGAGACGGATTTTGCGATTGGCAGGAACCAAGTCCTTCAGTTCATAGTAGCCGTCGCGATTTGTCCTGACCTGAGATTTTAGAAAGAATCGGGGGCGCCCCGAACTGAATTCCGTTGCGACCACACTGACGCGAACTCCGGCCAGCGGCTTTCCATCCTCATTGGTTACTACGCCGGAGATGGTAGCAGGACGAGCCATACGGATAGTGACCCCCGTTGTGGCCTTACCGGCCTCCGCGTTGACAAATATGGCAGATGAATGCACATTCTTGAGGAGCAAAACGGCCCTGATTGAGCGAAGTCCGGACTTAACATTCCGCAGCTCAAAGTTGCCGGACTCGTCGGTAGCGCTGACGAGCAGCTCGTCGGCGCTATTCGCGGCTCGTACGCGGCTATCCCGGATTGCGACGGGAGTGGAATCCGTAAAAATATAAGCTCCGCCAATAGGCTCACCGCTGGTAAGGTCGATCACTCTGCCGCTGACGATGGCAGGATCGTCGGTCCGTGTGTTCTGACCGCCAGACTGCGCTGCGGCCTGAAGACTAAGAAGGAAGATTAGCACCGAAACAACACCAAGCCTTGCAACCATCATAAAATTGCATTTGTGCTCAACATAGATTGATCAATATCTTTACTGAACCCAGTTTGTCAAGACGACCAGTTTTCGACCCGCGAGTTCATAGTATCTCGACCTACAGTAAAAGTCTTCGTCTAGCTGTTTAGGCTGCGGGACAAGATTAGACTATTCGCTGGCGCGGACCTCAGCCAGGCGGAGTTGGAGGGGCTGGGGGAGGCTGGAGGCGATTTCGGGAGTAATGAGGCCGACGGCGTCGAGATCCTGGATATGGACGCGATCTTTGAGGCGGAAGCTGGTGAGCTTCATGCGGACGAGGTCGGCGACAGGGGCGAGGAGGATGCCTTCGGCGGTGGGGACGGGGTCGGAGGCCGGAACCGGCTCGGCATAGTCCGGGCGGACTTTTTCGTTAAGAAAAATGAGGTGGACGGCGGAACGGGCCTTGGGATTGTCGGCATCAACGAGCATGTCGACGCCAGCTACGTGGCGGTAGATCCAGCCTTGGGATTTTGCGGCGGCGATGAGGGCCGGGAGGTCGGCGCGGGAGATTGCTGCGTCCACGTCCGAGGTGAGGCGGGCGCGGAGAGGATCGCGTTCCGAGACGTGGATGAAGACAGCCATGCCTCCGACGATGCGGTAGGGAATTGCGAGGGAAGTCAGCAGGAGGTGGAGTTGCTGAATCCGGTTGAGGAGTTGTTCCAAGTGAATATCGTAAGCTGCAGCAGTGAGCATGGGCTTTGGCTATAGTTTGTCACGGGAGCACGGGGTATTGTATTAAGACGGACAATTGATGAAGACGGGCACCCTAGACTTCAAGGAGCGGATTCTTTCGCTTGACCAGTTTCGCGGCTATACGGTGGCCGGGATGTTTCTGGTGAATTTTATTGGGGGCTTTGCGGCGGTGCATGACGTATTGAAGCACCACAACACCTACAACAGCTATGCCGATACGATCATGCCGCATTTCTTTTTTGCCGTGGGATTTGCGATGCGGCTGGGGATGCTCAAAGGGGCGGCGGCGGGCGCAATGGCCAAGCGGTGCCTGGGGCTGATTTTGCTGGGCTTTGTGGTGTACCAGTTAGATGGCAGTTACAAGGAGTGGGGGAAATTACAGGAGTTGGGCTGGCGCGGGTTTCTTGAAGGGAGTTTCCTGCGGAGCCCCTTTCAGGCACTGGTGCATATCGGGGTGACGGGGCTGTGGATTCTGCCGGTGATGCGGCGGCGGAGCCGGGATTTGATTTTGTATGGCGTGGGGAGCGGGCTGCTGCACTTGGCGATCAGCGCTTGGTTCTGGTTTGAATTTTTGATGCGGGTGCGGGTGATTGATGGGGGTCCGCTGGGGTTTCTAAGTTGGTCATTGCCGACGCTTGCCGGGGCGCTGGCCTATGACGCAGTGAAGAAGTTTGGACCGCCGGACGCTCTGCCGGTGATCCTGCGTTGGGGCGTGGTGTTGAGCGGGGTGGGGTATTTGATTTCGTGCGTGCATGGTTGGGAAGCGCCGCCGTTCTGGCCGCCTTGGAACCCGGTGGACCTATGGACGATGACGCAGCGTGCGGGTAGCTTGTCGTATCAAACCTTTAGCGCGGGGTTCTCGTTGTTGGTTTACGGACTGTTTTTGTGGTGGTGTGACGTGAAGAAGCCGGGGCTGAATGTGGGGGTCTTCCGCACCTTTGGAACCAATGCGCTGGCCGGGTATTTGATTCACTCCGTGGTAGGGGATGCAGTGCAAAAATTCGGGCCCAAGGATTCACCGCTGTACTGGGTTGTCTTTGTTACCGCCGTTTACTTTGTCATTACCTGGAGCTTCATCCGGGCGCTGGAGAAGCGCGGGATCTTCCTCCGGCTCTGAGCAGTAATCGACCTCGCGATTGAGGTAGTAAGAGAGACCGTAGCGGAGACCGCGGGAACCGCCTTCCGGCAGGCAGGTAAGGGTACTGTGTTTGGCTGAAACCTGGGTGGCGAGGGTGGGGTAGAGCTGCATTTTGAGGGTGAGGGTAGAGAGTGCGACGATGGCGAGCACGGCGGGTGTGCGCCAGCGCCAGCCGAGCCAGAAAGCAAGCGGCGCGGCGAGGAGATAGAGCCAGGCGGTAGAGGAGAGATCGGCCTTGGAGAGACCCTTGTCGATGGCCGTGGGAAGCCAGGGCGTGACTGAGGGGAGCGCGAAGAAGAGGGCGGCGGCGAAGCCGTAATTGGTGCGGCGGAGACCCGTGGCGAGGAGGACGGCGAGCGAGGGCAGCAGGGGGAGGACGTAGGCGGGGAGTTTGTTCGTTGAAGAACTAAGGAAGATAAAACCCCAGAGAACAGTGTAGAGATGGGGCTTGAGGCTGTCGTTGAGGGTGAGGTTCTTGAGGGCCGGGGCCCAGGGCAGCAGGAGGCCGAAGAGGACGGGGAAATAGAACCAGAAGGGCTGGACGTGCTGGAGGTCCGGGGAGAGGAAGCGGGAGATGTGGTGGCGGATGATGAAGTCGTCGATGAAGCGCTGACCGTTGGCGGCGTAGCAGAGGGCGTACCAGGGTAGGGCGGTGAGGAAGGCGGCCACGGGGGCTTGCCATTGACTGCGGTAGAGCCAGAGGACGGGGAGGCCGAGGGCTATCGGAACCAGGCCTTTGGCTAGGATGGCGAGGCCGAGGGCGATGCCGGCTGGGATGGGGCGGCGGGCGATGGAGAAGTGGAGGAAGAGGTAGAAGCAGACACTCAGGGGGACGTCCGTGATGGCGATTTGAGACAGCGCGAGCCAGCCGATGGAGGTGCCGAGGATGAGGGCGGCATTGAGGTTGGGCATGGCGAAGAGGAGGCCGAGTCCGAGGAGGGTAACGGGGAGGCGGGCGGCGAGGTCTGGCGGCAGGCCGAGGGTACCGAAGGCGGCGATGAGCCAGTAAAGGAGGGGGGGCTTTTCAAACCAGGGGGAGCCCCAGAGGGTTGGGGTGATCCAATTGCCACTGGCAGCCATCTGGTGGCCGATGGCGGCGTAGCGAGGCTCATCGGGGCCGAGGAGGCCACTCGAAGAAAGGAGGTAAAAATAGGGGATCGCGAGCGCGGCCACGAGCCAGAGAAGGGCCTTCGGCACCCCTCAAGTATACTGGGGACAAAATTATGAGTCTGCTGGATATTGCGAAATTGCCAACTGCGGAGAACTCCGCGATTCGATTGCACGAGAGCGACAATGTCGCGATTGCGCGGGTGCCCCTGAGCCCGGGAGGGGAGATTGTGGTGGGCGGGGTGACGGTGAAGGTGGTGGATAGTGTGCCTGCGGGACACAAGGTTTGTATCGCGGCGATTGGGGTCGGGGAGAGTGTGCGGCGTTACGGGCAGGCAATCGGGAAGACGCGGATGGCGATTACGCCGGGGCAGCATGTGCATGTGCACAATCTGGCCTTTGAGGATCACGAGTTGGGCTTTGAATTTCCGGAAGGGGAGGTGGCGTATCCGGAGGTGCCAGCCGGTGTGCCGACCTTTCAGGGGTATTTGCGGGAGGACGGCCGGGCGGGAACGCGGAATTATGTAGCAGTGGTGGCGGCGTCGAATTGCGCGGCGCATACAGTGGAATTGATCGCGAAGAGCTTTGAGAAAGAAGCGCTGCCGGAGAATGTGGATGGGGTGGTGGCGTTTCCGCACGGAGAGGGTTGTGCGCATTCGATCGGGCCGGATACGGTGCAGTTGCAGCGGACGCTGGCTGGGGTCTTGAATCATCCGAATGTGGGGGCGGCGCTGATTATCGGGCTGGGTTGTGAAGTGAATCAGATTGATCACTATCTGGGCAAGAATGCGGCGCGGACGAAGCGGCTGCACGGGATGACGCTGCAATCGAGCGGGGGGACGCGGGGGACGATTGAGGCGGCGCGGACGCGGATTCTGGAGTTTATCGAGGAGATGAAGGAAGAGAAGCGCGTGCCGGTGCCGGCGTCGAAGATCCGGCTGGGACTGAATTGCGGGGGCAGCGACAGCTTCAGCGGGATCACTGCGAATCCGGCGCTGGGGGTGTGTAGCGACATGCTGGCGGCAATTGGGGCGAGCGCGGTGTTGGCCGAGACAACGGAGTGTTTTGGGGCTGAGCATTTGCTGGTGAAGCGGGCGCGGAACCGGGCGGTGGCCGAGAAGTTTTTGGGCTTTATTGAGGGGTACAAGAAGTATCTGCGGCAGTTTGGCGGGAGCTTTGATGACAACCCGAGCCCGGGGAATAAGGAAGGCGGGCTATCGAATATTTTGGAGAAGAGCCTGGGGGCGGCGGCAAAGGCGGGTACGAGCCCGATGATGGATGCGATTGATTATGCCGAGCAGATTACGTCGCCGGGCTTTGTGTTCATGAATACGCCGGGCTATGATCCGGTGTCGCTCACCGGGCTGGCCGCAGGCGGGGCGAATCTGATTGTGTTTACGACGGGACGAGGGAGTGCGATTGGCTTCCCGAATGTGCCGGTCGTGAAGATTGCGACCAATACGCATACGTATCGCCGGATGCAGGACAACATGGATATCAATGCGGGGCGGATCGTGGATGGGGAGGCGACGGTGGAAGAGGTAGGGAAGGAGATTTTTGAGTTGCTTTTGCGGGTGGCGTCGGGGGAGAAGACGTGCGCGGAGCGGTTGGGGCATCAGGAGTTTGTGCCGTGGCGGATTGGGCCGGTGATGTAAAGTAAAGGGGCTTCCTTGCGGCAGCCCCTCTCGTGTCCCGGGCTTAGTAAATGCCTTCGAAGGAGTATTGATACATCGACATACCCCAGCCGCTCAGGACTTGTACGCCGATCGGGCTGATGAGGGGGAGTGGCAGGTTGCCCATTCGATTCACCTCCACAACGTACCGCTTGAGTGCTTCCACCATGCCACCCTTGTCAAGCTGTTTGGCCCGGCTTTCGGCTTCGGCCAGCAGAGCCAGCAGCCGGGATTGGGCGGCGGGATCGACGACGTAGGCAACCGTATAGACCCGCATCAGGCCGAAGCCCAGGGGCGCGGTGGTTTCCGGAGCGCTGCCATCGACCTGCGCCAGCGAGACACCGGGGAGTTGACGCCATTTTTCTCCGTATACGCCCAGTTCAAGGGCGTGGATGAGGCGATGCTTCAGGCTTTGTCCGATCGAGTCACCATTGACATCACTTGCCGCCACGAAAACACCGCCCTGGAAAGCTGAATCGTAGCTCAAGATTCCGTTCGGTCCGGCCAGGGCACGAAAGGCTTCTTCCCGGGTTTGCCGCATCGGAACTTGATCGGCAAACTGCTTCCGCAACGTTTCGCGCTCTTTCTGGGTGGCAGGCCGGGCCATCCATTCTTCAACCGCAACGGCCCCGGCCTGGCGCACTGCGGCAAACATTGCCGCCCGGCCCTGTTCCGCTCCGGGGGTGGGCTTCCACTGAATGTTCAAGGCTCCCCGATTCGATCCGCGGGCGATAGCCGTCTCCGAACCAGTGACACCGGGCTTGGGGTTCATGGCCAGAGTCCAGCCGAGGCGATCCACTGCGTAAGAAGAGGCCTTATAGCCGTCGATTTCTCCAGTTTCCGGGAAGCCAGCCACCTTCATGGCCGCAGCCAAGGTGGGCGGGAAGCTCTTCGTCTGCTCTGCATAATTGTGCAGTGCAAGTCCCATTTGTTTCAGATTGTTTGCGCATTGGGCACGCAACGCAACTTCTCTTACCTTTTGAACGGCGGGCAGCAGCAGGCCAATCAAAATTGCCGTTGTCGAAATTACCACCAATAGTTCGATGAGCGTAAATCCTCGCTTATCGTTGATTACGGATATCCGTTTTTGCATTTTTTATCTCCCGAGGACCTGGCGGTTCTAGTTGTCCGCTTGCCTCACTGAGGTATGGTGAAAATGCTTTGTGAATCTGCGCAGCGGGGCGACCATTTTTTCAGGGACCGAAAATCCGTTACCCATGGCCGACTCAGGAAACGAGCCTGCAAGTGCTCTGAAGTGCCTTCATGCCTTTGCAGTTTCCGATCGGAATGGAATCCAATCTGAGTGGGAGCAACCTGAAAGACGGTGAGAAATTGACAGTCCTTACTGTATAGCCAGGACCGTCCCTACCGCTGAAGTGACACCATCCACTTCGATCAACACCGGGATGTGTGGTCCGGCACTAGTGTCCAGTGGAATGCGGACGTTGAGTTGAACCACGCCAAGAACCAAACCTGGCGCGGCACCGGCATAAACAACTTCGGACAGCAGACCGTCAATGCGTGCTTGCACAGGTAGCTTAGTGGGCAGCGCGTTCGTCACCAGGGAACCATCCGCTACACTTTCCCGCAACAGCCCGCCCCCTGTGAGAAAAAGCGAAACAATTGACCCGCGGAGTGCCGGACGGGTAGTTGCATTCAGGGCCCCATCCTGATTCAGGGCCGCAACCTGGCCCAGACCGCCGGAATTGACAGTAAACAAACCGGGGGAGGCCGAGCGGCCCTGAATACGAAAGGGGGCGGAAAGGCTTTGGGCTTGCAGCCGCACATCCACTGCAGCCGATCCCGCGACTGATTGGGGAACCACGCCCACGATCTGTCCCGGGCCTGCGTACAAGATTGGCGCGGCAACACTGTTGAACAGCACAGACACTCCACCCAGGGAGCCCGCAACGCGCCCGTTGGAGTCCAGTCTGGATGTAAGCGGCTCCGGCACTCCAAACTGGTCACCGAACAGAGCAAAGATTTCCAATGGCGATACGACGTTGGCAACGAACGAAGCACCGTTGGCGATCCCATTAATTCGCGGCGCGGCAAGGCGGTTCGCTGCATAGTATTCCCGCAGCATCTCAATGCGCGGCGTTGACACAAAGCGAGTCTCGTCTTGTTGGTCTGTATTGCTCTTCTCGGCATCCCACACCGATGCGATGCGGAAAGAGTGATAGGTCCAACTCCACCCAAAGCGTTCGGCGATATCGGCAATATCCCGCATCCAGCGGTTACCATCCTCTCCAGCCCAGCGCGCGGCGGCAAACTCACCCAGATAGATAGGTACGTTGTAGCGATGCTGGAACTCCGCCACGGGCTCCAGTAACTGCCGGTGCAGTGCCGCGTTCCAAGTCGTATTGCGATAAAAGCCCGGATAGCGCAAGTTCACCGGCCGGCCCTCCACGCCCTGATGGGTGAACTCTCCAGGCCCATACCAATGAACGCTGTATACAGTATTGGGATCGTCAATCGGTTTGAGGTAATTCACCATCTCCGCAACTGGCGGCAAGCCACCGGGCACGTTGGCAAAAATCGGAAACTCCACCACTAACGTATGGTTCGCATCAATGGCGCGAATTGCGGATGCCAGCTTGCGAACCAGAAGGTTCCAGTCTGCCGGTGTGCCTTCCAGGGATGCGCCACGCGGTGGGGATGGCTCGTTCAGCAGGTCGTAGCCGGCAATGACCGGTCCGCGATTTTTATAACGGTCGGCAAGAAATCTCCACAGACGGACCAAATGGTCGTGAAAGGCAAAATCACGCCAGATTGGATCGGTTGGCAGGGTTGACGTCGCTGACTGCGTGCCCGGTGTTGTGTGTGGATCGAGGATCGCTTTCAGTCCATTTCGCTCGCACACATCCAGGATTCGATCCAGCGCCTCGACAGCATTCAATTGGATGTCATACGGGGGCTGCTTCTGCATCAGGTTCAACTGATGGAAGTTGATCCGCACGACATTGGCGCCCCAACCGGCAAGTACTTGAGCGTCAGCATCAGTGAACTGATGATTGATGTTCGCGCCACGGTAGCGGCCCCAGTCAAGCAGGTGCGATTGCGGTGGTTGCGCGCTCAAGATCGCTGCACACACCAAAACCTTCAAGCTGAAATTCATTGAGAAATACTCCTTGGCTTAGTCGGCAAAAAGTGACCGAGAAACGAAGTCACATCCTGAACTACTTTCGTTACGGTCTCCGCCGGGGTAGCACTGCCGAAATAAAATCCGTGGCCTTCGCCGTTAAACCATCGCCATTGCACGTTCAAGCCCGCTTTGAGGGCGGCCGGAAGCAGGATCTCGTGGTTCATCAGCTTGAGAGGGTGAATATCTCCTGAAAGCAGAAGCAAGGGGCACCGTATGCGCTTCAACTTTGATTCCATGATTTGCTGATTTTCCATCGTGTAGTACGCCGCGGGATCGCCCATCATCCGCAAGCGCGGTTCGTATTCGCCGGTCTTTAGCATTCCCGCGAACAGGATTGTAGCGGGCTCACCGGCAATCACTGCCGCAGGATTTTGGCGCGAGGCGATCTCCAAGGCAAGGCTGCCCCCACCGCTACCGCCAAAAATCACCACACTGTCTGCATCCACTCCCGGCAAGGACTTTAACTTCAAAAAGAGTGCTTCCACGTCCAGGTCAGGCCCAGGGGCCAACAAATTCTGCCGGTCATAAGAACGGAATGTGGCCTGCACGACCACAAACCCGGCCGCCAGCAACCGTGAATGCACCGGGCCTTCCCTGAGAAACCAAGATTGCTTCTCCGGCCTTTGCGGGTCCAGCCCGCCATGAATCATCAGCACCGCCGGGAATGGCCCCGTACCCGGCGGCTTACGGTAGGCTCCTTGAATTTCCCGGCCATCGGCGGCAGTTGCGGACAGTATCTCAATCGGAGAACGATCCAGCCCAATGCGAACCGGCTGCGCCTGGAATACCTCTCCCACTCCATCTCCCGTTAGCCCGGCTAGCGCTAGCCTTGTTGCCAGTGGCGAATTCTTGCGCGAATCAAGGGCGCCCAGTGCGTTGGCGAGGTAGCCCTGATCCTGCGGAGAGAGCACAATTCCCCGCACCTGCTTTTCGCGCAAATCCACGACGCGCTTCCAATCTATTGCGGGTTGCGCCGAAACCACAAAGGCGGCCAGGCAAGCCAATGCGCAATACCGATTCATACTGACTCCTTATGCATGGACTTCATTGCACGCAACCGTGACTGTATGTTTCCCGACACCTGCGTCATCAGACGGCGCAACAGCTGCTGCTGCGCGGTGGGAATGCCAGCATTCAACTCTGCCTCCAGTTGATCGCTGACGGCAAAGCAGCGCTCGCGTAGGGCATTCGCCCGGCGCGTCAGTCGCAAGCGAAAACTGCGCCGGTCCTCCTCGTCAGCTTCCCGTGTGAGCAGGCCAGCCTGCTCCATCCGCCGAACCATCCCCGTCAACGTCGATGCCGCAATCCCAGCGCGTCGCGTCACTTCCCTAAAGTTCAAATTGTCTTCCTCAAAAAGCACGAACAGGATCCCACCCATTCCGGGAAGAAGGTGCTCATCCAATCCTGTTTCCTTCAGATGCTGGGTAAGCAACGCGACGTAGTTGTAATAAACTCGCCCCACGAGAAAGCTGAGGGGTTGCAAATCACGCTTGACAGTATTCATTCGGTACCGAACAAAATCATGACCGATGGACGTCCTTCTGTCAAGTCTGGAAGGGCTGGCTTCGGGAGATCGTTTCCCTTTGACTCATTGGATCGCGAGGGTCCACTAAACTGAAATCATGCGTGTAGTGCTGATTGCCCTTGTGGCTTTGAGTTTGTTTGCCCAGGCGGGGAGGAAGTCCAGCAAGGCTCCGGTGCCGGTGAAGCGGGACCTGGCTCGACTTGAGGGCTTTCTGCGTCACCTTAATCTCTGGACGCCGGATATCGTTTTTTCCATTACGGATACGACGCCTTCGGAGACCCTGAAGGGCTTTGATGAAATCACCGTCAAGGCGGCGCTGGGGGAGCGGTCCGTTGAACAGCGCTACTTTCTCTCGGCTGATGGCAAGACGCTGATCCGGGGCGATGTGATGGACACTACCGCCAATCCCTTTTTGCGGGAGTTGAGCCTGATCCGCAACGTGGGGCAGCCTTCGCTTGGCACCGTGGGGGCTCCGGTGGTTTTGAGTTTGTATACCGATTACCAGTGTCCTTATTGCAAGGATCAGGCCAAGGCGCTGCGCGCGAATCTGATTCAGACTTTCCCGAAGCAAGTGCGGCTCTTTGTGCATGATTTTCCGCTGGAACAGATACACCCCTGGGCGCGGGCAGCCGCAGTGGCGGGGCGGTGCGTGGCCTTGCAGGGCGAAGACAATTACTGGAAGTTTCATGACTGGGTTTTTGACCAGCAACAGTTGTTGAAGCAGGAAACTTTTCGGCCGGTGCTGATGGGGTGGGGTCCGCAGAATGGGATTGACGGGTTGCAGTTGGCGCGCTGCCTCGATGAAAAAGTGACCGATGAATTGGTGGCCAAGGATATCGAAGAAGCCAAGAAGCTGGGAGTCAATTCGACGCCGACGATTTTTGTGAATGGCCGGAAGCTGGCGGGGAGTGTGAACTGGGAGCAGTTGAAGAAGATTATTGAGGTGGAAGTGAAGTACCAAGAGACAGCCAAAAACGCCGGCGATCTGGCCTGCTGCAGCGTCAGCCTGACTACGCCGGGGGTGAAGTAATGCGGCGCACGATTGGACTACTGCTGGCAGGGGCGCTGGTTTGGGGCGCTACGCTGCCGGAGTCGATCGACGGGCGGCGGATGCTCGAAGACGTGAAGGTGCTTTCGAGTGAAAAGTTTAAAGGCCGCTTTACGGGTACACCGGAGCTCGATGAGGCGGCGAGGTGGATCGCGAAGAATTTTCAGAAGGCTGGATTGCGGCCGGTGTTTTCTGAAGGGGGCGCAAAGCCTGGATATCTGCAGAAATTGGTGGTGAGTACCGAATCGAAGTTGGGGGGCAAGAATACGCTGCGGGTGGCCGGCAAAGATTTGACCGTGGCGAAGGACTATATGCCGAGGGTCTTCAGCTCAAGCGGCACGGCGAGCGCGGAGATGGTGTTTGTGGGATACGGCATCACGGCCAATGAGCATCGCTATGACGATTACCAGGGCATGGACGTGGCAGGCAAGATTGTGGTGGCGCTGCGTTATGAGCCGCAGGATGCCGATGAAAACAGTATTTTTGATGGCAAGCGGCGGACGCGGCATGCGGGCCTCGAAGCGAAGGCGGCCAATGCAAAGCTGCACGGCGCGTTGGCGCTGATTCTGGTAAACAACGCGGTGACCTACCCCGAGGAGCGCGAGACGCTCGACCCCTTCGGCGGGGAAAGTGGCGGACTGGGCGCGGGGATTCCCGTGGTGCAGGTGAAGGCGAGCGTGGCCGATGCGTGGTTCAGCGAGTCCAATCATGACCTGCGCGGGATTGTGCGGGCAATTGACCGGCTGGTGGCGCCGCAGAGTTTTCGTTTTCCGGAGAGCATGAAGGCGGAGATGCGTGTGGAAGTGGAACGGGTGATGCGGCCGACGCACAATGTTGCGGGCTATCTGCCGGGGCGGACGAGTGAGTATGTGATTCTCGGGGCGCATTATGACCATCTGGGTTATGGGCGGCAGTTCTCGATGGCACCGAGCGAAGTGCCGAAGATTCACCCCGGCGCCGACGATAACGCGAGCGGGACGGCAGCAGTGATGGAGTTGGCGCGATACTTTGCGCGGCAACCGAAGATGAAGCGCGGGATTCTGTTTGTCGCGTTTACGGGGGAGGAGATTGGGCTGTTGGGGTCGAGCCATCTGGCGGGGAATATGCCGATGGATCTGGCCGAGTGTGCGGCCATGATCAACATGGACATGGTGGGGCGGATGAAGGACGGGAAGTTTTTCGTGGCTGGGGTGGGGACAGGGTCGAGCTTCAAGGCAGTGCTGGAGGGTGTAACCAAGGGGCAGGCGGGACTGGACCCGGATTTGAGCGAGAACCTGAACATTGGGGGGAGCGACCATAGCTCGTTTCATGCCAAGCAGGTGCCTTCGCTATTGTTCTTTAGCGGGCTGCATGGGGATTATCACAAGCCCTCTGATACCTGGGACAAGATTGAGCCGAATGCGTTTGCGGCGCTGGTGAAGGTGGTGGGGGCGACGGCGCAGGAATTAGCGCTGGCCGAAACGCGTCCGGCCTACCAGCGGATAGTAGCTCCGGCGGCGCAGGGCGGTGGCGGAGGCAGCGGCTATGGGCCCTATTTTGGGAGCGTGCCGGACTTTGCCGAAGTTCCGGGAGGAGTGAAGCTGGCTGAAATTCGGGCCGGGAGCCCCGCGGATAAGGGAGGTCTGAAGGGCGGGGACATTCTTGTCGAGTTTGACGGCAAGAAGGTGGAGAATCTACAGGATTATACTTATGTCCTTAGGTCGAAAGCCGTAGGAGACAAGGTTGAAGTTAAGGTGAAACGCTTAGGCGAGACCCTTACCTTTAGCGTGGTACTGGAAGCGAGAAAGTAATCTATGCATGAAGGGCTGGGCAGTGGAAAATCGTTAAGGTTGGCGGGACAAACCGCCGATGAGAAAAGGAAGACCTCAACAGCCCATCATGCCCATCACGACCACTCTCGACATGAGTAAAACGAAAAGCTGGAAACTTCCGCCGCTGATCCTGCACCCCTTTGCGGAGGCGGCAGGACCGGACAAGCTGGTGGAGAGCTCACGAGCGAGCCTGATGTTGCAGGGATTGTTGCCGAGCGGCGAGATGACACGCGAGGAGCTGGACCGTAAGCTGCTGGACGGGCGCTTTTGCGAGATCCGGATGCTCTTTTATGTGGGCAAGGATTTGTTGCGCTGGATTGAGCAGTGTATGGAAGTGGTGGAGCGGGATGAGGATTTGAAGCGGTCAGGATTCTGTTACCAGAGTTTTGCAGCGATCCTGACGGAAGATCCGCCGAAGAAGATTCGAGAGAAGTTGAAGAACTGGGGCGTGGCGGACCACAAGAGTATTTTCACGCGGGCTCTGGGGCTGAACGCAATCTTTAATGAGGTGCCGCAGCGGCACATCATCACCGATGAGTTTGTCCGGCACTATTACCGGTACGCGGATCAGTTGTTTGCTGGCCGGCAATTGTTGTGGAGCTTTGGGGAGATTCAGGCCAAGCAGTTTGATTTTGACCTGTACGCGTCGGGCGAGTATTCGCGAATGCTGGAACGGGAATGGGGAGCAGACCCGGACGACGGGTTTGAATCATAATGATTGCATGTCACTTCCACGGATGCTGCGCATCCGGCAACACTTTCCTGACCGCGCGATAAAGGACATTCCAGCTGCCGTGGCGGCTGAGTTGAAACGCGCTGATTTTGCCTCCAAGTTGAAGCCTGGTTCGCGGGTGGCCATTGGCGTGGGCAGCCGTGGCATTGCCAATATCGCAACGATTGTCCGCGCGGTGGTGGATTACTGGAAGGCTGTGGGGATGAACCCCTACATCTTTCCGGCCATGGGCAGCCACGGGGCGGCATCGCCTGAGGGCCAAGCCATGGTGCTGGGCAAATACAAGATCACCGAGGCGACGATGGGTTGCCCGATCGTGAGCCAGCTTGAAGTGGTGTCGCTCGGCGTGACGCCGGAAGGCATTACGGCATACCTGGACAAGAGCGCTTTTGAGAGCGACGGCGTGATGCTGGTGGGCCGCGTGAAGTGGCACACGGATTTTGAGGGGCCGATTGAAAGCGGGCTCTACAAGATGATGGCGATCGGGCTGGGCAAGTTTGCCGGGGCGCAGTACTATCACACCTTCGCCTATAACATCGGGTTGGGCAAGATGATCCGGGCCGTGGGGCGGCAGGTGCTGCAGAGCGGCAAGGTACTGGGAGGCCTGGCCATTCTCGAAGATGCCAACCACACAACGGCGCAGCTGACGGCAGTGCCGGTAGAGACGATGGAAGAGCAGGAAGAGCAGTTGCTCGCGCTGGCCAAGAGCTGGCAGGGGCACGTGCCGGTGAAGGAACTCGACATCCTGATTCTCGATGAGATTGGCAAGGATATTTCCGGTGCCGGGATGGATACGAAGGTAGTGAACCGCGGAGTGAATGGCGAGGTGAACTGCTGGCAGGGTCCCCCGAAGATTCACCGCGTCTTTGTGCGGGATTTGACGAAGGATACCTACGGCAGCGCGGTGGGAATGGGGATGGCGGATGTCATCAACAGCCGGATTTTGCCACAGATTGACTGGGAGCCAACCAGGATCAATTCGCTGACGGCATCGTCACCGGCGGCGATCCGGACGCCCGTTTCTTTTGATACAGACCGTGAGTGTCTGGAGAGGTTTTTGCCGACGGTGGGCAAACATGACCTGACGCGAGTGACGATCGGGCGGATCCGGAATACGCTGTCGCTGGTGGATCTGGAATTGAGCGAGAACTTGCGGGCCGAGATTGAAGCCAATCCGAATCTGACGATTGTGGAGGGGCCGTATGACTTTCCGGTGGATGCATCGGGCAACATGACGCGGCTGGAGAGCGGCGATGGCCACTGAGCCGGATGCACCAATAGAAACTCCGCGGACGCTCGAGGCCGAAATCGATGAATTGCAGAAGATCGTGTCGCAGCTGGAGCGCGACGCGATGGGGCTGGAGGAATCGATTGCGCTCTTTGAGAAGGGCGTCGAATTGAGCGAATCGGCCAAGAAGCGGATTGAAGAGGCTGAGCTGAAGGTTGAGCTGCTGAGCAAGCGAGGCGGCAAGATCGAAGCGGAGCCCTTTGGGCGATGACTTTCGGCGAGTATCTGGCAGAGCGCGCCGCACGAACGGAGCGGGCGCTCGACCGGCTGGTGCCGGCTGAGACGGTCGAGCCGGCCACGATTCACAAGGCGATGCGCTATAGCCTCTTTGCGGGCGGCAAGCGGATTCGCCCTGTCTTGTGTATGGCAGCTGGGGATGTGATTGCGCCGGGGGCGGCGGGTCTGGATGACGCGGCGGCAACACTGGAGATGATCCACACCTATTCGCTCGTGCATGATGACTTGCCGGCGCTCGATAATGATGACCTGCGGCGGGGCCGGGCGACCAACCACAAAGTGTTTGGCGAGGCGATGGCCATACTGGCCGGGGATTCCCTGCTGACGCGCGCGTTTGAGGTACTGGCGGGGCTGGAAGGCGTTGATGGCGAGAGGCGGGCGCGGCTGGTGCTGGAATTGGCACGGGCCAGCGGCACCGTGGGCGGCATGATTGGCGGGCAGGTACATGACATTGAGGGCGAACGGGCCACGCCGACGCGGGAGTTGCTCGAAAAAATTCATAGGGCGAAGACGGGCGCGTTGTTGAAGGTAAGTGTGCGGATGGGGGCGATTTGCGCGGGCGCGAGCGAGGAAGATCTGAACGCACTGAGCAGCTATGGGGAACATGCGGGGCTGGCCTTTCAGATTGTGGACGACATCCTCGACATTGAAGAATCGAGCGAGGCGCTGGGCAAGACGGCCGGCAAAGACTTGTCGCAGCAGAAGGTGACGTTTCCGGCTGTCTATGGGCTGACGGAATCGAAGCGCATGGCGGAAGCTGAACGGCAGGCGGCGCATCAGGCGCTGTCGTGTTTTGGCGAACGGGGCGTCAGGCTCAAGGAGATCGCAGATTTGATCGTGGACCGGAAGTCTTGAAGACGCGGCTCGACCAATTGCTGGTGGAGCGCGGACTGGTGGAATCGCGCGAGAAGGCCAAGGCGCTGGTGCTGGCCGGGCAGGTGCTGGTGGAGGGGCAGAAGGTAGATAAGGCCGGAGCGCAGGTGTCGAGAAAAGCCACGATTGAGTTGCTGGGGCAGATGAAATACGTGAGCCGGGGCGGGCTGAAGATGGAGGGAGCGATTGCGGAATTTGGGCTGAGCGTAGAAGGGAAAGTCTGTATCGATATCGGGACCTCAACGGGAGGCTTTACGGATTGTCTGCTGCAGCACGGGGCGGCGCGGGTGCATTGTGTGGATGTGGGGGCAACGCAGATCGCGTGGAGGTTGAAGACGGATGCGCGAGTGATCCTGCATGAGCATGTAAACGCGCGCTTCGTAACGCCGGAGATGATTGGGGAGGCGGGAGATCTGCTGGTGTGTGACGTGAGCTTTATCAGTGTGACGTTGTTGCTGGACCGCTTCCCTGCCCTGCTGGGGCTGGACGGCGAGATGGTGATTCTGGTGAAGCCGCAGTTTGAGGTGGGGCGTGGGGAAGTGGGCAAGGGTGGCATTGTGCGGGATGAGGGCTTGCGCCAGGCGGCTTGTGACAAGGTAGAATCGGCGGTACGCGAACTCGGCTATGAGACGCGTCGCATGGTAAGCCCGATATTGGGCGGCAAGGGGAACCAGGAGTATTTCATACATGGTCGAAGACTTAGCTGAAATCCGTTGGGTCGGGATCATCTCGAAACCCAATGTAGAGAGGGCGCGCAGTATTGTCCCAGGATTGGTGGAATGGCTAGCCGAGCGGGGGATCGGCGTGCGGGTGGATCAGGAGACCGCGAAGTACGGAAACCTGAAGGAGTGGGTGGAGCGGGAGCGGGTACCGGTGGATACGCAGCTGGTGATCGTGCTGGGCGGGGACGGAACTTTATTGAGTGCGGCGCGGGCGATTGGGGGCTTGCAGATCCCGCTGCTGGCGGTAAATCTGGGGGGCCTGGGCTTTCTGACTTCGATTACGGTGGATGAACTGTATCCGGAGCTGGAGCGGTGTTTGAAGGGGGAGCAGCGAATAGGACGAAGACGGATGCTGCGGTGTGAGTTACACCGGGGCGGACATCGTGTATCCTCATACGAGGCGCTAAATGATGCCGTCATTACGACGACTTCACTGGCCCGCATCATCGATGTGGCTGTCCATGTTGACTCCCACTTTGTCTCAAACTACAAAGCGGATGGATTGATTGTGTCAACACCCACGGGCAGTACGGCGTATTCGCTGAGCGCCGGGGGACCGATCATCTTTCCAACCGTGGACGCAGTGAGTATTACGCCGATTTGTCCGCACATGCTAACGCACCGGCCCGTGATTGTTCCGGCGGAGAGTGTGATCCGGTTGGAGAACCGGGCGCTGGACAATGATGCCTATCTGACGGTGGATGGGCAGGTGGGGGAAGCGCTGCTTTGTGGGGATGAGGTGCGATGCGCCCGCAGCCCGTACGAGATCCGGCTTGTACGACCGCCGAGGATGCTGTTCTTTGACGTACTCCGGCAAAAATTGAAATGGGGCGAACGTTGAAAAAGATTTCTCTTACCTCCTGGATATTCATCTCGATGGCCTTGGGCATTGCGCTGGGCGTAGTGCTGCCGGACTTTTCAAAGGAACTGGCACCGGTGTCATCGACGTTTTTGCGATTGATCAAGAGCATCATCGCGCCGCTGGTTTTTGCCACGCTGGTTTACGGCATCGCGGGCACGGGCAGTGTAAAGGCAATGGGGCGGATTGGCGCGAAAGCCATCCTCTACTTTGAGGTGGTGACGACGATTGCGCTGTTTTTGGGGCTGGCGGCGGTGAATCTGGTGAAGCCCGGGGTGGGCGTGAATTTGCCGGCGGAGAAGGCTCAACTGGCGGCGGCCGGGGTGTCGTTGTCGGGGATGTTGGAACATACTTTCCCAACGTCGATTATCGAGGCGATGGCCAAGGGCGAAGTGTTGCAGATTGTCGTGTTTGCCTTCATGTTTGGCACGGCCTGTATTGGGGTGGGCAAGAAGGCCGACAGCGTGGTGTCGTGGTGCAAGAGTATTTCCGAAATCATGTTCGAGTACACGAAGTATGTGATGTACTTTGCACCGTTCGGGGTCGGCGCAGCGATGGCGGTGACGGTGGGGTCAAAGGGACTGGGCGTTTTGTTCAACCTGGGCCAGTTGATTGCGACGCTCTTTGTGTCGTTAATCATTTTTGTGGTTGTGGTGCTGGGGGCGGTGATCGTGATTTTCAAGATCCCGCTGCGGCGATTTATTCAGGCAGTGAAGGACCCCTACATTCTGGCTTTCTCCACGGCATCGAGCGAGGCGGCGCTGCCGCAGGCGCTGGAAAACATGGAGCGGTTTGGGGTGCCAAAACATATTGTTAGCTTTGTGTTGCCGACGGGGTATAGCTTTAACCTGGACGGCACGACGCTGTATCTGAGTCTGGCGAGTGTATTTGTGGCGCAGGCGGCGGGGGTGGATATGCCGTTCGGCCAGCAGTTGGTGATGATGCTGACGCTGATGCTGACGTCCAAGGGAGTAGCGGCGGTGCCGCGGGCGTCGATGGTAGTGTTGAGCGGGACGCTGGCGAGTTTCGGGTTGCCGCTCGAAGGGGTGGCACTGCTGTTGGGCGTCGATACGATCATGGATATGGCGCGGACGAGCGTGAATTTGTTGGGGAACTGTTTGGCAACGGCGGCGGTGGCGCGATGGGAAGGCGTGGATTTGCCAACCGGGGATCTGGAGCCGCTGGAGGCGAAGGTGGAGGAAGAGGTGGCGGTTTAGGGGGGGCTATGGTCAATCAGGATGCAAAGAACTATTAACTGATCCTCGAACAGTTGGAACAGGCCGAAACGTTTGCGGTGATTCCGGCGCGGCTTGGAGCAATTCGACCGGGGAGAAGGAATCTTGTTGGACGAAGCCGAGCCCCGGCTGCGGACCAAACAAAGCATTTCTGGGTGCGACTTCGCCCGAGGCACCTGGACGCAAAGCGGGTCGAACCTCATGAATTCGGCGGTATGATTGACGAAATCAAAGACGCTAAGATCGAGAGCGACAGCATCCGATTAGGGAGCTAGAGTCCTTCGTGGTCTCGAATCTATGCAAGCAGGGCGACACCATTATGTTCCGATCTTTTACCAGAGGGGCTTCGCTGCAGACGGCTTGTTGTGGGTCTACGACAGAAGATCTAAAACACATTCAAATCGGCATCCAAAGTCTATATGCGTCGCCAAAGAGCTTTATACATATTTCTCCTTGTCGATAAATGGTGACCAAAAAATCGAAACCGAATTTCTTTCACGGCTTGAGAGCAATGCTGCTTCCGCGATCAAGTCTCTTTCGCCGACGCATTCCTTGAACGACGAATCTAGATCTGCCATTTCAATCTTTGTTGCCTGCCAGTATTTGCGATCTCCAGGGCAACGAGGCTTAGTTAGCGAAGTGGGAGAACTGGCCCTAAATAACTGGGTAAAGGGTTTTATCTCCGATCGGAACAGGGTTAGCCGCATCGCTAAAGCGATATCAGGAAGTTGGGGTGCCCGGAAATACCATTCTCCTCCCCCTCAGCAGCAGATTTTGTTTACGAATGGAATTTGGCGAACCGCAATATGCCATCTCGAAGCTTTCGTCCAAAGAGGTTGAGGTCGTTAATTGCACGTATTGCAGCCAACTCGGAACGATTCGTCATGGCGCGGGATCGAATCCAACTAGAATCGGTGGTTCATCTCAGCGGCGCACATAGCGAGCCTCCGCACCGCAGTTCCAAAGGGATCATCAATATGGGGACGGGTGAATTGCTTTTTCAAAACCATACTCCCTCGCAAGTACTTCTACTAAATGGCTAGCCAGCCAAGCAGTGGACGCTGACGTTGACCTCGGGGTTCGCAAGCCTAGCCGAGCAGGTCGAGGGACTTGATGTTTTCGAGAATGATTTCGAGAGGCAAGTCGGCCTGGAGTTTGACGATGGTGCCCTGGGAGAAGAATTGCACTCTTTCAAGCAAATCCTTCTGATCGCCTTTGAGGGTCATGCGGAGAAGGCTTTGGGCGGCGCGGAGGCCATCCAATAGTTTCTTGGCATCCTCTGGACTGGCTGCTTCCGCCTCGGCCCTCACCGCGGCGCTGGTGCTGCGCAGGTCGGCCCAGATGCGGGCGCTATTCAGGGATAGCGGCAGGCTCTTGAGCCCCGCGATACCTTCCTCCGGAAGCTTGGGAGCAATCGTCACCAGATAGAAGTGGGCTTCTGGCGGCAGCTTGGCCACCAGGTTGAGCAGCGCAGTGGGGGTGGCGTTGCGGAGCTCGCGATTGTCGATAATCGCCCGCAAGGCAGCGGCGCGGCCGGCGACGGCGACGCTGGAGTTGAAAAAGGTGACAGCCTGCTCCTCGCGCCCAATAAAGGTGAAGCCCTTGTAGGGAAATTTCTGGGCACCTTCCAGTCTGAGTTGCGGTTCGAGGCCGGAATTGGCGATGCCGCCGTCAACAAATTTGCCCCGGATCAGGGCGGCGTTGTGGCGGCCGCCAAGACAATAGACCACTTCGTAGGTTCCTTTGCCGATGTCGAGTCCGGTTTGGCGGCGGAGGTTTTCGAGTGCAATGGAGCCGCCTTGCGGAAAGAACTTATCCCAGGAGGGAGTATCGCGGAGATTGTCCATGCGGATGCCAGCCAAGGTGGTGGTGTCGGGGGGGATCAACGGCGCGAGAGCGGGGTCAACGCGCTGGCTCATGATCTCGCGCGTGCAGCCGCCCACTGCTAGCGAAGCCAGCAGCAGGGCGCGCCTTGATAGAATCGCTTTCGAATCATGCGCATCGACTCTCATCAACATTATTGGAATCCTGATCTCCTCACATATTCTTGGATGCCGCCCGCACCCCATCCGCTTCGGAGAAACTATCTGCCCGCGGATCTGGAGCCGACGCTCAGCCAGAACAACTTCGATGGTAGCGTGGTGGTGCAGGCGGCGCAGGTGCCCGAGGAAGCAACGTGGCTGCTGAATCTGGCCGCGCAGCATAAGTCTATTCTGGGCGTGGTGGCCTGGGTGGACCTGAAGGATCCCAATATCGGCAAGGTGCTGGACAACCTGCAGATGAACCGGAAGTTTGTGGGGGTGCGGCATCTGATCCACGATGAACCGGATGTACGGTGGATGCTGCAACCAGAAGTGATCCGGGGGTTGAAGGAACTGGAGCGGCGCAAGCTTCCCTATGACCTGCTGCTGCGGCCGCCACACCTACCCTATGTGCCGGCCCTGATCGACAAGGTGCCGGACTTGCCGATGGTGGTGGACCATATCGCAAAGCCCCATATCAAAGAAGGGATCTTTGATGGGTGGGCGCAGGATATGGAGCGTGTTTCCAAACACCCTAGGCTCTACTGCAAGGTGTCGGGGATGATTACGGAGGCGGATCACAAGAACTGGAAGAGCGAGCAGTTGACGCATTACGTGCAGCATGTGCTGAAGCTCTTCGGCTTTGACCGGCTGCTTTTCGGTTCAGACTGGCCAGTTTGTACGCTGGCTGGAACATGGAAGGAAGTATTGGCGTCATTTACCCAAGCGCTGGGGCCACAGGACGCCGATGAACGGGCGAAAATCCTGGGGTCAACGGCAGCGAAGTTCTACCGGTTGCAGATATAATCACGAGCTAGGAGTATCCCCATGAAAAAAGTATGGATTGCAGTTATGGCACTGAGCGTTTGCGCCGTTGCCCAGGAAAACCCGTTGACGACCGTTGCCAGCACCATGTACAAGCAGGTGTCGGGTAACATCACGAAGTCGATTGACAAGATGCCAGCCGACAAATTTGGCTTCAAAAGCGTGGACGGAACCATGCCGTTCTCTGAATTTGTTGGCCACCTGGCCGATGCGAACATGATGTACTGCACGGCGGTAACGGGTGGAACCCGGCCGGCGAGTGTACGCAAAGAAACCGCGAAGCCGGCGCTGGCAGCAGCCTGGGCAGCGTCCGTTGCGGAATGCAACAAGGCCTGGGGCATGACCACAGACGCCGGCATGACCAAGATGGTGAAGATGGGCCAACGGGAAGTGCCTGCGGCGCAGGTATTGCTGGGCAACACGAACCATACCTGGGAGCACTACGGGAACCTGGTTACGCTTTTGCGGATGAACGGCTTGGTGCCGCCTTCCTCAGAAGGACGCTAAGACCGGGTTTTGGCCTGAATCGGGAGGGGACAGTTTCTACTGTCCCCTTTTGTTTTTTGGATTCGGTGCTGCACCGGGGGATCGTGAAAAGCTAGAGAGATGGACACTCTCAATTTGCAATTGGTGGCGGGTGAGGCGGATTGGTGGCGGATGGATGAGTGGGGGAAGACTTACGACGGGGACTGCTGCCCGTCGCAACCGGGAGTGCAGGAGAGGTGGATTGAGGCGGTAAGAGAAGCGAGCCGGGCCGGGGAGTGGCTGGAGTTGCGGGGGCTGGGCTTTCGGGGGACCTGCTTTTGCGCCGCGTGTCATTACGGGTATGGAGCGGCGGGGGGAATTCTGGAGCAATTGGCGCGGGAGCATCCCGAGGGGATTACCGGGTTGCAGCTTCCGAGCGTGAACGTAATGCTCCTCTGGCGGCGTAGCGTGCAATATGGATTGCTTGATCAGATGAAGGCCGTGCGGGCGGGTATGCTCTGTCTGCGAACGGCGGCGGAGTTGCGGTTTACGGGAGACAAAAGTTCGCTGACCTTCGTGGAGGCAAAGGCGGTGGTGGATGCTTGTTCGGTTGAGTGTGGAGATGCCGGGGAGTTGGAGCGGCTGCGGAAGCTGGAACGGCCCTTGCCGGTCTATTGCGTGCGGGAGAAATCTTTTGCGGGAATCGAGGACAGGATCTTCGCGGGTTATCTATAGAATGAGGCTATGACAACGAAGGCAATCGGGTGGATTGGACTTTACGTGTTGTTGACGGCCTTGCCGCTGGCGGTGGGGGTGATGTGGCCGGGGGCGGCGGGGGGGAGAGAAAAGGCGTTTCAATTTGGGGTGGCCTGCGGCTTTGTGGCGTTCACGGTGATGGCGCTTGAGTTCTCATTGATCTCGCGGATTGGCGCGGTGGCAAGCGTGTTTGGAATGGATGCACTGCTGGCCTTTCACCGCTGGATGGGTGTGGTGGGGACCGTGTTGCTGGGAGTGCATGTTGGAGCTTTGATTTATGCCGGGTATCCGGTGGAGTGGTTCAACCCCTGGAATGAGAACACAACCTGGGCGCTGCGCTGGGGCGTAGCCTCGGGGCTGGCGCTGGCGTTGCTGGTAGTGCTGAGCTTCGGACGGAAGGCGCTACGGGTGGCTTATGAATGGTGGCAATGGTCACACGGAGTGCTGGCCAAAGTGATTCTGATTGCGGCGCTGGCGCATATCTGGCTGGTGGGAGGATTTTCAGCCGAGACGCCGATGCGAGCGTTGATTGGCTTTTATGTGGTTTTGATTGGTGGAATCGCGCTGTACTTTGAGGGGATCCGGCCGCTGCGGTTGTGGTCGAGGCCGTGGGAGTTGGTGGAAAACCGGGTAGAGTCTGACGATACGCGAACGCTGCTTTTGAAGCCAGTAGGGCATAAGGGCTTTAGCTTTGCACCGGGGCAGTTTGCGTGGCTGAATACGGGGACGACGCCATTCCAAAAGGACAGTCATCCGATTTCGATGTCGACGGCACCAGGAGAGGTGGTGGGCTTTACGGTGAAGGATTTAGGGGACTGGTCCGGGCAGGTGGTGCCGGGATTGAAGCCGGGTGCGCGGGTGTGGGTGGATGGGCCCTTTGGGGTCTTCAGTCCGGACCGGGCGCCGGGGCCGGGCTATGTGCTGATTGGCGGAGGCGTGGGAGTAACGCCGCTGGTATCGATGTGTGAAGCGATGGCAGCACGGGGAGATGGGCGGCCGGTGTTTTTCTTTTATGGCAGCCAGCAGGAAAACAAGTTGCGGTTTCGAGCACGGCTAGCGGAGCTGAGCGGGCGGGCGCAGTTGAAGATGGTGTATGCGCTCGAGGATCCGCCGGAGGGCTGGACGGGCGAAAGCGGGTTTTTCGATGCAATCAAGATCCGGAAGCACTTGCCGGAGGGCTACCACGAGTATCAGTTTCTTGTGTGCGGCCCGGCGGCGATGATGGACGCGATGGAGGAGGTGCTGGAGAAGCTGGGGATTCCACAGGAGCGGGTGCACACGGAAAGGTTTGACATGGTGTAGCGATGCGAACAAAGCAAATGAAGAATCTGGCGTGGGGGATGATGGTACTGCTGGTAGGGTTGTGCGCGTGGTTTGCGCAGGCTACTTCTTCTTGGAAGGAATGATTTTGGTGTCCGGGCCGACGGTGAAGTTGCTCGTGGGCAGGCCGGCGTTGATGGTGACTTCGTTGGAGTAGAGCTCCAGGTTGCGCTCGCCATTGCGGCTGCGGGTGATGGCCCAGGGCCACATGACGCCCTGCGTATCGCGGTACTTGGCGTAGCGCATATCCTGCTCATCCCAGCCTTTATCGCGAGGGTTCTGGCGTTTGAAATACGCACGTACCGGGAGCTTGGTGGAGGCGTGAAAGTACAGAGCAACGTTGCGGTTCTCATTGTCAGTCACGTCGACGATTTCAACGGGTTGGTTTTCAAAGACTTCGGTTCCGCGGCGCTCAAAAATGATGTCCTTTTCCTGGGTGCGGCAGCGGAGGATATACATGGCATTGCGCATGAGGCTCTCTTCCCAAGACTGGACAATGTCTTCAGGGATTTCCTTCGCTCCGCGAAAGGTGACATCCCATCCCTTGCCATCACCGCTGAAGAGGAGGTAGTAGTCCTGCTTCTTGCCAAAGATCTGCCGTTCGCGTTGCTTGACGCCCTCGGCGAGATCGGCGTACATGGTTTCGAAGCGGGCGAGGCCGAGGCCACTCAGGCGTTCGCGGTAGTAGGTATAGGCGCGGCCGTCTTCAACGCGGTCGCGCATACCCATGAACTTCTCACCACCCAAGGCTTTGATGGAATCGGCGATGATCTGGCGGCCGCGTTCCTGGATGGTCTGCGCCCGCACAAAAGCGGGCGCGATACCAAAACAAACTGACGTGATGAGGTTTCTGCGTGTCATTCCTTGGCGCTGAGGACGGCGGCGGTGAGCCCGGTATTGAGCTTCCAATCCGTAACCGTCTGGGTGCTGACCTGTCCATTCTGGCTGATTTCCAGCTTCATCGGCAAGCGGATGCCGCTGACTTGCTTGAAATCGCCGTACTTCACTTCGGCGCTAATGCCACCTTCGGTGAAGGCAAGTGAGGCAGGCATCATCGAGACGGGATCATAGAGGAGGCGCATGGCGCTACCGTCTGCATCCTTAAGCTCGAGTTCGCCTTCCTTAACCAGATTGACGGTGCGGCCTGCGGTTTCGTTGCTTTGGAGTAAGGCAAGGTAGTCACGCTTCAACTGGCCACGGACTTGCGCGGCGAAGGGACCGGCAAGGGGTTGTTCGCCTTGCGGCGCTTTGAGAAAGCCCTTTTCGCCGTCGAAGAAAGCAATGATTTTGCCGAAGGGGAGTTCATTCACCTGGCGGAATACAGAAGGCTTGAGCCAGCTATTGGTCTGCTTGACGTTCACCTTGCCGCCGCCCATGTTGAGTTCGCTCGATATGGACATGACGTAATCGTTGACGCCGGCAATTTTGTCCTTGCCTCCGACGGCGGCGGCGACTTTGTCAAGTGCGGCGCGGCCAGCGGCAAGCGAGGTCGAGTCAGCCTTGGCAGTTTCGGCCTTGGGTTGCGGGATGGTGATGTCGAGCTTCTTGACTTGGCCAAGGGTCTTGAGCTGGTCGGCGAATTTTTCCGTCTGACCGACGGCGACGATAGTGAATTCTTCCGGCTTGATGTACTCTTTGGCGACGCGGAGGATGTCCTGCGCGGTGACCTTGGAGACAGCGTCCTTGTAGCGGTTGATGAAGTCGTTGGGGTACCCGTAGTATTGGTAATTCATCAAACGGTTGAGGGTTTGGACGGGTGAAGCGAAGCTGAAGACGAAGGTGTTTTCAACGCGCTGCTTGGCGGCGTCGAGCTCGGTGGGGCCGACGAGTTCTTCGCGCATGCGCTTGACCTCTTTGAGGGTTTCCGTGATGGCCTGGCCCGTGGTGGCGGCGGCAGTGCTGCCAGAGATGGTGAAGGTGCCTTCGTGGAGATAGTCGGCGGACCAGGAACTGGAGATGCCGTAGGCTAGGCTCATGTCAGAACGGATCTTCTGCATCAGTCGGCTGGAGAAGGTGCCAGCACCACCGAGGATGTTGGACATGACAGTGAGCGCAGCGTAATCCTTGTCACTGAGCTTGCCCCCGAGGTGGCCGATGCTGAAGAAGGTTTGTTCGCTATCGGCCTTGTCGGCAATGAAGACGCCGGCTGAGTTCTGCTTTGTGACGGAAGGGAAAGCCGGGACGGCGGGGCGTTGCTTGTTCCAGGTGCCGAAGAGGCTTTCGAGCTTGGCCTTCACTGCGGCGGTGTCGACATCGCCGTATACGGAGAGCATCATGTTGGCCGGGAAGTAGTAGCGGTCGTGGAAGGCGATGAGGTCTTCGCGCTTGACGTTGTTGATGGTCGAGTATTCTTCGCGGTCGCCAAAGGGAGTGTCCTTGCCGTAGAGGAGATTGGTGAACTCCCGGTTCAGGATCTGACCAGGGCTGTCGTTGCGGCGGGAGATGCCGCTGCGGGCCTGAGTGATAGTGAGGTTGAAACGATCTTCAGAGAAGGCGGGTTCGGTGACGACTTCCTTCAGCAGGCCGAGAACTTCGTCGAGGTTTTCCTTCAGGCAGTTGAAACCGACGCTGCCGCTGTTTTCGCCGATGCTGGCCTCAATGCTGGCGGCCATCGATTCGAGCCGGGCGTTGAGCTGATCGGGGGTGCGCTGTTTGGTGCCACCGGTGCGGAGAACCTGTCCCACGATGCCGGAGATGCCGGCCTTGTCACCGGGTTCGAGCAGCGAGCCGGTGCGAATGCGAATGGAGCCGCTGGCGAGGGGAAGTTCATGGTTCTCGAGGATCATGACGCGCATGCCATTGGGCAGCGTGAACTGCTCGACTTTGGGAATCTGGACTTCGCGCAAGGGCGGGTACTTGAGGGTTTGGTAGACGGGGACGGGCGGCTTGGGCGCTGAGGTTTTGCGCGAGGGCTGGGCAAAGGCCATGGCGACGAGGAGGATGGCAAGGATCGTGGTTTTCATTTGGCGGATGCTCCTATTTCTTCGCCTGCTCGGCGGTGGGCTGGACGGTTGAGGCAACGGTGCGGTGTTTGGCAACGAAGTAGGTCTTGGCAGCGTTCATGACGTCGTCGGCGGTGATGGCATCGATCTCGTCAAGTTGTTTGAAGAGGATGCGCCAGTCGCCAAAGAGCGCTTTGGTGGTGGCAAGGTTTTGGGCCATGCCGCTATTGGAGTCGAGTCCGCGAATGAGCTGGGCACGCAATTGAGTTTTGACTCGCTTGAGTTGCTCGTCAGTAATTTTTTCCGCCTTGAGGCGGTCGAGGATGGCGTAGGCGGCCTTTTCACATTCTTCGGTGGTCTTGCCGGCATTGGGCACGAGCAGGATGACAAAGAGGTTTTCACGGCGGCTACCAGGGAAGGTGCCGATGGTCTGGGCGGCGAGGGCGATTTTCTGGTCCTGTACCAGTTCTTTATTGAGGAGGCTGGTGCGGCCTCCACCGAGCAGCACGGAGAGGAAGTCAAAGAGGACGTCGTCCTCGTGCAGAGCGCTAGGGCGCTTGTAGCCGGCAAGGACGATGGGCTGCGAAGGGCTTTCGACGAGGAGGCGCTTTTCGCCCATTTGCTCATTCTCTTTGGTCATGATGCCGGTGGGCTTGGGGCCCCCCTTCATGGGACCGAAATACTTGGTCGCGAGACGCTTGACCTCAGCGGGGTCCACATCGCCGGCGATGCCGATGACGAGATTGGAGGGCACGTAGTATTCCTTGCGGAAGGCGATGGCATCGGCGTGGCGGTAGCTTTCAATGTCGCTGGGGACGCCGGCGGGATGCGTGCGGTAGGGGTTGGTTGAGAAGGCGACGGTGAGCATCTCGTACACGAGGCGGCCGGTGGGGTCAGATTCGACGCGCTGGCGATATTCTTCCCGGATGACGCCGCGCTCGTTATAGAACTCACGGAAAACAGGATTGATGAAGCGGTCGCTTTCCATGGCGAACCAGAGCTCGATCTTGTTGGCCGGGAGGCTCATGATGTAAGCCGTTTCGTCCAGGCTGGTGAAGGCGTTGAGACCGGCGGCACCGGCTTCTTCAAGAACCTTGGTAAAGCGTTCCTTGTCGGAGAAGCTGTTGGCTTTCTCGATCGCTTTCTTGAGGGCTTCTTCCAGGTCCTTGACCTTGGTGGCGTCCGATTGACGGCCTTTGTTGCGCTCGGCGCTCAATGAGTCATAAGCAGCTTCGACCGCTTCCATGGCCTTGCGCTCTTCGGCAAGGTTGACAGTGCCAACTGTCGTAGTTCCCTTAAAGGCCATGTGTTCAAACATGTGGGCAAGGCCGGCCTGGCCTTTGGGGTCGTCGGCGGAACCGGCATTGATGCGGCTGAAGAAACTGACGATGGGCGCCTGGTGGCGCTCATAGACAAGGAAAGTGATGCCGTTGGGAAGCTGGAATTCCGTAACGCGTTTCTCGATGTCGGGCAAGTTCTGACCGGACATCGCCAAGGGCAAAAGAGCCACAAGCGTGATCAAAATACTTTTCATAAGGGGTAAAACGATTATCCCATGCGCGGTAAGATCACGGTTTTATGTTGGAACATACTACAACCGTACGCGTGCGCTATGCCGAGACCGATCAGATGGGCGTGGTGTATCACGCCAATTATGTGATTTGGATGGAGGTGGGACGGGTGGAGGCAATGCGGGCAGCAGGCCTGAATTACGCCGACATGGAGCGGGAAGGGGTGAGGGTGGCCGTAGTGGGCGTGGAGGTGGAATATCGTGCGCCGGCGCGGTATGACGATGTGGTGGAGGTAACGGCGCGGGTGGTGGAAGTATTGAGTCGGAAAATGCGGATTGAGTATGAGATGCGGCGGGCGAGCGATGGGCAATTACTGGCGACGGGAGCGACGCGGCATTTGTTTGTAAGTCACGAACTGCGGCCGGTGCGATGTCCGGAGAAGTATTTCGCTATCTTTCAGGGAGCCAAATGCTGAGTCTGCTGTTGCTGGTTGCGATCGACCTGGCCCCGGTCTTTGCGGGGCGTAGCGGGGCGGCATTGGTACACGACTTGCGGGAAGACAAGCGGATCGGGGAATGGAACGCAACGCGGGTGAAGCAATCGCTGATACGGCCGGGATCGGTACTGAAGCCATTTACCCTCGCGGCATTCATTGAGGCGGGTATGTACCGGGAGAACCTGAAAGCGGAGGAGGCGCTGGCGACTTCGTCGAACGAGTTCTTTGACACGCTGGTTGCGCGGATGGATGCGGCGGACTTTGAGCGAGGTTACGCGCGGTTCGGGTTGAATGCGCGGGCGCCGACCGTGACGCTGGAGCAATTGGGAGCGGCGGGGCGGCGGCTGGTGGCGCGGCACCGGGAGGCGCGGTTGCGGCCGGTCTTTGCCGGGATGGAGCAGGCAGCGGAATACGGGACGGCGCGGCTGGCATCGATCGACGCGGTGAAGGTGGCAGGCAAGACGGGGACGACGGCAGTGTCGGCGATGTTCCTGGGCTATGCACCGGCCGAGCGGCCGCGCTATCTGGTGTTGATCCATCTGGATGCCGGGTCTGGCGGGGGGGATGCCGCGCCCTATGCGGCGAAGATCTTTGCGGCGCTGTTCCGGGGAGAGGAGAAGCCGGAGGACCGGGCGCGGATTCAGGTGCGGCTCTTCTGGCAAAATCCACCGCGGCAGTTGAACCTCAAGGAGGGCGAGCATCCGGCGGGGACGCTGATCGATACAGGAGTAACGAAGATGCATGCGCCGGGGCCGTTGCGGGTAGTGAAGAAGGACGGGCGCTATCTGCTGACGGCGGGGGTGGCGCGGGAAGACTATGTGACGGCGGTCCTGGCGGGAGAGGCGGGAGGCTTCCGGCACCGGGCCTCGCGGGAGGCGATGGCGGTGGCGGCGCGGACTTATGCAGCCCGCTTCCGGCACCGGCACGCGGAGGAGGGTTTTGATTTTTGCGATACGACGCATTGCCAGGATGCGCGGTTTTTGTTGAAGCCACGGGCGGAGCTGGAAGAAGTGGTGGAAGCAACGGCGGGAGAGATGCTCTGGTATGAGGGTAAGCCGGCGGCGGCTTATTATCATGCGGACTCGGGCGGGTGGTTGTCAGAATCCGGGGAGGGGCCGTATTTGAAGGCGCGTAAGGATGCCTGGTGGGAAGATAGTGCGGCCGCGCGCTGGACTTGGACAACGACGCTGGGAGATCTGGCGACGGGATTGGGATTGTCCATGGTGCGGCCGTTGGTGGCCGTGCGGGAGAGGGATGCTTCAGGCCGCGTGAAGGCGCTGGACGTGTTGGGTCGGCCGGCGGACGGGGCGGCATTCCGGAATCTGGTCGGGCGGGCGATGGGCTGGGACAAGTTGCCGTCGCGCCTGTTTGATATCGAAAGCGATGGGAGGACGTTGAAATTTACAGGCAGGGGGCGCGGGCATGGGATTGGTCTGGCGCAGACGAGCGCGGAGCGGATGGCGGCGGTGGGCAAGTCTGCCAGGGAGATTCTGGCAGAGTATTATCCAGCAACCAAGGTGGGAATTACGGCGAGCGGGTTAGCGTGGACGAGCTTGCGGGAGGGCAAAGTGACGTTGTGGACGACGAACCCGTCGCGGGATCGGGCACTCCTGGGGCAGGCGCAGCGGCAGTTGGCACGGTTGGAGGAGATGGTAAAGATGACAGCGGAGCCGGTGCTGCGGGTCTACCCGAGCCGGGATGCCTTCCGGGATGCAACGGGGATCCTCGATGCGGTTCAGGGGGCAACGCGAGGCAGGCGGGTACACTTGCCACCGGGTGTCAGGGAGGGAACGTTGCGGCATGAGCTGCTGCATGCGGTGCTTGAATCAAATACGCGCATCAGGCATCCGGAATGGATGCGGGAGGGGCTGGTGGAGGCGCTATTGGGAGAGGCCAGCGCGGCGGCACGGCGGGTCAAGCAGGTGGGAGTGGAGCGGGTGCTGCGGGAGTGGCGGGGGCGCTAAGGTGGCCGACGGCTTCGCCGAGGCACCGAATGAACAAGGTGAAGGCAACCTGGGGTGAAACCAGCAGGAAGCGTTGGAGATAGGCGGATTGCTGGCGGGCTTTGTTGAAGGCGCGCCAATAGAGAACGGCGGCGATCAGGGGAAAGGCCGCCGCACGCAAAATATGGAGGGGACGGGAGAGGGGAAGCGACTGAGCAAAGTGCTTGCCGTAGTGAAAAGAGATCGGCCAGAAATCGCGAATCCGGGTTTCGTGGAGGTGGCCAATGATGAGTGTAGGGACATGAACGACGCGTTTCCCTTGACGGGCCAAGGCTGCAATCAGTGTGGTTTCAAAGCCGAAGGCGGCGTCTGGAAAAGCGCCTAGTTCTCTGACCAATTCGCGGCGAACTGCCCAGTTGGAGCCGGGCAGGTCATGCTGGTCCGGGTTAGGGATGCCGGCGAGCCACTTGGAATATTCCACAAAGTAGTGAGCCCAACTGCCTGAGGTTTGGGGATTTGCATTGGCAACCGAGCCGCCGGCAACGTCAACATCACCGGAAAAGGTTTTTGTAAGCTGGTCCAGGTAATTGGCCGGGAAGCGGATGTGGTCGTCGACGAAAGCAAGGATACTGCCAGAGGAGGCAGCGATCGCAAGATTGCGGCCCTTGGGGATCGATGGGAGATGCGGGCATTCCAGCAGAATCAAGGCGGGGAAGTCTTTGAGGTAGCGATCAGAGCGTCCGGGAGCAGCTTGGTCGACGACGATTACTTCATGGGGAACGGAGCTGGCCCAGGGAAAGCTGGCAAGAGTCTCGAAGATGGAATCACGTCCCCGGTTTGTTGCGCAAACGATGATGACGCTGACCATGAAATTTTCTTTTATTCATCAGGCCGTCGAAGTTTCGGAGTATCCAGCATGAGTTTGGGGATTTTTAAGTTTGGCCCATTTCTTACTCAGGAAGCGATTCCAATACATGACAAAGCCCGTCACCATGAGCAGGGGCGGCATGAGGCCGAGAACCAACCAGAGTGACTTGACAATAATGTTGGCCGGACCCTGGCCGCCGAAGGTGCCAAAGTGAAGAGGACCAATCCAGGACATCAACACATCGCCCGCAGACTGGTCTAGGCCACGGCGCCAGACTGCAAGATGCTGGCCGGTGAAGGGATCGAAGTAATGGTAGTCGGAGCTTTCGTAGGTGGGTGGATTCTCGCGAGCCAGGTAGACGCGAATGTGGCCTTTGTCGTCGAAAGGAAAGCTGAGGCTTAGCAGTTGGGCACCTGGCGAGAGCGATTGAGCGTGGGCAAGGAGCGTTCGAATCTCCGGCGGTGGATACTTTCCCTTGTTTGCTAGATCCGGCTTGGAGACTTTTGCCAGGGAAACCGGCGAAAACCAGTTGACCAGGAAACGAAATTCCGTAGGCCAGGCAAAATAGGCACCCGTCACAGCCCACATCGAAATAACGGCCATGCTCCAGAAGCCGGCAGCGCTATGGAGATCCCAATTGACTCGCTTCCATTTCTTCGAGAAGTCCACGGAGAGCGAGCGTCTCCAATTCCTGATGCCGGGCCACCAGATTACGAAACCGGTCAGGCAGAGCAGGAGCAGAAAGAGGGCACCGACACCGTTCAGGATTCGCCCGGTGCGTCCGGCGAGGAGATCAAAATGCAAAAGCTGAAGCCAACGGAGGAAAGACGATTCGGAGTCTTTGACGGCGAGGATGTCACCTGTGGCTGGATTCACTTCGACGGCAACATAGTCTTCCTCCTTCCGAAGGTAGGCACGAACGTGAGGCTCCTCCGTCGTAGGGTTGCGAATGGAAGTCAGAATGCGATCGGGATAACTGGCACGGATGGAGTCGGCGACAGCGACGAGATCAGCAGCGGGAGCTGGTACCGTCGTTTGCGTCTGGGATGAGAAGCCATGCTCCATTTCTTCCCGGAAGACGAGGGCTGCGCCGGTGATACCGATCAGCAGCACGTAGAGGCCGATTCCGATTCCCACCCAAAGATGAATCTGGAAGAGAAGCTTGCGGAACAAAAGGTTATGTGGACGCTCAATCCAGGTGCGCAGAATTTTCACTGTTGCAAACCCATTGCAATCTTAGCGGAAGTGGCTGGAGTCAAGCAAGATAGATTTTTGTTGTTCTTTTGAAGCTATTTTTCGCCCATTCACCTCGTTTTTTAGGCCGCTCGCAGCTCCTGATTGCGAATAATTGCAACTGGAAAAGTTTCAGTAGTCAGCCCAGTAAGTGTTTCTGGACTTTGCCCAGGGCGTTGCGCGGGAGGGAAGTCACGCGCACAAAGCGCTTGGGCACCTTGAAAGAAGCAAGGGCAGCGCGGCAGGACTCTTCGAGCGCGGCGGGGTCGAGATCGTTGTCGCAGACCAGATAGGCGACGGGGACTTCTCCCTTGACGGGGTCCGCGGCAGCGGCAACGGCGGCTTCCAGAATTCCGGGTTGCTCAAGCAGAAACTCTTCAATCTCACGCGGGTAAACGTTGAAGCCGCTGGAGATGATCAAGTCGCTGCGGCGTCCAGCAAGCGTGATGTAGCCGTCAGAAGACTGCGAGGCAAGGTCGCCGGTGCGAAACCAGCCCTCGACAAAAGCGTTGCGGGTTGCCTCTTCCCTGCCCCAGTACCCCGCGAAAACATTGGGGCCCTTGATATAGACTTCGCCCTCCACGATCCTGGCCGAGACACCCGGGAGCGGAAAGCCCACACTGCCGGCACGGCGTTCCCCGATGTAGGGATTCGAGATGTTCATCAGCGTTTCCGTCATACCGTAGCGCTCCAGGATGCGGCTGCCGAACTTCTGCTCAAAGTCAGTGAGCAACTGGGCCGGGAGAGGTGCCGAGCCGCAAACGAAGAGTCGAACGCCGCTGCCGATGGAGGCGGAGCAATCGAGGAGGCGGACATACATGGTGGGTACGCCGAAGAAAACGGTGGGCTGGAAGCTGGCGAATTCCTCAGCGATGCGGGCGGCTTCAAAGCGAGCGAGGAGGCGCAG
>CAZECF010000007.1:69692-97301 GCA_964510335.1 uncultured Bryobacter sp. | reverse complement strand
AGAGTGGTTGGCTTCACCGCAGCCAGAATCGTTTTACCCTTCTTTTCGTAGATGGAGATCCGGCATGGAAGAGCGGTGGAGACGCTCATGTTCTGGTCAAGAACCTTTTTCGCTTGTTGGGGCTGACAGACTTCGAAGATCAGACATTCCTGCGGGAAGTCCACGCCCTTTTTGGTCATGGTCTCTTTGAGGTTGTGAATCTGCATGACACCAAAATGATTGGCCTCAACAGCGGCCTGGAGGGCCGATGCAGCTTCACTCACGGATTTGTCGGTGGGTACGATGAGGAGATTGGACATCACGATGCAATTGTAGATGCAAGTACAGCACCAACGTCTCAGCGGTGGACACATCAGGGCGCAGATGCCGATATCGCCAAGTTGTCCGTCCTGTGCAGGGGCGTCAAGGGAGAAATTGTTTATGGTCCAATGACGCTTCATGGTCACTTGACCGATTGGGACGGCACGGCTTCGACGGTCGAGCTTCCAGAAAAATTGGGAGTGCGACGAAAAGCGGCGAACAACCTGAGCGCATAGCTCGTATAACGGGATGGCTCCCGAAACAGGATTTTGAATTCAGCGGTTCAGTAAACCACGCCATCACCGCTGCCCGTCATGCTCGTAAAAGTGCCCATAGCTCCGAACATATTTTGGTTCAGCCTCCTGCTGGCGCAGGGAGCCGGAGCGCAGTCGCTCGCACTGAAGCTGACAGATTATGAGGGGCGCTACGAGTATCAAGATGGCGGTTCGCTTCTCATGGTCGCGAGGGGCGAACAGCTCATCGCGATCATTGCCGAAGCCAAATACCCTCTTCGCCTTGCGGGTAGAGACAGCTTCAAGAATGCCGGCGGTGACTCTATCCCGTTTCTTCGCGACGCGAACGGGCGCGTCGTGGAATTCCAGGAAAACGGAACCAGCTATAAACGACTTTCCGCAATTGTCCCTGCGGTCTCGCGCCTGCTGCTTGAGCCGCGCTCAAAGACTTCTGACGGCCAGACCATTCCTTACCACTACCAGAAGCCGGCACAGCTCCCGGATGGCATTCACACGGGGGCGGCGGGCCCGGATCTGCTCCCGCGGAGTGTCGCGGAGCGCCTCGTCAACGGCGTAATCGATGGTGCCTTTCCCGATCTACGTTCCATCCTTGTGTACCGGAAGGGCGCCCTCGTGCTGGAGGAATATTTTTATGGTTATGACCCGGGGCGTCCGCACCAGATGCGCTCGCTCACCAAGAGCGTAATTTCATTGCTTGCCGGGGCGGCAGCAGACCGTGCGCTGATCCGTCCAGGCGAGCCGGCGCTGGCCCTGCTGGGCTACGCGGCGTATGAGAATCCCGATCCGCGTAAGGCGACCGTGACGCTGACCGATCTGCTCAGCAACCAGTCTGGCTTCGACTGCAATGACCACGACGGGGCTTCTCCCGGCAACGAGGTGAAGTTGTACGAGACAGCGGACTGGGCAAAAGCTTTCGTTGATTTGCCCATGGCCGCCGATCCGGGCACCATCGGGCGATATTGTTCGGGAGCTTTCCTTACGGCCGGCAGAATCATCGAACGCGCAACGGGCAAACCTTTGCCGGACTTTGCACAGGAGGCATTGCTCGGGAAACTCGGGATCCAGCGAGACGATTGGCATTGGGATTTCACACTGAATCGCAGCCAGCGTAACGAGTTCGGGCAGATTTATCTGAGACCACGAGACATGCTGAAGCTCGGCATGCTCATTCAGCAGCGCGGGGAGTGGCAAGGACGCCGGGTTTTGTCCGCATCATGGATCGATGCGGCTGTCGCGCGCCAATCCCGCGTCGACGACAGCGACTACGGTCTGGGGATCTGGCATCGCTGGTTTAGAGTGCAAACCCGAAGCGGCGCTGTGCGAGTCGAGACACTGATGCTTTCCGGCAATGGTGGCCAGAAAGTGTTTCTTGTTCCATCACTCGATCTGATCGCGGTCTTCACCGGAGCTTCGTTTAACCAGGAGTCTCCCGTAAACGAAATGATGGTGAGGGTCCTGCTTCCGGCTCTGCTGGACACAGAACCAGGCCCCAAGCGCCGCTGATGAACTAAGCCGGCAGTGCCCTTCTTAGTCTGGTTTGCGGGCGGGAAAGAGACTGCAATGGAGGGGGAAAAAGGATGGCTCCCCGGGTAGGATTCGAACCTACAACCCTTCGGTTAACAGCCGAATGCTCTACCATTGAGCTACCGAGGAACGCTGACTCTGTTATTACAGCAAACGCTTCACTTGGCTGTCAACATCTTAACGCCAACAGGAATGTCAAAGCGGCTTTCGCGCATCCTCCGGGCCTTCATGTCCCCCAATCCTGTCTCCCGGTGACGCCGGTTGAGATCCACTTCCGCATAGGCGACACTTCCGTTTTCCCCGGCTTGGCTCAGCCTCTCTCCCATTGGATCCTGGATGTAGGTTGGGTGATTGTAGCCGCTTGCTACCAGAGTGAAGCGGCCTTCAATACTTCTTGCCTTCGCCAGCCATTCATTGCCGCCCCAAATCGGCATCGCGACAACCTCCGCGCCCATCATCGCCAGCGCCTTGGCTGGCTCCGCGAAAAATACGTCGTAGCAAATCATGATCCCGAGCTTGCCGAAATCCGTTTCGAAAACCTCGACCTTGTTGCCGGGATGCAGGCCTCGTTCAATTTCTTCCCGCGGCAGCATCACCTTGCGGTACTTGCCAGCCAATTTGCCGTGACGATCCAGCAAAATCGCCGTGTTGTAGATAAAAGGCCCCTCGCGCTCGTAGATCCCCGCAACCACGTAAGTCTGCTTTTCGCGCGCAAGCTCACCGAGAATCCGGGCCGTTGGGCCGTCGGCCGCTTCGGCAATGTCTTCATATTTCTTCTGGCTGCCTACAACCGTTATCCCCTCGCCGAAGACCAGCAGATCAACCGGCTTACGAAGCTGCTCCCGCACGATGGAAAACAGCTTTCGCACATTCGCTTCCCCGCCCTCCGCGGCGGCAGTGGGCCGGTAGTTCAGGCTGGCGAGACGGACCATCCGCGGCTGAGGCGCATCCGATAATTCGACTGCCGGATTCCGGAACACGACGGCACCCTGTTCGGCATCGTAGAGCCAAAGCTGGAGTTCCGCGAACTTTGCCCCCGCCGGGGCTTGGACCTCTTCCCAAACCCGGGTCCAGGGCCCCACCGCTTCTTCACGCCACGCATATTCGGGCTCACTGATGCGATTCCATTTTGAATCTCTCCACTCCAGCCGGACAAGCACCTGATTGCGCGGCCGCCGCAAACCCTCCACCTGATATTCCGCCTCAAAGCGGAACCACAAGCCGGGCTGGATTCCCCGAACCGATTTCACCCAGCCGCCAAAAGCAGCAGGCGAGGCAGCGGCCGTAAGGATCAAACTGCCGTCAGCAAGCTTGATCCCAGCCGGCTTTTGCTCCAGCCGCGGACTCCAGATTTGCCACTCTTCCCGATTGCCATTGTCCTCGTGCGCCCGAGCGGTAAATGGGACAGCGATACAGGCTATTGAAAGAATCCATAACGCAAGCGGACTTCGTTTCCCCATCCCCACCTCCAACAGGCTAAATTAAGAAATAGATCACACTCAGCAATGATTACCACAAAGCCAGAGATTTCCGTTGACGTCAACGCACAGGAGACGTCAGAGTGGCTCGAAGCCCTCGAACAAATAGTGGATGGGGCCGGAGCCGAACGCGCAAGCGAACTGCTGGAGCGCGTGATGGCGCGGGCGTCCCAATTGGGCGTCGCGGCCCATTTACGCACCAACACTCCCTATGTAAACACGATTCCGGTAACGGATGAAGTCCCTTATCCCGGAGACCTTGAAGTCGAGCGGCGGATCAAGGCTTATGTGCGTTGGAATGCGATGGCCATGGTGGCTCGTGCCAACAAATACGACTTGAACATCGGCGGACACATCTCCACCTTTGCTTCTTTGGCAACCATCTCTGAAGTTGGCTTCAATCATTTCTTCCGTGGATCGATTGCTGCTGAGGATGGATCCCAACAGCCAGGCGACTTTGTTTACTATCAGGGCCATGCATCGCCCGGAGTCTATGCCCGCGCTTTTCTGGAAGGCCGCCTCAAGGAAGAGCACCTCGTAAACTTCCGTCATGAATTGCGGGATCATCCCGGGCTTTCCAGCTACCCCCACCCCTGGCTCATGCCGGACTTCTGGCAATTCCCCACTGTTTCGATGGGCCTCGGACCGATCAACTCGATTTACCACGCCCGCTTTTTGCGCTACCTCGAAAACCGGGGCCTGATTCCCGCTACGGACCGCAAAGTGATCATGATTGGCGGTGATGGAGAAACGGACGAGCCGGAATCCCTGGGTGCGTTGACGCTGGCCTCCCGCGAAAAGCTGGACAATTTGATCTTCATCATCAATTGCAATTTGCAAAGGCTGGATGGCCCGGTGCGGGGCAATGGGTCCATCATTCAGGAACTGGAAAGTGCCTTCCGGGGTGCGGGCTGGAATGTCATCAAGTGTCTCTGGGGTTCAAATTGGGATGCTCTCTTTGCCAAGGATAAAGATGGCATTCTCGTAAAGCGCATGTCGGAGTGCGTAGATGGCGAGTATCAGAATTTCAAAGTTCGCGGGCCGCAATATGCCCGGACGGAGTTCTTTGGCAAGTATCCCGAATTGGCGGAAATGGTCGCGGATATGAGCGATGACGACATCCAGCGATTGAAGCGTGGCGGGCACGATCCCCTCAAGGTCTACAACGCGATGAAGCGCGCCTACGATCATCGCGGCGGCCCCACGGTGATTCTGATGAAGACGATCAAGGGTTATGGCCTGGGCGAAGCGGGCGAAGGCCGCAACGTGGCGCACAACCAGAAAAAGTTGAACGAGAGCGAACTGGAATACGTGCGCAAACGCTTCAATATTCCGATTCCGGCCGAAGCGGCGCTCACTGCCAGTTTCTACAAGCCCGAAGAAGATTCTCCCGAAGCAAACTACATCGTCGAACGCCGCAAAGCCATGGGTGGCCCGATCCCGGCGCGGAACGAAGGCAACTGGGAGATGCAGGCGCCCTCGATGGAAAGCTTCTCGGAATCCACCGGCGGATCGGGAGGACGTCCCGCATCAACGACTGCGGCCTTTGTGGCACTTCTGCGTGGACTGCTCAAGGAGCCGGCGCTGAGCAAGTACATCGTTCCGATCGTTCCGGATGAAGCGCGTACCTTTGGTATGGAATCGCTCTTCCGTCAGGTGAGTATTTACGCAAGCCAGGGCCAGCTCTATAAGCCTGTCGATAGCGACATGTTCCTTTACTACAAGGAATCGCGCGATGGTCAGATCCTGCAGGAAGGCATCACCGAAGCCGGCTCCATGGCAAGCTTTACGGCGGCAGGTACGGCTTACGCCAACCTGAACACGCCAATGATTCCGTTCTACATTTACTATTCGATGTTCGGCTTCCAGCGCGTAGGCGACCAGGTGTGGGCTTTTGCCGATTCGCGGGGCAAGGGCTTCATGATGGGGGGAACGGCTGGCCGCACGACGCTACTTGGCGAAGGTCTGCAACACCAGGACGGTCATACGCATGTGTTGTTCAGCGTGGTCCCCACCTGCCAGTGCTATGACCCGGCCTACGCATATGAGCTCGCCGTGATCGTCCAGGACGGTATCCGGCGGATGTATCAGGAGCGCGAAAGCATCTTCTACTACATCACCTGCTACAACGAAAATTATCCGCAGCCGCCGATGCCCACCGATGTTCCGGACCTGGAAAACGGCATCCGGCGCGGCATCTACAAGCTGAAGAAGTCGGAAATTGGGGAGGCGGTCATTCAATTGTGGGGTTCCGGCCCGATGTTGAACGAAGCCTTGCGGGCACAGCAGATTCTGGCTGAGAAATTCAACGTTGCCGCCGATGTCTGGTCCGTTACCAGCTATGTCAATTTGCGGCGCAACGCGATTGAAGTGGAACGCTGGAATCGCTTGCATCCGACGGAAGAAGCGCGCCGGCCGATGATTCTGGAAGTACTCGACGGATCGCACGGTCCGATCATTGCTTCCAGTGAGTACATGAAAGTACTGGCGGATCAACTCGCACCTTGGCTCGGCGGCCGTCTGACGGCTTTGGGTACGGACGGTTTCGGCCGTTCTGAGAACCGCGAGCACCTGCGTCGCTTCTTTGAAATTGATGCTGAATCGATTGCGGCTGCGGCACTCTCAAGGCTCGCTCGTGACGGTAAAATTGAAGCTCATGTTGCTTCACAAGCCATCCTTGATTTGGGCCTCAATCCGGACGCGCCCAACCCGGCTACTCTGTAGTTTTTTACTCTTAACGTTTTCGGCCCCTGGGGCGGACACGGCACTGGATCGCTATGTTCGTATGCCCGACCCGAGCTATCAATGGAACGCCGCTGGCAATCAAACAGTCAGCGGCGTTTCTGTTTCCCTGCTTGAAATGACCAGCCAAACCTGGCGCAACGAGAAGGAAGTAGACAAACCGGTCTGGAAGCACTTTCTTCAGGTCTACAAGCCCGCTTCTCCCAAGCCCGGCATCGCGTTGCTCTTCATCTCAGGTGGCAATAACCGCGGCGGCAAGCCGAACCCGGACCCGCTGATGCTGAGTGTGGCCAAGGATAGTGGCGTCATTTGTGTTGAGTTGCGTCAGGTGCCCAGCGAGCCTTTGCAGTTCAATGGCGAGGCCAAGACGCGCTCGGAAGACGGCATCATTGCCTATACCTGGGACAAGTTTCTCAAAGGCGGAGACGAAACCTGGCCCCTACATTTGCCGATGGCAAAAGCGGGCGTGCGGGCAATGGACACCTTGACGGCTTTCCTGAAGACAAAAGAAGGCGGCGAACTGAATGTGGACCGCTTCATCGTAGCCGGCGGCTCCAAGCGGGGCTGGACCACGTGGCTTGTCGCGGCGGCCGACAAACGCGTAGTGGCGATCGCCCCCATGGTGATCGACCTGCTGAACATGAAGCCAAGCTTCGTCCACCACTACCGCGCCTATGGCTTCTGGGCACCCGCCATCCAGGACTACACCGCGATGAACATCATGAACTGGATGGATACGCGACGCTTCAAGGAACTGCTCAAAGTGGAAGAGCCCTATGAATTCAGGGATCGATTCACAATGCCGAAGCTGATTGTAAACTCCGCCGGTGACGATTTCTTCCTGCCGGACAGCTCGCAGTTTTACTACGACAAGCTCCCCGGCGAAAAGCACCTCCGGTACGTGCCCAACACGCGGCACAATCTGGGAGACCCCAGCGTAGCCCATAGCCTGGCGGCTTTTGCCGAGTCCGTGGCCACCAATCAGCCCCGGCCGGACTTCTCCTGGAAAGTGAACCGGAACGCCGGCACGATTGAAGTGAAGGCAGCTCAGGCACCCAAAGAAATAAAAGTCTGGCAGGTGACCAACCCCAAGGCACGCGACTTCCGGCAGACCGAAACGAACAAACTCGGCGTGCAATGGACGGCCGAGAAGGTCGCGCTGACGAAGGGAAAATACGTGGCGAAAATGCCCAAACCTGCTAGCGGCTATACCGCCTTCTTTGTCGAGCTGGTCTATGATTCCGGCTCCAGGCACCCTCATACCTTCACAACAGAGGTGAACGTGGTGCCGAACACTTATCCCTTCACGATGCCGAAGCTGAAGCCGGTGAACTAGGGCTTGAGGGTTCCGCGATCGGCCACGATGCGCACGCTCTTTTGCGATTGATCCGAGACGAAGGTCACGTTCACTTCCTGCGTGCGCGGGAAGACCTTGGTGACGCCAAAGCGGATCTCCCCCGTGATTGGCTTGGTGCAAGCAAGGTCATAGTGAGCATGAAATTCAGCGTGCTGGGCACCTTCCCGGTGGACGTCCACTTCTTTGGGGGTAAGCGTACACCCACTGGCCGCAGGGAAAACCACCAACTCCGCGCCCCGCTTTTGAAACTTGTCGAGAGCAGTCTCAACGGCCTTCTTTTGAGCGGGCGTCTTGGGCTCGCTCTCAAAGCCAACGATTCCGTCCGCCGGAACTTCGATTTCCACTTCTCCCTTGAGTCCTTCAAGAGCAATTGACAAGGCTGCTACACCATGTACGTGTGGCTTGGAGGACTTTGCCTGCGGAAACAGAAGAGTGGCTCCAAGGATCATTGCTAATGAGAACTTCATAATTCTTTTTTAACCTAGAAAGTAGTCCATGGTTTCATCGTCCCTGTTTTTCATCTTCCTCCTCAGCCAGTTTGGCCCCAAAATTCCAGACGAAAGCCGCAGTCCGATGGGGATTCGCCCCGAAACAAAGCCTCAATGCAAAGTGGCCGTCACGGGCCAGGTCTGGACTGGCAAGTCCAGCATGAAGGGGGGAGAACTGCGCATCCGTGACTTGAGCGGCTTGCGGCTTTTGGCCGTTAGCGGCGTCCTGCGCTTTCACTTTCCGGGAGGCCGGTATTTTGACCGCACGTGGCGCCACCAGACCATTGGGAATCCCCAAATCAACGCCCGCCTCAACCCAGAGGACACGACCTTTGGCGCAGGGCTGACCAATCCGCTCCGAGTGGAAGGGATCGTCCTGGGCACATATTTTGGCGACCAAAGCTTATGCGGCGAAACTGGAAATTCAACCAGACAACGCTACCTCGACTCGCTCGAAAGCGCCCGCAAAGATGCATCCGAAGCACTTGGAATCGCGAATGCCCTTCCCGCGGGACTCTTCGAAGAAACAGTCCGCGCAGGCCTGCTGAAAGCAGGACCCTACGCCAGAGAAACCACTGCATCGAGCAATGCCCTGCTGCGCGCAACTCTGATCGGCCCAAATGGAAAGCTGATTGCCAACTACAAGCAATGGCTGCAGAATTGGGTGGATTCCCTCAAGCCTGCCAAATGAGTTCTCCGGCGACAACCGTCGCCACGGCTCGCCCCTTGAAGCGATGCCCATCGAAGGGTGAGTTGCGGGACTTGGACGGCGAACGATTCACGTCGTAAGCCCACTCCGAATTGGGATCCAGGATCGTCACGTCGCCGGGCAAGCCAGGCGTGAGCGTGCCACGATTCAGCTTGAGAATCCCCGCAGGCCCGGTCGTAAATAGCTCAATCAGCCGCTGAATCGAAATGTGTCCCGGATGCACAAGCCTTTCAAGGCTGATGCCGATGGCGGTTTCAAGACCCAGGATGCCAAAGGGGCAGCGCTCAAACTCCTGCATCTTGTCCGTCACGCTATGCGGAGCATGGTCGGTGGCGATCGCATCCACGATCCCGGACTTGATGCCCTCAATCATGGCGTCTACATCATGCAGACAACGGATGGGCGGCTTCATCTTGTAGTTTGAGTCGTAAGGAATGATCTCGCCATCATGAATCGCAAAATGGTGCGGGCTGACCTCACAACTCACTCGCAATCCCCGGCGTTTCGCCTCAGCCACCATCGCCACGGCATTGCGCGTAGAGAGGTGGGCCACATGATAGCGGGCACCGGTCACTTCGGCCAGTAACAAGTCGCGAGCAACCATCACGTCTTCCGAGCACGACGGAATGCCCCTCAGCCCAAAGCGGACTGAAGCCTGTCCTTCATGCATGTCACCGCCAGCAGACAAGTTGAGATCCTCGCAATGATCGATCACCGGCAGGTCAAAGGAAGAGGCAATTTCCATGGCGCGCCGCATCACACGGGAATTCATCACCGGGCGTCCGTCGTCGGAAATCGCAACGGCACCCGCAGCCTGCATGGCACCGATCGAAGCCAGTTCTTCCCCCGCGCTGCCCTTGGTAATTGCGCCGATCGGAAAGACATTTACTTTCGCCACCGCGTTCGCGCGCTCGATGATGTAGCGGGTCAGATGAGCAGTGTCATTGACGGGACTTGTGTTGGGCATGCAGCACACGCTGGTGAAGCCGCCAACGGCAGCGCAACGCCCACCCGTCTCAATCGTTTCCGAGCTTTCAAAACCCGGTTCCCGCAAGTGGACATGCATGTCAATAAAGCCGGGGGCCACGATGAGGCCGGTTGCATCAAATTCTTCGGCGCCGCGTGCCGGCAGGTTGTCGCCCACGGCGCGCACAATCCCGCTAGCCAGCAGGACATCGGTAACACGATCGATCTGGTTCGCGGGGTCAATCACGCGGCCATTTCGGATCAGAAGCTTGGGCATTATTGCAGCACCCTTTCAAGAACAGCCATTCGCACGGCGATACCATTTTCCACTTGGGAGAGGATGACCGAACGCGAGCTATCGGCTACTTCCGTTGAGATCTCACGGCCACGATTCATCGGGCCCGGATGCATGACGATGGCATCCGGCTTGGCCAGCTCAAGATTGTCAGCCCGCAGGCCATAGAATCGCGAATACTCACCAGCCGGGAAGCTGGTTTCGTTCTGCCGCTCCAGTTGCACCCTCAGCATCATGATGATGTCCGTGTCGCGAAGCGCCTCGCGAATATCGTGCGTGATCGTAACACCCGGGGCGATGGACTTCAGTTCCACCGGAACCAGCGGAGCCGGTCCGCACAGCACCAGATCCACACCAAACTTGGAGAGCAAATGAATGTTCGAGCGGGCCACCCGGCTATGGACAATGTCGCCGATGATGGCAACCCGCAGGCCTTCGAGCGAAGGTCGGTTGTCGAGAATCGTACGCGCATCGAGCAGCGCCTGAGTGGGGTGTTCGTGCTGCCCGTCACCGGCATTGATGATGGGGATGGGCAGGTGCCGGGCCAAAAAGTGCGGAGCGCCGGAAGCAGCGTGGCGCATCACAATTGCATCGGGCCGCATGGCGCTCAGCGTGCTCACCGTATCAAGCAGTGTCTCGCCCTTCGATACGCTGGAGCCCTGCGAGCTAATCGAGAGCGCATCAGCGCCCAAACGCTTGGCGGCAATTTCAAAGCTGATCCGGGTGCGGGTAGAGGCTTCAAAAAACAAATTCACAACGAGGCGGCCGTTGAGCAGGTCCAGACGCTTTTCTTTCATCTGTTGCAGCGGCTGAAAATCTTTGGCGCGGTCGAGCAATGCTTCTACTTCTGACCGTTCCAGCGCCTCAATACCGAGGAGGCCCTTTGTCATATTTAAACTTTCTCTACGAGCAGTACTTTCTCGAGCCCATCGATCTCATTGAGCTTGACCTCGATGATTTCGTTTGCCGTGGTGGGCACCTTGCGGCCAACGTAGCGGGCTTCAATCGGCAACTCCCGGTGGCCACGATCAATCAGGCAAAGCAGTTGCACGCGGGCAGGGCGGCCATGATCGAAGAGCGCGTCGAGGGCAGCGCGAATGGTCCGGCCGGTGTAGAGCACGTCATCGGTGAGGATGATATCCATGCCATTGATGTCGAACGGAATTTCGGTAGCGTTGATGACCGGCTTGGCGCCAACCGTTGTCAAATCATCCCGGTAGAGGTTGATATCCAGAATCCCCACGGGGATTTCCAGCTTTTCCAGCTCCAGGATCTTGTGCGCCAGCCGCTGGGCAATCGGCACGCCACGGCGGCGGATGCCAATCAGGGCAAGGTTTGAAAGGTTGTCGGACTTTTCGAGAATTTCGTGGGCGAGACGGACCAGGGTGCGGTCCATCTCGGAAGCCGACATGAGTTGGGCTTTTTCGCGGGTCGCGCTCATGATTTTCTTCAAGCTAGCATAGGGAGATCGATGCTGAAGAGTTTGTTATGTGCTTTGTTGCTGGCGGGGCCCGAACCCGATGTCGCCTCACTCGTCGAGACCGCCAGAAAAGCCTGGGATGTCCCGGGGCTTGCCGTGGCCATTGTGCGGCAGGATCAGACCCTTTACCTCGCCGGGCATGGCGTCAGGGAAGCCGGCAAAGCGGATCCGGTAACCGAACACACCACGTTTCAGATCGCTTCCACCACGAAAGCATTTACAACAACTGCACTGGCCATGCTGGTCGATGAAGGCAAGCTGAAATGGGACGACCCGGTCCGCCTGCACCTCGAAAATTTCAGGCTGGCAGACCCACACTCCGATGCGCTGGTAAGCATCCGGGATCTTGTAACCCATCGCACCGGGCTGCCCCGTCATGACTTGCTTTGGGTTCGGACGGGGGCGACGCGTGAAGAACTGATTCGAAAGATGGCCTATGCCAAGCCGGCAGCCCCTTTCCGCAGCCTCTACCAGTACCAGAACATTATGTTTCTCTCCGCAGGAGAAGCAGCGGGCAAGGCCAGTGGACTCGGTTGGGATGAATTCATTCGTCAGCGCATTTTTGTGCCGCTGGGCATGAAGGATAGCGAAACGGCTTACGCAGCCATGATGCAGGGCAGAGACCGCGCCATGCCGCACGTCAAGTCCAAAGTAAATCCTTGGGGCAACTACGACAATATTGGCGGTGCCGGTTCCATTGCCTCGAGCGCGCATGACATGGCCCGCTGGCTGCGGCTCCAGTTGAATGGGGGTGTCTATGAGGGCCAGCGTCTGGTGAGTGCAACACAATTAGCCGAAACCCACGCTCCCCAGATGGTGAACCGGCTGGTGTCTCCGGCCAGAGAGTTGCAACCCGACTACACCCAAACGACCTACGGAATGGGTTGGACGATCAACCATTACCGGGGAGAGATGCTGGTGATGCACTCCGGAGTCTTGAATGGATTCCGGGCTTTGGTCACCATGGTGCCGCGGCTCAAATTGGGCTTCGTCATTCTGGCCAACCAGAACGGCACGAATCTCAACGAAGCATTGACCAACACCTTGCTCGATGAGTACTTGGAGTTGCCAAAGTCGCGAGATTGGAATGCGCACATGCTGGGCGTGGTGAAACAGAATGAAGCAAAAGCGCTAGCCGAAAAGCAGCAGCGCGAAGCCGCACGGAAGCAAGGCACCAAGCCAAGCTTGCCGCTGGCCTCCTATGCAGGGACCTACAAGGAAGCCGCCTACGGAGAAGTGAAAGTAACGCTGCAGGATCAAAAGCTGCGAATCGTATGGACGCGGCACCAGGGTGAACTCGAACACTGGCACTACGACACCTTTCAGGTGCACGAGGGCGGCACATTGGCCGACGGGCTGGTGGTATTCGAGCTAAACGAAAAGGGTCTTCCGGCCAGGATCAGGATGCTGGGTCAGGTTTTCGAGCGCCAGTAAAAATGGGGTAGAGCACAGGCAAGACGAAGAGGGTGAGCAGGGTGGCACTGGCGAGCCCACCCACTACAACAGATGCAAGCGGCCGTTGCACCTCAGAGCCAGGCGTGGTGGAGAACGCCATCGGAAGAAAGCCAAAGGCGGCCACTAAAGCCGTCATCAATACGGGTCGCAGGCGCTGGACACAAGCCTTCTCGATGTCACCCAGTTGGTTGATCGTCGTCACCAACACAATCCCGTTCAGAACGGCAACGCCAAACAAAGCGATGAAGCCAATTGAGGCGGACAGATTCAGATTCATCCCACGCATCCATAGCATCGCAATGCCACCCACCGCCGAAAACGGCACCGCACACAGGATCAAGAGCGACTGCCGTATTGATCGGAAAGTTGCATAAAGCAAAGTCAGGATCAGCAGAATCGAGAGCGGCAACACCAGGGCCAACCGTTCCGTAGCCCGGGCTTGATTCTCGAACTGGCCGCCCCAGTCCGTCCAGTATCCGGAAGGAAGCTTGAGTACGGGGGCCAGTCTTGCCTGGGCATCCGCCACAACGCTGCCGAGATCACGTCCGCGCACGTTGAACTGCACCACGATCCGCTTCATGCCATCTTCGCGTTGAATGATCTCTGCGCCCCGTGTGGATTCAATCGCGGCCACCTCAGACAAGCGAACCTGTTCCCCGCCCGGAGCTTGAATGTAGATCTCATTCATGCGATTGGTTCCGGTGCGATACTCGGCAGGAAAGCGCAGCATGATTGGGAAGCGCCGCTGGCCCTCAATAAAGTCCGAAACAGGAAGCCCGCCGCTGGAAGCGTCAATCGCCGACTGAAGATCTTCAATCGTGAGGCCGTAACGCGCCAGAGCGGCGCGCTTGGGGGTTACCCGGATTTCCGCTACGCCAGTGATAACTTCTGTTTGAAGATCGGCAACACCATCCAGGCCCTGCAAGCTTCGCTCGGCAGTTGCAGCCAGGGATTCCAGCGTCGTCGTGTCTTCGCCAAAGATCTTGAGCGCCACATCCGCTTTCACGCCAGAAATGGTCTCGTCCAGCCGCATGGCCATCGGCATCGTGAAGTTAAACTCCATGCCCGGCATGGCGGCTAGAGCAACCGACATGCGCTCGATCAGATCCTCTTTCGCTTCCGGTTTCAGCCACTGGATCTCCGGCTTGAGGTTGATGTAGAGATCCGCTTCATAGACACCCATCGCCTCGGTGGCCACGTCGGGCCGGCCCAACTTACTGGTCACGCTGGCAACTTCCGGAAAGCCCAGCAGGATTCTTTCCACTTGCCGGCTACCCTCTACCGATAGCGACACGTTGATACCGGGCAGCTTCTTGGTCTGAATCACGATCATGCCCTCATCGAGCCGGGGCATGAATTCCGTTCCAATCCATGCCAGGCTGCCGAAGGCCGTCACCAGCAGCAACATCGCAATGGAAATTGTGGCCCAGCGCCAGCGGAGCGTAACGTGAATCGCCTTGCGGTACGCAGATTGAAGATGGTGAAACCAGGCCCCTTCTTTCTCTTCCACCTTGCGCCCCAGCAGCAGACTGGCCAGCACCGGAATAGCGAACAAAGCCAGCAATAGCGATCCTGATAACGCTGACACCACGGCGATCGCCATGGGCCGGAACATACGGCCCTCAAGATCTTCCAGAAACAGAATGGGCAAATAAACCGCAATGATGATCAACACGCCAAACAGAATCGGCTTCGATACTTCCTGTGCTGATTCACGAATCAGATCGATGCGGTTGTGCCGGTGTCCATCCAGATGCAGGCGTCGAATGATGTTCTCCATCATCACCACCGCACCGTCAACGATCATGCCGAAATCAATAGCACCCAAACTCATCAGGTTGGCACTAATGCCGAAGAAGGCCATCCCCATGAAGCCGAACATGAGCGAGAACGGAATGATTGCCGCAACAATTAGGGCAGCGCGAAATTCCCCCAGAAAAACGAAGAGAATCACTGAGACGAGCAAACCCGCCTCCAGTAAATTACGACGGACGGTCTCAAGCGTGATGTCGATCACTTCGCTCTGGTCATAGAAGGGTACGAGCTTGACTCCCGGCGGCAACTGGATCGAGTTCAGCCGCTGCTTGACGAGCGCAATCGTTTCACGCGAATTCTCCCCACGCAGCATGATCGCCATGCCACAAACGGTTTCCTCGGTATCGCGCAGAATCGCTCCCTGTCGCAAGGCGCCTTCAATCCGAACTCTGCCAACATCGCGCAATCGCCAAGGCACGCCGCCGGTAGAACGCAGCACGACGAGCTCAATGTCCTCCGGACTCGAAAAACGTCCCAGGCCAAGAATGTTGTATTGCTCCGCCTGGTGCTCGATAAAACCGCCACCGAAGTTCGCGTTGCTCGCCGCCAATTGAGTCATCACGTCATGTACCGTCAACCCATAGCGGGCCAGCAGCTTTGGTTCCACTTCCACCGTGTACTGTTTGGCAAAGCCACCCCAGGAGTTCACTTCATTAATACCCGGCACCGTTCGCAACTGGGGCCGGATCACCCAGTCCTGTAGAGTCTTTCGCTCCAGCAAAGACAGGTCTCCGCCATCAATCGTGTACTGGTAGATCTCGCCAAAGGCCGTCGCCACGGGGCCCAGCACCGGGTCAAGCCCCTGGGGAAGCCGGGAACTCACCTCGCGCAGCCGTTCATTGATGAGCTGACGGGCGAAGTAGCGGTCCACGCTGTCGTCCATCACGACTGTCACCAGCGAGAGGCCCAGCTTGGAAATGGACCGAAGCTGCACCATGTGAGGCACGCCCATCAGCGCCGTCTCAATGGGGTAGGTCACCAGCCGCTCGACTTCGTCCGGCGACATAGGCCCGCATTCCGTGATGACAGTGATCTGGTTATTCGTGAGATCGGGAAACGCGTCTATCTGCAACCGGGATGCGGTGTAAACCCCCGCACCCGTGAGAATGACCAGCAAGACCAGAATCAGCCAGCGGTTATTGAGCGAGGCAGCAATTAGGGAACGCAGCATTCGTCAGATGCCAGCCTCGCGCAGCAATTCGCCCTTCAGGTAATACGATCCGGTGGTTGCCACTCGTTCTCCTTCTGCAAGCCCGCTCAACACAACGGCCTGGCCATTGCGAACCTGTGCTTCAATCTCACGCAACTGAAAGTTGCCCGGTGTCGATTCGACAAAGACGATCGACTTTCCATTCACAACCTGCAAAGCCGCCTCCGGGATGACCAGCGTAGGGGAAGCAGGAATGCGGATGCGGATCGCGGCCAGCATCTCGGGCTTGAGCAGCCCCTGGGAAGCGAGTTCGGCTCGCACCATGAGCGTGCGCGTGGCGGGGTCAATCGTATCCCCAAGCCGGGTAATGCGTCCCCGAAAGACGCGCCCCGGAAAAGCTCTGACTTCAATGTCGACGGAAATCCCCACCCGCAGGCGCGCCAATGCCGACTCCGGAAAGCTGGCAATGCACCAGAGCGAGTCCGGATTGGAAACGATGAAAGCCTCCTGGCCAATCGTGACGACGGTTCCGGGCGTGATCTTGCGCTCCACGATAACCCCATCCTGGGTGGATTTCACCGGAACAAGCTCCTCCAGCTCATCGTGTTGATGACCTGCGGACTCCTCTTCATCGGCGGGGATCTCCAAAAATTCCGTGAGATGAGCCACCTCTTTGTCGACTCCCGCGATTGCGGAACGCAACAAGGACTCGGCAGTCTTTCGTTCGAGGACCGCCTGCTCATATTGCGCTTCAGAAATGGCCTTTAGCTCCAGGAGCCGCTTCATGCGCGTTTCCGTGCGCCGTGCCTGCTCCAGGGCACTGGTGGCCCGGTCCCGCTCGGCACGTGCCTGTCGCAGCAACGCTTTGGTGTCGTGCACATCGTGGGTGTGCATTCTGGCCAAAATCTGTTGGGATTTGACCCGGTCACCCACGTTGGCATAGGTGTGCATGACTTTGCCGGTTGCCACCACGCCAATGGAGACCGTGCGGTCTTCATTCCAGGTGAGTTTCCCCGGGGCCTCAATCGTTGTTTCCATCGACTCGGAGCGCACTGTCGCCACTTCGATATTGGCATTGCGCATCGCGTCGGATTTGAGCTCTACCGCGTCGGACTTTGCCGGCGCGCTCACCTCAGGTTTCGGTGCAGACTGGCAGGCACAGAACGCCAGTGCGGCCAGTACAAGAAAATATTTCATGGCAGAACTCCGACCGCAGATTCCAGAGAAGCTTCCGCCAACCGGAGCGCAACAAGCGAACCAAGGTGGAGTTGTTGGGCTTCGAGCAAATTTCTTTGGGCGTCGAGCAGACGCAGGAGGTCCGCACCGCCAAGCCGGTAGGCCTGTTGGGCCAGTGCAAACAGCTCAACAGCACGCTGTCGCAAGGGGGCCACAGAGACAGCCAACTGCTGCCGCCGCAGCAGAACTTCACGGGCTGCCCCAGCCGTTTCCGCCCGGATCAAGGCCAGTGTAGAGGCCAAGGCATTTCTGGCCAGCCGTTCTTCCGCCGTGGCGCTGGCAATGTTGCCCTGATTTCGATTGAGCAGGGGCAATTGCGTCTGCACACCCCAAATTACGGTGTCAAAGGTGCGGGACCGCTTATAGCCACCCACTCCATCGACATTGGGCGTGGCCAGCGCGTTTTCCAGTTGCGTTTGGGCACCGGCAACCTGAATCACCTGCCGGGCCAACAAAGCCTCCGCCCGCTTCGACTCAGCCAGGGAAGGATCAAGACCTTGGGCCGTCAGGTAGTCTGCCTCCAACTCGGTGTCCACAGTGAGTTGCTCCATGCTTCCCCGCCCCATTTCACGCTGCAGGCGTATTGCTTCACGCTGGGCATCCATTGCCGCACCGCTCAACAGAAGCTGAAGCTTCTGCTCCTCCAACTCAACCCGCAACAAATCCGCCTCAGCCATGGCACCTTCTTGTACCTGGTTGCGGTGATACTCCACAATCGTGTCGAGCTCGGCCAATGCTTTCTGATACATCTTCTCCCGGGCCACGGCACCGGCAGCATCCCAATAGGCGGCCCGCACTCTCGCGGCGATGATCTGCTTTTGCAATAGCAATTCGATCTCAGCCCGCTCGCGTTGGGCATTTGCCAAATCCATTCGCCGGGCGCGTTTGCTGGCAGTCTCAAATGTCTGTTGCAGGTATAGAAAATGGTCCGCATCCTGCCAGAAACGGTGGCCTGGAGATTGCCAGGCGCGGAAGTCTTCCGTCTGATAGACGAAGAGCGGATTGGGTCTTAATCCTGCCTGAGTGAGTTTGCCAGCTGCAGATTCGATACGATTGGCGTTAACCGCCAGGAGCGGATGTGAGGCCAAGGCTTCGCGCAGCGCTTCTTCGAGGGTGAGTGCTCTTAGCTCAGACGAAAAAACTGCAGAAACAATTGCGAGTATGTGAAGGAAATACTTCAATACTTCCAGCATATAACCGTGGGGTAAGTCTTGGAGAAGAAATTCAAAAACCGTTTGCTGGATAGCCGTTTACTGCTGTTGGCAGGATTCAGTTCACTACTGTTAATGCCTGCAATTGCATTCTATTGGAGCGGCGCGGAACTGACTCGCGCCAGCCGGGAGATTCGTGCGGCGCGTGTCACTTATTTCGCCACTAATAAAATGCTAAATGAGTTAAAAATGGAAGTCATTAACGGAGGTACTTATCTCCGGGACTTTCTGCTGGAGCCGCGTGCCGATGCAGCCGACTTGCAACGCGGGGAGGTAGTTCAGGCTAGAAACCATGCATTGCAGCTTTTATCGGCAAAGGAACTGCAAGAGAGTGGTGCGGTGTACCGGAGTTTTGTAGCCGCCTACGACGAATATTGGCGAACGATTGAGCCCGTATTGGCTTGGGATGCCGACAAACGAAGGGCGGACGGCTACGCATTCCTGCGAGCGGAGGCTTTCGCCCGGCGAACGGCCATGTTGGGGTTGGCGGCGAAGATCGGGACTTGGAACGAGGATCAACTCGCAGCAGGCGAGCGCGAGATTCAGCAGATTTTTCGTGACGTGCGAGATTCGCAGCGGCAGAGCGCGATGGTGTTTTTGCTGGCGGGGCTTGGGTTGGCGAGCTTCGTCTATTGGCGGATCACGACACTGGAGCGCCAGGCATCGGAACGTTTACAGCAAGCAGAAGCAGCCAGAGAGGAAGCGCGTGGCCTGTCCGCGCGGTTGCTGGCGGTTCAGGAAGAAGAGCGCAAAGCGATTTCAAGAGAACTGCATGACGGGGTTGCACAAAACCTTTCGGCGTTGCGGTTGGGTATCAGAGATATGGTGCGGAAGTTGCCGGAAGAGGCCCGGTCGGCTGTGGGGCGCGAGGCAGGGGAGTTGGGCCAACTGACCGAAGAGACGCTGAAGCTGACGCGGAATTTGAGCTTGCTGCTCAGGCCATCCATGCTGGATGACCTGGGACTCGCGCCGGCACTGCGCTGGCTGGCGCGAGAGTGGCAGAAGCGGAGTGGGGTGGTAGTGGAAGTAGAAGCGATTGAAGATCTCGATGGGCTGGAGGAGGCTGCGCGAATCTGCGTATTTCGGGTTGTGCAGGAAGCGGTTAGCAATGCGGTAACACATGGCAGGGCGAAGAAGCTGACGATCCGGGCGAGCCAGAGTGAAGGTCGATTGTTGGTGAGTATTCAGGACGATGGACGAAGCTTCGATGCAGCCAAAGAGAAAGGGATGGGGATACTGGGAATGACGGAGCGCGTGGAAAAACTGGGAGGCAAGTTCAGCATCGTGAGTAAAGAAGGTGTGGGTACGGTTGTAATGGCGGAGTTGCCCTGATGGCGATCCGCATCCTGCTGGCGGACGACCATGCGATCTTGCGCCGTGGCCTGCGGGCGCTGCTTGAGCGCGAAGACGACCTGGAAGTTGTGGGGGAGGCGGCCGATGGCCGGGAGACGCTGAAGGCGGTGGAAGAGTTGACGCCTGACGTGGTGGTGCTGGACATTACGATGCCGAAACTGAATGGGATTGAGGCCGCGCGGCAGATACAGGCCAAGGCAGCGGGCACGGCTGTCTTGATTCTGAGCATGCACAGCGATGAAGGGTATGTGCTGCGGGCGCTGCGGGCTGGTGCGCGAGGGTATTTGCTCAAGGATGCCGTGGAGGGGGAATTGATTGGGGCGCTGCGGGCGGTGGCCGCAGGGAAGGCGTATTTCAGCCCGGAGGTGAGCAAGTTGCTGGTGGAGGATTATGTTCAGGGTATGCAGCAGCGGGGCCTGCAGGATAGCCATGAGCTTTTGACAACACGCGAGCGCGAGGTGCTGCAGTTGCTGGCTGAAGGCAAGACCAGCAAGGACATCGCGAAGATGCTGGAGTTGAGCGTATACACGGTGGATACGCACAAGGCAAACCTGATGCAGAAGCTGTCGTTGCACAGCATGGCGGAGCTGATTTTGTACTCGGTGCGGAAGGGAATTATTGTTTGAGGCGGTGGTGCGCTTCAAGGTAAAGGAGTGCTTCTTCGAGCAGGCGGACGATGTCAGTAGAAGAGGCGTCGATGACGGGGATGTGTGGTGCGGTCTCGGAGGGGCGAAGCTGCGTTGGTTCCAGTGCAAGGATGTAATCACCGGTTGCTGGAGGCGCGGTGGCGAAGGGGATGCGGGCGGATGACGCTGCGGAAGCAAGCTGGTCACGGCGCGCGGGTGCGGGGTTGAGGGCGACCAGGGGTGGAGGATGCGGCGACTGCGATTTCGGATTCCAGAGACGAAAGGCCATGACTACAACACCCCTTCTCCGAGCTGGTAACGGAGTACCGAGCGCAGGATCTGGTATTCGTAACGGGCGTTGGCGCTTGAAACTTCGGCAGCTGTCTCATTGAGCTGGGCTTGGCTGAGCTCGACAATCGTGCCGAGGCCCAGGTCGTAGCGGGTTTGAGCGAGGTCGAGGCCGAGCTTGGCCTGGTTGAGGAGTTCCTGGGTGAGGCGCAATCGGTCAAAAGCATTGCGGGCGTTGAGGAATGCGGCGCGCACGTCTCGAGCGATCTGGTTGGAGTTGGATTCCTTGAGTTTTTCGATAGCGCGCATGCGAAGGGCGACCTCCGCCTGGCGCGACTCAAACAGCTTGCCATTGAAGATCGGCAGGGAGAGACTGACTCCAGCGGCTCCGTAACGATTGGGAAAATTGCCCTTCGCCAGTGGCAGCACGCCAACAGCGCCCATAAAGCTGACCGTGGGTTTGGAGAGCTTTTTTTCCGCTTCAAGCAATTGGTTGGCTGCCTGGATTTCAAGGGCCAACTGACGGAGCTCAGGCCGCTCGGTAATCGCACGCTGGACAAGCGGCTCGGCCTCAGGCGGGAGACTTTCGTTTACCGGCCGGTCATCGATCTGGTAGGCAGGGCGATCGCGCAGCCCCAGGGCAGCGGTAAGATCAGCCTCGGCTGCGCCTAGTTCGTTGCGTGCTCGATTGAGCAGGATCTGGGCGTCAGACAAGTTGACGCGGGCGAAGGAAAGATCGATCGTAGAACGGAGCTGACTGCGGGTGAGGGCTTCCACCTGATCGACAATCAACTGACGTGCCTGCACTGTTTGCTCGGCAACGCGGTTGATGGAGCGGGCGCGAAGGATGGAATAGAACGCGCGATCCACAGCAGTGAGGATTTGCAGGCGAGTGGACTTGACGAGTTCCTTTTGGGCCTCGGCGCGAGAGGTGGAGGAATCAGCGAGCAGCCGGGTGCGGCCGAAGTCGGTAAGGACTTTGTTGAGTTGGACGCCGGAACCGAAGCGGGAGATGAGCAGTGGAGAGGACAATCCCTGGAAGGCGAAGCGGGTGGCGTCGTCGGCGACGGAGCCAGTGATGCCGGCGCTCAGCTGCGGGGCCAGGGTCGACAGGATCTGCTTCGGCGTCTCAGCGGCGGCTTTGGAGGAATAGTCGAGCGAGGCAAGCAGCGGGTGATTGGCAAGAGCCATCTCACGAGCCTGTTCGAGGGTGAGGGGTGGGTTCTGAGCCGACAGTGTGGCTGCGAGCAAAAGGATGAGGTAGCGCATCAGGACGTGGCCTTTTTGTTGTGTACGAGAAGGTAGGCTGCGGGCACGATGAAGACCGTGAACAGCACGGACAGGGCAAGGCCACCAAGGATGGCACGGGCCAGCGGGGCATAGGCTTCGCTGCCCTGGCCGATCTTGAGAGCCATTGGCGCGAGACCGAAGATCGTCGCGAGCGAGGTCATCAGGACGGGTCGCAAACGTACCTTGCAGGCGGTGGACATCGCCTCGCGCACGCCGACACTGGCATGGATGAGTTGCCGCGCGAATTCCACGATGAGGATGGAATTGGACACTGCGATGCCGACCAGCATGACGATGCCCATTAGCGACATGACGTTCAGTGTGGTGTCGGTAAGCCAGAGCGTCAGCAGCACACCGGACAGGCCCGGCGGGACAGCCAGCAGGATGATCAGCGGGTCGATAAAGCTGGAGAACTGTGCGACCAGAATCAGGTAGAGCAGCACTGAGGCGAGAATGAGGCCGAGGCCGAAGCTGTTGAAGCTTTGGCGCATGGCCTGTACCGAGCCTCGGAGATCCACGCGCAAATTACGGGGCAGCTTTTCAGCCGCGATGATTTGTTCGATGGCCGTTGTCAGGCGGCTCAAATCTTCGCCCTTGGGCTGAACGTAGATGTCGAAATTGCGTCGGATCTGGTAGTGAGATACCTCGGCTGGAGTCTTGATGGATTCGATGGTGCTCACCGCGTCGAGGCGCGTCGGGAGCGGACTGCCGGGGCCGCGCAGCGAGATTGCCTTGAGGTCGGCGATCGACTTGATCTGGCCCTCCGGGTATTGCACCAGCAGGAAGTAATCGCGGCCCGAGCGGGGATCGACCCAGTAGCTGGGGGCAATCATCTGGTTGGATGTCAGCGCGGTGATGACGTTCTGTACTACTTCGCGCTCACTCAATCCGAGTTCCAGCGCACGGGTGCGATTGACCTGCAGGCGCAGGGATGGCGTGTCGAGATCCTGCGGCATGAACACCCCAGCGGCCCCGGGCAAAAGCCGGATTTTGCCAGCCAGGCTGGCCGCTGTGGCAAAGCCCTGCTGGAGGCTGGAACTGGTGACCTGCACGTTGATGGGTGCGGCCATACCCATGTTGAGCACGCTATCCACGAGGCCGCCCGACTGGAAGTAGATCTGCAACTCGGGCATTTCACGCTCCAGGACTTCCTTGGTGCGGGCCATGTGTTCGTAGCTGCCCGTCTTGTGTTCCTTCTTGAGCGCTACCTGTATGAAGCCGGTGTGTGGCGCAGAGTTCGGCGTGTAGATCGAAGAGATGTCGGCGTAGATGCCGATGTTGGAAACGATGAGTTCAACCTCTTCCGGGCCAACCGTATTGCGGGTGAGTTCTTCCACTCGGGCGAAGAGGGCATCAACGACTTCGATGCGCGAGCCGGGCGGCGCCTTGACGTTCATAACGAACTGGCCGGCATCGGTGCGGGGGAAGTAAGACATGCCGATCAGCGGCACGATGAGCAGGGATGCGCCAAAAGCAATGGCGGCAATGATGAGAGTCACTCCTGGCCGATCCAGCGTGATGCCGGACAGGACCTGGTAGCCATGCAGGAAGCGGGCGAACTGATGGTTGAACCACTGGTTAAAGCGGGCGCCCAGGCTTTCGGAATGTTCGCTGGAATGCGCGGTGTGGATGTAGCGGGCGCAGAACAGCGGCACCACCGTCATGGCGACAAAGTAGCTTGCGGCGAGGGCAAGTACGACGGCGAGCGCGAGTGCTGAAAACAGGAAGCGCGAGACGCCGAACAGGAAGGTGACCGGGAAGAAGACGATTGCGGTGGTCAGCGTAGCGGCCAGTACGGGCAGGGCGACTTCGCGGCCGCCTTCCTCAGCTGCCTTCACTGGATCAGAACCCATCTCGAGGTGGCGGTAGATGTTTTCAAGCACCACGACAGAGTTGTCGATCAGGCGTGAGAAGGCGAGGGCGAGCCCGCCCAGCACCATCGTGTTGACGGTGCCGCCGGTCCACTGCAAAAGCATGAAGGTGGCCAGGGCCGAGATCGGAATGGAGAAGCAAACGGCGATGGTGGCGCGGAAGCTGCCGAGGAAGACGAGGATGAGTGCTGACGTCAGAAAGAGGCCAATCGCGCCTTCATGCAGCAAAGTCTCGATTGCAGTCTTGACGAACTCGGACTGGTCGAATACGACTTTGCTGACCAGCGATTCCGGCACGTCGACGAGATTGGCGACGACTTGCTTGATGCCGTCGACAACAGCGATCGTGTTGGAATCGCCACCCTGTTTGAGGATGGGGACATAGACGCCCCGATTGCCATCGACTCGCACGACGTTGGTCTGGATGCGTTTACCGTCCCTGGCAGTGGCGATATCGCCGATGCGCACAACGGAGTTGCCGCTGACCTTGATGGGGAGCTGGTTGATCTCATCAATGTTGTCGAGCTGCGAATTGGTGTAGATGTTGTAGTCGAAGGGGCCGATTTTGACATTGCCAGCGGGCAGCGTGAGGTTGGCATCGTTTACTCCGCGGACCATGTCCATCAGAGACATCTGATAGGCCTCAAGGCGATTGGGATCGGCAAAGATCATGATGGAGCGGTTGCCTCCACCGAAGGGCTGCGGGACGCTGGCGCCGGGCACCGCGGCAAGCTGGTTGCGCACGTTGTATTGTGCGAGATCGCGAATCTGTGTTTCGTTCAGGTCGGGCGTCTTGAATGTCACGAGACAAACCGGAAGGCTGGAGGCGTCAAATTTCAGCACAATCGGCGGGAGCGTTCCCGGAGGGAGACGCCGCAAATTGGCCATTGCCAGGTTGGAAACGGCACCCACGGCAGCATCGGCATCCGAGCCCGGCTGGAAGTGGATCTTGATGACGCTGACACCAGTAAGCGAACGCGACTCGATGTGTTCGATGTTGGCGGCCAGGGTAAAAAAGCGTTCGTAGCGGGAGGTAATGTTGGCTTCGATTTGCTCGGGAGGCATACCGGCGTAGAACGTGGCCACAACTACTACAGGGATGTTGATGGGCGGAAACAGATCCACCGGCATGCGCACCAGTGCGCCGCCGCCCACAACACAAATGATGAGACACAGGACTACGATGAAGTACGGAGTACGGATCGCAAAGCGTGGCATGACTTACTTCTTCGCTCCCTGGGCTGTGGTGGAACTGACCCGCGGGGTAACCGTCATTCCTGCTTTGAGTTGAGAGCGTCCACTGAGCACGACCTTTTCGCCTTCCTCAAGGCCAGTCAGGATTTCGACGGAGTCGGGGGTTTCGATGCCGGTCGAGAGTGTGCGCTCTTCGATCTTGTTTGCCGCATTGACCACCATGGCCTTGCGAATCTCGCCCGAGCCATCCAGCGCGAGCAGCGGGATCACCAATGCATTCGGCTTCGATTCAAACATGAAGATCACCTCGGCAAACATGCCGGGCTTGATGGAGAGGTCCGGGTTGGGGATGTCTACTTGAGCTTCCATGGTGCGGGTTGCCCTGGAGAGCTGACCGGAGAAGCGGGTGATGCGACTGTCGATGGTGCGGGAGAGCGTGGGTACATTGATGCGGATCGGGAAACCGACCTTGACCTTGGGGACAACCGATTCCGGGATCGGCAACTGGAGCCGCAGCATGTTGTCCTGCGACAGGCGCACGATTGGCATGACGTTGGTTTGCGACGAGGTGCCAGCCTGCACCATGGCGCCGATTTCGGCATAGCGGCGCGTGATGACACCATCGAAAGGCGCGGTTACTCGCGTATAGTTGAACATCGTCTGGACGCGGTTCTCGTCAGCCCGGATGACCTTGACGTTGTGTTCGGCCGAAGCCAGTGCGCTCTTGGCTGCCGCAAGCTGGGCAGAAGTTTCGAGAGATCGGGCTCTTGCGTTGTCAATATCCTGCTGCGCAATGAGGCCGGGCTTGGTGCTCATCACCTTGGACAGACGGGAGAAGTTGAGCTGCGCCATCTCATTGGCGCTCTCGGCACGACGGATCTCATCGCGAGCACGGGCTACATCCGAGGTGGAGCGATCGATGCTCGCTTTTGCTCGCGCTAGGTCGTCGTTCATCTCCGGGATCTCAAGGGTGGCCAGAACACTACCTGTTCGTACGCGATCGCCGATGTCGACGGAGATGCGGTTGACGTACCCGGAGACCTTCGACATGAGGTCGATCTCACGGTAGGGGCGGAACTCGGCGACGAGGTCGAGGCTGTTGCTGATGGCTTGGCGCTTCACCGGAATGACAGCAACCGCCGGATTGCCAGTAGCGGCGGAATTGACCGCCTCGGGTTTGCTTCCGCAACTGGTGAGCAAGGCCAGCGCAATGAGAGTTCGTCGCATACCCGTCAGCGTCGCGCGAGTGCAAGCGCCTGGGCTATCCCGAATGTCTGGTAGATGTGCCGCGAAATCGCAGTATGGCGGCTAGACTTCGCCCTTCTTCATGATCTCGGCGAGGTAGTCGGTGGAGCGCATGGCGAGGGCGAGGATGGTGAGCGTGGGGTTCTTCTCGCTGGCGGTGGTAAAGCTGGACCCATCCACCACGAACAGATTCTTCACCTCGTGAGACTGGTTGTATTGATTCAGCGCGCTGCGTTTCGGGTCAGCACCCATGCGGCAGGTGCCGTGCTCATGGATGGCCGAGCCCAACCGGTCGATCCAGCCGCGTTCATACGGAAGGATCTCCGCCTTGGCGGCGGTCATGATCTCAAGCGCCGTGTCGTACATATCTTCGATCATGGTGCGCTCATTGTCTTTGATCTTGTAGTCGATCACGGGCACGGGAATGCCCCACTTGTCCTTGCGCTTTGCGTCCAGCGTAATCCGGTTGTCCGCGTAAGGCAGCACCTCCCCATAAGGATGCATCGCCACCAAAGCGGGAAAGTGCCGCCGGACGTTCTCCTTGAAGCCCTTGCCAAAGCCCGGCAATTGCTTGGCATAGCTGACGCCGGGGTGCGCGCCGGTATTCCAGAACTGGCTCCCGTAGCCTCGCAGGTATTTGCGTGACTTGGATTGGCCGGCCCAGCGCGGCATGTAAATGTGCTCCCCGCCGATGCCATCGTCATTCTGGGCTTTCTTGCCCATCAATTCCGGAACGAAGCCATAGATGTGAAAACGAACCTGCTCACAGAGATAGCGCCCGATAACGTCGTTGGAGTTCCCGATGCCATTGGGGTGACGATTGGAGCGGCTGTTCAACAGAATGCGAGTGGAATCGACGCAACTGGCCGCCATGATGACGATACGCGCTTTCACTTCTTCCGGCTGATTGGTCACGCGATCAAAGAAATGAACTCCGTCGGCTTCCCCTTTGTCGTTGACCGTCACATGAGAGACAACCGCGTTATCGCGAATCTGCAATTTTCCCGTAAGCGCAGCAGGCTCAAGCAGATAGTCAGTAGAATTAAAGAAAGCGCTGATGTCGCAGCCTTTGCCGCACGCCCCGCAATAGTGGCATGGAGCACGGCCATTGTGCTCTTTGGTCAGCACGGCCCGGCGGCCCGCATGGATCGAAATGCCGACCGATTTGGCAGCTTTGCGGAGAAGCTGTTCGCCGCAGCGAGGGGCTGGCGCTGGCAGATGGTAACGGGAGCCTGGCAGAAATTCGCTGTCGTCGTCACCCCCACACACGCCGATCAGTTGC
>CAZECF010000007.1:24597-69682 GCA_964510335.1 uncultured Bryobacter sp. | reverse complement strand
GATGTCGGAGTAGTGAATCGGCCAGGGGATTTCATGGCCATCACGGGCGGGTTCTTGAAAATTCGCCTCGGAATACCGTAAGCTGACACGGCCCCAGATGTTCGTTTTGCCGCCGCGACCCCAGACGCGCCACAAGTCGAAATCCTGACCCTTGGCATTGATGAAGGGTTGCTCTTCCTGCGTCAACAGAAATTGCGGCGGACGCTGGCCCCGGCGCTGGCGCGCGCGTGCTTCCCAGGGGCGAACGTGCGACCAATAGGTGGCACGGTTAAATTTGGTGCCGGCGTCCAGCACCAGTACGCTCACCCCTTGCCGGGTTAAATTCCAGGCTGCCATTCCGCCGGCAGCACCCGATCCTACAATGACAACGTCATAACGTTGAGCGGACTTCTGAATTTGAGACATGCAATCAACTTCCCGTTCGTAGATGGCACTATATCAAACAGGAGATGCAACTCATGCGAATTGGCTTCGTTCTGTTATTGCCCTGCCTGCTGGCCGGGCAGGACCTCGCGGGCAACTTTGACCGCATGGTTGTCGAGATCAACCGGAATCGCTTCGACCGCGCCTTGCAGGAGCTTTTTCCCGTCCAGAGCTTCCTCCGCGACAAGACAGAGGGCAAGTATCCGCCGCTCGATGCCGGCATGCGGAGCCGGATGCGGTCGATGGGCAGTCCAACCGCGGTGCTGAGCGCGGTGGCACTGCTTCGCAGCCAAATTGCCTCCGAAAATTTTGAAGAGGCCAATGTGCAAGCTCTGTTTGCGGGTTTGGGGCTCAGCGCGCTGTGGGCAGAAATGCCACCCTACTGGAAACTGAATTTTGCAAAAGAAGACCTGGCCGCTGCTCCGCCCGCGGAACAATCCGCGGCCAAAAAGAAGCTGGGCTACGCAGCCATTGATGCCAGGGAGTGGGCGCTGGCACTTGAGACTGCCAAAGACCTGGCTCGCGAGGAAGGGGCCATCCGGCATAGCGCCCTCACGATTCGAGGGCTGGCCGAATTGGGCACTGGCAATCAGGCCGCCGCCGAACGGACGCTGCTGGAATCCATGCGCAACCAGACGAGCCTCGAAATGCGCAACGGAGGACCCAACTTTCGGCTCGCGGAAGAACTCCTCCAGCGCGGACGCAAGGAGCTCCTCGACCGCTTCCTTGCTCTCGTGGCAGCGTCAAGCTGGAAGGACAGCAGCAAAGCCGTCGAATGGCAACAGGACCTGGCGGCCGGTCGTGAAATCGACTTCGGCCGTTGGAACGGGATGAACTAGACCTGGTGTTCCGGGTGCGTGCAGCCATCAAGCCTTCCCGCGTTGAGTAGTAAGCGTCAATCGTTGCGTCCTTGAGCGTTTTGAAGAACTTGTTGCGGGCTGAGACTTCCACCATCACGGCAACCTGATCGGCGGCACTGAGTTCGGCATAGCCCTTGCGATAGCGTTTTTTGGAAATCGAAGCCACCTCAGCCAGGCCTTTGCGCCAGACAGGAATCTGCGCGCGGCGATTGGAGAGGTTCTCGTCGATGATTTCATGTACTTTGGCGTCGAGGGCGCCAGGCGTCTGCGTACGCGGGATGATGGTTTCCACCAGCGCACCCACCGTCTTGAGTTCCGCAGCGGAAAAGACCTTCGGCGCATAGGTCGCACCGGGCGCTTCCGGGGCAGCCTGTTCCCCGTGATCGTGCGTATGGGGATCGACGGCGGCGAGCGTTGAGGCCCCGGCAATTGAAACCAGCAATTCCCGGCGTGAGTTCTGCATTTGACGGGATTGTATCAAGGGATCAAACCTGATGGCTGGCCAGCTTCAGCGCTTCCAGCTTTTCCTTGGCGGCTCCGCTGGCTATGGCACTGAAGGCCTTGGCGACGCCGGCTTTGAAGTCTGGCACGAGCCCGGCGGCGTAAAGTGCCGCGGAGGCGTTCACCAGCACGATGTCCATCTTGGCGCTCGGCGTCACATCGAGGATCGCGAGGATGTCCCTGGCTGAGTCCTCACCCGTCGCGGCATACAGTTCTTCGATGGATGCCTTGGGGACACCAAAGTCCTCCGGCTTGATCGCCCGCCGCGTAATGGATGAGCCCGCCACTTCATAGACCATGCTGCGGCCGCTGGTGGTCACCTCATCGAGACCATCTTCTCCGTGAGCGATGATCGACTTGGTCGTCCCCAACAGCGAGAGTGCCTGGGCCATGATGCGAGCGGCCTCAAAGTTGGGAGCACCAATCAACTGATGCTGGGCACCGGCCGGGTTCGAGAGCGGTCCAAGCAGATTGAAGACCGTCCGCATTTTCAATTCTCTCCGGGCGGGCCCGGCGTGCTTCATGGCCGGATGCACGTTCGGCGCATACAGGAAGGCGATGCCCGCCTGCGCCAGGCATCTGGACATCTGAGCGACATCAAGATCCACCTTGACTCCCAGGATTTCCAGCACATCGGCGCTGCCGGTATGGGAAGAAAAGGCCCGGTTGCCGTGCTTGGCAACGTAGACGCCACAAGCAGACACAACGATGGCAACGGCAGTCGAAATATTGAAGGTGGAAAGGCCATCGCCGCCCGTCCCGCAGGTGTCGAGCACGAGGGCGCCTTCAGGCGGAGTGACCCGCGTCGCCTTGGCGCGCATGGCTTCGGCAAAGCCCGTTACTTCCTCAACGCCGTCGCCGAGAACCTTGTTTGCGGCAAGGAAGGCGGCAATGAGCGGGGTAGAAACTTCGCCCGCCAGAATGGCGTCCATCGCCTCCCTGGCTTCTTCACGATTCAGGCCCTTACGGGCGCACACTTTATGGAGGTGGTCTAAAAATGGCATGTTAAACTATCAGTTTCCAACAGTCCCCAGCATAGGACACACCCAATGAAAATCCATGAACATCAGGCCAAGCAAGTCCTGGCCAAATACGGAGTCCCTGTGCCAAAAGGCATCGTGGCTTACACCGTCGAGGATGCCGTTAAGGCAGCAGAAGAGCTAGGCACAGGTGTCGTTGTCAAGGCACAGATTCACGCCGGCGGCCGAGGCAAGGGTGGTGGCGTCAAGCTTGCCGCCAACCCGGAAGAATGCCGGGCCAAGGCCGAACAGATTCTGGGCATGACGCTTGTCACGCACCAGACCGGGCCGGAGGGCCGAGTCGTGCAGCGTCTTCTGATTGAAGAGCAACTGCCGATCGACAGAGAGTTCTACGCAGGCATCGTTCTTGACCGTGCCATCGGCAAGCTCGTCTTCATGGCCTCCAGCGAAGGCGGCATGGACATTGAGGAAGTCGCCGAAAAGCATCCGGACAAGATCCTCAAGGAAACCATCGAGCCGGGCATGGGTTTGCAGGCATACCAGGCCCGCAATCTGGCCTTTGGAATGGGCATCCCCGCTACCAGCGTCAACGCCGCGGTGAAAGCCATGGTGGCGCTCGCCAAGGCTTATGAGGACATCGACGCCTCGCTCGCTGAAATCAATCCGCTGCTGCTCACCAAGGACGGCCGCATCGTGGCACTCGACGCCAAGATCGCCATCGACGACAATGCCATGTTCCGGCACAAGGACCTCGCCGAGTTCCGCGACCTGAACGAAGAAGATCCGCTTGAAGTGGAAGCTTCAAAGTTCGGCTTGAACTACATCAAGCTCGATGGCACGGTTGCCTGCATGGTGAACGGCGCAGGCCTGGCCATGGCGACGATGGACATCATCCAGTACGCCGGTGGCTCCCCCGCCAATTTCCTCGATGTCGGCGGCGGCGCCAATCAGGAACAAATCCGCAATGCCTTCCGCATCCTGTTGAGCGACGCCAATGTCAAAGCGATCCTGATCAACATCTTTGGGGGCATTTTGCGCTGCGATACGCTGGCCAACGGTGTGGTCACCGCAGCCCGTGAATTGAATGTACAAATCCCCATCGTGGTGCGGATGGAAGGCACCAACGTGGAGTTGGGCAAACAGATTCTGCTCGAGTCCGGGTTGAACTTTGGACTTGCGGACGGCATGAAGGATGCCGCCGAGAAAGTAGTGGCACTCGCAAAATGAGCGTACTTGTAGATCAAAACACGCGCCTGATTGTCCAGGGTTTCACCGGCAAGGAAGGCACCTTTCACGCCGAGCAGGCAATTGCTTACGGTACGAATGTCGTCGGCGGCGTAACGCCCGGCAAGGGCGGAACCAAGCATCTGGACCGTCCTGTATTCCATACCGTCGCCGAAGCCGTTAAAGAAACTGGCGCCAACGCGAGCGTCATCTTTGTGCCGCCGCCCTTTGCCGCGGATGCAATTCTGGAAGCTGCCGCTGCCGGCCTGCCGCTGGTGGTCTGCATCACCGAAGGCATTCCGGCTATTGATATGGCCAAGGTCTGGTCGCAGATCAAGGACAGCGCAACCCGTCTGATTGGCCCGAACTGCCCCGGCGTTATCTCCCCCGGCAAGTGCAAGATTGGAATCATGCCGGGCCACATTCATAAGGAAGGCCGCGTTGGCGTTGTCAGCCGCTCCGGCACCCTGACTTATGAAGCGGTCGGCCAATTGACGGGCCTCGGCATTGGCCAGAGCACCTGCATCGGCATCGGCGGCGACCCGATCATCGGCACGAACCACATCGATGCCCTGAACCTGCTGAATCAGGACCCCGACACGGATGCCATCATCATGATCGGTGAGATTGGCGGCGACGCCGAAGAGCGTGCCGCCGCGTTTGTGAAGGCCAACGTGCGCAAGCCGGTGGTCGGCTTTATCGCCGGTCAGACGGCCCCTCCGGGACGCCGCATGGGTCATGCCGGTGCCATCATTTCCGGCGGCAGTGGCAAGGCCAGCGACAAGATGGAAGCCATGACCGCAGCCGGAATCACCGTGTGCCAGACGCCCGCGGATTTGGGTACAACCATGAAGCGCCGGCTCGAAGAAGCCGGATTGCTCAAGTAGGATCGATTTGAATTTTATGGAACAAACTTTTGCGATTATCAAGCCGGACGCCGTGGCCAAAAACCAGATTGGCGACATCCTGGCAGTAACTGAGGGCGCTGGATTCAAGATCCGGGCGCTCCAAATGACTCATCTCTCCCGCAAGCAGGCAGAAGGCTTTTATGCGGTACATAAGGACCGTCCCTTCTTCGGGGAACTCGTCGAGTTTATGACGGAAGGGCCCTGCGTGCTGCTTTGCCTCGAACGGGAAGACGCCGTTGCCAAATGGCGCGAAACGATGGGTGCCACCAACCCCGCCAACGCTGCGGAAGGTACCATCCGCAAGCGCTTTGCCGAGAGCGTGGGCCGCAATTGCGTTCACGGCAGCGATAGCCAGGAAAACGCCGCCATTGAACTCAACTACTTCTTTGCCGGCAATACGCTCAGCTAAATCGATCCGCTAAAAAGACAAATGGGCTGGCCCTCGGGCTAGCCCATTTTTTTTGGACCATCCTGGTAAATTGTGCCGCTACCCAGAATGCAGGTTCAAATGCGTTATGGCAGCGTCCGCGCGAGTGCCGGGTCGAAGGAGCGAAGACTCGCTTCGATCTCCGCTCGGAGGAGGCTCGCGGGGCCGGAGGGGGTTCTCCCGATTCGGTTGAGGGCTTCTTCCGCGAGTTCGATAGCGCGTTGAACCTGCCCCTTACCCTGGGCAGCGCGGGATTCGGCCTGCAGGAGACAAATTTCAGCGAAGCCAACCACGTCCTTCATGGTGGGTTGCGGGATACCCGACAAACGAATCGAGTCTTCGAACGACTCAAGTGATTCATCACGCTTCCCTGCCCGCGATTGCATCACGCCCAGCTTGCGCAAGGCGGCAGCTTGCAGTCCAGCAGAACCCGGCAGAGTTTTCATCGAGGCAATCATTTCTTCGAGTAGCGGCTGTTGGGCGGTCTCGAATGGATCGATCCACTCCATCGCCTCCCGGAATTCCTTTGCTGCATCCAGCGGCTTGTCCGCTCGAATCAAAGCATTTGCCAGCCGAAATCGAGTGAGCAGCCGCAGACCTGGCAGATCATTCATGTTTCGGCCATCGAGCGAAGTCAGAATGGAGACGGCAGCCTGGCACTCCGGCAAAGCACTGGTTGCGTCCTCCTGGATGGTAAAGGCCGTGCAGAGGTTGCTATGCGCCAAGGCAGTCGTGCGCAGACTCAATGGCGAAGGGCTTGCTTCCGAAATAAGCCGCAAGGAACTTCGATAACTTTGCATGGCCATGGGAAGCTGACCCGCATTGATCTGGCGATTGCCAAGCTGGCGCAAGGTCTCGGCGAGGCGGACCGGGTCCTTCAACTTCTCCCGCAAGCGCACGGCCTTCAGCAGCGCGGGGATCGCGAAGGAAGCCGCATCGCGGGAATCTTCAAACAGGGAGTCCATGATGTCTGCGGTCTGCTCGTAGGCACTGGCGATATCTTCCATCAGGGCAGGGTCACTCGAAGTCTTTGCTGCCAGCGCTTCCAGATGCTTCAGCGCAGCCAGCACCGCCTGCTTTCTGGCATTTGCCGCACCAGGAACATCCCGCAAAGACTCATTGACGTCGAATAGAATCGCCGTTGCCAGCGAGCGAACGCTTTGATAGCGGGCTTCGGCAGAGGCTCGCTGCGATTCCGCGCGGCTCCGTTCGGCAACTGCTTCAGCGGCCCGCTGGTCTGCCCGCAAACGCTGGGCTTCCGCGGCGAGCGACGCATCTTCGGCCCGCTGTCGCTGATCTTCTGCCAGGTTCCGGGCGGTCTCGGCTGCCTCGCGCTGGGCCTGGGCAATGCGGGCCTGACTCAATGTCGTAACGGCACCGATCAGAATCGTTAAGACAATCAAAGCGGCAAAGGCTACAGGCAGCCGGTTGCGGCGAATGAACTTGGATGCACGGTAAGTCCAACTGTCGGCACGCGCCAGCACGGGACGTCCGGCCAGATGCCGTTCCAGATCTTGCCTGAGGGTATCAACGGAAGCATAACGGCGCTCCGGCTCTTTCGCCATGGCCTTCAAAATAATGTTGTCAATATCACCTTCCAGCTTTCTGGCGCGCGTGGCGATGGCAACGGAACTGGGCCGCGGCGTTTCGCTATCGAGAACAGCCTGCAGGATATCCGGGACGGCCCGGGAGGTGGTGCGGTAGGGCCGCGCTCCGCCCGTCAACACATAGAAGAGCAATACCCCCAACGAATACACGTCAGACGCAGTAGAGATCGCCTGGCCGCGAATCTGTTCGGGGCTGGCGAATTCGGGTGTCAACCGTACGGCAACAGTTGCCGTCTCATCCTTGTCAGGGTTGAGTACCTTGGCGATACCGAAGTCCAGCAGCTTGACCTCACCTTCAGCCGTCACCAGAATGTTCGATGGCTTCAGATCCCGATGCACGATCAGGTTTCGGTGGGCGTAAGAAACTGCATCCGCAACTTTGAGGAAGATCCGCAGAATTTCCGCCACACTGAGCTGGCGCGTCTCCACAAAACGATCCAGTGGCTCGCCGTCGACAAACTCCATCGTGAGGTAGAGCAAGCCATCTTCCGTTGCGCCACCATCCAGCAGGCGCGCAATATTGGGATGCTCCAATTGGGCAAGGATTTGACGCTCCCGCCGGAAGGATTCCAAAGCAGGTTCCGAGAGAACCGCCCCCGAGATCAGTTTGATCGCTACTGTCTTGTGAAAGGCTTCGTCAGACCGCGAAGCTTCATAAACGGCACCCATCCCGCCGCGTCCAATTTCCCGCACGATCCGGTAAGGGCCGAAGTGCCGGCCGGTGAAATCAACCGGTGTGATTTGTGACCAGATGCCGCCGTCCTGCTCAAAAAAGGCGGAAGGCCCTTCATGGGCGATCAACAAGTTGCGGAGTTCCTTGTAGACCAGCGGGCTCTTGAATTGAATGTCCCGGAGAAAATGGGCACGCTCAATCGGAGGCAGGTCGAGTGCCTTATCGAAGAGGCTGCGCAAATTCATCACCGGCGGCGGAGGCATGCTGAGGAAGGCCTCTTATTATCCTATAGTTGGAGAGTATGGAAGATCGACCAGATCCGGGGGAAGTCACCCAATTATTGATCGACTGGCGGCAGGGCCGCGAAGAAGCCGGCGGCGAGATCATTGCCTTGCTTTACCGCGAACTGGAACGCATGGCAGGCTCATATTTGCGCAATGAACGCAGCGGCCACACGCTGGAACCCGCCGGATTGGTGAGCGAACTTTACTTGCGCATGGTGAAGGGCTCAACCGTAAGCTACCAGGACCGGGCTCACTTCTTCGCCGTCGCCGCACGCCAGTTGCGCCGCATTCTGGTGGACTATGCCCGCAAACGCAAGGGCCGGGGCGAAGAGAGATTTTTCATCACCTTGAGTGGCCTGGAGCAGAGTGCCGCTGGCATGAAGGCGGAAGATATTGAGGCCCTCGAAGAGGCCATGAACGAACTGGAGAAGATGGACGAGCGGGCGCACAAAGTAGTGGAGTTGCGCTTCTTCGCCGGTCTCAAGGAAGATGAAGTCGCCGAACTACTCGGCATGTCCCGTACGACAATGAAGAGAGACTGGGCTTTTGCCCGGGCTTTTCTAATTTCGAAGATGGGAACGAATTAACTTGACCCGCAGAACTCTCAGCCTCCTGTTGGCAGCCTCCAGCCTTACGGCACAGAAAAAGCCGCGCCAGAAGATGCCGCCTTACCGGGCCAAGAGCATGAAGGGCGAAAATCTTGACAATGCCGCACTGGACGGCAAGCCAGCCTTGATCCAGCTCTGGGCTACGTGGTGTGGCTATTGCCGCAAGGACCAGCCGGTGGTGGAGCAGCTTGCCAGTGAGTTCAAGAACCAGGGCCTGGTGGTTGTGGCAGTGAATGTTGGCGAATCCCGCGCAACAGTTGAAAAGTACTTGAAGGACAGTCCGCGCCCGAACGTCAAACTTGTTCTAAACGAGGACACCAGTCTACCCGGCTTGATCGCACCGCAGGGCTTTCCCTTTTATGTATTGCTCGACAAGGAAGGCAAAGTTGCCGGCGTTCAGGCTGGTTCGGGCGGCGAGCCCAGCTTGCGGGAAATGCTGACCGAAGTTGGCCTCGGCGACAGCCAGTAGTTAAATCCTGCGGCTTCGATTGCGGCGGGACAGTGGCTGAAACCCGGGAGGCTTCTTCGCAAGCCAGGCTGCAAACCGGCCAACCTCAGGATGCGCGACCAAAGCTTCCAAGGTGTTGTAATTCTGTTCCAGTTCTTTTTCGGTAAAGATCGAGTGGATGAAGGAATGGCACGCCTTGCAAAGCAAGGCAATCCGCGATCGCCCTTCTTCCCGGGTGAAGTGCCGGGCAAAGCGCGGCTTGTCGTGGCGGGACTGGGGCAGCAAATGATGACGGGTAAGCGGCGTATCCATTCGTCCACAAATAGAACAAGGCGGCATCCCTATAAAGAGATGCCGCCTTTTGGATTCTAGATCCGGGAATTTAGGGCTGGAAGTCCTGCTCCTGGATGAAGGTTGTCCACTCTTCAGTCCAGTCGTAGTCGCCCATACCGCCAATCCAGGTGGCCCACTGGTCAAAGAAGCCGTCGTCCGGCGGCTGCAGCCAGGTGGAGCGGAAAATCGGCGAACCGAGCAGACCGCGCACGTCCGGATCAGAGTACTCAAGCGGGTTGCGCAGCATCGGGTTGGCCAGAACAAACTGACGGGCTGCCGGGGTCAAGTGAGCCCGGAAGTCTGCCGAAACCTGGCTATCGAAGGTGTTCGTAGCAGGGTTCGCGGAGGGGTTGGTGGGAGCGGCAACACCGTTATTCCAGGCAAGAATGCCGGTAGCGGCGAAGTCACCAGAAGCGATGTTCGGCTGGATCGAATCAGCGATGTTGGCACCACCAAAGGTGCGGGTCGTCCAGTTGAAGCAGAGCATATTGTTGAAGCTGCCACCGGAACCACGACGGAAGTACAGGCAGGGCGAATCGGATTCGTCAAAGCCGGCAGCGTTCGAGCCGATGAAGGTGAAGTTGTACATCGTCGGCTTGCCCAACGGACGCGCCGCAAAGTTACGTTCGTAGTTGTCGCTCTCGATACCGCGGTTGGAGCGGTCGCTATTGGCGACAAAGATGCCGTGCTGCAAGCGGCCACGATAGCCAACCTGCACGTCAACATAGTCATCAGCACCGTAGGTTCCCACCATATATTTCGCGTCGTTGTTGCCGCCAAACCATTCGAAGCTGTCGTCGAAGCCATAGTGGGCTTGCAGGTACTCGCTCTTGGTCTGGGTACCGCAAGCACCCCACGTGAAGGAGTTTGTCTCCTCGTTAGGCCGGAGCAGCGCGCCAGCAAACTCAACGCGAACATACTTCAGGCTGCCGCAATTGTGAGCGTCATCCGTACCGCCATAGCGGGTTTCCGGACCTTCAGGCAAACCTTCAATATCGATCGAACCACCCGGATCATTGATCAGAGCCTTGCCAAGGAGAATCAGGCCACCCCAGTCGCCGCGTTGGCGCTGACCGAGAGGCTGTGAGCTCGTCATGATGATGGGACGGCTGCGGGTGCCACGTGCATCAATCTTGCCGGTGTTGGTGACCAGCAGCACGCTAGGCGGCTGCGAGCCCGGCGCGCCAACGATAACGGTTCCGGCTTCAATGGTGAGGGTGGCGTTATTGCGCACCTGCACGATGCCAGAAAGCCGATAGGCCTTGTCTGCGGTCAAGGTACGGTCGGCTGAAATCTGCGCCGGAAGGTTTTCGATTTCACTGACCACCGAAAACTTCCAGTAGGCGGTCTTGATAATGCGAGTACCCGTGTAGTCACGAAGCTGAACAACGATTGTGTGCATTCCCAGTTCGTTCGGGACAGCAACGGGGGTGGAAACCAGTGCGCCGCCGGTGCCGACGAGGATCTGCTTGTTCCAGGCTGGCAGCTTGGTGATTTGAAAACCCTGCGTCGGGGTGCGGCCAAAGATATCGGTTACCGCTTGCGTGTTGCCCGGAAGATAAAATTTGTTCCCATTCTGGTTGTTCTGACGGTAAGCAATCACCGTGTAAGGGAAGAGGTCGTCATTCGGCTTCAACGTCATGCGTACAGTGATGTTGTCGCCGGCCCGGAAGAGATAATCCGGCTCGCCGGTGCGGCGATTATTATTGGTTGCCCAGACCCACATGGATGCTTTGGTGTCGAGCTGGTTTACGCCGGCAAGCTGACGCTCGGCTTCGGAAAGACTCATAAAGTCTCCGCCGGATAGCTTCGAGTCGGCACCGTAGGCGCTGATGGCCAATAGGCCGGTCATGGTGAATTTGAGAAGTGAGTTTCTCATTGCTGCTCCAATCATTTCTGACGTGGTTTAAAAGAACGAATAACTCGTGCCAATAGAGAAAGTCCTGCCGATTCGGAAGGACCGGATCAAGATGTCTGACTGCGTGTAACGGTAATTGTTGTTCGTCAAGTTTTCGGCACTGAAGCGAAGGTTCCATTTGCCACCCTCGCGAATGTCGAATTGATAGACGAAGTCGAGAAACGTGTTGCGCTCCTGAGCGATATCCGGAAGATCAAAAGTACCGATATCAGTCAGTCGCCGGGACACGGAATTTGTATAGAAGCGTGCCGAAGAACGCAACTCTGGTTTGGCCCACTCTACGATTCCGTTGAGGATGAAACGGGATTGGCCAACGAGCGGACGATTGCGCGAAGTCAATTGCGGGAAGCGATCAATCGGGATGATCACATTGGAATCGACGAAGGTAAAGTTTGACTGGAAGGCGAAGTCACGGAGTTTCTTGCTGTATCGCCGCAGATCCTGCCGGAATTCCAGTTCAAGCCCCTGATTCTTGGCACCGTCCACGTTGATAAAACTCTGGCGCAACTCGGATGCGGTCGGCCGGTAAGTTTGCTCAATCGGGTTGGTGAACCGCTTGTAGAAGTAACTGACGGCCATCACCTGATTCCCACCGGGGAAAAATTCGTATCGGAAATCGAAGTTGTCAATAAGGGCACGCTGCAAATCCGGGTTTCCCACGGTGGAGTAGCCGCCCACAATGTTGGTGAACTCGAAGGGAGACAACTCGCGAAAGTCGGGCCGGTTCACTGTGCGGGAATAGCCACCGCGAAGGTTTTGTCGCCGCCCGAGAGCGTAGATCAAATTGAAGCCCGGCAAGGCGTCACGGTTAGCCAGCTTGGCAAAGACGGGTCTAGCGTTGGGGACAAGCGCGTCCAGGGTCTCAACGCTGATCGAGGCGTCTTCCATTCGCACGCCAGCAACCAGACGCCATCTCGAACCCAGGTTCAGATCCACCATTCCAAAGACGCCGTAGACATCCATTTCGGCCTGGTAGGTATCGGTGGCTCGGGTCACCTCCCGGGAAACGAAGCCATCGGGACGAATGTTTTCCAAACTCAAAATCTGATTCGTGGGGAGAGTCAAGTTGAGGGTTTGAACCCGCACCGGAACAAAGCGGAAGCGGCGACTGCCGAAATCCCGACGCCGGATCGTTCCCCGGAATCCTGCCTTGAACATACCGCTGAACTTTCCTTTGAAAAACGGCACGAACCAATCCGCTTGCGGCTCATAAATCTTGTCGTTCAGGTTGTTGAAGAAGCGGAACCCGGAATCACCCAAGTTCAGGTAAGTGAAGGGATTGTTGGTACCTGGTTCCCGTCCGCGAATTGTCTGGCGCAAATCCGGTTCATCACGAAGGGAATTGGAGTAAGTAAACTGCCAGTGAAAAACACTGTTCTTGAGCTTGGCGAAGGCGTGGTCGCCTTCAAGGCTGGAGGAAAACAGCGTCCGCTCCACATACCGGAAGCGGGTGTCCTGCACGTCATTGCCGATGCTGCCGTTGAGGCCCTGAAACTGGCGCACTTCTTTGTCGCTATCGCGGGTGAGGGTGTTGCGGAACACAAGTTTGGACGAGGAAGTCAAACGATAGGCAAGATTCAAAACTCCCGCCATGCGAGCAGATTCATTGTCGACATTGAAATCGTCGTAGACAGAGAATAGGGTCGCCTGGCCGCCGCCGGAGTTTACGAGGAAGCGCTGCAACTGCGGCGTCAGGCTTTGCTGGTTGGCAAAAGTGAATGCCCCAATCACGCCAAGTTTGCCGTAAGTATTTCCACCCACCAGAGAATACGATTGTTGTGGACGGCTCGACGCCTGTACCGTCGGTTCATAATCAACCGGGAAGGAGCGGCCGAATTGCTGGAATTCCGCATCGGTGAAGCGGCCGACAAAAAGTCGATCATCCGTGGGGATGCTGGAAGGAAGCTCTCTGGAACCCTTGCCGAACCCCCAGAAGTCTCCCCGGGTGCCCTGGTAGGAATTGAATCGCTTGAAGGTGCTTTGGGTATTGAAGCCATAATTGACGCTGGCTTGCAGAATTTTCTGTGTAGGGAATTCGACCGTATTCATTTGGACCAAGCCCCCAGAGAATTCTCCTGGCAGATCCGGCGAATAAGACTTCAAGACCTTGATGTTGTCAATCAGGTTGGCGGGGAAGAGATCAAGCGGGACAACACGCCGTTCGGGTTCCGTCGTCGGGATGATCGCATTATTCAACATGGTGGAGGAATAGCGCTCGCCCAGACCACGTACGAAAACGAAGCCGTTGTCTACGATGGAGACTCCGGTAACTTTTTCCAGCACACCGGCTGCATCCGAAGCCGTACCCTTCTTGATGTCGTCCTTGGAAATGGAATCAGACACGATCGCCGAAAGCTTGCGCTCGGTCAGAATTGACTCCGCATTGGATTCAATGGCGCCGATCTTCTCGTTGACATCTAACGTAGTGACTGCCCCCACTTGCTGTAGCACCGTGGAGGCGTCCACAACCTCGTTCTCCTTCACGGCAATGTCGGTGACACTCGATTCCATGTGATTGTCACCGGTGAACTTGAGCGTGTATTTACCAGGTGTCAGTTGCACCGTGTAACGACCATCTGGATCCGTTACCACACGAGAATCGGCCACACCGTCGATAACAACCTGGATATTGGGAATCGGCCGCCCATTCACCGCGTCGAAGACAGTGCCAGCAACGGTGCCCTTTGCGGGCGCTTGCGCCCAACCAAATGCAGCCGTAGCCAAAATCAAGGCCATTGAGAAGAAGAATTTCATGAGGTCAGTAAAGGGAGAAGAGTATGAACTACTGGATCCAGACGGAAACGGGGTTTGAGGCGATTCCGCCGATGGTGATGAACAGGGGAGTTTGTCCCGTGATGAATGCCTGATCGGGAACAACCACGTTCACCTGGCAAATACCGGGGAATTGCGGGTGTGCGCCGGCGAACTGTACCGTAGCGGGCAAATTGCCGACAAAGGCTTCCGCGGGGGCAACCGTGGGGCTCAAAGACGCAGGAGCCAGACCGTCAACGCTTACCGGATTCGTCCGGCCGCAACCGGTTGCGTAGAGTTGGATGATCTCTCCACGCCGGGCGCGCGTGCTTTGGCTATTGATGCCAAAATCCTGATTCTGAATAATGCCTTGGCGGGTGGCAGCGGTATCGCTTGCTGCCAGGGCTGGGAAGATTTCCCAAACATTCACGCTTCCGCGTCCAACAACGGTGGTGCCGCTCAGAACTTCCACAGTCTGAGAGCCATTTTCGGTTGCATTCGGAACGACAAAATTGATTTGGCCGGAAGAGACAAAGTAGAGAGGAGCGGTGCGGTTGTTCACCCTTACGCTGATGTTGGCAAGCGTTGTGGGAAGGGGAGAGGCGGTGGAGGTAGCCGTGGTGGTTACCGTTCCAAAAGTTCCGTAAGCGCTGGCAATTGAGCCTGGGGCAATCGGGGCGCTCACATTGAAGCCAGAATAATTGATTACAGCGACTTGGCTCACCTGAGCGAAGAGGCCGCAGGCAGTCGTGGCCATGAGCAATGCAATGTGGGGTAGGGATTTCATGAGGGCTCCTGAGAGATGCAAACGACTCTCAGGTTACTGGTCGCCCGTGAAATCACTGTGACGATAACGTGACAATTGCGTTAAAAGGAAAAATTTACATTACAGTTTAATGACACATCCTCCTCAGCTTGCAGTCATGGCAAGTAGTTCCTCAACACCAGTCGGCTCAACTGTTCTCCAGGGAAGGACGGCCAATCGGGATGCGTGCCGGTCCAAAACCTCTTGAAGATAGACCTTTTCGTTCTCCGCCCTGGTCTGCAAGACCGGATCAGTCAAAGCAAGTAACGAGAAAGACTGGTTGACCACCCAGGCGAAGGGCTCAATCCCTGCTCGCCTCAGGTCTTCCTGCAGCCGGGCCGCCTCATGCACCGGGGTTGCCTCCGGCAGTGCCACCAGAATGACCCGCGTAAAGGCAGGATCACGAAGCCGGGGCAGCAGTTGACGAACTGCCTCCGGAGTTTCGCTTACCGTGCGAGATACCTCGCGGTGATAGGCCTCGGCTGAATCGAGCAGAAGCAGGGTATGGCCCGTCGGCGCTGTATCCAGAATGACGAAGCCATTTTCTCCTTCCGCAACCTGTTCAGCAAAGGCTCGAAAAACCGCAATCTCTTCCGTACAAGGAGACCGAAGATCTTCTTCAAGCAGCGCCAGTCCCTTGGCATCGAGCGTGGACGCGGCTTGCGCCAGGATCCTGTCCGCGTAAAGCCGGGTTTCTTTCTCCGGATCAATGCGCGTCACCGTCAGTCCTTCCATCGCAGTCTCCACCGCGGCTGCGATGTGGGCAGCCGGATCCGTGGTGCTCAAGCGCACTTTGTGGCCCCGGCTGACGAGAGAGACCGCAATCGCGGCGGCAATCGTGGTTTTGCCAACGCCGCCTTTGCCCATGGTCATGATGACGCCATGGCCAGCTGCTTCGAGCGAGTCGATCAATTCCTTCAAGCCGGCCTGCCCTTGCGGGCGGCCAGCAGACTCGGGATTGCCCGGCGGCGGTGCATTCCTCGAATCCAGTACCCGCCGCAGCTTCTCTGCCCCGATCGGAGCGAAGTGAAATGTGGGCAACTCAAACTGGCGCAGCTTCATCAGGCTTGGCGCAATCTCTGCCATGGCACGCAGGGAGCGTGTCTCAAGCGCCATTGCGGTCGGGTCCTTCTTGTCGGACGCTCGAAACACTCCATTCATGGCCAGCACGAGATTGGTGAGGCCGGCCTCGGCCAGTTCCCTTCGAGTCCGCTCTGCTTCGCGCAAGGCGGCGCGGTCTGGGCGGCTGACCAGAACAATGGTGGTGACTGCCGGATCCAGCAGCCTTTCGAGACTGGCAGCGTAGACATCCTGCTGCGCCTTCAGTCCAGCCAGCGGCCCCAGACAGGAAGTCCCGGTGGAGTTGGTCGCAATAAATTCGGTCCAGGCGGCAGGCAGCTTCAGCAGCCGCAGGGTATGCCCCGTTGGGGCTGTGTCAAAAATCACATGGTCATACTGCGAGCCAAGGGAGGAACCCGACAGGAGTTTGGTGAATTCGTCAAAGGCGGCAATTTCCACAGTGCAAGCCCCGGATAGCTGCTCCTCCATGCTGTCCAAAGCTGCACCGGGAAGAATGCCCCGATACGGGCCTACAATTCTTTCCCGGTAAGCCGCAGCGGCCGCTTCCGGATCAATGTTGATGGCTTGCAGATTGGGCACGTCCTTTACGGGGACCGCTTCGCCGTTGCCCTGCAATGGGGTTTCCAACACTTCGTCCAGATTCGAGGCCGGATCGGTGCTGACCAGCAACACTCGCTTTCCCTGGTCGGCGAGCGCTACGGCTGTCGCGCTGGCAAGGGTGGTCTTTCCCACTCCTCCCTTGCCGGTAAACAACAGGATCTGCGTAGCGCCGCTCGCAATAGCAGAGGCACCTTCCACTAGCAACAACCGCTCTTGCCGCTGTCAAGGATTGGCAATTCCAAAGGTGGCGTGGAACCTGGCAATCCTGCCCATTTAGCCAGCGTGAAGCGAACCGGGTACTTGCCATGGCTCACCGCCTCACCGTTCACCACAATCATGGGCAAGCATTCGGTACCTTCTTCGGCCAGTGCTGCCTTCACCTTGTCGTTGGCCGCAAAGGCAGCGGGTTCCTGCGACAAGTTGTAACGACGTACTGCTACCCCTTGGCTGTGCAGCCAGTCGAGATCCGCGGCAAAACGAGGCAACACAGGATTTGGAGCCGGCCCGCAGACTCCGGTAGAGCAGCACATCGCGGGGTCAAACACCTCTACCTGGACCGGGGTGCGCGCTTCACCCGGCTTGGTCGCCCGCACAAACATACTGGCAATCTTGCCATCAACTGCCTCAGCAAATCCGGCAACATCAAGGCCACTCCCTTCAAGAAATTCCCTGGCATCAGAGGCTGTATAAACGCGGGTCGGTTCCAGACTGACGTTCTCAAATCCGGCCTGCTTCAACTTGTCTTCATACTCAACCGCTTCGAGCGCACCCGCCACGCAGCCCACCCACAATTCCATATTGCGGCGCATCTCAGCCGGCACCTCTCCACGAACCACTACGTCCGCTACAGCAAAACGGCCACCTGGTTTCAGGACGCGGAAGGCTTCAGCCAAAACCTTGTCTTTATCGCCGGAAAGATTGATCACACAGTTGGAGATGACGACGTCCACGGACTCGTCGGGCAGCGGAATGGCTTCAATTTCACCTTTGAGGAATTCCACGTTATCCACCCCGGCCCGCTGCTGATTCACTTTAGCCAGATTCAACATCTCATCCGTCATGTCGAGCCCATAGGCCTTGCCCAAAGCTCCCACTCGTTTGGCCGACAGCAGCACATCGATGCCCCCGCCTGAGCCAAGGTCAAGCACGATTTCGCCAGGCCTCAGTTGCGCCAGCGCCGTCGGATTTCCACATCCGAGCGAGGCCAGCAGGGCCTGCTCCGGGATACCCGCGGACTGGTCGGCCCCATACAGGTTCGACGTGATGGGATCACTCCCAGCACCGCAGCAACCTCCCTGCCCCGCTGAGATTTTAGCTGCGGCTTCGCCGTACTTGGTTTTGACTGTTTGGCGGATTTCTTCAAGACTCTTCATACTTCGATACTACTCGAAATATAAAATTCGTCAAGTTGTAATTTGAATATTGCCGAACTATCGTATTATGGGATGATGAAGCGTAGCGATGAGACCCCGCGTATGGCAGACATGTTTTCCGCATTGGGGAACGAAGCGCGTCTGCGGATCCTGCGGCTGCTGCTGAGTGCTCACCCGGACGGCATGGTGGTGGGCGAGATTCAGGCGGAACTTGGCATCGGCGCTTCCACGCTTTCTCATCACCTGGAAAAGTTGCGGATCGAAGAACTTGTACAGGTAGAGCGTCAGGGAACCTTTCTGCTCTACCGCGCGAACAATCAGGTGTTACAGGAACTGTTGAGCTTTTTGTACGCGGAATGCTGCACTCGCAGCCAGGCGGTCAAGCCGGAATCTTTTGTGAGGTTGTGTAAATGAAATTGACAAGAAGAAATCTACTGATCGCCGCTGCTGGCTTGCCGCTTCTGGGGGCCGATCAGCGTTTGCGCGTACTGGTGCTTTGTACGGGCAACTCTGCCCGCAGCCAAATGACAGAAGGCTTTCTCAAAAGCTTCGATTCACGCCTTGAGGTTTATAGCGCCGGCACCGCCCCTTCCCCACGAGTAAACCCCTTTGCGATTGCCGCGATGAAGGAAAAGGGTCTGGATATCTCTGGCGGGACTCCCAAGAATGCCAGGCAATTCACCGGTCAAAGCTTTGACTACGTGATTACCGTCTGCGACGACGCCGACAAGAATTGTCCCAACTTCACTGGCAAGGTTGGCAAGCGGCTCCATATTGGCTTCATAGACCCGGCCAAGGCAACGGGAAGCGACGCCGAAAAGCTGGCCGTCTTCCGGAAAGTCCGCGACGAGATCGAAGAGAAATTCCGTGCTCTCTACGCGAACGATTTGAAGAAGAGGCTTGGCTAGCGTGCCGCGCGTACTGATTCTCTGTACGGGAAATTCTGCCCGCAGCCAGATGGCGGAAGGCCTGCTTCGCCATCTGGGTCAAGGCCGGTATGAGGTAGAGAGCGCTGGATCGAAGCCGAGTCTGGTCCGGCCGGAAGCCATCGCCGTGATGGATGAATTGGGAATCGACTTGCGCTCACATCGCTCCAAGCACGTCGAGGAATTCAACGGTCAGCACTTCGACACGGTCATCACTGTCTGCGACAACGCCCGGGATGTCTGCCCGGTTTTTCCCGACAGCACCGAACGGCTGCACTGGAGCTTTGAAGATCCCGCGGCGGTGGAAGGCGACGAGGAAAAGCGCTTGGGCGAATTCCGACGGATTCGGGACCAGATTCAGACCAGATTCCGCGACTGGCTGAACGCTTAATCGTCTTCGGGGCTGATCCGGGGTGCCCGCGGTTCCAGACCCAGGGAGCGCAATGCCTCTTCCCCGTCGGGCCCGTTCAGTTCCCAATACTTCATCCGGTCGCTGGCTATTAAGTCGGCCGTCTCACCGGAGCTGAACTTCCACCGCACAATCCGACGCGGCATTTCCTTTTCGACAAAAAAGAGAAAGGTATTGCCATTACCCAATTGCGCGGAGAACGTCTCAACTTCAAACTCACCGGCGGCAACTTCGAGCCGCTGCAGCGTCGCATTCCGGGTCAGATTGATGCGCGACCAGGCCATCGGCCGGTGGGCGTCGCGGGCACTCTTCAAGCTGGTAAGGTAGGCAACGTCCCGGGTCTCACCAGGCTTGAGATAGGGAGCGGCCATGCCCCGGGCCCAAAACACGAGTCCATCCTCACTCAGAAAATCCTGGGTCGGCTGCAGTGTTTGCGCCAGATCCGCATCGCCATCAAAGTAGCTTGTACCGGAAACCCGAATCTTGCCGGCATCAAAGAGCGCCTGCGCAAACAGGTGACCACACCATTCCTGGCGCGAAAAGGAAGCTTTGGCGAGCGCGCCTTCCGGCCGCCCGGCGATGGGGGCGAGTCCGAGAAAGCTGGAGAGCATTTCACTGTAGTCGTAAATACCCGTTTGGAAGTTCTTTTGCCAATTCAGTTTCATGACCGGAAACTCATCGTTGCGCGGGTTGCGCCCCGGGTCGGCCTTGACCCGTTGCTTTTCCGAGAACGTCTCCGACACAAAAATCAGAACCGATTCGCCACTGCGCAGAAGTCCATATCGCGGAATCTGCAATTGGTAGGTGGAAATTTCAGCAAAACCATCGCCCCAGTGGTCCCAGAATTCCGGCCCGTAGGCGCTCCGCTGGGGAGATTTTGCCTTATTTTCAGCCAGGGTACTTGGCCCGCAGCCAGCCAGCAATAGCGCCAGCAGCCCCAGCCAAATGCCTGCGCGGGAAAAAGATCTCATACTGTTGCCTGTCAGTTGAATACAATAAGAGTTTCCCATGAGATCTGCTTCCATATGCATCCTTTCCGGGATGCTCCTCTTCATGATGGGCTGCAACCGCAAACCATCGGCTGATGTCGCGGCGACTGTCAACGAAAAACCCATAACGTACGCAGACCTCGACAAGCAATTTGCGTTTCAATTTGGTGCCAACAACGACCGGGCCACAGACGATCAGGTGACGATCCAGAAACTGGAATTTTTGCGCGTGCTCATCGACAACGAGATCATGCTACAAAAGGCGGAAAAGTTGAGTCTGTTGGCCACCGACGCTGACGTCGAGGCAAAGCTGAATGAAATGAAAGCTCCCTATACGCAGGAGGAGTTTCAAAAGCAGCTGGCTTCCCGCAAGATGTCCGGCGATGACCTCAAGGGCCAAATCCGCCGTGAGCTATCCATTGAAAAACTCTTCAACAAAGAAATTCGCAGCTTGATCAGCATTACGGATCAGGACATCAAAGACTACTACAACGCCAACAAAGCCAATTTCAATTTGCCCGAGCCACAAGTTCACCTGGCTCAAATTCTGGTGACTCCGTTTGACGATCCCAACGTTCGCAATCTGAAAAACGACAAGGCAAAGAACGACGCGCAGGCCCAACAGAAAATCCGTATGATCGAGCAACGTCTGCGCAGTGGCGAAGACTTTACCGCCATGGCGGCGAACTATTCCGAGGACCCGCAAACCGCAGCCAATGGCGGTGACCTTGGGTTTATGGGTGAGAGCACTCTGGACAAGGCAAACCCGGAATTGCGCAAGCTCATCATGAGCATGCCCGCTGGAGCTACGTCGAGCATCATCAAGACCCAGGAGGGCTACCGCTTGCTCAAGGTACTGAGTAAAGAGCCGTCAGGCCAGAGAGACTTGAATGACCCCCGCGTGCAACAGGGCATTCGGGAAGGCTTGATCACGCGCAAAGATCAATTGGCCAAGGCAGCATTCTATGAAGCAGCCCGCAATGATGCCAAGGTCGTGAACTATTTTGCGGTCAAAGTAATGGAAAGTCTGGCGGCAAAGAAGTAGTCGTTATCAGCCACACACCAACCCGCCGGCTTTCGCCACTCCATCGTGTTGGTTGACGATTTCAACATGCACCCCGGCCCGTTGCGCGAGCCAAACAGCACTTTCCTGAGAATCGAAAATCTCAGCATTGCCCGCATCGCGGCGTTTTGACTGAATCACCAGGTTTGCCGGGCTCTGTATTTGCAACGCATTTAAAACCTCAATCGGACCGCGATAGGTATCGCCACTCAGTAATCTGGCTGCCAGTGCGCGTGAGTCCATTTCTTCCCGCTCCTGAAACAATGTAGTTGCCTGTTGACGAACTTCCACTTCATCTGCCCCTGTCTGCACCGGCAAGAGGCCCTGCGCATTCCGGCATAACCTTGAGGCCTCCGCCAGCAATTCCGGGGGGGCTGCAACGATCCAGGTCTCGGGCCTCGAATCGAGGCGGTGAAAACACTCAGCCAAGGCCTGCCACCAGCTCCGGGTACCATAAGCGCCCCGGAATCCGATCGTCTGAACCGCGCCGCCAAGTTCCATACGCGTGAATTGAACACGGTCTGCCTGCACGTGCAGGATCGCAAACTGATCCAGATTGTCGCGAATCTCGTTCAACTGATATAAGGCGGGAATCACCCCGGCGGAAACCTGATTGTGGGTTGCCAGGGCGAGAGGAACGCAGTACAGAAATGGTCTCTGGCCACCCCGTATGAAGAATGCGAAGGATCTCCCCTTCTGTTTGTGCTTTCGAAAGAGTCCTCTGGCCACGCCAGCGCATTCATCCAGGAATGGCTGTTGGTGGCAATCCAACTCGCGCCGCAAACTCCTCAGCCGCTGTTCGAGAAACTCACGAGATTCTGCCTCTGGATTCAAATAGCCGCTGAGCACAGGAGTCCGAGATACCTCTTGCGCCGCGACGCGGACCAGTACTTTGTCTACTTGTTCCGCAGTCCACAGATTTGGATTCCGCATAAGAGTCAGACGCCTCAATCTACCCCTGCGGTGCAATCGGTCTCGTTTTCGAACTTTTGCAATAGCAGCTTGCCAGACTATAAACCAATACTTATCACCCCTGCTCGCGCACTTCCCAAGAGGTACGCTGAAACATGATGATTGCCCTTTTTCTTTCTCTGGTTCTTGGCCAAATTCCGGAATTATCCACGCCACCACAGCAGATCCTTGAGATGAAGAAGATTGAAATTCAAATCGGCACCGGAGCCGAGGCGCAACCGGGGCAGAAGTACAAGGTGCATTACACAGGCTGGCTGAGCGACGGTACGAAGTTCGATTCTTCCGTAGACCGCAACCAGCCTTTTGAGTTCATTCAGGGCCGCCGTAGAGTTATTGCTGGCTGGGAGGCAGGCTTTGAAGGCATGAAGGTCGGCGGCAAGCGACGGCTCATTATTCCTTATCAAATGGCATACGGCGAGCAGGGCCGAGGAAAGATCCCACCCAAGGCTGAGCTGATTTTTGATGTCGAACTATTGGCAGTCCACGAGGAGCCGCCAGCGGTTGCGGCACGCGATCTGATGCCTGCTTTTGAAGATTATGCCCGCAAGATTGACCAGATGCTGCTCGCCATTCCGGCACAGAAATGGGAATGGCGGCCCGCCCCAGGCTTGCGTTCTGTCCGGGAGGTCTTCCTGCACCTCTCGCTTTATAATCAGTTTTTTCTTTGGCTCGGCGAAGAGCAGCCGTCTACCTCAGCCATCGAGCAGCGCCGCAAAGAGATGGCCGCCTCTGAACTCGAAGGTCTCTCAAGCGAGCGCACCCGGGAACTGCTTGAGGCGAGCTTTGCAGCGGTCCGCAAATCTCTTCCACCATTGCGTGCTGCCCAATTGGACAATGAACGCGATGTGCTCGGCCAGCCCTCCACACTACGTGGGGTTTACATCCTGCTGGAAACCCATTTGGCAGAACACCTGGGCCAACTTGTGCTCTACGGAAGACTGAACGACATCACTCCCCCTTGGGCACGCTAGCAGTCTTCGCTATCCTGCAATTACATGACCCGCATTGATGACGTTAGCTTTGACCTGATCCTGGGAGAGGCGCGCACCTTCCCTGCCTGGCAGGATCGCGACGTAGACCCCGCGTTGCTCAAGCAGATCTATGATCTCGCCAGGATGGGCCCGACTTCCATGAACGCCTGCCCCTTGCGTATCGTCTTCGTGACTACGCCGGAAGCTAAGGAAAAACTCAAGCCTTGCTTGATGGCGGGCAACGTTAAGCAAACGATGCAGGCTCCAGTCACCGCAATTTTTGCTCACGATCTGGAGTTCTACAAAAAGATGAAGTACCTTTGGCCGCACAGTGAGGTCACGGCAATGTTTGAGGGCAAAGAAGCTTTTATCAAGGAATTCGCCCTTCGCAACGGATCACTTCAGGCTGCCTACTTCATGCTCGCAGCACGCGGGTTGGGGCTCGATTGCGGGCCAATGTCCGGCTTCAACAATGCTGCCGTCGACGAGGAATTCCTCGCCGGAACCACCTGGCGCTCCAACTTCCTGTGCAACCTCGGCTACGGCGATAGCAGCAAACTTCACCCGCGCGGACCACGCCTCGATTTTGAAGAAGCCACTCTTTCCGTCTGAAGCCAGACTTCGATAACATTGGGAACCAAATGAAACAAGTTTGGTTCCTTATGCTCTCGGTCTGCCTTGTCGCCAGCGCCCAAGGCCCCGTGCTCAAAGTGGACAGCCCCATGCCTCCACCGGCTTGGGCCGTTCTGGAGCGGGCATTGCTCAAGGCCAATTCCGATGCCGCACGCGCCTTCTACCAGCGCTACGTTGATGAACGCGGCTACCTGCTGCACACTCCACGCTGGGGCACTCTGGACGGGCCAGACGACGCCATCGAAACCTTCTACAACTGGACGCTTCTCCATGCGCTAGGCGGTGACGACGACCTCATCGCGATGTTCAACCAGGCTCAGAACGGCCACCTGAAGCAGTATGGCGAGATCCGCACCAGGCTGACCAAGTTGGCCGAGAACGGCGCCTACTACAAAGAGTTCATCACCATGTCGGACTGGTTCCACACCGCCGAAGGCATGCGAGCTTTTTTGTTGGCCGGCTTGTCTCAACCCAATGACCCCGTCTATAAACAGCGCATGACACGCTTCGCCGGGCTCTATATGAATGAAGACCCGGAAGCCCCGAACTACGATCCAGAACACAGAATCATCCGCAGCATCTGGAACGGGTCCAAGGGTCCCATGCTGACGAAAGCTACCGTCTATGACTGGGTGGGCGATCCTGTGCCAGGTAGCTTCAACCTGCTACACAATCCCGCCGGCCGCAAAGAGATGCTCGACATGGCCAAGTACTACGACAAGATGCTCGCGCACTGCACCGAATATCTCGACTCAGCCGGTGACACGCACCTGAACCTGGCCTCGACCATCCTCCATCTCAATTCCTTCATGCTGACCGGAGACCGGAAGTATCGCGACTGGGTGGTTGAGTATGCCAACGCCTGGAAGCAACGTGCCGCAGCAGCCGGAGGCATGATTCCCTCCAACATTGGTCTGGACGGCAAGCTGGGTGGCGAGCACAATGGCCAGTGGTGGAAGGGGACTTACGGCTGGAACTTCACTATCTTTGATGGCGAACTGGAAAAGATCGCCCACCGCAATTACTTCATGCACGGTGCCTGGCCGGGCTTCGCGAATGCTCTCGTGATGACCGGCGACCAGAGCTACGTTGCGGTACTGCGCAAGCAGATGGAGCTCCTCTATGCCAATCGAAAAACCGAGAATGGGAAGCAACTTTATCCGCAGATGTACGGCGACCCGCGTGGCTACAAATTCGATGGCAAACCGGAGTGGTATCACTTTACGGAAAACTCGTTTTCTGACCGCATGACCGAGATCTATCTTTGGTCGATGGATCGCGAGGATTTCCGACGCATTCCGCAGAAGCCAGCCTGGCTGAATTTTCTGGAGGGCAACGATCAGGACTACCCGGTGAAGGCATTGACCAGCGCATTTGCCAGCATTCGCAAAGACGTTCTGGCCATGGATACCGACACTAGCACCCCGGATACCCGGCTCGCCGATTACTTGCTCGATATGCAACCAGTGAACACGGATGCGCTTTTCAATCTGACGACGGGTGGCTACTTTGCCAACGGGAGAGTCTGGGTCATGCATTCCCGCTTCCGCTACTTTGACCCGGAACGCCGCCGCGCGGGGCTACCGGAAGACGTTGCCGCACTCGTGGATCAAATGGGAGCCGATTCGGCTTCGGTCACGATCGTGAATACGAATCCTGTTACCTCCCGCAGCATCACCATTCAGGCTGGCGGCTATGGCGAGCATCAGTTTGAGAGCGTCACCATCGATGGCAAATCCACGCCTGTCAACGGACGGCTGCTTACACTGAGGCTCTCACCGGGCAGCGGCACCAAACTGAACTTCAAGATGAAGCGCTACAGCAACGCTCCCACATTTTCATTTCCCTGGGATCAATAGGCCACACGGGCCTACATTAGCGGGCTCAAGTAAAGCGGGAACCGCCACCGCAATTGCCTCCGGAAGAACCGGAAGAACCGCCAACGGAAACGCAACAGGCCGACATTTCCTTCTTGGCAACGACGTGTCCACAACGGGGACATTCTGTCGGGCTTTCTGCCTCACGCATCGGACGAAGCTTCTCAAAGGGGCTGCCGCATTGGTCGCAGCGGTACTCGTAGATGGGCATCTAATCCTATTCTAGCCGCCGCAACTCCAGATTTCGAAACTCCACTATGCCGTCGTGGATCTGCAGGGCCAGCGGCGACGACCGCTTCGCCTGCTGGCGCAGCATATGGCGGGATTTCCTTTCGCTTTGCTCAAACTGAGCCGCAGCGTCCGCCGAATCCAGATCAATTCTCACCACGCAAACATCGTCCAGCCAATGTTCAATATGCAGACCCCTGGCGACGATTCTGCTGCGATGCCAAACGCCCGCGCGCGCCGGCCCGGACTTCTTAGGCGCAACATAATCATAGAGTGCGCCGGCGGAATGGCGCGGCGTCGAAAGGGCATCAGGATTCTCCACATCGTCGGTAATCTGGTACTCGAGCCCCACTGGCTCCAGCCGCCGCTCGGAGTCCGCAAAAACCTGAATCCGGTACTTGATGCCGGAGTTTGCACCCTTCTCCGCCCGCCACTCAAAGCGCAAATCGAAATCGGTAAAGCTGTCTTTCGAGATCAAATAGACCTCTTTGCCGGACTTGGGCGTTGTGACCAGCAGGCCATCGCGAACGGCCCAGGAAGGTGCGGGAGGATGGTCGGATTTGGACCAATACCAACCTTCAAGATTCCTGCCATTGAAGAGCCGCATGCTGGAGTCGTCCGCCAGCACCAGCAAACCAAAAAGGCAAACGCAAAAGCCAAGTCGCAGCATGTGTTCAGAATACTGCTTTCGTCATCGTGATGTAACGGTTAGCTGACAACCTCAAGATTGGCGATGCCCTACCGGATGCTCACAATGTGCTGCTGGCTCATCCTGCAGATGGCCTGCTCAAGCCCTGGAACTCCGGTCATCCACGGCGCGGGAGCCAGCTTTCCTTTTCCCATCTATTTCAAGTGGTTTGGTGAGTATCAACGGCTGCACCCGCAAACCCGCATCAACTATCAGTCGATTGGGAGTGGCGGTGGAATCCGCCAACTCGCGGTGGGCACGGTGGACTTCGCGGGCACTGACATTCCCGCGGAATCCCCAAATGTAGTTCACATCCCAACCGTTCTTGGCGGAGTGGCCATCGCCTATAACCTCCCCGCCGGAATTCCCCCCTTGAAGCTGCGCCCAGCCAGTCTGGCGCAAATCTTCCTTGGGGAAATCACTGCCTGGAATGACCCTCGACTGGTAGCCGACAATCCGCGTCTGGCCCACCTCCAGCATTCTCTTCACCTCATTCACCGCTCAGACGGCAGTGGAACCACTTTCGCCCTGACAGACTATCTTTCCAAAGTCAGTCCACCCTGGCGCCAGCGGGCGGGAAGCGGCGTGGCCGTCCGTTGGCCAGTCGGGTTGGGAGGCAAAGGGAGCGAAGGAGTGGCTGGTTTAATTGCCCAAATGCCCTTCTCCATCGGATACGTCGAATTCAACTATGCCTTCCAGAACCAGCTATCCGTGGCGCAACTGCAAAACCGTTTCGGCGACTTTGTCCAGCCCAGCCTGGAATCGGTAACCGAGGCAGCCCGAAACTGTATACACTCGATTCCCTCCAACTTCAAAGTGAGCATTACGGACGCACCTGGAGCGGGCAGCTATCCGATTTCCACATTTACCTGGCTGCTCTTTCCCCAAAAGATGCAGGACCCAGCCAAAGCGGCGCTGCTCAGAAACTTTTTGCAATGGATGCTCACGGAGGGTCAAGCCATGGCCAGCAGCCTCGACTATGCACCCATACCGGCTGAGCTGACCCGCAAAATTCAAATCGCTGCAAACACAATCCAATGAGATCATTGCGGCAAAAATTCAGTCTTGAGACATTCGCCTATGGCTTGGCCTTCCTCTCAGCGGCCGCGGTGCTGTGCCTCACTTTGGGCTTGGCCTGGATGCTCTGGAATGAATCGGCCGCTTCCCGTGCCTCCTTCGGTTGGGCCTTCTTCTGGTCGCTGGATTGGGATCCCGTGCGGGAGCATTTCGGCGCTCTGCCCTTTCTCTACGGGACGCTGTTGAGTACGCTGCTGGCCATTCTGTTTGCCCTGCCTGCCGGGCTGGGAGCGGCCATCTATCTTGCCGAGATGGCACCACCTTTTATTGAAGCGCCGCTCTCCCGCATGGTTGAGTTGCTTGCCGCATTGCCCAGTGTCGTTTATGGCTTGCTCGCCTCCCTGGTGCTGGTTCCCTTTCTTCGACAAACCGTACAACCGCCGCTCGGCTTCCTGCTCGGTTGGACACCGTTTTTCTCCGGCCCGTTTTTGGGCGTTGGCTATCTGGCGGCCGGACTGATCCTCGGCATTATGATCCTGCCGATTCTGATCTCGCTTGCCCGCGAATCGCTGAAGCAGGTTCCCGTCAGTCAGCGCGAAGCGGCTTTGGGCTTGGGTGCGACTCAGGCGGAAGTGATTCTGCAGGTTGTCATCCCGTACGCGCGGCGCGGAATTGCCGGCGCAACCTTTCTGGCTTTGGCGAGAGCCATGGGGGAAACCATGGCGGTCACGATGGTCATTGGCAACTCTCCCGTCGTGAGCGCCTCCCTTTTCTCGCCCGGCTACACCATCGCATCCGTGCTGGCCAATGAGTTCACAGAAGCGAGTTCCAGCCTCCATCTGGCCGCACTCTCGCAGTTGGCATTCGCACTCTTTGTCATCAGCTTCGCCATGCAACTGCTCGCGCGCTTCTGGCTCGGAGACAAGCGGACATGAGATTGTCGACGCGAAAACTGTTGGACCACGGCTTACGTTGGGCAGCGCTGGGTTGCGCTCTGGCCGCCGCATCCGTATTGATTTTTGTGTTGGGCTCACTCCTGTTCAAAGGAGGCGCTTCTCTCAATCTCAATACCTTTACTCAACTGCCCGTCGCACCAGGGGAGAGCGGCGGGGGGATGAAGAATGCGGTGCTTGGAAGTCTGCAACTGGTTGGGCTGGCTGTGCTGATCGGACTCCCCCTGGGGCTCCTGGCTGGCATCTATCTCGCTGAGTACGGCCAAGGCCGGTGGGCCGCTTGCGTGCGCGCCAGTGCAGACCTTCTCAACGGCATGCCATCCATCACGCTCGGCATTTTTGCTTACACACTGCTGGTTCGCCCGATAGGCCATTTTTCCTGGCTGGCCGGGTCGGTCGCCTTGAGCCTGATTCTGATTCCGGGGGTAGTGAGGTCCACGGAAGACTTCCTCCGGCTGACGCCAATCGCTTTGCGAGAAGCTGCCTCAGCACTCGGTGCACCCAAGTGGCGGGTGATCGCCAGCGTCTTGTTGCCCGCAGCCTCACGCGGCTTGCTCACCGGCATTCTCATCGCGGTGGCGCGCATTTTCGGCGAGACCGCACCGCTGCTCTTCACCAGCTTTAGCAACCGATTTGTAGCCCAGAGCATCGCCGACCCGGTGGCTTCTCTGCCGGGTATGATTTACGTTTACGCGATCTCGCCTTATGCCGATTGGCAGCAGCAGGCGTGGGCCGCCTCGCTCCTCCTCGTGATGATAGTTCTCTTACTGAATCTGTTGGCCCGGCGACTCACAAGATGACAGACCACAAAATTGAAGTGAAAGATCTGCACTTCTACTACGGCAATTTTCGGGCCTTGGAGTCGATCAACCTGCGCATTCCAGCCCGGCAAATTCTCGCGCTGCTGGGCCCTTCCGGTTGCGGCAAATCAACGTTTTTACGCACCCTCAACCGCATTGGCGAGACGGTAAAGGATACTCGCACCGAAGGAGCCGTCCTGCTCGATCAGGTTGACATCAAGTCCCTCGATACGACTCAGTTGCGCAAGCGAGTGGGCATGGTGTTTCAGCGGCCCAACCCCTTCCCGAAGTCAATTTTCGACAATGTCGCTTTCGGTCCACGGGTGCACGGGCTGCCCGGCCCCGTGTCCGAAATTGTGGAACGCAGTCTTCGTCAGGCTGAGCTGTGGGAGGAGGTGCACGACCGGCTTTCCACCTCAGCCCTGGATCTGTCCGGTGGCCAGCAACAGCGGCTCTGTATCGCCAGAGCTTTGGCGCTCAACCCCGAGGTGTTGCTCCTCGATGAACCCTGCTCGGCACTGGATCCTCACTCAACCGCCCGAATCGAAGAGCTCTTGGTCCAGCTTGCGCCAACCTGCACATTGATCATGGTCACTCACAACATGCAACAAGCGTCCCGCATCGCACACCGGACGGCCTTCTTCCTCAACGGCCGCCTGATCGAAGAAGGCCCAACGAAAGATGTCTTTGACAAGCCCACTGAAACGGCTACGCGGGACTATCTTCGCGGAGCCTTTGGCTAGTCAATATCCGACCAGTGGCTTTCTGTGAAGCCAGGCATTGCTGGTGAGCTGATCGAGCACAAAAGCCGCCGTATCAGCCCGCGAGATGGACCGGATCGTCACACCCTCCAACTGATCAGTAGCCCGCAGACGCCCACCGAGCGGCCCATTGTTGAACGAAGCCGGACGAACAATCGTCCACTCCAGGCCGCTTTGTTCAATCAATGCCTCCTGCCGATCCTTGTCCAGGTAAAGCGGCTTCGTAAAGAGCGGAAAAATGATGCGGTCATAGAACCAGCCGCCATGCCCTTTCGAATCCCCTGCCCCAATCCCGGTGATGGCGATCAATCGTTTGACTTGCGCCCGCCGCATGGCTTCAATCAGCGTTCGCGTTGTGTCAGAAAAAAGCGTGGTGGGTTTCCCCATTTGCTTTGGCCCGAGTGAATAGATCACCGCATCCACGCCGGTCACCGCCTCACCCACCACCGCAGGATCCAGCGCATCGCCTTCCACCACCTCAACCAGCGAGGATTTCATACTCAGCCGCGAAGCATCCCGAACCAGTACGCGCACGCGATGGCCCAGCGTCAATGCCTGCCCGAGGATCAACTTCCCGATGCTGCCAGTGGCTCCCAACAGAAGGATCTTCATGGTTTGAGAACAGTATCGGGAATCTGCCGCAAAAAGTACAGCCCTCAGTCAGGCCGGCAACTGCGAATCAAGCGAAGCTGAGGCAAACAAGCAGCATTCTCTCGCGCTGGCACGGGACAGCCTTGAAAATTCCATTCGCCCCCACTGGTGAAATCGACCAGCAGTCCTCCACCCAATTCCTCTTTCCGCTCAAAACGCGATTCCTCAGCACTCGCCAGCAAAAAGGCGCGCGCTGACTTGCCATCGATCGCTGTCAACAGGGCGAATCGCTCCCCGCCAGCTTCATCCAGCTTCAATTTATCGCGGACCACTTCCCGGTGCGCATACTCTCGTATTTCTCCCGCTTGCTCGATCCGATGCACCAGCAAATCATCCCGCCGGGCCAAGGGTGCCGCCTCTGCCGGCAACAGAACTGATCCTGCCTCAGCTTCATCATCCCAAACACCAAAGCTGAGTTCGTCGGAATGGATCGAGGCCAGTTGCTTGCCGCCTAGCGGTCCGGCAATGGCCAGCCCCTTTGCTGGCCGCCACGTCGACCCAGTCTCGGTATCGCGCAATAGATAGTCTTCACCCTGCACGGCAATGGCACGGAAGTGCAGAACCTGGCCGTCAACTTCCCTGCCCCAGACATGGGTAGCATGACAGCTACCGTGAGCCAGAGCCAGCAACTCTACGCCGCCGACTTTATCTTCTACAATGTGCTTCCTGGCCAACACCCGCAGGGGATAGGCGCGCGAGTGATCTCCAATCCGGACAGCGAGCAACTGCTCATCGTCTCCAACCGAGGTAGCCTCCAGCGGAGAAGCAAACCGGAGTTGAGCCCGTGGTTCCGCCGGGGCCGGCAGCATCAGGGATGCGACACAGGCAAGGCAGCAAGCGGGCCAAAACCAGCCTGCCCAGCCGTGCCTTCGCCAGGCCACAAAAAGCGCCACCAGGCTAGCCACCAGCGCAATTACCAATGCATACGGCTCAACGGCCAGCAAAGCATCCAGGCTTGTCGACTTCAGCGCAAAAGCCAGTGAGCGCGGCACCAACGCCGCCATCAAGGCAGCACAAGCTGCAAGAATTCCAATAAGCACCTAGGCCTAGTCTAAAGCCCTCGCATCAGCTCGTCGCGAATCTCTGAATCGGAATGGTAGCCAGCAGTTCCCAGCGCATAGGCGCAATGCATTTCGAGAACCCCATCGCCGAACTTCAACAACCGCTCTTCCGGTGTGGCCACATTGCGCAGCTTGACAGTCTTCAAACTCTCGGCTACTGCCTCGCGCCCCATCGCATCGCTACAGATCACACGCAACGCCATGTTGAGCCGGTGGCAGGAAAGATTGTCCAGAAAATTCAGCCCTGCGGCATCGTTCGCCAAACTATCCCAATCCACGTCATAGCGGATTGGCGCGCCCGTAATCTCAAGCAACTCGCGTTCCCGCTCCGGCAGGGTCGTGTCCTGCAATTCTTTGATCAATCGTCGTTCAGTGAGTCCCATAACGTTCATCAGCATATGCGTCGAACGAGGGAAACTTCAATCACCAGGCAGCCAAATATATTTCCTCAATTTGCTCAGCGCTCGGCACCACCGGGTTATTGGCTGGAGATCCAGAAGCAATTGCATCCTTGGCCATCTTGGGCAGGACGGAACGAAAACGCTCCAGATCATTCCCGCAACAGTCCCGCAACCGTGGCACTTCCAGATCCCGGTTCAACCCGGTCAACCAGTCAATCAAAGATTCCTCGTCTGGATCAATGCCGGCAATCATGGCAATTTCGCCATACCGGTCCGGCGCGCCCGGGTAAGAGAAGCGAGTCACTTCCGGCAGCAGCACGGCATTGGAAAGTCCATGGGGAATATGAAACAGCGCGCCCAGTGGCCGCGACATTCCATGCACCAGCGCCACACTCGAATTGCCAAAGGCCAGGCCACCCTCCAGCGCCGCCAGCGCCATGCCGGCGCGCGCCTCACGGTCGGCTCCATTCACCCAGGCACGCCGCAGGAATTGGACACAACGCTCCATCGACGAGCGAGCCATCAGATTCGAAAGTTCGTGACGGCGGCGGGAGACAAAGGCTTCCATGCCGTGCGTCAGGGTATCAACGCCAACATGAGCAGTCAGGGCACGCGGCATCGTGGCGCTCAGTTCGTAATCCACTATCGCCAGGTCCGGGATCAATCGCACGTCGCGGGTCATCCGCTTGACACCCGCGACAGTATCGGTGATCACCATGACCGGCGTCGCCTCGCTGCCGGTGCCGGCCGTTGTTGGAATTGCAACCAGCGGCACCTCGCCAAATCGATAGCGCACCGCCTTGGCACAATCGATCGGGCTGCCCCCGCCGAAAGCCAGAATCAGATCGGCTTCATGCCGTTGCGCCGCCGCCAATCCAAGCTCTACATTGGCTTCCGTGGGGTCGGGCTGAACATCGAGGAAAACTTCAGTGTGCAGTCCAGCCGCTTTCAAGGAATCCAGCACAGGCTGCAATACGCCCGCATCCACCAGGTAGCGGTCCGTCACAATCAACGGGCGGCGCTTGCCCAAATCACCAACCAAACCGGCCACTTCAAACCGGACGCCAGAACCGTGCAAAATCGTGCGGGGAGCATCAAATCGCATGACTAAAACTTCCTCGTCCATTCCTTGGGCCATCTCTCGACCACCACTTTTTCGTTCGTAAAAAAGCGCACCGCATCCGCCCCCTGCCCGTGCAGATCTCCAAAGAAACTTTCTCGCGCACCGCTGAAGGGGAAGAAGGACATCGGAGCCGCAACGCCGACATTGATGCCTACGTTGCCGACCTCCGCTTCAGACCGGAAGCGCCTTGCTGCCTCACCAGACTTGGTAAAAAGGCACGCCATATTGCCGTAAGCACCAGTGTTGACAAACTCAAGCGCTGCCTCAATCGTCGGCTTCTCCACCAGTGTCAGCACCGGGCCAAAGAACTCGCTGCGCAACAACGGGTTCTCATCATTCAAACCCTCAACGATGGTCGGCTTCAAAAAGTAGCCGCCTTCCAGTTCATGCTTCCTGCCGTCCACACTCAGGCGGCCACCACTCTGCTCTACCTCTTTGAGAATCCCGCCAATGCGGTCGCGCGAGGCGGCTGAGATCACCGGCCCCATCTGGACATCTTCAAAGCCATTGCCGGTTCGCCGCGTCGCTGCGGTCTCCCGCAAGGCATCGCCAAAAGGCCGGGCGGCTTCTCCCACCAGAATCGCAATGCTTGCCGCCAGACACCGCTGCCCGGCGCAGCCAAATGCGGAATCGGCAACGATCGCGGTGCTGGTCTCCGGGTCAGCGTCCGGCAGAATCACCACCGGATTCTTGGCCCCTCCCTGACATTGCACCCGCTTGCCTAACGCACCCGCCTTGGCATAAACAGCCCGCGCCGCCGCACTCGAACCCACAAAGCTGATGGACTTAACGAGCGGATGCTCAATCAGCAGATCGCTCACTTCCCGCCCGCCATTCACCAGATTCACCACCCCCGGCGGCAACCCGCTTTCCTGCATCGCCTGCACCAGCATCTGCATGGTCAGCGGCACTCTTTCGCTCGGCTTGATCACCACCGTTGAACCCACTGCGATCGCATATGGCAAGAACCAGAACGGAATCATTCCGGGAAAGTTGAAGGGGCAAAGCAGCACGGCCACACCCAGCGGCTGCCGCATCGAGAACTCATCTATACCGGCCGCAATGTTTTCGTTAAACCCGGTTTGCTGCAAATACGGCATCCCACATGCCGTCTCGACATTCTCAATCGCCCGGCGCATTTCACCACGGCTCTCAACCAGCGTCTTGCCGCACTCGAGCGTAATCGTCCGCGCAATCGCCTCAAAATCCCGCTCCAGAATCGCCTTGAGCCGGAAGAGTGGCTGAATGCGTTCCGTCACCGGCACCCGCCGCCAGGTCTCAAATGCCTTGTGCGCCGCCGCCACCGCCGCATGCACTTCAGCCGCATCCGCAAACTTCAATTCAGCGATTGGTTCATCCTTGGCCGGGTCATGAACGGGCACCACCTGGTTGCCCGTGGGCTTGCGCCACTCGCCCTGCCAATAGTGAAAGATTTCTTGCATCTCCTTACGCTAATACACTGAAACTAACGCTTGCCGCTTCTACCAACAGCTTTGGGTATGTTCCTGTTCGGCCATCTCTGCGGAATGGCGGTTCTGAATGGTTACATCCAAACCCGAAGCGGCCTCTCGCTCCCTGTTTTTGGCTTCGTTTTATCGACCGGCGCAATTGCTGCTCTGGCCATGAACCTCTATTTGCGACGCAGCGCGAGGCGGGTCTCCGGCGCAACGGGCCTGTTGCTGCTCGCCATTGCCGTCTGGCTTCCCGTACTTGCCCAAGGCCTGCCTGCCCTGCTCATCGCTTACTCACTCCAGGGTGCCGCGTCCCGCATCGCACTCTCTGGACTGTACCGCGCCATTGCCGCCATTCAGCGCAGCAGCACTGCTTCAGGTGAGGCACGCAACCCGACGCTGCTGCTCGAAGCCATGGCCGGTTTCGGGCTGGGGGAATCCTTTTTCGCCAATGCAGTGCTCACCCAATGGACGGGAGAAGCAGTCTTTGCCGCCACACTCGCTTTGGCTCTTGGTCTGCCAGGCGGCCTCTGGCTCCGGAATCGGTTGCCGGAGTGGCACGCCCAGCCGGCGGCCGCCAGCACCACCTCCTCTGGCAAAGCAAGCATCCCCCTGGTTGCGGCATTCGCCGCCTATTGCGCCGAAGTTTTCACCATGACCCAAGCCACGGCCTGGTCAAGTATTCTGGTCCGCACCTTGAATTTCGGCAATCTGCAAATCCCCCCGCTCTTGGCCGCAGGCCTCCTGTCGGGAATCTTCTGGCTGGTGGTGGGTTCGGTTCGCTTCGCAGCCAGCCGCTACGAAACTCTCGACCTGCGGCGCACCGTCCGCGCCGGTAACGTCCTCTGCCTGATTGCGGTCGCCGGAGCAGCCGCAATGCCCACCAATGCCCCGGCCTTGTTCTTCTTCTATGCCCTGCTCGGTGCCGGAATCGCCTGCTTTGTACCTTTCGCGCTGCAGGTCATCTCCCAACACCCGCGTGCCGGCGATCTTGCTGACCACTTCGCCTTGCTTGGGCCGGTCATGAGCGTGGGCGTTCACATGATTACGGGTACCTTTGCCGGCCAGCACCATTACTTCGTCCAGGCGGTCTTGTTGGTATCACTTTTCGCCGCCCGCAAATAAAATTCCCCGCCGGGAAAACGCAACTGGTTTCCCGGCGGGGTCTCTTACTGGAGGGGAGTAATCGAGAAAAAACTACTTCTTCTTCGGAGGAACGATCGCGTCCTTCACGGCCTTGGCCACGCGAAACTTGACGACCTTCTTGGCCGGAATCTTGATGGTGGCACCCGTGGCAGGGTTACGGCCAGTGCGCGCCTTGCGCTCCTGACGAACCAGTTTGCCAATACCAGGCAACGTGGCTTCGCCCGCCTTCTTGGTTTCACGCACCAGAATTTCGGCATAGGTGGTGATGAATTCTTTAGCCTGCTTGCTGGTCACACCCAGCTTCTCGGCGATTTCCTTGATCAACTGCGATTGCGTCATACGATCAGCCATTTTGTTAGCTCCTTGCTGTCTTCGATAGGCCTGTGCTGATCAAAACATTTACACACTAAAATGTTCCAGCTTCAAGCGCACCCTCATCATAAGGGAGTTTTTGCAACGATGTAAAGGGAAAAAATGCAGAAAAGGCCTGAAAACAGGCCTTTTCGTGATCCAAACGGCCCCGGAGGGCCTTTTTACAGGCAAAACAAGAACAGATCTTCATGTTTCGCCCCTGTTTATGGGGTCCTGACGGCTACTTCTTTGCCTTCGCGACCGCTTCTGCCGCCGGGCTCTCCGCGCTCTCAATCCGGGGCGCCAGGCCCAGCAATCGCCGCAATTCGATGTCGATCGACTTGAAAGCATCCGGATGATCCTTCAGGAACTGCCGTGCATTTTCGCGTCCCTGCCCGATTCTTTCGCCCTTATAGCTGTACCAGCTGCCGGACTTCTCCACTACGTTCTGCGCAACGCCAATGTCGATCATGTCGCCTTCAAGGCTGATTCCCTGCCCGTAGAGAATGTCGAATTCCGCTTCCCGGAAAGGTGGCGCCACTTTGTTCTTTACCACTTTCACCTTGGTCCGGTTGCCGCTCACCACGTCGCCATCCTTGATCGCGCTGATCCGTCGGATGTCCAGCCGGACGCTGGCGTAAAACTTCAAAGCCCGACCGCCGGAAGTTGTTTCCGGATTGCCAAACATGACGCCAATCTTCTCGCGAATCTGGTTGATAAAGATCAGGCAGGTATTGGACTTTGAGCAAATGCCGGTCAGCTTGCGCATCGCTTGCGACATCAGCCTGGCTTGCACGCCGACAAAAGTGTCGCCCATTTCCCCATCGAGTTCCGCCTTCGGCACCAATGCCGCGACGGAGTCGACGACAACAATATCGACCGAGCCGGATTGCACCAGCGTGCTGGCAATCTCAAGCGCCTGTTCCGCATAATCAGGCTGGGAAACGAGAAGATTCTCCGTATCCACGCCAAGAGCATTGGCGTAAATGGGGTCCAGCGCATGCTCAACGTCAATGAACGCAGCAATTCCACCCAATTTCTGGGCTTGCGCTACTGCCTGCAAGGCAACGGTTGTTTTGCCCGAAGACTCGGGCCCGAAGATCTCAATGATGCGTCCCCGCGGCAGACCGCCAATTCCCAAAGCATAGTCCAGGGAGATGGAACCGGTTGGAATCGACTGCACCTGCACCATGGCTTCGCTCGCGCCCAAACGCGTGATCGAACCCTTGCCAAACTGCTTTTCAATCGCGCCCAGCGTGGCTGCAAGCGCCTTAAACTTCTCGTTTTCTGCCATAGGAAATCCGATTATAGCCCAGAAAACTTCAAGGGGCGATTAAAAAGCGAAGAGGCAGTTCAACTGATTTGCGAATTCCGATCCGGGGCGTCACCAAAACATTCTCGTCTGAAATGTTTTCGCCCTTTTCGATACGCAATGCCCCACGAGTCAGGTCAACTCCGTAGTGCGACAAATCAATTGCCAATCCCCGCGTCAGCCGGCCCGGGCCGGAAATCTCCCCCGCCGCACGCAGCAGTACGCACCCGGGAATTCCCTCTGCTTCCACCACCACATTCAACAAGTGATGAATGCCGTAGTTGAGATAGACGTAGGCAAAACCGGGCGGGCCGTACAACACTGCCGTACGCGCCGTAGGCCCCGCTGCGGCATGGGCCGCCAAATCCCCTTCAGGCAAGTAAGCTTCCGTTTCCGTAATCCTCGCCCGCCGCTCCCCATGCACGAGCCACTGGCCCAACAATCCGCGTGCCACTTCCGCTGTTGGCCGGGAAAAGAAGTTACGATCTAAGATTGTGCCGAACGTCTTACGGCTTTTCACGGGCCTCGCCCTCGAATATCCTGTCCGCCGGAATCTGGAACTGGTGCTCGAACACCTGCGCCCCCTGGCTCCCTTGAACTGGAGCCCTGCTGATAATTTTCACATTACCTCCAAGTTCATTGGCACCTGGCCGGAAGACCGACTGGAAGAGCTGAAATCCACGCTTGCTTCGCTTCCCAAACGCGGACCCATCGCAACCCCAATCAGCGGCTTCGGCTGGTTCCCCAACCCCCACCATCCCCGTTTTCTCTATGCCGGAGTTCGCGCTCCACAAGCTCTGCACGAACTATTCCAGGACGTGAACAGCACTTGCGCTCAATTGGGAATTGCCGCCGAAGAGCGGGACTATTCGCCCCACCTCACCCTCGCCCGTATCAAGGGCGCACCCGATTTGACGGCACTGCGGCAAGCGATCGCGCAGTTGCCCAGTGCGGATTTTGGCATCAGCACCGCAGCAAAATTACTGCTTTATCGCAGTGACCCCGGTGAGACGCACAGCACCTATTCCGTGATCGGAGACTTTACGCTTTGACTCCCCTGACCACTCTTGCTCTTTGGCTGCTCCCCTTAAGCTTCCTGCTCGGCAGCTTGCCTTTCGGTGCCTGGATCGTGAAATGGAAAACCGGCCAGGATGTGACCCAGCTTGGCAGCGGCAACATCGGCGCAACAAATGTACTCCGCACAACCGGCCGCAGCGCGGGCATCCTCACGCTCCTGCTCGACATCGGGAAAGGCTTTCTCGCCGTCTGGCTGGCTGACCACTTCAGTGAAGGCAATCCGCTCCTGATGGCGGCCGCCGCCTTGGCCGTTCTTTTTGGCCACGCTTTCTCGCCCTTCATGAAATTCAAAGGCGGCAAAGCGGTTGCCAGCTTCGCGGGTGCCTTCGCCTATCTCACGCCCCTGCCCTTGCTGGCCATCGCCATCCTCTTCATCGCCGTCGTGGCCTACACCCGCTACATTTCGCTCGGCTCCATCTGTGGCGCACTCCTTTTCCCCTTTGCGGTCTGGCTGATCCTGCATCCCGCCTGGCCAGTCACACTGGCCGCCATCATCGCCGGACTCTTCATCACCTGGCGTCATAGCGCAAACATGGAACGGCTGCGTGCCGGTAAGGAAAACCGTTTCGAGTGGCGCCGCAAGTAATCTCTATCCTCGGTGGCGGCAGTTGGGGAACTGCCCTGGCCATCGCTCTGGCCAATAACTTCAACCACATTCATTTGTGGGTTCACAATGCCGAACTTGCAACCCGCATGCAAGCCACTCGCGAAAACGAAGCCTACTTGCCAGGCTTCACCCTTCCCGCCAATATCGAAGTCTCCAACCAGATGATGCCATCCGAATGGATGCTTGCCGTCACGCCTTCCGCCCACTTGCGCCAGGTCCTTCAGCAAGCCGCCCGGATCGCTCTACCCGGCACTCGCGTCATCAGTGCCACCAAGGGCATCGAAGCGGGCAGCTTTCTGCGGATGTCTGAAATTGCGGAACAGACTCTCAACAATGGCCTCGCACCAGCCGTCCTCACGGGACCCACTTTCGCCCGTGAAGTAGCCGCCGGAGAACCCGCCGCCATCCTTTTGGCAAGCCGCGATCTCGAGTTTGCACAAAGTCTCCAGGCCGCTTTCACGGGCGGCAATCTTCGTTTCTATACCAATCCGGACGTGACGGGCGTTGAGTTGGCGGCAGCCTTGAAGAATGTAATCGCCATTGCCGCCGGGGCCGTCGAAGGCTTGCAACTCGGCTCCAATTCGCTTGCCGCTCTCATCACTCGCGGTCTGGCCGAGATTGGCCGGCTGGTGGTCGCCTGTGGCGGAAGAGCCGAAACCGTTGCCGGACTGGCCGGACTCGGCGACCTCGTGCTGACCTGCACCGGCCAGCTTAGCCGCAACCGCCGGGTCGGCGTCGAACTGGCCCGCGGACGCCAACTGGCCGACGTTCTCTCCGACACCCGTATGGTTGCCGAAGGAGTAGAAGCTACAGGCGTAGCGCTGGCACTGGCCAATCAAAGGGGCATTGAGATGCCGATCGCACAAGCCGTGGCCGGCATGCTGGCAGGCCAACCAGCAATTGACATGCTCCGCCAATTGATTGCCAGAGCACCCAAAGCGGAAAGCGCCTAGATCGACTTACGCTGCGGCACCCACAAATCCGTCCAGGCCAGCTTCAGCGCGCCGATCATCATGAAACCATACTCTGATCGCGTTAAGTCATCCGCGGTACTGTTGCCGGTACCGAGAGTGAACTTGCAGCCAGCCTCTTTTGCTATGCGGGCAAAGGCCAGACTCGGCAAGCGATACCGGTCACTGAATTCAATCGCCACATTGTGCGCCACCGCCGCATCCACAATCCGTCGCATCCGCGCTGGGGTCCAAAGCCGGGCATGATCCTTCATCAGCGCATCGGGCAGGAAGGTCGGAATCGCCAGAATGTCCATCGGAGTCCTCGTCAACAAGTGCACCGTTCTGTCCACCAGCTCATCCACAAAGGCCTCCGCATTGGGAATCGGTCCAAGGTCCTGCGGCCGGTAAATGCGGGTCCAGCGTCCTTTGTCGTCGGTCCAGATCAGCCCATCGTTAAAGATGTAGTCAAAGCGGTCCGTAACCATTGGCGAGAAAATCTTCAGCCAATCCGCACCCTCAGCCTGCATCCCGACGTAAGCTGCATTTCCTTTTACCGTGTCAATAAACTGCATCGCTTGCGCTTCCGTCCGGTACTGGCTCTCCCGGCCGCAGTTGGCCGAAATCCCGTAATAGATGCCATCCCGGCGGCTGCGGGCCAGCGCTGCCGGCACGTCCAGCCCCGGCTTCAAATGCACATGCCAATCAACCAGCGGATAATTCTTCGCCCCCAGTTCGATGATCTTCCGGTAGAGCGGATCCACCACCGGAAGCTCTCCCGGCGTCGGCTCGCTGTCGGGCAAGGGCCTGACCCTCAGGTTGCGGAAGAAGACCTTTGAGTTGGGATCATGGCATTGCAAGGCGAAGAGACCATCCGACAAAAATCGACTCGTCTCCTGCGTTGGTGGCAGCACCGGCTCAGCCGGCTCGGTGTAATCAACAGTGAGAATGCCATTTACCCGGACCTGAATATTCTTGCCCCGCACAGCAATCGCCATCCGGAACCACTCATTGTCATTCACCAGTTGTTGCGGCACATTCCGCATCGAATAAAGAGAGCCGGTCCGCTTACGCTCCCGGTAAGTCCCGTCCCCCAGGGCCGTGTTATTCACCTGTACTTCGAATCCCTTCTTGGGAAAGCCACTTGCCTGAAAGGCAGTATGAAAGTAAATGCCGGAATTGCATCCCGGCCGCGTCAACACCTCGCCCTCAAACTCAAAATTGCGAAAACTCCGCTCTGTATAAAAGAGATGCGAAGCCGGGCCATCCCCCGCCAGCAAGCCCTCCCGCACGGTCCAGGAAGCTGCCGCTCCACTAGCCTGCCAACCCTTTAGCGTCTGCCCGTCAAACAGGTCCAGCCATCCACTCGGAGCAGCAGCTGCGGTGGCGGCAATGGAGGCTAAAAAGTGGCGGCGGTGAATCATGGAACCACGGTATAATAAGAGCTTCCCTCTTGATCAACGTAAATTCTGTAACCATGCGCTTCGGCGCCAAAATTCTGTTTGAAGATGTCACCACTGCCTTCCTGCCAGGGCGGCGCTATGGTTTGACCGGCCCGAACGGCGCCGGCAAGTCGACCTTCCTCAAAATTCTCACCGGTGAACTTGAGCCCACCAAGGGTTCGGTCAGCCGGCCTGAAAAGTTTGGCATTTTGCGCCAGGACCAGTTTGCCTTTGATGCATTCCGCGTCATTGACACCGTCATCATGGGCAACAAAACGCTTTGGTCCGCTCTGGCCGAACGCGACGCGCTCTACGACAAAGACCCCGCAGCTCTCACAGATGAAGACGGCATGCGCCTCGGCGAACTGGAAGGCATCGTCGGCGAAGAGGGAGGCTACACCGCTGAACCCGACGCCGCCATCCTGCTCGACGGCCTCGGTATCGAATCCGAATTGCACGAGCGCAAGATGAGCGAATTGCAAGGCGGCCAGAAGGTGCGCGTCCTCCTCGCCCAGGCTCTCTTTGGAAGTCCCATCGCCCTGCTGCTCGACGAACCCACCAACCACCTTGACCTCGACAGCGTGCATTGGCTTGAGGACTACCTCAATCGCTTTGACGGCACCCTCATCACGATTTCTCACGACCGCCACTTTCTTAACAACATCTGCACGCACACCGCCGATATCGACTACCAGACGATCATCACCTACACGGGCGGCTACGACGACATGCTGATCGCCAAGACCCAGATCCGCTCCCGCATCGAGTCGGAAAACGCCGAACGCCAGAAGAAGATCGCCCAGTTGAACGAATTCATTGCCCGCTTTTCGGCCGGCACACGATCCGCCCAAACCACTTCGCGCAAGAGAGAAGTCGAGCGATTGCAAACCGCCGATCTGGCGCGCTCCAACATCCAGCGCCCCTTCATCCGCTTCCCCTTAAAGCGCCCGTCCGGCCGCACCCCGCTCGAATTCAAGGGCCTTACCAAAACCTATGGCGATCTCAAGGTCTTCGAAGACTTTGAAGCCTTGATCGGCCGTGGCGACAAGATTGCCGTCATGGGCCGCAATGGTGCCGGTAAGACCACCTTGCTCCGCTGCCTTCTCAAAAATGCTCCCGTCCTCGCCAGCCATGGTGAAGACCAGTTTGAAATCGACAGCGGCAACGTCATCTGGGGCCATGAAACCAGCGTGGGCTACTTCGCTCAGGATCATTCCGAAACGATTGAACACGGCAAGAATTGCATCGACTGGTTGCATCAATATGACGGCCAGGCTTCCCATGAAGAACTGCGCGGCCTCCTGGGTCAGATGCTCTTCGCCGGGGAAGATGCTCTCAAGCCCACCAAAGCACTCTCGGGAGGCGAAGCTGCACGGCTCATTTTCTGCCGCCTCATGTTGCTCAAGCCGAACGTCCTCATTCTGGACGAACCCACCAACCATCTTGACCTTGAATCCATCATTGCCCTGAATACCGCCATCCAGAAGTACGAAGGTACTGTGATCTTCGTGACACATGACGAAGACCTTCTGGACGAAGCAGCCACGCGAATCTGGCACGTTGGCGGCGGGCAAGTTGTTGATTTTAAGGGAAAATACGAAGAATATACGGCAACAGCGAAGTAGAAGTCTGAAGCATTAGGGTGTGTGGAGGGAAGTACACCCCAATGCTCGCAGACAAAGTGGTTGCTTTGAACCACCACCTATGAGTACTAGTTTTACTCTGCTTCAATCAGGTTGCAAGCAAAAAATTAAAAAAAAGTGATACGTTTGGTTTTCTATGCTGCGAAGATCCTTCATCGCTTCTCTGGGTGCCGCCAGCCTTCGCGCTGCTGCCAAGCCGAATATCGTCGTCATTCTCGCGGATGATCTCGGCATTGGCGACGTTGGCTGCTACTCTCCTGAATCCAAACTCAGGACGCCAAACTTTGACCGGCTCGCCCGTCAGGGCATGCGCTTCACCGACGCGCATTCGCCCTCCGGCGTCTGCACTCCCACTCGCTACGGCTTGATGACCGGCCGCTACTGCTGGCGCAGCCGTCTCAAAAGTGGCGTGCTTTCGGGCGAATCGCCCAATCTGATCGAAGCGGGCCGACCCACCATTGCCAGCATTCTCAAATCGGCCGGCTACCGCACCGGCGGCTTCGGCAAATGGCATCTCGGACTTGGATCGGCAGACAAGACGGACTACACCAAAGAACTGCGGCCCGCCCCAGCCGACCATGGCTTCGATGAGTTCTTCGGTATCCCCGCCTCGCTCGACATGCCGCCCTATCTCTACTTCGATGGACGCCGTGCCGTGGAGCTGCCGACCAGCACGATCCCGGACAATGGCGAAACCAAGCGCGGCCCTTACTGGCGCGGTGGCCCTCGCGCCCCCGGCTTCGTCATGGAAGAAGTCATCCCCAAGATCACGGAGCGGGCGGTAAAATTTGTCGAACAGCCCGGCCCCTATTTTTGCTACGTTCCCCTTCCCGCCCCTCATACCCCCTGGGTTCCCACCAGCGAATTCCTGGGCCGGAGCCGGGTGAAGCTTTATGGCGACTTCATTGAGCAACTCGACGACTCCGTGGGCCGGATCCTCAACGGCATCGAGAAATCAGGACAGGCCAACAATACGATGGTCATCTTCTCCAGCGACAACGGTGCCCCCTGGGAAAAGCGCGACATGGAAGAAAATGGCGGCCATTGGGCCAATCTGATGTTGCGCGGCCAGAAGTCGGACATTTACGAAGGCGGCCACCGCGTACCCTTCCTCGTCCGCTGGCCCGGCCGCGTCAAGGCCAACACCGTAAATGACGCTCCGGTTTGCTTGACAGACATCCTGGCCACCTGTTGTGGCGCAGCCGATCTCCCGGTCCCGGCCAACGCAGGCGAAGACTCCTTCCCCATCCAACCTGCCCTTTCCGGTCGCAAAGGCCCCAACGCCGTCCGCCCTCACCTGATTCACCACGCTGGCAATGGCATGTTCGCGATCCGCGAAGGAGAATGGAAGTACATCGAAGGCCTTGGTTCAGGCGGCTTCACTCCGCCCGCTAAAATTGAAGCCAAACCCGGCGGCCCCACTGGCCAGCTATTCCACCTGAGCCAGGATCCCCACGAACGCGAAGACCTCTTCACCAGGAATCCCGATCAGGTGGCCCGACTCTCCGCACTACTCAAACAGGCTCGCGAAGCCAGCCGCACCCGTCCCCTTTAGCGTGCCACGTTACCGCGTACTTCAAACTCAATGGAGTCGCCCAAGGCTTTCACGCCTTGCACACTAATCCGCCACGACCCGCTCTCCGGCTGCTCCACCCTTAAGCGCTCAGGGTCCTGATACGGGCCCCCATACTGGTACCCGGAAGGGCTCGTGAGATAAACATCCACCTTGTGCGAATCCTTACCTTCCCAAGCCGTCAGGATGTCTAAAGCCTTGGCCCCC
>CAZECF010000007.1:0-24587 GCA_964510335.1 uncultured Bryobacter sp. | reverse complement strand
ACCACGATCGTCTGGCTCCACCACTCTGTCAACCCAACCTTTGCAGTCCATCGCGGACCCGCTGCCTCTGGCTTCGTCGCTGAGTTGCGCGATACCTCGATCGGCCCATCAAATTGCGTCGAACAAGCGCCCACCAGCGGCGTCGAGTTATTCACCAATCTGCCCTTGGCCGCCTGCGGTGCATTGGCATAGCGAAACGGAATGCTCTGATTGGCTGCCGCCAGGCCTCGCGTCACGTGCACATGAACGTGATAGCCTCCGCCCTGCCCAATCGTATGGCCGCTATTGCCCACCGTTGCCAGCGCTTGCCCGGCCTCCACGCGCTGCCCCGTTCGCACCACAAAGGTTCTCGTCCGCAAGTGGGCATAGTGAGAGAATTCGCCATCGTCATGCTGAATCGTGATCAGATTCCCAAAACTGCGGCTATGCACATTCTGGCGCTCCCCTCGGTCATAAGCATGCACCACGCCGCCGCGCATGGCCACCACACAGCCCCCACTTCGCAAGCTGACGGGCGCAAGATCCCAGGCATGCAAACTCCGCCCCCAGTGCGAAGTTCCGCCATACGGGCCTTGCGTCACGATCCACTGCTCCCCGGCCGCCGTCGGCAAGGAATACCCTTGCTGGCTCTCCACCAATAACCGCACCGGCGCACTCTGCGCCCCGTCTACATTCTTGACTACCAGCCAATACTCCCCGGCCTGCAGTCTCCCCGCATACCGGGCCGTCGCCCGTCCAGGCTCAATCGAAACGGGACTCATGGACGCAATGAACTGCCACGCACTGCTGGGTGTGTAGGTCGCCAGATGCACCATACTTTCCCCCGTGATCCCGCTGCCCTCCACCAGTAAATCGGTCTCCGCCTCAGTCCGTTCCACTCGGCTAACCCGCTTCACGGCCAGCCCTCGTCCCTCTGACGGATCGGCTTTAATCTGAAACTTCTTCTCGTGCAAGACCCTTCCCCGGGCCACTACCCGCACGGTCCATTCACCCGGGCGGCTGGCCTGTTCAAAGCCCGCTAACGGCATCTGCGTCACAAAGCACATCAACGCGGCGCTGGGCAGTTGCTCATAGTTCAGAAACTCCATTACCTGGGCCCCGGGCGCGAGCCACTCCACCGTCAAGCCCGCCACCCCAGCCCCACGTGCCAGCAAAAAACGAAAGAAGACCTGCCGTTCCGTACTCTCCACCACGGACACGGGACGTCCCACCATGCAGCGGTCTTCACTGGCCGTGAGCGAGATCGTGCTCTCGGTTACACGCTGCGCCTGCGCACTCAAGACAGCCAGCAAGCAAAGAATGGGAAAGGAAAACTTCATCCGGGGACGCGGGTCTCTTAGGGCTATCGGCAATTTGCGCCCAATTCTTCAGCCATCCTTTGATTTGTCGATATGCTGTTTGGCATGCGCCTGGGACTCTTCTTCTGCTTGCCCGCTCTCCTCGCGGCGGCCGAACCGCAATACTCTCATCTAAAACAAATCACTCCAGCCAACGTAAGCAAGCTTGAGCAGGCCTGGCAATACGATACCAACGATGCCTTTCCCGGCTCTGAAATCCAGTGCCGGCCCGTCTTCTCAAACGGCGTACTCTACCTCACCACACCCAAGGGCCGCCTGGCTGCCGTAGACGCCGCCACCGGAGTCGAGAAGTGGTCCTTTGACCCTAACCCCAAGGGCCAGCGCCCCGCTAAGGTTCGCAACCGCGGCATCACTCTTTACAAAGACGGCTCAGTTGAAAGAATCTTCTACGGTGTCCGCCAATTCGTCTACGCCGTCGACGGCAAGACCGGCAAGCTGGTGTCAAGCTTCGGCGACAATGGCCGCATCGATCTCCGTGTGGGCCTCGGCCGTCCGCCGGCCACCCTTTCCGTCACCAGCACTTCGCCCGGCGTCGTCTATAAGGACCTGCTCATCCTCGGCTCCCTGGTGAGTGAAGATCTGCCTTCGGCCCCGGGCTTTATCCGTGCCTGGGATGTCCACTCCGGCAAACTTCGCTGGACCTTCCACACCATCCCGCAACCGGGTGAATTTGGCTACGACACCTGGCCCGACGGCGCGCATGAGCTCACCGGCGGAGCCAATAGTTGGCCCGGGCTGACCCTCGATGAGGCGCGCGGTACTGTCTTTGTGCCCACCGGCAGTGCCAGCTATGACTTCTATGGCGCCAACCGTGCCGGCGACAATCTCTTCGCCAACTGTCTGCTGGCCCTCGATGCCGCAACCGGCCAACGCAAATGGCACTTTCAATTCGTCCGGCACGATGTCTGGGATCGGGACCTGCCCACCGCCCCCGTACTCGTTCAAGTCCGCCGCAACGGCAAGCGCATCGACGCCATTGCCCAGGCAACCAAATCCGGCTTTGTCTTCGTCTTCGATCGCGACACCGGCAAATCACTCTTCGATCTCAAGGAGATCGAAGTGCCCGCCTCCAACATCCCGGGGGAAAAGCTGGCCACCCGCCAGGTGCTTCCGCTCAAGCCCCCACCCTTTGCGCGCCAGCAACTGACAGAAGAAATTCTTTCGCACCGCACGCCCGGCGTCTTCGCTCAAGTCTCCGAACAATTCGCCAAGCTCAAGTCCGGCCCGCAATTCACGCCTCCATCTTTTGAAGGCACCATCATCTTCCCTGGCTTTGACGGCGGCGCGGAATGGGGCGGGCAAGCCTTCGATCCCCAAACTGGCTTGTTCTACGTCAACGCCAATGAAATGCCCTGGGTGCTGCGGATTGTTCCCCGCCCCGGCGGCAGCGCTGACGGCAAGGCCGTTTATATGCAAAACTGCTCCGGCTGCCATCGCCCCGACCTGGCCGGCACGCCCCCGGAATTCCCCAGCCTGCTCGACATTGGCAAGAAGCTCTCCACCGACGACCTGCGCAACGTCATCCGCGACGGCTCAGGCCGCATGCCAGGCTTTCCCAAGCTCGGCCGGGCCGAATCCCGCGCCCTCGTCAACTACCTTGCCACAGGTGCCAATGAGAAAATCGCCGCCGAAGATCGCAGTCTCAATCCGCAACTCCCCTACACCATCGATGGCTACAACAAGTTCCTCGATGCCGACGGCTATCCTGCCGTTACTCCGCCTTGGGGCACTCTGAGCGCTATCGATCTCAACCGCGGCACCATTGCCTGGCAGGTACCTTTGGGCGAACACCCCAGGCTCAACCAGCCCGGCACTGGCAGCGAGAACTACGGCGGCCCCATCGTCACGGCCTCGGGCCTGGTCTTCATCGCCGCAACCAACTTCGACAACAAGATCCGCGCCTTCGACAAGCAGAACGGAAAATTGCTCTGGCAGGCAGACCTGCCCGCCGCCGGCAATGCCACTCCCGCTGTCTATGAATGGCAAGGGCGGCAATTCGTCGTCATCGCCTGCGGCGGTGGCAAGAGTGGTGCTCCATCCGGCTCAAAGTACGTCGCCTTCGCGCTGCCGAAGCCTTAGTCCTCTCCAATCGATTTGGCTTCACACTGCGTCGCTGCCACCGGATTACACCGAACAATCGGGCCACCAAAGTCCACCCCATAGCCGGACTCGTGACGTTTGCTGAAGTAGTAATCCGTGCTGACAATGTGAGCTCCGCTGGCTAGTGCTGTATCGCGCCGCTTTGTATCATTGGCCCGCACCGCCGCCACTCCACCATCGCTCATCGTTCGCACCAGATAGCCTTTCCGCACCAGTTCGGGAATCCTGGGCGACGCGGCATCATTCGCTTTGATAAAGGCTGCATCCGGATTCCCCGGCTTGGCATTCGTAAAGATCAAGCGCCCTTCAAGAGAAGGCCGCCCCTTGGTGTAAAGCGGCGTCACATTCTCCTGATCAAAGAGAAACACCACCTTGCCCCGGGCCCGATCAAGCGCGGGCCAACCCTGCGTCAACACCGCTTCCTCCAACGTCTTGGCGCTTCCACGCACGTCATCCGGCGTGAGCAGGTGCTTGCGTTCAAACACAAACAAAATCTCCGCCTCAAGCGTTTCCAAACTCTCTGCCGTCACCGCCTCCGGTGTCACCATCAGTTCCGGACGCGGGTTGCCACTCTTCGTTTCGAGCATCACGTAAATGGGCAAATGACGCGGATGAGCCTTGGACCAGTCCCGGATTCTGGCCAGACAATCCGTTAGCGGCTGGCAGGAGCTGCGATAGTCCAGATCCTGGACGTGAATCACCTTCCAACCCGGCTTCTTCATCTTGCCTTCGGGGTCGAATTCCGGATCGGCCGGACGTCCTGCTTTCTCCAGCAAGCGCGGCGAAGCAGGGTCTGCAAAAAGTCCACCCTTGGAATCACTGAAGATGTCCAATTCAAACTTGCGCACCCCGAGTGCCAATTGCGCTTCCAGTGGTGGATGTGTGTATTCGAGCGAATCCGCCAGCCGCGGGTTCGTTTGGCGCATGTAGGCCAGTTCGTTCGACGCCAGCCCGCTATGGTAGCTGTTGTGGCTGCCGATGATCTGAATGTCGGTCATCTTCTGCGCCAGTCCGGCACTGCATAGACAAAAGAGAATGAGGGTGAACTTCACTCCCCGAGCCTAGCGAAGTTTCGTTGCAGAACAATGAAAATCAGATCTGCTGGCGCCAGCCCCGGAAGCTCGCGGGCCGCAACGCCTGGCGGGTGAAAACCGCGAAGCCCAGCGAACCTTGAAAATAATCGATACGGTTGATCCGCACGCCCAGTGAAGTCTTCCCCGACCCTTGCGGCGACAGTTGCACTTTCGCCGCGCCCTGCAACTGGTGATCCACATAATGCCGGAATTCTGCCCCGTCATAAACCATCGCCACATGATGCCACTCATCGAGCGAATGCAACTTGCTGCGGTCGATGAGTGTCTGGCTCCCCGTCCGGGTCGCGGCAAAAGAATCCAGACACCAGCGATCTTCAATCAGCCGCGTTTCGAACAGCAACCGGTGCTGAGATCCGTCCTCCTGCAAATGGAAAAACCTTTGTTCCGGTTTTCCTCCCCGCTCCGGCCGGAATACAGCTTCCCAGGTGAACGTTTCCGCCCCCGCTAGCGGATGCTGGTCCACAAAAATCGCATCCGGCTCGCCTCCAAATCGAATCGCTTTCCCCCAGCCGGATTCCACCAGCTTCGGCGCACCTTCCACCCGTGTCGTGATTCCGCCAATTTGAGCGAGGTTGTCAAACTTCCAAACCAGCGGACCTTGCTGCGCCGCCAGCGCCAGAATGCCGCGTCTCGTGATTATCGGGTGCATCTCAGAATGTACGCTGGTGGCAAATTCCGCCACTCCCAGGCCACGCGCTCCACCCGCCCGAAGCGGCGTTCAATAAGTTTTATCCAGTGCCTGCCCGACGGCATGTAAAGCCCCACGTGGTAGCCAAAGGTCACCATCTGTCCCCCGGGCTTGAGCACGTTCACAACTTCTTCCAGCGCCTGGTTCTGCAATTCGATCGGAAACGACGGCCATGGCAAACCGCTCACAATACAATCCACACTGCCCATTGCATGGCGTTCACAGATATTCCGCAAGTTGACGACACTTCCAACTTCCACCTGGCGCTCCGGAAACTTGCCCTGCCACTCTCGCGCAAAATTCGGATTCAACTCCACGGCCAGAAATCGAGCTTCCGCGCTCAACTGCGACAACAAGGCACTTGTCAGCGCCCCCGTGCCAGGCCCCAGCTCCACCACATTCTGCGCCGACCCCAATGGTGCGCACTCCGCCATCTTGCTTGCCAGATGCCGCGAACTGGGTGCCAGCGCCGCCGTACTGAATGGCGCCCGCACAAATTCACGCAGCAATAGCATGTGCTCTCGAAAGCTCTCGCGCGGCTCATTTTCCAAAGTCGTGGGTTGCATTCGTCTCCAGTTTTTCACCAACTTAGGCAATCTACCAGATCCTAACAGGTATTGCGTCGTACTGAGCCCCTTTCTCCTGCCATAATCATGAATTCTGCTTTATGGCGATTCGTGTTTCCCTCCATCACCGCACGGTCTACAAATATGACCGCCTTGTCACCTTGTCTCCCCAGGTGGTTCGCCTCCGGCCCGCCCCCCACAGCCGTACCCCCGTCCACAGCTACGCCCTGAAGATCGAACCCCAAAATCACTTCATCAACTGGCAGCAGGACCCCCAGGGAAATTTCCTGGCCCGCCTCGTCTTCCACGAGCCAACCCGCGAATTCTCTGTCGACGTCAACCTTATCGCCGACATGAGCGTCTACAACCCCTTCGACTTCTTCCTCGAGCCGTACGCCGAACAATTCCCCTTCCGCTATGAAGACACGCTCGCCCGCGAGCTGCGCCCCTTTCTTGAAACCAGCCCTCTCACCCCCTTATTGGAAACCTTCATCAGCGGTATCAACCTTGACCCCGTTCGGACGATTGACTTCCTTTTCAACCTCAACGCCAGCCTCACGCGCCGCATCGCCTACACCATCCGCATGGAACCGGGCGTGCAAACTCCCGAGGAAACTCTCAACCTTGGCAGCGGCTCTTGCCGCGACACCGCCTGGCTGCTGGTGCAGATTCTGCGCCGGCTCGGGCTCGCCGCCCGCTTTGTCTCCGGTTATCTCATTCAGCTCAAGGCCGATGAGAAATCGCTCGACGGCCCATCCGGCCCCGAAGCCGACTTTACCGACCTGCACGCCTGGACCGAAGTCTTCCTCCCCGGCGCCGGCTGGGTTGGCCTCGATCCTACCTCGGGTCTCTTCGCCGGCGAAGGCCACATCCCGCTAGCCGCCACCCCGGAGCCTTCCTCCGCCGCCCCGGTCTCAGGCCTGGTCAGCCCTTGCGAAGTGGAGTTTGAGCACATCATGAATGTGCTCCGCATCCATGAGGATCCTCGCGTCACCAAACCCTACACAGAAGAGCAGTGGGCCACCATTGACGCCCTCGGCGATCAGGTAGATCGCGACCTCGACGCCGGCGGCGTCGAACTCACCATGGGCGGTGAACCCACCTTCGTCTCCATCGACGATATGGACGGCCCGGAATGGAATACCGATGCCCTTGGCCCGGAAAAGGAACGTCGCGCCGGACAGTTGATTCGCCGCCTCCGCGACCAGGTCGCCCCCAAAGGCCTCCTCCATTTCGGTCAGGGAAAATGGTATCCCGGTGAATCCCTTCCCCGCTGGGCCTTCACCTGCTATTGGCGCACGGATGGCAGCCCGCTCTGGCGCGATGACCAGTGGATCGCCAACCCGGAACAGGATTATGGCCACGGCCGCGAAGAGGGCCTCGCCTTCGCCGAAGCCCTCGCCAAGCGGCTGGTCATCTCTCCCGAGTTCGTCATCGCCGCCTATGAAGACCCCCTCGAATACATTCACAAAGAGCGTCAACTTCCCGTCAATGTAGATCCCGGCGACAATCGACTCGCCGACCCGGAAGAGCGCGACCGCATGCGCCGCGTCTTCGAGCGCGGTCTCGATCAGCCTTGCGGCTTTGTGCTGCCGCTCCAGAAGCTACCCGGCAAGGACGGCCCAAGCTGGCAGAGCGGCCTGTGGATGCTGCGCGCCCGCCACCTCTTCCTGATTCCCGGCGACTCGCCCGTTGGCTTCCGCTTGCCCCTGCAGAGTCTTCCTCATCTCCCAAAGTCCCAACAGCGCCACATCTTCACGATTGACCCCATGGCCCCGCGCGGCCCCCTGCCCACCTTTGCCCCCTTGGCCACGGGCGGCCTTTGGGGCGAACCATTGCAACAGCCCCAGCGCTCCATTGCCGCCGATACCAGCGAGACGGCGGGACGCCAAGCTGTCAACGAACAGGTCCTGCCAGACGGCCCCGATCAGGGCGTCCGCACTGCTCTTTCCGTTGAGCCCCGGCGCGGCAAGATACACATCTTCATGCCCCCGGTTGAAAACGCCGCCGACTATGTCGAACTGGTCATGGCGGTTGAAGACACCGCCGCCAAGCTCAAGATGCCTGTGCTGATTGAAGGCTACACGCCCCCCTTCGATCACCGCTTGCGTCAGATCAAGGTCACGCCCGACCCCGGTGTCATCGAAGTCAACACCAACCCCGCGCCCAACTGGAAGACTCTCGTTGCCGACACCAACCGTCTTTATGAAACGGCCCGCGAATGCCGCCTCGGCACGGAGAAATTCATGCTCGATGGCCGCCATACCGGCACCGGAGGCGGCAATCACATTGTGATGGGAGCAGCCGAGCCCGTCCGCAGCCCCTTCCTCCGGCGTCCGGATCTCCTGCGCTCCCTCGTCCTGTTCTGGCTCAATCATCCTTCTCTGTCTTATCTTTTTTCTGGCACTTTCATCGGTCCCACCAGCCAGGCACCGCGCGTCGATGAGACCCGCCCTGACTCCGTCTACGAGCTGGAAATCGCTGCCAGCCTGATCGACAATCACGGCTATCCAGACCAATACGTGCCCTGGCTCGTGGATCGCGTCTTCCGCAATCTTCTCGTCGATGTCACCGGCAACACGCACCGCGCCGAATTCTGCATCGACAAGCTCTTCTCTCCCGATTCAGCCACCGGTCGCCTCGGCCTGCTTGAAATGCGCGCCTTTGAAATGCCGCCGCACGCTCGCATGAGCCTCACCCAGCAACTCCTGCTTCGCGCCCTCGTCGCTGCCTTCTGGCGTGAGCCTTACGCCGAAACGCCCATCCGTTGGGGCACCCGCCTCCACGATGAGTTCCTGCTCCCTGCCTTTGTCGAAAGAGATTTCAACGCCGTCATGCGCCACCTCAATCGCGCTGGCTACCCTTTTGATTCCTCCTGGTTCGCCCCGCACTTTGAGTTCCGCTTCCCCGTCTACGGTGTGGTCAACTACGATGGCATCGAGATCGAACTCCGGCAGGCAATCGAACCCTGGTACGTGCTTGGCGAAGAACCCGGCGCCGGCGGCACGACGCGCTACGTCGATTCCTCCGTCGAGCGCCTCCAGGTCCGCGTCCGCAACCTTACGGCTGAGCGCTTCCGCGTCACCTGCAATGGCCGCCTGCTGCCGCTGCGCTCCACCGGCACCCACGGCGAATTTGTTTGTGGGGTCCGCTACCGCGCCTGGCAACCACCCCGCTGCCTCCACCCCACCATCCCTGTCGATACCCCGCTCAAGTTCGACCTCTTCGACCTATCCAGCAACCAGTCGCTGGGCGGCTGCGTGTATCACGTTGCCCATCCGGGCGGACGCAGCTACGATATTTTCCCCGTCAACGCCAACGAGGCCCAAGCCCGTCGCGCCTCCCGCTTTTCCAGCTACGGCGGCACCACCGGAATCATGATTCCTCCCGCGCCGGAACCGAATCCGGAATTCCCCACTACCCTCGACCTGCGACGCAGGCGGCCGCTCTAGCTGCGTACTTTGTCGTAGTCGAAGCGCTCGTTCACCAGGTGATACTTTGCTTCGCCTTCTTTTTGCAGGTAGTAAGTTTTTAGCGGCGTACGCGGCAACTGGCTGAGTTGCCGCCGCACCGGCTCGCCATTCACCCACTCATATACTTCCACTTCCCAGGGATTGAAGCTCTTCATCAAGCCCCGCTCTTTGGCGATCCGGAAAAGATTCACATTCCCCGGCTCATGCCCGCCCAGATACATCCCGATCAGGTCGAGCGTCAGGCGGTCCTTGCCAAACATCACCAGATTCGTGAGGTGATCATTCCCCACCCCGAAACCATCGCCATCACGGCCATAAATCCCTTCGATCACATTGAGCCCCGGGGTCAACGTCTGATAGTTGTCGCAGGTTTTGTGCGCCCAAATCTCCTGATTCATCGGGCTCAAATCCGCCAGGCTGTCATATCGCGCATAGCCCAGCTTTTTGTGATTGGCAAAGTACCGCTTCACGCGCGCTTCCACATCCGGGTGGATATCGGGCTTCATGAAATCCGGCACGCCCGTTACCATCCGCCAGCCGGGACAGAAGCGCACGAAGGGCTTAACCACCAGCCCCTGCAGGTTCTTTGTCGCCAGCGTCATGCACATCCCGTGCGACTTCCACTTGGCGATATTCAGCAGCCACGTGTCCGGCTCATTCACCGGAGCAAAATGCGGAATCCGCTGGTACACCACCGGCTCATGCACCTTTGTCCAGGTCATCTCGTAGCTGTCGCGGAAATTCCGCTCCCGGCGGTCCGGCTCATTCATCTCCACGCCATGCTTCTCGTTGATGTCCACAAGCCCGCGGTAATTCCAGGTGTGAAACCCATTCGCTTCAAGAAACGACATCTTGCGCACGCCCAGTTCCTTGAGCCCCATCACCACGCCTTCATAGAACTGCGAATCCGTCCCCGTGCCCCAGTTCTCAATATCCGGCCGCTTGTTGCGTACGCTCGTGAAATTCGGCTTCAGCACAATCCGGTGCCCCACCGGAATCCCGCCGCTTTCCACCGGCCGCAACACTTCGCGAATCAGGCCCAAGCCTTCCCGAAGTTTTCCAGCCGAATCCGTCTTGGCCGACACCCTGGTTCGCTTGATGAAAACAGCCTTGGGGTTGGCCTCAATGAAGGGGTGCACTGCAAAATGAGTCTTGGCTTCGCGCGCCGCCTGCGCGCCTCCAGGCAGGAGCGCTGCCCCTCCGATTGCCAGCAAATCTCTCCGGCTGATTTCCATTTGCTACCTCACTTCAATTTGAGAATCGCACAATCCCAACGCGTTCAAGCTTGGGCACAAAGACCTCAGTCGAAGCCCCCCGCCTTGCCACTTTCAAAGTGGAAGGCATCCGCCCCGGACTCAGGAAAGTTGCCTTGGCAAAATGTCCTTGCACATGCGCCTGCACTTCTTCCCGCTCCCCTTCTCCGTAATTCACCAGTCGCAGGATCGCTTCCCCTGCACTGGCCCCTGCCGTAGCCACAGGAATCACGGAAGGCGCATTCCAGAGCCGCGTCGCGCGCCGCTTGTGTGTGATCAGGTCGATGACATCGAGCGCAAACTCACTCGGGTCGGCAATTCGCTTCCGGTACGCCACCAGCTTCCCCGCCCCCACTTGATAAAAATTCCGGTCCACATCCTCCCGCACCAGCCTCCCCCCGAGGGGGACAGCCTGATCTGTCACCAACATTCCCCCACGCGAAGCAAATGCATAAGCTTGCTCCGGCACTGCCTTCAATCCCGCCGCCACAATGGCCGCGGGAGCCATCCCCGGAGGAATGGCGGCTCCGGCAGGCCGCAGCACCGGACTCGCCCCACGCCGGTGCAGAAGGTTCGCAATCTCCCGCGTCGCCAGTCCGGGCTCAACCAGGGCCACAATTTGCGGCAGCGGCGTCAGCCCAAACAAACTGGCTTGCTCCTTGAGCCAGCGCGCCGTCAGCCCCAATTGCTTCCAGGCCGCCAGTGCCTTCGCATCTCCGGCCAGCAACCTGGCTTGGTAGCGCTCCGGCAACTCCACCAGAAAATTTCCGCCCGCCAAACGCGCCTCGATCAACGCCAGCTCCACTGTCCCCAAAGGCACATCCACATCCGGCCGGTTCGCCGGCCGTTGCGCCAACCACACCGGACGGCTCCCGTCCAGCGCCCGAAAGTACTCCACCAGATACCCATTGGAATCCACCCACGGCTCACTACTTGCACTTGCCACCTCCGCCTCGATCGCCGCCCGGTTGGCAGGCCTCCGAATCCCTGGCCAGACTCCGTCTCGCAATAATCGGCCAAACTCCTCTGCCCGCGGCTCCTCCCGCAGCACGTGGTCCGGATTCACGATCCGCAGCAACTCCTCGCCGTCCGCGATCCCCCATTTCAGAATCAGCTCTGTCGTTCCCCAAGCCATGCTCTATTCTAGGCCTCACCCAAGCAGCCTCCCCTCATGGTCAAATACAAGTTACTCTCCACACTTTGCAACGGAACCTCACAGCGACTGACACTACTTCAATGCAAGATTGGGCTTACAGTCCCATTCCGGATCTCTGGGACGAATACATGGGTCCCGACGGCAAGGTTCGCCCTCACTGGCAGCGCCTCCACGAAGGCCTGCGCAATATGGGCCGGCCCGAGTTTGACCGCCGCTGGCAAAGTGCTCAACAGATCATCCGCAATAACGCCGTTACCTATAACGTCTACGGCGACGACCGCGGTGCCGAGCGCCTCTGGCCTCTCGATCCCATTCCGTTAATCATTCCGGAAGATGAGTGGGCCTGGCTCGAAAAAGCGATTGCGCAACGTGCCCTGCTCCTCAATGCGATCCTCAGCGACTGCTACGGAGGCCAGCACCTGCTCCGTGAAAAAAAGCTACCGCCTGAGCTCGTCTATCTCAATCCGAATTTCCTTCGCCCTTGCCATGGCATCCCCGTACCGGGCGAAATTCGCCTCCACTTTTACGCGGTGGATCTGGCTCGTTCCGCCGACGGCCGCTGGTGGGTCATCGCGGACCGCACCCAAGTCCCCTCCGGTGGTGGCTACTCCCTGGAAAATCGCGTCGTCGCCGCCCGCACCCTCCCTCACTTCTTCAACCAGCACTGCGTTCGTCCGCTCAATCATTTCTATGCCGCCCGCCGCCATGGTCTTCTCAGCATTGCGCCCAACAACCGCCGGATGGTTCTGCTTACCCCAGGGCCCTTCAACGAGACTTATTTTGAGCATTCCTTTCTGGCCAAGAACCTGGCAATTCCACTCGTCGAAGGGCCGGATCTTACCGTTCGCGATCAGCGTGTCTACCTCAAGACTCTCGAAGGCCTTGAACCCGTCGACCTGATCCTCCGTCGCCAGGATGACAGCTATTGCGACCCCTTGGAGTTGCGAGGCGATTCCCTGCTCGGCGTCCCCGGTTTGCTCGGTGCCGTGCGCGCCGGCAACGTCGTCGTTTCCAATTCCCTTGGTAGCGGACTCATTGAAACCCCTGCCCACAAAGCCTTCCTCCCCAGCCTCTGCCGCCACCTTCTGGGGGAAGAACTTCACTTGCCCTCCGTCGCGACCTGGTGGTGCGGCCAGGAATACGAGCGCAACTTCGTGCTCGAACACCTTGACCGATTCATCATCAAGCCGGCCTTCCCGCGCTTCGGCCTCAAACCCATCTTTGCCGCCGGGCTCGATGCCCGCGGACTGGAAGAGCTGCGCCACAAGATCCTCACTCGCCCGGCTCACTACATTGCCCAGGAATTGGTTTCCCTCTCCACTGCGCCCGTCTGGACTGACGAGGGCCTGCAGCCGCGACACGTCATGCTCCGCGCCTTTGCAGCCTGGGACGGAAGCACATTCGCCGTCATGCCCGGCGGCCTTACCCGTGTCGCTCAATCCGCCACCTCCCTCGTCGTAACCATGCAGCAAGGTGGCTCCAGCAAAGACACCTGGGTCCTCGGCCGGCCTGACTATTCCTCCTTCCGCACAACGGCTCTCGATGAGTCCGGTGATCCCCCTTCCTCACCCATGTCGCTCGCCACGGGCGATCTCCCCAGCCGCGTCGCCGACAATCTCTTCTGGCTCGGGCGCTACGCTGAACGCGTTGAATCCATGGTCCGCACGCTGCGCACGGTCCTGCCTGTTCTCTCCGGTGAAGAAGACGCCTTCCACAACGTTTCCCTCGATGCAGTACTCCAGTTGCTCACCGGTTACGGATACCTGCCCAAGACCGTCCTCACCGCTCCCATGAGTGAACAACTCCATCAGGTGGAAACCATGATCACCAACATGATCCACGACCCGGCTGGCATCTCGCCACTGGGCTACAACCTGAAGCGTATGCGGCAATCCGCCTGGCCGGTCAAGGAACGTCTGTCCAGCGACACCTGGCGGGTCCTCCAGCAGATTGAGATGGGTGTCACCCAACCGGCGGGTCCATTCCTGGGCAAACGCCCCGCAACCATCATGTTGCTCCTCGATCAAACCATCACCTCACTTTCCGCCTTTGCCGGCTTGCTTTCCGATAGCACCACCAGAGGCCACGGCTGGCGCTTTCTGGAAATCGGCCGCCGGCTCGAACGTGCTCTCCAAACCATGGAACTTCTCCGCCACGGAGTTGCCCATGACAGCGCCCAGCCCAGCCATCTGGATCTGGTGTTGATGTCTGCCGATAGCTCCATCACGTATCGGTCCCGTTATCTCACCGCCCTGCGCCCCCGCTTTGTGCTCGAACTCCTGCTTTTCGATGAGTCCAATCCCCGCTCCATCGCCTTCCAACTCGCCACTCTCGACGAGCATTGTGACAAACTTCCGCACCAGGAGCCCAATTCTACTTGGAGTCTTGAAAAACGGCTTGCCGTAAAGCCCTTGAACCATGTCCGGCTCGCTGAAGCCCAAAACCTGGTTAAGCCCGCAGATCTCCATCAATTCCTCGAAGACCTCGCCGGTCAACTCTATGACCTGTCTGAAGCCCTCACCGGTCGCTACCTCAGCCACGTCATGCCGTCCCGCTTTGCTTCAGTCTGAGCTTTCCATGATTTATCGCGCCACACACACCACTCGTTACACCTATGAAGGACCGGTGTCTCACTGCCACAGCGAAGCTCGCCTCACTCCGCGCATTCTCCCCCACCAGCTCCTTCTCGATTGGAGTCTCTCCGTTAGCCCGCAACCCTCCGCGATCATCTCGCGCAAAGATTACTTTGGCAACGATGTCAGTTCCTTTGCCGTGCTCGAACCACACGACTGCTTTGTCATTACCGCCACCAGCCTGATCGAAATGCTGCCCAACTCGGGCCCTCTGCATCTGGGCTGTTCCTGGGAGGAAGCCCGCGACTATTTGAAAGACTGCGAGGATCCAGCCACTCTCGAAGCCAATGAATTTTGCTGGGAATCTCCTTTCGTTCCCCATCTCGATGAACTTGCCGAATACGCCGAGCCCGTCTTTCAATCGGGCACACCGCTGCTCGAAGCCGCCGAAGCGCTCATGCGCCAGATCTACCGCGACTTCAAGTACAAGCCCGATTCCACCTCCATCGAAACTCCGCTTGCCACCGTCATCGCATCCCGCCAGGGGGTCTGCCAGGATTACTCCCACGTCATGATTGGCGCGCTCCGTGCCCGCGGTCTGGCGGCTCGTTACGTCAGCGGCTACCTGCGGAGCGACGGAGATTTACAGGGCGCTCAGGCTTCCCACGCCTGGGTCTCTGTCTTCATCCCTGAACTCGGCTGGATCGACTTCGACCCCACCAACAACCAGCTACCCGGCCATGGCCACATCACCATCGCCTGGGGCCGCGATTTCGGTGACGTCACTCCCGTCAAAGGCATCACCATCGGCGGCGGGGAACACACGCTTGAAGTCGAAGTCCACGTCATCCCGGAAGCCAACTGATTCGCTTCTGTAATTATTTTGAAATTTTCTTCACGTCACAGATCCATCTGCCGCCTTCATCTCGTTGTCCCAATCAGAGCAACGCTTATGAAAAACTTCCTCTCTGCTGCCTCTTTGGCAATTCTCTTCGGCATGACACTCATGCCAGCCTCTGCCCAGACCGCCCGGGTCCGCGTCGTACACGCTAGCGTCGACGCCCCCGCAGTGGACATCCTCGTTGACGGCAACGTCGCCTTCCAGGGTCTGGCCTTCAAGGATTACACCAACTACACTCCCGTCCCCGCCGGCATGCGCATGATCGCACTCAATGTCGCTGGTACCTCCACCACCGCTCTGAGCCTTCCCTTCACTCTCGCTGATGGCGTCTCCTACACCTTCTATGCTTTCGGCAAACTGGCCGATCACAGCCTGACCATCATCGGCACCGGTGACGACGCAACCGCTCCTGCAATGAACATGACCAAGGTTCGTGTCGTGCACGGTGCATCTACGGCTCCCCCGGTAGACATCTTTGTCACGGCACCCTTTGCCGCCCTCCCCAACATGCCGCTGCTCTCGGGTGTGCCTTTCACCCTGGCTTCCGGTTATCTGACCGTCCCTGCCGGTGATTATCAGGCTCGCGTTGCCCCCCAAGGCACCAAGACCGTCGTCATCGACTCACGTCGCCTGCGTCTGACCGGTGGCACGGTTCGTACGGTCGTAGCCCTCGACGCCTCTGCGGGCGGCAGCTTTGAACTCCTTGTGTTGAACGACACCAACTAAGCTTTCCTCGTTTCCTTCCTGGCCCGCATCTCCTCGATGCGGGTCTTTTTTTATGTCTGTTACTTTGGAACCCTATGCTGGAATTTGTCCTGCTTCTGGGCTCTCTCGCAATACTGCTGATCTCTGCGAACTACTTCGTCGACGGAATCGCCGGGATCGCGGAACGTCTGGGTGTGCCCAAAATCGTCATCGGCATGACGCTCGTTGCCTTCGGCACCAGCACTCCCGAATTGGTAGTCAATTCCATCTCCGCCTGGCGCGGCGTAACGGACCTTGCCTTCGGCAACATCATTGGGGCCTGCCTCGTCAATGTTGGCGTAGTTCTCGCGCTCACCGCCATGATCAACCCGCTGCGCATTGAAGCCTCCGTTGTCACCCGTGAACTACCCTTCCTCGCCTTCTCCGTCTTGATTGTCCTGGTCATTAGCCTCGATTCCCTTCTCGATAACGGAGCGCCCAATCACTGGAGCCGCAACGACGGCATCATCCTGCTCTTCCTCTTCGCAATCTTCTTGCTCTATTCGGTCCGCCACGCGATTCGAGTTCGCTACACGGATGCCTTCATTACCGACGTGCAGGATCAGCCTGCACCCAATCGAGGGTACTCGATTCTCATCCTCACGGCAATCGCCGTCGCGGGCTTTCTCGGCGTTTCCTTTTCCGCCCAGTGGACCGTTGACTACGCCGTTTCCATCGCCCGTTCTTTTGGCGTGTCGGAAGCCATCATCGGCCTCACCATCATTTCGGTCGGCACCACGCTGCCCGAACTTTCCACCTGCCTCATCGCCGCCAGGAAAGGCGACGCCGACCTCGCCCTCGGCAACATCATCGGCTCGAACCTCTTTAACCTCCTGTGCATCGGAGGCATCGTCAGCACCCTCCACCCGGTCGACATCCCGGCCGGAGGCATTCTCGACGTCGCCGTCATGGCTTTCCTGTCCGCCATCCTGCTCCCCTTCGCCCTGCTTTCAGGCCACACCATCACCCGCCGCGAAGGCGCCTTCCTCATGATTGTCTACCTGGTCTACCTTTCCTACCGCTTATACACCGCTGCTTAACTAATGTTTTGCACGAGATAAATCCTCGAAAGCTGTGGGATCGATTTGGTAAGCTTCTTCGATCAACCAGACGAGGCGGCCACGCCTCTAACACCCAAAGAAATACGCGATCTCATACCTGCTTACCTCGCCGATCGCGATGATCTCAACACAGCCGATCAGGAAAACATTTTGAGGGGTCAGTTGTGGGCATTTAGCCGACGGCGGGTCCTGCTTAGCGAAAAACTTATCAACGAGATTGCGCTGCGCTTCCATCACTGCCTGGTGCAAATTCACCCATTTGTAAATGGCACCGGTAGACATTCTCGGCTGGTGGCCAATGTCCTGGTGATCGAACTTGGCAACGATCGCTTTTCCTGGGGACGAACCAACATGAAGGAAATCGGCCACGTGCGTGAGCTTTACATCCTGGCAGAAAAGGCCGCCGATCGGCATGAGGTCAAACCTCTACTAGCTTTCGCGCGCTCCTGAAATCTACGGCTCCAACGTTGCCTTCACAATCTCCAGCCGCCGCTTCGGCGTCTCCCCTTCCACCTCCTCCTTCTCAAACGCCTCCAGCACTTCAATCCCCTCTACGATCTCCCCAAACGCCGAATACTGCCCATCCAGATGCGGTGCCGGCGCCAGCACAAAGAAGAATGACGTGGTCGCTGAATCCGGATCCTCCGTCCGCGCCATCGACAGAATCCCTCTCACATGCTTTACCTCTCCGCTGAATTCCCCCTTCACCGGCCGCACCCATCTGTCCCCGGGATGGCTCTGCGAACTCTCCCGGTACCCTTCACTTCCCCCCTGCACCACAAAACCTTTCGCAATCCGGTGAAAGCCCTGCCCGTCGTACCAGCCACTTGCCACCAGCTTCAAGAAGTTCCTCGCATTCTCCACCGCCCAATCCGGCCGCGTCTTCACTCTTACCGTCCCCAGCGTCGTCTCGATCCGCACCGTCCGGCTCAACTCCTCCACACTCGCACTCAGAAACGGCTCGCGCTTCTTGGCCTCCACAAAGGCCCGCAGAATCTTTACCGGCTTCTCAACCACTCCCTCCTCCGCCGGCACCTGCGAAATCTTCTCCAACGCCTCAAAACCTTCCGTCACCTTCCCGAACGCGGAATACTTCCCGTCCAGCACGGGCTGCGGCGCCAGACAGACAAAGAATTGCGCCCCATCGCTATCCGGCGTATTCGGAATGCTCACCGTCGACACCACTCCCCGTTCATGCTTCAAATCGCTGAACTCGCTCTTCTGCAACTTCAGCCCGCCCGTTCCCCAAAGCTTCTTCGGCGTCTTCGGGTCCTTCAGCAACGGGTCCCCACCCTGCACCAGCGCATACGGGTAGGCCCGGTGAAAGCCGCTGCCGTTGTAATAGCCTTTCTTCACCAGATCCAGAAAAAACGCCACATGCTTCGGCGCCTTGTCCGGATACAACTCCATGCGGAAGCTTCCCGCCTCGGTTTCAAACACCACTTCAATGTCTTCTATCGCGGGAGCTTGAGCCAGCGCCGCCAGCAGCACCATCGTCCACATGTTCTCTATCTTAGTGATAGACTCATCGCTTCTCCTTCTAAAATTTATGCGTTTGCTTTCTCTCCTCCTCTGCCTCGGCTGCGTCTACGCTGCTGATTCCAAGAAGCCGCAACTCCCGGCGCCCTATCACACCCCTTCTGCCACCAACCCGCCCAAGGTCATTCCCCAACCAGACGGACGCCAATTGACGCTTCCCACCGGCTTTACCGTCCGCGAGTACGCTTCCGGCTTCAATAAACCGCGCATCATGCTCGAACTGGCCACCGGTGCCGTCCTCGTCGCCGATAGCGTCCCCAACGGCACCGTCTTCGCGCTCACCAATGGCGGCAAGGATCGCAAAGCCCTCATCAGCGGCTTGGCCAAGCCCTTTGGCCTCGCCCTCCATGACGGCTTCCTTTATGTCTCCGAAGATGAGGCCATCAAGCGCTACAAACTCGATGCTGCGGCCCTCTCCGTTGGCCCCGCCGAAAAAGTAGTGGATCTCACCGGTTACAACAAAGGCCATTGGACCCGCTCCATCGCCTTCGATCCCAAGTCCGGCCGCATGTTCGTCTCCGTCGGCTCCGGCTCCAACGTCGATACCGGCGACCCAGCCAACCGCGCCGCCATCAATTCCTACAACCCGGATGGCTCCAATCCCCAGATCTTCGCCACCGGACTGCGCAACTCCGTCTCCCTCAAGTTCCACCCCACCAGCAAAGCCTTGTGGTCCACCGTCCAGGAACGCGACGGCCTCGGTGACGACCTCGTCCCCGATTTCTTCACTTCCATCAAACAGGATGCCTTCTACGGCTGGCCCTACGCCTACATCGGCCCCAATGAAGAACCCCGTCACAAGGGCGCCGCCCCGGACATGGTTGCCAAAACCGTTGTCCCTGACGTTGTCCTCCAAGCCCACGTCTCGGCCATGGACTTCACCTTCTACACCGGCAAACTCTTCCCGTCCCGCTACCGCAACGGCGCGTTCCTCGCCCAGCGTGGCTCCGGCAATCGCGCCAAACGCGTCGGGTACAACATCGTTTTCATCCCCTTCAAGAACGGCAAACCCGCCGGTCCGCCGGAAGAATTCCTCGGCGGCTGGATGCTCGATGCCGGCCAGCGCGAAGTCTGGGGCCGCCCCGTTGGAGTCACGCAGCTCGCCGATGGCAGCCTCCTCGTCTCCGAAGACGGCAACAACAAGATCTGGCACATCTCCTACAAGAAATAACGTAAACTATAGTTAACTCTTTTGGGTTTCTATGGTTAATCGCTCCGGACAGGGCAAGTCTCTCGCTGAAGTTCATTCCAGCATTGGAACCGGTCAACGCAGCTTCCTGCGCCGGCTCTTTGCCTTTTCCGGTCCCGCCTACCTCGTCAGCGTCGGCTATATGGACCCCGGAAACTGGGCCACCGACCTTGAAGGCGGCGCACGCTTTGGCTACCAGTTGCTCTGGGTGCTGGTCATGTCCAACCTCATGGCCATCCTCCTGCAAACGCTCAGCGCCCGCCTGGGGCTGATTCGCGGCCGCGACCTTGCCCAAGCCTGCCGTGAGGTCTACCCGCGCGCCGTCAATTTCTCACTCTGGATTCTCTGCGAAATCGCCATCGCCGCCATGGACCTCGCCGAGATCCTCGGCGCCGCCATTGCTCTCGACCTGCTCTTCAAAATGCCGCTCCTCTACGGCGTACTGCTCACCAGCTTCGACACCCTCCTGATCCTCTGGCTCACCCGCTACGGCATCCGCTTCATTGAAGCTCTCATTCTGGTGCTCATCACCACCATCGGCGGCTGCTTCGCGGTCGAAATCTGGCTCGCCAAGCCAGACCTCGGCGAAATGGCCACCGGGCTCATCCCCCGCCTCAACTCGGAAAGTCTCTTCGTCGCCATCGGCATCCTCGGCGCAACCGTCATGCCGCACAATCTTTACCTGCACTCCGCTCTGGTGCAAACCCGCCGCATCGGCACCTCGGTGGAAGAAAAACGTTCCGCCTGCCGCTTCAATCTCTTTGACAGCGCCGTCGCCCTCAACCTCGCCCTCCTTGTCAACGGAGGCATTCTCATCCTCGCCGCCAGCACCTTCTACAAGAACGGCATCGTAGTGCAGGAAATCCAACAAGCCCACCTCCTGCTCGCGCCCCTGCTCGGCACATCCCTGGCTAGCATCCTTTTTGCTGTTGCCCTGCTTGCCAGCGGCCAGTCTTCCACCATCACCGGAACCATGGCCGGCCAGATCGTGATGGAAGGCTTTGTCAACCTTCGCATGCAGCCCTGGCTCCGCCGCCTCATCACGCGTCTGCTTGCCATCATTCCCGCTGTCATTACCATCGTCGTCGCCGGCGAAGCGGCAACCTACCAGCTCCTCATCCTGAGCCAGGTTGTCTTGAGCCTCCAACTCCCCTTCGCCATCATTCCCTTAATCCACTTCACTTCCGACAAAGCCAAAATGGGCGAATTCGCCAACGCGCTCTGGGTCCAGATCCTCGCCTGGCTCACCGCCGCCATTGTCGTCGTCCTGAATTTGAAACTGGCCTGGGATACGCTCAGTCCCTATGGCTGGTGGCCTCTCCTCCCCGTACTCCCGATTCTGGGTCTGCTCGGTTGGGTCGTCGCCTCTCCCTGGCTGCCCAAAGCCAATAACGTCCGGCAACTCGACACCATGCCGCCCGCGGAAGTCCCTGCCCTCGAGCCTCCCCGCTACGCGACCATCCTTGTCCCCCTGGACCATTCCGATCGCGACATCACGGCTCTGGCCCACGCCAGCGCTCTGGCCCGCCAACACAATTCAAGGCTCATCCTGCTCCACGTTGAAGAAGGCGTCACCAGCCGCGTCTACGGAGAATTGAGTGAGACGGCCGAAGTGGAAGAGGGTACTCTCTATCTCACCCGCCTCGCCGCTCAACTCCAGGCTCAGGGTGTCAGTGCCGAATTCCGCATCGAACACCGGGACAGCCCGCGCGATGCCATCATCTCCGCGGCCAGAGAGATCAACCCCGACCTGATTATCATGGCCGCCCATGGCCACTCCGGCCTCAAAGATATCGTCTTCGGCGCCACCATCGACGCCGTCCGCCATCAGCTCTCCTGCCCCGTGTTGATCGTCCGTTGATCCCTCAAAAGTACCAGTACTAAGTCATAGCCTCTCTGGTATCTTCCCACCTCTAAACTTCCATTTAATCATGCTAACTTGACGGAGAAAGCAGGTATCTTGCACTTCCGCATTCTCTCTCTTGCATTTTTCGCAGTAGCCTCGTGCTCATTTGCCGGTTCCATTTCGGACTTGCCGGCGTGTGGTCAGGACACCTTGACCAATTATCAATCTAATTACTCACCAACTCTTGGTGGCGCTTGCAACATTGGCAATTTGACTTATTCAAAGTTTTTTTTCACGGAACTCAAAGTTACGCCTTCTTCCTCGCTAACGGGCTCCATCACCGCCGACGACCTCATTATCGTTCCGGTTCAAAGCACTAACTCCTTTAACATCCTGCCCAGCGATCTCAGCTTCTTCAACCGCGTCATTACCGTCCCGGAACGCTACCTCATTACCTACAACGTCGATCCGCCGCCCATCATCGCTGGAGACAGACTCGATCTCGACCCCCCTGTTGGCAGCATCTACGGCACCAAATGGGGTTGTATCGATTCCGACTTTACCCCTTCCATTCCGATCTCCACGGCGCTACAGAACGCCGGCGGCCCGTCCGGTTACTCGGATTCCACTTTTAGCTGCGGTCCTAGTGCAACCAAACCCTACATTCTGAAGACCAACGGAACTAGCTCCACCTTTGAATTTGTGTCAGCCTCCATTGTCTTTGACGAACCCGCCGCCGTCTTGAATATCCGGCTGGTTCTGGACTTTCTGCCTGGCACCATCAGCGGCTTTGAAGGCATCCAGCAACCGGTTGCCACCACCATCCCGGAGCCCTCTACCTTCGCCCTGGCAGGCCTGGTTCTCGCGGGCGTCGCACTCAAGCGCTTCCGCGCTTAGAGCTTACTCTGCTACATTTTGAAGACGGGCGTAATCCCTGATTGCACCCGTCGTTCATGCTTTTCCGCCTTCACTTTTTCTTCCTTTTCTTCGTGCTCACCTGCCTCGGTCTCCCGGGGCAGGGCCAGTACAGCCTCAAAGTTTACTCGCCCAAGACCTACCTCGCCTCTCCGCAAAATTGGGCCGTCCTCGAAGATACCCGCGGCATCCTGTACTTTGGCAACACCGATGGCTTACTGGAATTCGATGGTGTAACCTGGCGTCGCATTCCACTGCCCAATGCCAAAGCCGTCCGCAGCCTGGGACTCGATTCTAAGGGTGTCCTCTGGGTGGGCGGCCAGAATGAACTGGGCTATCTTGCGCCAGACGCCAAGGGTGCCATCTCCTTTGTTTCCCTTCTCCCCAAGCTGGACCCTGCCGATAGAAGCTTTGGTAACGTCTGGAGCATCGTCCCCACCCCAGCCGGTGTTTACTTCTCAACCACCGAGCACCTCATTTTCTACAATCCCGCTTCCGGCGTTCGGATTTGGAAAGCAGGCGGCAAACTCCGCCGTGCCTTTCTGGTAAACGGCGTTCTTCATGCTCAGGTCCCGGGACTTGGTCTGCATCGCCTCGACGGCGAAGAGCTTTCCCTCGCCCCCGGCGGATCCCTCTTCGCAAAGCAGGATTTGCGTGGAGTATTCCAAACCGCCCGCGGCCCAATACTCGCTACCAACCGCCGCTTCTTCACCGCTTCATCCACTAGCTATGTCGAAATCAACCTCCCTGTGACGAAGCTGGTCAGCGATCTCGACCTCTATTCGATTGCCGAAATCGCCCCCGGCCAAATCGGACTCGCCACCACTCGCGGTGGCCTCATCATCATCAATGAAGCTGGCGAGTTGCTGCGTCTGCTGGATAAGCCCGCCGGCCTGCCCAGCGAATATATCGGTGGCATCGGGAAAGACCGCCAGGGTGGCGTCTGGCTCGCCACCGGCAATGGTCTCGTCCGCTTCAGTCCGCAGCTCACCGTTTTCGATGAGACCAGCGGCATCAAGGGTACCCTCCTGTGCCTCACCCGCTGGCAAAACCAGCTTTATACCGGTACCACCAGCGGCCTCTTCCGCCTCGACTCCTCTGGCTTCAGCCCCGTCCCCGGCCTTACCCAGCCTGTCTGGTCTCTCCAGCCTCGCGGCAACTCCCTCTGGGTGGGAGCCCAGTCTGGCCTCTTTGAGTTCGACGGCAAGCAGAGTTTTCCCCGCCCCGCCAATAACGATGTCGTCTATGACATCGCCTTCTCCCTGCGTGACCCCAATACTCTCTTCGCGGCCCTCCGCGGCTCCATTCAGGCACTGCGGCTCGACGGCGGCACCTGGAAACCATTCTTTGAATTCCCCGGCTCCGGTGATGAATTTCGCACCATTGCCGACACACCCGATGGCATCCTCTGGGCCACTACCCGTTCCACTGTCACGCGCATCGACCTGAATCAGATGCCGCCCGTAACTCGCACCTTCACGGAAGCGGACGGTCTTCCCAAGGGCTGGCAGAATATCTTTCGTTACGGCAATTCCCTCGTCTTCGCCACCGAAACGGGCCTCGTTAAACTCGACCCGGCTTCACAGCGCTTCGTCCCGGACCTCCGCCTCGGCCCCGCCTTTGCCAATGGCTCGCGGGGCATCCTGCTCCTGCGGCAAAGCCCGAGTGGACAACTCTGGATCAGCGGTTCCGGCTACCATGGCCAGCTCCAGCAGCCGGGCCAGCCGGATGCCCGCTGGCGTCCCATGGCCTTCCTCGCCGCCGGCTTTGACGAACTCTGGGCCGTTCACGAAGACCCCGATGGCGTCACTTGGGCGGCGGGCTCGGATGGCCGCCTCGGACGCCTCGACCAGCGCCTGGAAATTCCATCCCGACCTCCCTTTCCCGTTCTGATCCGCCGCCTTCTGAAGGCCGATACCCGTCAGCCTCTCGCCGAAGGAATCCCCGGCCGCCCGCTGCCCATACTTCCAGACCAGAATGACTTGCGCTTTGAATTCGCCGCCCCCTTCTACGACGCGCCAGAGAGAGTGGAATACCAGTCCAGCATCGACGGTCCCCTCGACGATCGGGCCTCCTGGACTCCCGAGGCCTGGCGCGACTTCAGCAATCTCTGGGAAGGCACCCATACCCT
>CAZECF010000006.1:0-99013 GCA_964510335.1 uncultured Bryobacter sp. | reverse complement strand
AAATCCAGGCACCAGACCCAGCGCTACAAAAAAGCGAAATCGAAGCCATCCCCGACGCGCCCCCACCCGCCGATCCCGACCAAAAGCCAACCAAAGGCCTCAACGCCCGCAAAGACCATTACAACGCCAGCCGCGAAGCCATCAAAGAGATCTACCGCGCCTTCCGCCCCCTCGCCCCACCAGACGTCCCCGGCCTGCCCGACGAGCTCGATGACAGCCACTTTGAATAATGCAAATCAAAGCCATCCGGGGACCCCAGTGCGACAAAGAAACTTACATCTCAGCCAAAGCTGCAACCAGCGCGCCCTTTGCCGTCGAATTCAAGGGCGATTCCGCCAGCCGAACCTCGCTCAGCGGCAGCGGGAACTCCGACTCGCGCAACACCTTTTCAAAACGGTCCCGGAAGCCTTTCGGCATCGCCGTCCCACCAGAAAGCACCATCGGTACCGGCTTGCCCATCTTCGGGATATTCCGCGAATTGGAAAAAGCTTCCTTCAATCCATTCACCACCGCCCGAATCACTTCGTCGTAATAAACGTTCAGCACCTGATGCAGCTTGTCCGTGTAAGGGCCATTCAGTTGGAAGGATTCTTCCTTGGCCAAACGAATACGCGTAGTCAACTCGCCCGTAATCGTCGCCGCAGAACTGTCAATGTAGTCGCCCGCCTTGGCCACGCTAAAGCTCACCACCGGCACCGCCAGATAGCTCAGGCAAACGTTCACCAGCCCGCCGCCAAAGCTGATACCAACTCCGGAATAGTTCGTCTCTTCCAGCTCCGAAAACACCACCGCCAGACCTTCATTGATCGGCGTCGGCTCACAACCCAACTCCCGCAGAATCTGGGCAATCGAAGCATCGTGATAAGTCAGGTTCTCCTCAGCGCCCAGCGGTGCCGCCGGAACACTGTAGTAAACCGGCAACCCGCCCCGCCGCTCGCCTTCCGTCAAATTTTCGATCAGTTGCTTCAACATCACCGCATTCTGCGGCTCGCTCGGATTCAAAACCCCGCGGTTCATCGGGCGGCGCGATTCCATCTGCAGCAAATCCGCAAAGCGCGAACTCTCGTTGCCCGGCACAATGATGCGCTTTTCGGCATTTTCACCAGTCACCACATACGGCACCCCTTCCCGCTTCAGGGAGGCCTCGGTCATCTTCGACCACGGCACTTCCACAAAGGCATTCAATTGGCTTCTGAACTGGACTTCCTCTCCGTGCTGGAATGAGGCGACAATGCGGCTGGTACCGACGTCCAGGCCAATGGCGGGGGTCTGCTGGGAATGTTTCATGGGTTCTCCTGTTGAGTATTGCTCAAAGTTCTTTCTGCGGCTGGCAGCAAAGCGCTCAAGCGGCGGTAGTGATTGCGCAACTGTGTCCGGAGTTGCGCAACAGAAATGGATTCACGGCGGGCCTGCTCACGCAGCAAATCTTCGCTGCTGACCACGCCCTTCCACATGCGCGCTCCCGTAGCAGCAAAAAAGGTGCCGTCGTAGTTAAAACCAAAAAGATGCAGGCTCGCCAGCGGCTGCTCATAGTTATCGGGCAAGTCCAGGGCCTCAAACGGGAAGTTTCCCGCCCAGTCCGTGTGGTAGCCGATCTGAAAGTTGCTTGGGTTGATCGAGACCTGCGCGTGCGTCACGCAATTCGCCGCCGGAATCGCATACCGCGCCCGCAGCATCCTCGTCAACACTCTGCCGGAATCGATCTGCGCCTGCGAAACGATGGGCGCTTCGTCGCCCGGCCGCGTCTGTGTTTCAAACGAAATTGCCAGAAAGGAATCATTCAAACCCACATAGGCCCATTTGTCATCTGCCCAAGTCGAACGGCCGGCATGATTCGCCGCATCCTCTTCCGCAACAATCCGGTAAATCCGCCCAAAGCGGTCAATCACGTAGTGGTACGCCTTCTCTTTATGTACGTACTGCAAGAGCGATTCGCCCAGCAGCTTCAGCCTCCGCAGCTTCTGCTCTTCCAGCTCTTCAAGCGTACTCTCGGTCGTGTGAAATACAATCCCCGCCGCCTGACGGGATGGCAGTTGCGTCAGCAGGGATTTCGGCTGGTTCCGGTTCCAGGCGTAATACTCCCGCGGCCGGTTTGTCGTCGTGTACTTCGTTTCAATTCGCAATCCGTTCGACCAGCTCTCAACGCCATTCCTGGTATCAACCAGCCAAACCTTTTCGAGCGGCGTTTCGCGGAAGCTCTTTGTCCGCGCCGCCAACGCTGGTTCGCTGGCCGGGACCAGGGGCTGGGCCTTGCGGAACAGGGAAAGCGTCGGGATCGCCATCAGGAAAATCACTGCCAGCCAGAATTTACGGTTACGCAGCCACCAATACCGCGGGCGCGACAGCGCCTTTTCTACCTGCCCAAAGCGTCTGTTCGTGTTTTTGAGAAACCGCAGTTTCGCTACCGGGTCTTCGATCTTGGAAGCCCGGGCCTCGATCATCGGATTCAGTACATCCCTTGGAGTGAGCCCGCTCAAGCAGAATCAATACCTTTTCGGTTGCCTCAAAAAAATCAATCGGCCATTCCGACAAGTAACCTTAGGCCCCCTTTCGATTTCAAACAAGAAGGCCTGAACCAGTTTATCTGGTGTTGTCAATCCCCTAAATCTCTCATTTTGACTTTCTGTGAGATTTTTTCTAATCTCCAGCCACCCCTTCGCCGATATCAAAAACGATGCGCCTCACAGAACTCCGCTTCGGCCACATCATCCATATCGGTGCGGGCCTCGTCCTTCTGGGCACTTTGGCCTTGTTCGGTTATGAAGCGGCAAAGCCTCCGATCGTGGTGGAACTTCAAAGAGAGGCTGGCCCCAAGTACTCGGCGCTGGCACCGGTGGCTGCGCGTCCCACGCAATTGCACCGCCTGCCAACCCTGCCCGAGCGCTACCAGCGCAAGGTGCTGGTGTATGGCTGGCGACGAAAAAATTCCATACTTCCGGTACAACCCGGCAAAACCTACATGGCCTGGAATCTCCCGGCTGGCGCAGAAAACGAATAAAATCAACAGCTTGACCTTTGGCCGTCAGTTTGCTCCTGTTAAATGCAAGGAGCAACACACAAATGCAAGCCAATGAATTACGTCTCGGAATCCTCTCCGCAGTTTTGGGAGGAGTACTCGTCGCCGGAGTCGGTGCGCTCACTCTCAACCGCAGCTCGGCCGATTCGAGAGAGACCACTGCTCCTCTGGCAGCCCAGCCCGCACAAACCCTGGTAGTCGCCGCGCCCGAAGTCAGCGTGCCGGGCTACGAAGGCGCTCTTTACGATGCGCAGGGTCGCGTTGTTGCCGTTTCCATACCAAGAAGGGGCACCACCGCCATGGCCCCGGCAGCCTCGGGCACCAGAACCGTTGCCCAGCCGCAGCAGCAAGGCCGGTCGCTCGGCAAATCAGCGGCCATCGTTGCTGGTAGCGCTGGCGCTGGCGCCGCCATCGGTGCCATCGCTGGGGGTGGCAAAGGCGCTGCCATCGGTGCCGCCTCGGGCGGAACTGCCGGGTTTATCTACGATCGGGCCACGGCCAACAAGAAGAAACAGTAACTTCCACCAAGGCCCCGCTGGTTGTATGACTGGTGGGGCTTACCCATATATCTAGTGCCTTGACCCTTCTCGCTTTCTGGCTCATATTTAGTAATGCGCCGAGGGCCAGAACAGGAAGGGGCATTTATGGTTAAAACAAAAAAGACAGCAATTGATTTACTGGTACCGTCCCCTTCTTTTACTTCTACGGACGTCGCTGAAATCACCGGCGTCAGCCTCCGCCAGCTCCAGTGGTGGGACGAAAAGAAAGTAGTCTCCCCCCGCCAGGAAGGCCACCGCCGCCTCTACCTGACCGAGGAGGTCCTCGAGATCTCCGTCATTGCTGAGCTCCGCCGCAAGGGCTTCTCACTGCAGAAGATCCGTCGCGTCCTGCGCTTTCTCCAGCGCAACATCGGCAAGCGCCTGGCCGAAGTGCTCGACGTGCGTTCCGACCTGCATTTGCTTACCGATGGCAAGAACATCTACCTCGAGGACAATACCCACGTCATCATCGACATTCTCAAGAATGCCGCCCAGCCCATGTTTCTCGTTGCAGTCAGTGACCAGGTTCGCCGCATCCAGGCCAGCCTGCCTCCCGCCAAAAAACCGGTTGGCCGCGAATCCGCTTCCGCCCAGCCTGTTCGCAAGGCCCGCTAGATTTTTTAGAAGCGAATCCTTTCCGCCGCGCGTCCATTTGACGTTGGCATATACTGTAGTCAACATCGGAGGCCTGTAACTTTATGGCGCGTAGCCGTGCATCGTGGTTCGCAATTCCACTACTTATTATTCTGTGTTCTCTGCTCGGTGGCGTCTTCGGTCCGAATCTGGACGAAGTCAACGCTGCCACGACCGAAGATGACATCAAGGCTGGCCTGCGTGTCTTCTCAAAGGTTTATGAGGTAGTAGAAGACAACTTCGCCGAAAAAGTCTCCGCCGACCGGGCCATCTACCAGGGCGCCATCCCCGGGATGCTGCGCACGCTCGACCCGCACTCCAACTTTTACGACCCCAAGATGTACGCCCAGATGCGCGAAGACCAGCGCGGCCGCTACTTTGGCGTCGGCATGACCATTGGCCCGCGCAATGGCCGTATCATCGTCATCGCTCCCTTCCCGGCCTCGCCTGCTTACAAGGCCGGCATTCGCCCCGGTGACATCCTGGCGGAAGTCAACGACAAGAAGACCGACAACATGACCACCTCCGACGTGGCGGATCTCCTGCGGGGCCCCCGCGGCACCCAGGCCCAGATCCAGATCGTGCGCGAAGGTGTAGACAAGCCGCTGGTGGTCAACGTCACCCGCGATGAAATCCCACGCAAGAGCGTGAAGGATGCCTTCTGGGTGAAGCCCGGCATCATGTATCTCGATATCGAGTCCTTCAACGAAAACACCAGCTCGGAAGTCAACGAGAACTTCAAGCGGCTCGGGGAGAAGAACGTGAAGGGCCTGATTCTCGACCTCCGCAGCAACCCCGGCGGACTCCTCAATGAAGGCGTAGCCGTCGCAGGCCGCTTTCTCCAGAAGGGCCAATTGGTCGTCAGCCACCGTGGCCGGGCCAACCCCGAACGCGCCTATACCGAGCGTCGTGGTTCCGGTCCTTATGACTACCCCATCGTGGTCGTCGTCAACAAGTTCTCTGCTTCTGCCGCTGAAATCGTCGCGGGCGCCCTCCAGGATCATGACCGTGCCTGGGTCATCGGCGAAGATACCTTCGGCAAGGGTCTGGTACAGACCGTCTACCCGCTCAGCGAAAACAGCGGCCTCGCCCTCACCACAGCCAAGTACTATACGCCCAGCGGTCGCCTGATCCAGCGCGACTATTCCAACGTCAGCTTCTTCGATTACTACTACCGCAAAGAAACGGAGATGAAGAACCCGAAGGACGTGAAGATGACCGATTCCGGCCGCGCTGTTTATGGCGGTAACGGCATTGCTCCCGACGAAAAGTTCGTGCCGGCAACCCTCAACAAGTTCCAGATTGAGCTGCTGCGTCGGGCTGCCTTCTTTGGTTTCACCTCCGCCTACTTTGGCAACCGGGATGCGAAACTGCCCAAGGGCTGGTCCCCGGACACTGCAGTGTTTGAAGAATTCAAGACCTACCTCAAAAAGGCCAATGCGACCTTCACCGAGGAGGAGTTTCAGGCGAATCTCGAATGGGTCAGAACAACCCTTCAAGCTGAGTTTTACAAGACTGCCTTCGATATCGATGAAGCTGCCAAGTTTGAAGTTGAGGTAGACCCCGAAATCCTGAAGGCCATCGAAGCGCTGCCCAAAGCCCGTGAGCTGGGCGAAAAAGCCAAGAAGCTCATCGTGCAGCGTATGGCGGAACCCGCCCGCTAGCCTTATCCTGTTAGTTTGACAAAAGCTCCTCAAATTACCGTGCTTGACGCGGGTGGGCAATACTGCCATCTCATTGCCCGCCGAATTCGTGAAATGGGTGTCTACGCTGAGGTCCGCCCCAGCGAAACCCCCGCGGACTCCCTCGAAGATCGCCGCGGCATCGTCATCTCCGGCGGGCCCGCCAGCGTCTACGCTCCAGGTAGCCCCATGGTCGATCCGGAACTCTTCTCTCTTGGCGTGCCGGTTTTGGGCATTTGCTACGGCATGCAGTTGATGGCCCATTTGATTGAGGGCGGCAAAGTCATTCCCGGCGACCAGGGAGAGTACGGTCTCGCCTCTCTGAAAGTCACTGAGCACGACCGTCTCTTTGAAGGCTTCCAGGCCGTCTCCAGCGTCTGGATGTCGCACCGTGACCGGGTAGGCGAAGCCCCGGAAGACTTTCTCGTGACTGCCACCACGGCTACTTGCCCGATTGCTGCCATTGCCAACGATTGGCGCAAGCTCTACGGCATTCAGTTTCACCCTGAAGTCGTCCATACCCAGGGCGGCAATATCATCCTGGGGAACTTTCTGTTTGGCATCGCCGGCTGTGAGCGCGATTGGGAACCCACCCGCCAGCTCGAAGAGATCGAAGACGAGATCCGCCGCACGGCGCGCGGCCGCAATGTCTTCTTCTTTGCCTCCGGTGGCGTCGATTCAACCGTCGCCTTCTCGCTCTGCCTGCGGGCGCTGGGCAAAGACCGCGTCCACGCTGCCTATGTGGATACCGGCCTGATGCGTGAGGGCGAAACGGACTTCGTCAAGGAAGTGTTCACCCGCATGGCTGGCAATTCCTTTGAAGTGGTGGATGCTCGCGCGGACTTTCTTGCCAAACTCACCGGAGTCGTTGAGCCGGAAGCCAAGCGCAAAATCATCGGGGAAGAATTCGTAGCCGTTCAGCAGCGCGTGCTCGAATCCGGCCATTTCCTCAATGGGGACTGGATTCTGGGGCAGGGCACCATTTATCCCGACACCATCGAGAGCGGTGGCACGGCCAAGGCCGAAGTGATCAAGACGCATCACAACCGTGTTGAGGGAATTCAGCGACTCATAGAAGAGGGCCGCCTGATCGAGCCTATCGCCCAACTGTACAAAGACGAAGTGCGTCAGGTGGGCCGCGCCATCGGCCTCCCCGATGAATTGTTGGACCGACATCCCTTTCCCGGGCCGGGTCTGGCGATCCGCTGTCTGGCCACGACGGAATCCGCTACGGCCGAAGCAGTGCCCGGGGGCTACCTCCTGCCGCTTCAAAGCGTCGGCGTGCAAGGGGATTCGCGCACCTACCGGCTTACCCTTGGATTGGCGCACTACTCAGAAGAAGCTTTTGCTACCGCGACGGAATTGATCAACCACCGCAGTGACGTCAATCGCGTCGTGGCATTAGCTGGTGGCGTTGAGCCACTTGGCGCTTACCAGTCGAGCGCCAGCGCGCTGGATGCCACTCGTCTCGAGAGGCTTCGCACCTGCGACGCCATCGTTCGGCGTCATTCCCTGGAGTCGGGCTTCGAGGAGAAGGTCTGGCAGTTTCCGGTGGTGCTAGTGCCTTGTGGCGTGCCCGGCAAGCCAGACAGCATTGTGCTGCGTCCGATTGATAGCGTGGACGGCATGACGGCAAAAGCCGTGCCAATGCCGGAACAACTCTTGAGGGCGATGGTGGACGATCTTCTGGCGGTTGACGGAATTGCGGGTGTCTTCTACGATTTGACGAACAAGCCGCCCGCAACCATCGAATGGGAATAGCTTAGTTTGCCGCGGGAGCCGGCCCGGCCGGCTTCGGCGGTGCAGCCGGTTTCTCTTTGGGCTTCGGTGCCGGAACCACCGTCTTTATGGGGCTCATGATGATGTGAGCGTTGCGGCCCTCGAGCTTCGGGTGCCCTTCCACCGTACCGATTTCCTTGAGGTCCTCGGAAAAGCGCAGCAGCAGTTTCTTGCCCAGATCGACGTGCGCGATTTCACGACCGCGGAACTGCACTACCGCTTTCACGCGATTGCCTTCCTTGAGGAAGCGCATCGCGTTGTTCTTCTTGAACTCGTAATCGTGGTCGTCAGTGTTGGGACGGAATTTGACTTCCTTCACCTGAATCACATGCTGCTTTTTCTTCGCATCATGCGTCTTCTTCTTTTGCTCATACTGCCACTGGCCATAGTCCATGGCCTTGGCCACGGGCGGTTCTGCCGTCGGCGATACGAGAATGAGATCGAGGCCGAGTTCCTGCGCTCGCTTGATCGCGACCGGCGTGGGCAATACTTCCACAACGCCGTCAGGAAAGACCGCGCGCACTTCTTTTACGCGGATTGCCTCGTTTACGTTCTCTCTGATTTTGGGTAAGCGCCGGAAGGGAGGTCTATTGTTCGGAAACATGCGCTAAAGGGAGGGTTCCACGTTGAGAGTGGAGCAGGTATGATCCTGCGACAGTGTACAGTACATCACTAGTAGCATGCTATCAGAATTTTTCAGATTTGTATCCACGTACTAGTTCCCCCGTAACATTGCAACAGGAACTATTGCGCCATGGTCCCGGCGATTCCGTGGTGTCTACAATCGAAGTACTGGCTTTCCACCCCTGATGAGAATCACCGTAAAACCGGGTCTGTGGCTCGTGATGTTGCTTGTCTTCATCATGACTGCGGGGGCGTCACTTTCCATTTGGTACTTCCTCCGGGGCCAGGAAACACGCCGTGCACAGAGCATGCTTGGCTCTGCCTCCGCCAGTCTCCAGGACCGCGTACGCGCGGAACTGGATAGCGAAACCGCCGTATTGCAGCGCCTGGCCGACAAATGGCAGATTCGTCCCGGGATGTCGCGTACCGAATGGGAGTATGATGCACGCCAGATTCTGGAGAGCCATCCCAGCCTCTTGTCCATTGCCTGGATCGATGCAACGGCACGCCCCTGGCCGATTCAGTGGGCACTGCCAACCGTCTACGAATCCGCGGTTTCCCGGATGCATTCCCTCATTGAAGAGAATCGCCCTGACCTCATCAACACGGTGATCCGCGACCAACGCTTTCGAGTTTCTGAGCCAATCCTGGTAGCTGACCGGGGCAAAGCCTTTGCTGCTTACTTTCCCGCGGTGGTGGACGGCAAGCTCAAAGGAATCCTGGTTGGCGTCTTTCACCTCCAGGTTCTGATGGATTTCATTTTCGAGCGGCTACTTTCGAGTGACTATTCCTTGCTCCTGCTCGACGGCTATGAGTCCATCTATGCCAAGGGCATTCCGAAGAACAATCCCAGGGATTGGGAGTACCGTGGGACGCTCGACATTTTCTCCTCAAACTGGCAACTCCGCATGTGGCCCAATCCGGAAGTGCAGCGAGCCAACGAGAAGCTGGCTGACCTGATTCTGATGTCTGGCTTGGCGATCGCCTTTGTGCTCACCGGCCTGGTTTATTATGCAGCCCGCCAACCGGCTCCGCGCAAGGCTGCGGTGCTGATTCCTGAATCGAGCGAAGCCCGCCGCCAGTCGAGCGAACGTCTCAAGCTTTGGGAATCTGCCTTTTCCGCCCTGGACGAAGCAATCTTTATTGCGGAGGCCGAAAAGGTTCGTGGCGCTGGCCCAATCCTGCTCTTTGCCAATGATGCGCTCTCCAAGCTCACCGGATACCAGTCCGGCGAACTCGTGGGGAAATCGCCCCGTGTCCTGTTCCAGCCTGAGCTTCTGCAAAAGGCTCAGGCAGGCAATCCGGCTCGTATCTCCCTTGCCCACCGTTCCTCGCTAGCCGTCGAGGTGGACCTGCGTGTCCGCACCCTCGAAGACAGCAACCACAACATTACCCACTGGATTGTGGCGCTCCACCGCGCTGCCGCGCCGGAGGAAGTAGCCCCTCCCGTTGAGCCACTGTCCAGCCTGCTTGCCGATGCACCTCTTGCTGTTCAGGTGCTCGATGAATCCGGTTGCGTTCTCAACTGGAATTCTCTGGCTGAATCCATTACGGGCTTCCATGCTGACTCCGTGGTCGGACACCCATCCCCGATTTCAGTCGAGCTGCCCAATAGCGGCTTTTGGGCCCGAGAAGACTTTTCGCTGCAGCATCAGAATGGCAATAGCCTCGAACTCACCGCCTGGACTGCCCCGCTACACGGCACTCCGCGCCGCTACCTGAGCCTGATTGCGGATTTCACCCGCGACCGCGCGGGCAATGCCCAGCTTGCGGAACGGGAATCGAGCTTCCGCCATCTGCTGGATCAATCCACTGAGTTGCTGGCAGTTTTTGATCAGGACTCCCAGATCCAGCACGTGAATTCGGCCGTGCGCACCCTCCTTGGGTTCGAGCCGGCCGAGCTTGCCGGTGCCGCTGCACATGAGATTCTGGACCAGCTCCCGGTTGCCGATTCACCAGCCGAGATCCTCCTGCGGCACCGCGACGGTGGTCTGCTTCCGATGACGGGTTCAATGACGCCGCTTGAAGGAAGTCCGCTGCTTCTGTTCTCCGCCCGCCCACTGGAAACTCCTCCGCTGCTTGACGCCATCGCGGACATCGTTCTCACCTACGACACCGAACATCGCGTTACCTGGATGAACCGAGCTGCCGAAGAACTCTACGGCTTTACGATGGAAACCGCCCGTGGCAAGACGCTGGGTCAAGTGCAGCCTGACTGGCTGCAGGTGCCCTCACGGGATCACGTTTTCGCAGCCCTGGACCGGGATGGGGAATGGCGGGGAGAGATTTCGAATTTCACTCCCAGCGGCCGTGAAGTGGTACACGATGTTGCCTTTTCATTGACGCGCGATTCGGCGGGGAAGATTACCGGTTCCGTGGCGGTGCATCGCGATATCACCACCCGCAAGTCTGCCGTGGATGCACTCGCTCTTGACGAGCAGACCCGGACCCTGACGGCACTTGGCGCCACGGATGGTCTCTGGGATTGGAATCTTTCAAGCGACGAAGTTTACTACTCGCCCCGCTGGAAGGAGATGCTTGGTTACCGTGATGAGGACATTGCGGGAGAAGTGGCGGAATGGCAGCTGCTGGTGCATCCCGATGACCTGCCCAATCTGCGCAATCGCGTCGCTGCCTATTTGCAGGATCCGTCCACACCGCTTGAGATGGAGTACCGGGCTCGCACTGGTGGTGGCACGTATCGCTGGATGCTGGCCCGTGCCGTTGCAGTTCGAGATGAGTCCGGAGAGCCGCTTCGCCTCGTCGGAATCCAATCGGACATACACGAGCAGAAGCAACTCGATGAGCAACTGCTATTTGAGGCTTTCCACGACTCTGTAACGGGGCTTGCCAATCGCGCACTTTTTCTAGACCGGCTCCAGGGTGAGCTGGCGCAGGCTTCGTCAAACCTGGCAGTAGCCTTCCTCGATCTGAACAACTTTAATGCCGTCAATGAAGCCATTGGAACGCGCGGCGGAGACAAGGCGCTGGCTGAGGCTGGCCAGCGTATTGCGCAAGCCTTGCCACCAGGGAGCCTGCTGGCCCGCCATGGCAGCGATGAATTCGTGGCCTTGATACCCAATGCTGCCTTCAGTCAGCTTGACGCGCTGGCCACCTTGATTCGCTCCCGTCTCAACCAGCCATTTGTCTATCAGGGTACGCAAGCTATGCTGGATTGCCGCATCGGCTTTGCTGTCAATTCTCCGGGAGAAGCCATTGGTGCTGAGGCTCTGCTTCAGGCTGCTTCCCGCGACATGGCGAGCCTTGCCCCTGCTGCCGCCGCCCCTGGATTCCCGCTGGAACAGTTCCGCGTTTTTTACCATCCCATCGTGCTGCTTGAAAGCGGCGAGATTATCGGGATGGAGGCGCTCATTCGCTGGCAGCACCCACAGCAAGGACTCCTGACGCCGGGCGAGTTTCTGCCGGTGGCGGAACAAAGCGGCCAGATTCTGGAAATCGATCGCTGGATGCTGCGGGAAGCTGCGGCCAAGCTTGAAGAACTCAACACGCGCTACGCATCCCGCGAAGCTCTCACGCTCACCGTCAATCTTTCCAGCCGTCATTTTCTGGATGCGGATTCGACGGCTGCACTGGAAGCCGTGGTTCAATCGACGGGGCTCGACCCCAGCCGCTTCCGGATTGAACTTTACGAATCCCCGGCTGAGCTTTCGGCTGACATTTACGCAAACCTTCGCCGGCTGCGCATTCCCCTGAACGTAGCGGGCATTTCGAGCGAATCTTTACCGGACCTGTCGCGCTTCCGCGCGGGAAGAATCAAGTTACCGCGTGCGTTGGTGCAAGGCCTTGCGACGGGCCGAAATGTTGAGAAGGTTCGCTCCATCATTGGCATGGCGCGAAGAGAAAACCTTCAGGTGGTGGCGGAAGGCGTAGAAACGCTGGAGCAACTTGCCGTTCTGCGCGAGCTCAAGTGCCATTTGGCGCAGGGATTTTACTTTACCCAGCCCACCTCGGACGCCGATACGGACCGGCTGCTCGCGCGTTCGCCCCGCTGGTAAGCCATACTAGTTCTGGATGGCCATCAGTCAGGAACTTCTCGAAATTCTTATCTGCCCCGCTTGCCGTGGCGAGCTCGAACTGAAGCAGGACGGGTCCGGTCTCAAGTGCGTCGACTGCAAACGGGTTTACCCGATCCGCGACGATATCCCCGTCATGCTGGTCGATGAAGCCAAGATCGAAGAATAGTCCATGTCTCCGCTCCTCGAGCGTTTGCCCCAGGGCGCGCGCGTGGCAGTTGTCCGGCTTCGCTCACTGGGAGACTGCGTACTTTCCACGCCTGCAATACACCTGCTGAAAACCCACCGTCCCGACCTCTGTCTTTCTGTCGTGGTGGAAGCACCTTTCATCCCTCTCTTTGCCGAGAACCCGGATATCGATGACATCATCGTGCCCAGCGGCAGCCTGCTGCGAAGGTGGCGGCCCCAACTCGCACTCAATCTCCACGGGGGCACGCGGAGCCTGGTATTGACTGCCGCCTCTCTTGCCCGCTACCGGGCAGGCTTTGCACACTACCGGTACTCGCTCGCTTACAACATCCGCATCCCACGGGCGCAGGACATTCTCGGCGAGGAGCGTGTGGTTCACACGGCGGAACACGCGGCTTGCGCTGTTTTTCACCTTGGCGTTCCGGTGCAGCCGGTTCCCCGTGCCCGTCTGTTCAGTTCGCGCCGCTGGCGAGACTCCGGATACGCCGTAATCCATCCCTACGCTTCGGCCAGCGACAAGGCCTGGCCAGCCCGGCGCTTTCATGAAGTGGCGGAATTTCTCCGCCGCGCACTGCAGCTGGAACCCATTTTTATCGGGGGCCCCGCTGACGATCCTTCGCCTTTCGCCCCCTGGCATGTCGAGATCTCGAAGGATCTGGCCAGCACCAAATCGCTGCTGGCCTCGGCTTCGCTGTTCTTCGGAAACGACAGTGGCCCGGCACATATGGCAGCGGCCTTTGGTGTCCCGGTGGCCGTTCTTTATGGCCCCTCCAACCCACAAATCTGGGCGCCCTGGCGCACGGAGTCGCAGGTGCTGCATTCGCCCGGCGGGATGGAGCAGATCACCACTACGCAAGCCGTGGAAGCACTTGCCCTTTTGAAGGCCAAGCCATGAAGCGTGTGCTCCGGCTTGGGCTCCGTTATTGGCCGACGCTGCTGCTGAGCGTAGTCTTCATGGCGATTGTTGGCATCTGTCAGGCGGCGATGGCGCTGCTGATCAAGCCTCTTCTCGATCGTGTACTTGGCCCTGCTGGCGCGGATTCAAACGTCACTGTACTCGACATCCCGATTGTGAACTGGCAAATCCAGCTCGACGCATTTCTTCCGCGGGAAGCCCAGAACATCTGGGCACTGGTGTCGGCCGGCATTCTCCTTGTATTTGCCATCAAGGGCATCTGTGACTATCTGGGCAACTTCCTGGTCAATCACGTTGGCCTGCACGCCATTACCGATCTGCGACAGCGTGTCTTCGATCATGTGCTCCGCCAGGACACCAGCTTTTTTGAAGCGCACTCGACCGGCCGCCTGATGTCGTCCGTCATGAACGACATCGAGAAGATCCAGGTTGCTGTTTCGCATATGCTGGCCGACTGGCTCCGCCAGTCCTTCTCCGCGATCGGCCTGCTGCTGGTGCTGTTTCGTCAGGACTGGAAGCTGGCGCTTTTTTCCCTCACGGTGCTGCCCTTTGTGATGATTCCCACCGCCCGCCTGGGCCGCCGGATCCGCCGCAGTACGCGCACCGCCCAGGACGATGCTGCCCAACTGAACCATATCCTGCAGGAGGCCATTTCCGGCCAGCAGGTGGTGCGCACCTTCAATGCCGAGGCCGTGGAGTCGAAGCGCTTTGAGAAGGCTGCCAACTTGCTGCGACGCTCCAATCTCCGCTATGTGGCCCAGCAGGCACTGCCTTCGCCAGTGATCGAGTTTCTGGGTGCGCTGACGATCGTGGGTCTCATCGGTTACGCCCGCACGCAGATCCAGGCCAACCAGATGACTGCCGGCGAGTTCACGAGTTTCGTGATTGCCTTGCTCATGCTCTATGAGCCGGTGAAGCGCTTGACTGGAATCCACAACATCTTCCAGCAGGCAACCGGTGCTGCCCAGCGTGTGTTTGAGTATCTGGATCTTGCTCCGAGTGTTGCCGATAAGGAATCGGCCATAAGCCTGGCTCCTTTTCACGAGTCCATTCGATTTGAAAGTGTCCGCTTCCGCTACCCAACGACGGCTCCGAGTCAGCCCGACGTTCTCACCCATCTCGACATGACGGTGCGCGCGGGTGAAGTGGTGGCGGTGGTGGGCCCGAGCGGGGCTGGCAAGTCGACGCTAGCCAGCCTCTTGCCGCGGCTTTATGACCCCACCGCCGGCCGCATCCTGATTGATGGCCACGACCTGCGAGATGTGACCCTGCAAAGCCTTCGAGCGCAGATTTCGACAGTGGCGCAGGATACTTTTCTTTTTGACGATACGGTGGCGAACAACATTCGTTATGGCCGCCCAGGGGCATCGCTTGCTGAGGTCGAGTCCGCTGCCCGCACGGCGCTTGCTGACGAGTTCATCTCGCGGATGCCGGACGGCTACGATACGCGAATCGGCGAGCGTGGCGTGAAGCTGAGCGGCGGCCAGCGTCAGCGGCTGGCGATTGCCCGCGCGGTTCTCCGGGATGCGCCTATCCTGATTCTGGATGAGGCTACGAGCCACCTGGATGCCGAGTCTGAAGTGCTGGTACAGAAGGCGCTGGCGAACCTGATGACGGAACGCACCGTGATTGTGATTGCCCACCGGCTATCGACGATCCGGCGGGCAACACGCATTCTAGTCATGGAGCGGGGCCAGATTGTTCAGTCGGGGACTCATGATGAGTTGCTGGCTGCGGGAGGCCTCTACGCCCGTCTGCATGAGCTTCAATTTCAGGAATCCGATACACTCGGTAATTCATGAAGATTCGCAGTATGACCGGCTATGCGCGCTTGCGCCGCAGCTTGCCGGAGGGTGAACTCACCGTTGCAATTAAGGCCGTCAATCACCGGGCCCTCGACCTCCACTTTCACATGAGCAGCTTTTTTGATCCAGTTGAGGGGTCGATGCGCAATGCGGTTCGCCAGCATGCCAATCGCGGGCATATCGATATCCGCTGCTCCCTGGCCCGCGAGGCGTCTGCACAAGCTCTCAATCTCAACCCGGCGCTGTTGGCCGCCTACCAGAAGCTTTTCCAGGACTATGCAGGACTCGGTGCGCCGAACCTGAATGATGCGCTGCGCCTGCCCGGTATGCTCATGGAAACTCGCGACGATGAGATTTCTGAATCGCTGAACGAAGCCATACTCGAATGTCTGAATGAGGCTCTCGCCGAACTCAATCTGCAACGCGAACGCGAAGGTGCCGCGCTGGCGCAGCAGATGCTTGCCTACAACGAGAATATTCGTACCCGTGCCGGAGAAGTCCGCAGCATGCGCACCAGTGTCCTGCCGGTGCTGCGGCAACGCATTGAGACCAAGATCAGTGACCTGCTGAGTTCTCAGGCGATTGACCCAGCCCGCCTGGCCCAGGAGGCTGCCTTCCTGGCCGACCGTGGGGATGTGGAAGAAGAAGTGACCCGTCTTCTGACGCATTGCAGCCACCTTGAGTCATTGCTCAACAAGGGTGGCGAGGCCGGCAAGAAGATCGACTTCCTCTTGCAGGAGATGAACCGCGAGACCAATACGATTCTTTCCAAGTCCAATAACGCAGGCGACTTCGGTTTGAAGATTACAGAGACGGGCCTGGCGATCAAGACCGACATCGAGCGCATCCGCGAGCAATCTTTGAATCTTGAGTAGTTCTCATGCCTACCCGCCGAGCCTATATCGCCGCCGCACTTGCCCCACTGGCTCAAGCGAGTGCTCACGAAGCACCCATGCGCCGCGCCATCCAACTTGCGGCCAAGGTTCCGGACTTTCCCTTTGCCGCGGTCATCGTTGACAACTCAACCGGAAAAATCATTGCCGAAGGCTGGAACAAATCTCCGCTGAACCCGACCTTCCACGGCGAAATCGATGTCATCAACAACTGCGCAAGAAAACACCCCAAGGTGGATTGGTCCAAGCTAACGCTCTACACGACTGCCGAGCCGTGCCCGATGTGCCAGGGTGCGGTTGCATGGGCGGGTATTTCCACGGTTGTCTATGGCAGCTCGATCCCCTTCTTGAAGAGTCTTGACTGGTGGCAAATCGATATTCGGGCCGAGGAGATGGTTCGTCGCACGCCATTTCGCGAGTGCAAGCTGGTTGGAGGCGTGCTCGAAAAAGAATGCAACGCACTGTTCGTAGCGGCGCGCCGGCGCAAGCAGCCTTAGTCGATTTCGATCAGCAGGTATTGTATCTGCCCGCCCCGCTCCACCTGTACAGCAACCACCTGGCCGTGCCTGGTTTCTTCCAGCACTTTCTTCAAGGCGGCCAGATTCAGCACTTCCGTTTGGTTCACGCGGTGTATGATATCCCCGGCCAGGAAGCGGTTGGTTTCCACCGACAGGTCGGCTGTGATGCCGGCTACTGCTACACCGGTGTACTTCCGGAGTGAGGGATAGAGAGGAATTACCTTCTCATCGACATCCACGGCGAGAATCCCCAGCTTCCTGACCCGGCTCTCTTCGCCGCGCAAGTGCGCCAGCAGGCGATCCGGATCTCTTGGGCGCTCCAGCACAGCGACGCCAATCTGCATCGGCATTTTGCCGCGCAGGATTTCCAGTTGTACCGTCTGACCGGCATTCTGGTAGATGTTGACGCCAAACTGCCGCGCATTCTCGAGCGGCTTGCCGTTGAATGACAGGACGACATCCCCGATCCTGATCCCTGCGGCCTCCGCGGCACCGCCGGGCGCGACATCTTCAATCAGCACCCCGGTATCCCGTTCCAGCCCCAAGGCTTCTGCCAATTGCGAATTGATGGTGTGCGCCAGCACTCCAATCTGCCCTCGCCGAACACGCCCCTCTTGCCGGATCTGCTCATAGACGCGCTTCACAATGTTGGATGGTGCCGCAAAGCCGATGCCTTCCGAGCCGCCTGAGTTGGTGAGGATAAACGTGTTGATGCCGACTATGTTTCCATCGGCATCCACGAGCGGCCCGCCACTGTTGCCCGGATTGATGGCGGCGTCTGTTTGAATAAAGATCATCGGGTCCTCGGGACGAATTTGTCTTGCCGTTGACGAGACAATGCCCATGGTTACGCTGTTATCCAGGCCGAGCGGGCTGCCAAACGCGAAAACCAATTGCCCCTCGTTCAAGGCTTCACTATCGCCGAACTGAAGGAAGGGCAAGCCCTTTCCTCCTTCAATCTTGAGGACTGCAATGTCGGTCTCCCGGTCTTGCCCGATGACTTCTGCATTCACGAGCCGTCCGTTGGCCTTCAGGATGGATCGCCGCTGCGGCCCCGGTTCCACGGTGAGCGGGATCAAGACTTGAATCCGCCGCGCATTTGCTACGACGTGGGCATTGGTAACGACGTAGCCGTCGGCGCTGACGATCACGCCGGAGCCATTCCCTTTGGCGCTCCGGATGAGCGGCGAGGAATCCTCCTGGCTCGAAGCAAAGGCTCTGACGACAATCTGGACTACCGCTGGGTCTGTATCCTGAACCAGTTTTTCAAACTGTGTCGACAGCAATCGCAGCGCACCCTGTCCCCAAATCACCTGGGTCGCGAGGAAGAAGAAGATCACAATCCGCATATCTCCACGATAGAATCATTGCGGCATGCAACGTCGATCCGCATTACGTTTTTTGACTTCCTTCGCGGCAGCCTCGCCGCTTCTTCTGGCGGCGGAAGACGACCTGATGGGTCCCATCAATGTGCACGAATTTGAAGACGTCGCCCGTCGCAAACTGCATAAACTCGCCTACGATTTCATCGCGGGCGGTGTTGAGGATGAACGCTCGCTGCAGGCGAATCGCGATGCTTACGGGCATTGGGATTTGGTTCCGCGAGTGATGGTGGATGTCACCAACATTGATACTTCGCTGGAATTGTTTGGCGTCAAAATGTCCAGCCCGATCCTGATTGCTCCCACCGGCGGCAAGGAACTGGTGATGCCGGGTGCGGATGAGGCCGTCGCGAAGGCAGCGCTGAAATCCAACACACTCTTGTGCTCCGCTACGGGTGCGACCAAGCTTCTTGATGACGGAGAGCCGCTCAACTGGTGGACCAACACCATTGGCCATCCCACCAAAGAGCAGGCAGTGAATTTCGCACGCCGCACGGAAGATTCCGGCGGCAAGGCCATTGTGCTCACGGTAGACAATCCCTACCAGTCCAACCGGGATCGCAACAATCGAAACCGCTTTGACTATGGGATGATGCGAGCGGGTATTCCCAAGGACGGTGAGGAGCGCAAGCCGGTGAACCCTGCTACGCCCGTCATGTGGAAGCCGCATACGACGAATCTCACTTGGGATTATCTCGATTGGGTGCGCGGGGCATCCAAGCTTCCTGTGATCTGCAAGGGGATTGTTGCGCCGGAAGATGCCGAGATTGCCGTGCAGCGTGGGGCATCGGGGATTGTGGTTTCCAACCATGGTGGGCGGCAACTGGATGGCGTGATTGGCACGCTGGATGCGTTGCCGGATGTGGTTGACGCCGTTGGGGGAAAGGTGCCGGTGCTGATGGACGGGGGCATTCGCCGTGGCAGCGACATCCTGAAGGCGCTTAGTCTGGGCGCCAAGGCAGTGCTGGTGGGCCGTCCGCCGCTCTGGGGTCTGGCGTCGTTTGGGCAACCGGGTGTGGAGCGAGTGCTTTGGATGCTATCGGCCGAGCTGAAGCTGGCTATGGGGCTTTCCGGGCAAACCCGGCTGGCGGGCATCAACCGCCGGTTGGTCAGGAAGCGGGCATGACGTGGTTCTTGTGGCTGATTTTGGCGCAGCAACCGGCGGTCCATGCGCAATGCCAGCAATGCCACAATGAAGCCGCAGGGGATGTTGAGTCACATCCGCATTTCGCCAAAGGCGTTTCTTGCGCGGCCTGTCATGGGGAAAGTGAAAGTCATCGTGCCGCCAGCGGGCATGTCGCGCCGGATAAAGTTGCGGTGCGCGAACAGGTTCCGCCGCTGTGTGGGACCTGCCACCCGGGGCAAAAGAAGAGCTTCGATCTGAGCCGCCACGCGAAAGTACTTTATGAGGGGGAGAAGAGCGCGCAATGCGCCACATGCCATGGCAATCATGCGCTGAAGTCCGTGCGGGCGATCGAGAATACCTGTCAGCGTTGTCACAATTCTTTGCCGGCGGCCTGCTCGAAAGAGAAGTGTTCTTCCTGCCACTCACCCCATGTTTTTGCCCGCTCTCAGGTGCCGCGCAAATAGCGGTGCGAAACGTAAGTGACTGAGCGAACGCGGTTGTTCTTGCCCTCCACCTGGAGCAGTACCTGGAAGTAGGGAGACTTTCTGCCGCGCGGCCCATCGGGAGGGTCTGCATCCAGGCGCTTCTGCAAGTCAGCCAGCTTTTCCGCGTCTACGGCAAACTGCGCGGCCCCTTGTGTGGTCCAGGTATTGCTCCCCGACAGATAGAGAATCCGCTTATCGCCTTCGCTTGGCCACAGGCTCAAAATTCCATAATCAACGCTAACGCCAAGGCCCGTCGACTGGTAATAACCCTGCTGCTCACCGGGCATCGGATTGTCTATGGTGTAGCCGCCCAGGCTCTTGTTGCGGGTGAAGTGGTAGCGCTGCTCCAAATTCATGCGCTGCAACAAGGTCTGGAAGCGGGCTGATGCCACTACGATCAGGTTCTTGCCTTTGATATCAGAGGGGCCAATGTAGTTTGAGTTGGCAACCCCAACCGTGACGCCGTGTTTTTCCAGCCACCGCGCGATCAGGTCAGTTCCAATCGCATCGCCCACGCCCGTATAGACATCTTCTTGTGGCCGCAATTTCAGTTTGAGAGTCTCTCCTACCCAGCCGATTCGGCCTTGGCGGAATTCCTCGTCGGGCTCATTGATTTCCACATCCCGCACATAGAGGCCAGATCCGCCGCTATAAAAGAGCGGCACTCCGAAGCTGGCGATGGCTTCCACTTCCGGCCGTAAGAATGCCCCCCACAAGCTATGAGCTTGCACTGGCTCCGGCCGGTGAAGGTACCAACTCACAGCCGCAACCAGCAGACCGCCAATTGCCAGACCCATGCAAAAGTTGCCCCAGCCCGGTGGTCGCTCCTGTTTCGCAAGTTCCGGCTCTGCCGCTTTTAGCTCAACAAATTCCGCCAGATATTTTCCGCGGGGAATCTGTATTTTCAGGGTAGACTCTTTGCCTTCATTCTCGTAATAGGCAGCCAAACGCTTGCGCAGTACGCTCGCCTGCACTCTGACAATGGCATCGTTGCGAGGGTCATAATCCCTGGGTCGATGGAAGACCGCCAAGCCGAGAGCGTACTCCTTGAGCCCGTCGCCGCGGCCAGCCGAAGTCTCCTCAACGATATGCGTCATTAGGGAACGAAGATGTTGAGATTCACTCAGCCAGCGGCTCTCGAGAATCCGCGCCAGCTCTTCATCAACTTTAGAAGTATTTGATAACACAAGCTCTTAACCGTTAACGCACCTAATATTATCCCAGTTTTTCATATGCTCCGCCTTATACTTGTGCCACCAAGAGGAGTTTTTCCATGTCTCGATTTTTCCGCTTCGCCACGATTGCGCTGGCGTCTACTTTTTTGCTTCCCGCCCAGACTTCACTGGGCACGATAACCGGCACAGTTATTGACCAAAACGGGGCTGGCGTTCCGGGAGTGCAGATCATTGTCACTGGCGTTTCCACCAACCTGAAATACTCAGGGAGCAGTTCCTCGGATGGAACCTACACGGTTGGCCAGCTTCCAGTAGGAGGCTATACACTCGATGCCACCGCCGCTGGCTTCAAGACCTACAAACAGACCAACATCAATATTGAAGTCGCCCAGCGCCTCCGGATTGATGTGCGCCTGGACGTCGGCGCAGTCACTGAAAGCATCAATGTCAACGCCGAAATTCCCCGTATCCAGACGGAAGACTCGACCCTTGGCACAACTGTTGAGCGCAAGCGCATTGAAGAGCTTCCCCTGAATGGCCGCCACGTCTTCAATCTCGTCAAGATTGTGGCCGGCGTGCAGCCGCGCTTTAACAACACCGATGGTTTCGCGGAAATCTCCAATCAGAATTTCTCGCAGATTCGCATCAACGGCGGCCCCGGCTATGGAAATCAGTTTTTCCTCGATGGCAGTGTCAACTCCGCCCCTGTGCACAATGAGATTGCGGTAGTTCCCATGTCTGATGCCGTGGAAGAGTTCCGTGTCGAAACCAACGCGCTCAAAGCGGAATATGGTCAGACCTCGGGTGGTGTCATCAACGTCGTTACGAAGATGGGCACGAACGAATTCCATGGGTCTGCCTACGAGTTTCTTCGCAACGATGCGCTGGACGCCCGGAATGCCTTCGCCACCCAACCCGACCCCCGCACGGGCCGCATCAAGCAAGTGTTGCGCTTCAACCAGTTTGGCGGCACGCTCGGTGGCCCAGTTCGCATTCCCGGTCTTTATGATGGCCGCAACAAGACCTTTTTCTTTGTTGGGTACGAACGGTGGCTTTGGCGCTCTTCGGGCTCCCCCCGCTTGGGCACGGTACCGCTTCCGGAATGGCGCACGGGAGATTTCTCCAACTTTCGGAATGGCCTTGGTCAATTGATTCCACTCTTCGACCCCAACACCACGCGCCAAAATCCCAATGGTGCCGGCTTTATCCGTGATCCCTTGCCGGGAAACATTGTGCCAAGAGATCGAATCGATCCTCTCGCTGCCCGCGTTCTCGCCTTCATGCCTCTGCCTAACGCGCAGGCAACTGACCCATTTACGGGGGCCAACAACTTTATCGCCCTCGTGCCCTCTTCCTCTAACCAAGGCATTGGTACATACCGCGTTGACCACCGGCTTTCGGAGAGCGACATGTTCTTCTTCCGCTACAGTTCGACGCGCAACACCCGTCAGGACCGTGGTTGGGGGTTGAATGAAGCTGACCCCGCTGCACGGAATGACCAGCGAGATAACCATAACGCAGTCGTCAATTACACGCGTGTGGTGAATTCCAAAGTGGTTAATGATTTACGCTTTGCGGCCTCACGGCAGTGGCTCCCTTTTCTGCATCCCAGCTTTGATCAGGATTGGCCGTCCAAGCTTGGCTATCCCGCCAACATCCCGCAGGATCAATTCCCGCCGGTGCAAATCGCTGGCTATCTTGGCATTGGCAGCCCGGGTTTCTCTGGTGGTCTTCGAGCGCAGCAGTATGTGCAGCTTGTTGACAGTGTCAACATCATTGCTGGCAAACACAACTTCAAGACAGGCTTTGACCTTCGCTGGTCCCGCTTGAGCTTCATCAATCGGGTGACCCCGTCGGGCCGCTACGACTTCAACGCTGCTCTTACCGGGAACCCGCTGGTACCCGCCAACACTGGGGCTTCGCTTGCTTCATTCCTGCTTGGAGAAGTTGGGGGAGGACAAATTGGCTTCCGTCCTTTCTTCCAGCACCGCGCTCTGCCCCTGGGCATGTACCTCCAGGACGATTGGAAGATTGCGCGAAATCTTACGCTCAACCTCGGCGTGCGCTATGACATCAGCTTTGGGCCTACCGAACTGCACAACCGGCATTCCAGCTTTGATCCGTTCATCAATAACTCCGAAACCAACCGCCCAGGCATCATGACCTATGCGGGTGTGAATGGCCGTCCGGAGACCTATGTGAATCTGGATCGCAACAATATTGGCCCACGCGTCGGCTTCGCCTGGGATCCGCGCGGCAATGGCAAGACGGCCATCCGCGGTGGCTACGGCTTGATTTATACGATTTCAGAAATCGGCCACATTCAGGGTGACAACTCAAACGCCTTCGGCTTCTCGATCGATACACCCTTTGCCGGCCCGGCCGGTGTTCCGGCTAAAGCCTTCCAGTTCAGCCAGGGTCCCAGTGTGATTCTTCAGCCGCGTGGCGCAGCGGGTGGCCCCAGCGCCTTCCGCGGCTTCAACGTGCAATACCAGGACCGGGACGCCCGCACTCCTTACATCCAGCAGTGGAACTTTACGATACAGCAGGCTCTTTGGGGCGGCTGGACGGGCAGTGCGGTCTATGCCGGTAGCCGAGGCATTAAGCTTTTCGGCGGCAATTACAACCTGAATCAATTGGATCCCCGCTTCTTTTCAGAAGGTCTTGCCCTGCAGCAAACCGTCCCAAATCCCTTCTTTGGTCAGATCACTTCCGGCCCACTCGCTGGCGCGAATGTGCAGCGGCAGGTACTTCTGCGTGCCTTCCCGGACTATCAGAACGTTTCCACTTTTGCGAACAACAATGCCAGTTCTTCCTACCATTCACTCCAAGTTTTTGTTGAAAAACGCTTCTCCGGCGGGCTTTCGGCGCTCTTCAGCTACACCAAGAGCAAGCTGATTTCCGACGCGCTCAGCATCGGCGGCGGTGGAAGCGCTACAGGTCTTGGTGACTTCCGCATTGGTGCCTACAATCGGCGGCTTGAAAAAGCCATCGACCAGGATGACGTTTCCCAGCGGCTGGTCTCCAGCGGCGTATTTGAACTGCCCTTTGGCCGCGGCCGCAAGTTTGGTTCCGACATGCCAAAACTCGTTGATGGCATCCTCGGCGGCTGGCAGTTGAATGGCATCGCGACGATGCAGACGGGTATGCCGCTGCTGGTTCGCGGCAGCAATAACTTTACGGGCATCAACTATCCGGACCTGGTTTCGGATCCTTCGCTGCCCCGTGGAGAGCGAAGCGCCAACGGGTGGTTCAATACCAATGCATTCCGGAATCCGGCAAACTTTGTGATCGGCAATGCCCCTCGCACGCTGCCCAGCACGCGCGGGCCTGGCTTGCTCGATGTCAGCTTCTCGATCTTCAAGACCTGGAAGATCAAGGAACGCATCCGCATCGAAAATCGCCTGGAAATGTTCAACGCTTTGAACACGGTGAACTTCAACATGCCGAATACGAGTTTCGCCCCCAACGCTGCGGGTGTAAACACCAATGCCAATTTTGGCCGTATCTTCGGTGCACTTGATGCGCGCCGCATGCAACTCGGGCTTCGGATTACCTTCTAGGCTGAAACCATGCGAACTCTCATTTTCCTTTTGTGTGCGGCCAGCGCGGCCGCCCAACACAACTTCGATTTCGTCGTCTACGGCGGCACGGCTGGCGGTGTAACCACTGCCGTCTCTGCCGCTCGGCACGGGCTCAAGGTTGCGCTGCTTGAACCGCGCGATCACATCGGTGGCATGGTTTCCGGTGGCCTCTCCGGCACCGATACCGGCAAGCGTGAAGTGATTGGCGGGATGGCGCTGGAGTTCTACTATCGCGCCGGCATCAAGTACAACCTGAATCGCCACCTGCAGGAACTGGCCTGGATGCCCGAGCCGAAGGTGGCCGAGCCGATCTTCCGCGAGATGCTCAGCGAAGCGGGGGTGACGCTCTTTACCCGCCATCGGCTTCGCGAGAAAACAGGCGTTACCAAGCAGGGCAACCGCATTACCGCCATCCAGACCGAGAATGGAGCAACGTTCAACGCCCGCTACTTTGCCGACTCCAGCTATGAGGGGGACCTCATGGCGCAGGCCAAAGTCAGCTATACGATCGGACGCGAAGGCATCGCGCAATACAACGAATCGCTGGCTGGTATTCGCGCCGTTACGCTGAGTCACCAGTTTGCGGTTGATATCCCTGCCCGTGACAAGCAGGGCAAGTTGCTGCCAGAGATCTCGGCTGAACCTCGCGGGACTCCGGGGCAGGGCGACAAGCGTATTCAGGCTTACAACTTTCGTGTCATCGCGACCAACGTGGCGGAAAATCGCTTGCCCTGGCCCAAGCCCGCCAACTATGATCCGTACCGGTATGAATTGCTGGCCCGCTATCTGGAAGCCATGACGCCCTATCTCGGCCGGCCGCTGACTTTCAATGAAGTGAGCCTGCTCCGCATCATTCCCAACGGCAAGGCCGATCTCAACAATCGCAATGGCTTTTCCACCGATTATATTGGCAAGAATTACGGCTATCCTGACGGCACTTACGCCGAGCGTGAGCGGATCTGGAAGGATCACGAAGATTACCAGAAGGGTTTTTACTACTTCCTTGCCAATGACCGGCGGGTGCCCAAATCGCTGCAGGAAGAAGTGCGTGCCTACGGTTTGCCGAAGGACGAATATCAGGATACCGGCCACTGGCCGCACCAACTTTATGTACGAGAAGCCCGCCGCATGGTGAGCGATTTCGTTGCCTCGCAGAAAGACTTGCAAACGCAGCGTACCAAGCCCGACGCCATCGGCATGGGGAGCTACAACTCTGATTCCCACAATCTCCAGCGCTTTGTGAATGATCGAGGTTTTGTCGAAAACGAAGGCGACGTGCAGGTTCCCGTGCAGCCTTACCAGATCCCTTACCGGGTTCTGGTGCCGAAGCAATCGGAAGCGGCGAATCTACTGGTTCCCGTTTGCTTCTCATCGAGCCACATCGCTTATTCCTCGATGCGCATGGAGCCGCAGTACATGATCCTCGGCCACGCTGCGGGTCTGGCTGCCGCTATGGCCGCCAAATCGAATTCATCCGTTCAGCAGGTTGACATCAAGGCGCTGCAGAACACGCTTCGCGAAGAAGGCGCTGTCTTTGCGTTCAGCGACGAGGAATACAATCGCGCCTTCGCTGCCATCCGCAAACGCTTCGCTGCCCCCGCTCGTAAGGGTCCCATTCCGTGGGGCCGTCCCGCACCAAAGGAATAAGTATGAAAATTCTCTGGATTCTTCTGGCGACTCAGTTGTTCGCCCAGCAATCTTATGACCTCGTGGTCTACGGCGGTACGGCTGGTGGCGTTGCTACTGCCATTGCGGGAGCGCGTCAGGGTTTGAAGACCGTTCTGCTGGAGCCGCGGCGCCACGTTGGTGGCATGGCAACCGGCGGCTTGCAGCGAACCGACACGGGCACGCGGGAAGTGATCGGCGGCCTTGCTCTGGAGTTCTACTACCGCGTTGGCCAGCGCTATGAAGTGCAGCGGTACAAGAACCCCGTGGCTTGGTTCTACGAGCCCAAGGTAGGCGAGGATGTACTGCTCGAAATGCTGAAGGAAGCGGGCGTTACTCTGCATTACTACAGCCGCCTCCGTGAGAAGAATGGCGTTGTAAAACAAGGTACTCGTGTTACCGAAATCATCCTCGAGAATGGGGAGCGCTTTCAGGGCAAAGTTTTCGCGGACTGTTCTTACGAAGGCGATTTGATGGCGCAGGCGGGTATTCAGTACTTCTACGGCCGGGAGGGGTCCTCTCAATACAATGAGGCTCTGGCCGGGGTTCGTGACCGCACACCTCTGCATCAATTTCTTTTCGACGTTCCGGCCCGTGATGAAAGCGGCAAGCTCTTTCCGGAGATCTCTTCCAACAAGCCCGGCAAAGCAGGTGAACCGGACAAGGGCGTGCAAGCTTACAATTTCCGCATTGTCGCGACGAATGTTGCGCACAACCGCATCCCCTGGCCCAAGCCTTCCGGCTACAGCCCGCAGCGCTATGAACTGCTTGCGCGATACCTCGATGCCTTCATCAAGAACAAGGGCCGTGCGCCTGTCTTTCATGAGCTTACGCTGATTGCCCGCATCCCCAACGGCAAGGCCGACTTCAACAATAACGGGCCCTTTTCGACTGATTACATCGGCAAGAACTGGGATTATCCTGAGGCCAATTACGCGGGCCGGGACCGCATCTGGCAGGAGCATGTCGATTACGTTCAGGGATTCTATTACTTCCTGGCTACGGATTCCCGTGTTCCGGAAAGTCTCCGCGCGGAAGTTAACGAATGGGGTTTGCCCAAAGACGAATACCAGGACACCAACCACTGGCCCCACCAGCTTTACGTCCGGGAAGCTCGCCGCATGGTTGGCGATTTCGTCGCTTCTCAAAAGGATCTGCAGACGGAGCTTGGCAAGCCCGATGTAATTGGCATGGGGAGCTACAACTCGGATTCCCACAACATCCAGCGGTTTGAAAATGCCCGCGGCATGGTGGAAAACGAAGGCGACATGCAGGTGTCTGTGAAGCCGTATCAGATCCCCTTCCGCATTGTGCTGCCCAAGCCGGCAGAGGCGACCAACGTGCTGGTGCCGGTCTGCTTTTCGGCCAGCCACGTGGCATACTCCTCCATGCGCATGGAGCCGCAGTACATGATCATCGGCCATGCGGCTGGTGTTGCTGCCGCCCTCGCCATCCGTTCGGGTAAGACAGTACAGCAAACTGACATTGCTGAGCTGCAAAAAATCCTCAAGGCCGAGGCCGCGGTCTTCGATTACACGCCGACGCCCCAGCAGGATGCTTTGCGGCTGATCCACAACAAGCTTCGCCCCCCGGGGGTGGGCAAGTTTAACTGGGAATACTAGCGCTTCCGCCCGCGAGTAAACCGCTTACATTCGCCACCGCGAAACTGATTCCTTGCAGGTTTCTTTCCCGCGCCACGCCTGGAATGTCGCGCGGGAAGGGGCTTGCTGCGACTCGGTATTTTGCCAGCCAGCGGACTTCGTTGCGGGGCAAATTGGCATCTGCTTCTACGGCTAGAACTCCCTCCACCAGGCCCGGATAAGCTCCTGCGGCACTTACCCAGATGCCGCCTTTAGTTCGCCACTCGGCAAACCTTGGCGCGTGTTCTGAATTGTCTGTTCCCAGGCTCAGGTTGATAATGTCTGCGCCTTCACTCAGTGCCCATTCCACGCCGCGCAAGACAATCTCTACGTTCGTCCGCAAGTTGCCGTGGAAGATCTTCACGGCTAGCAGCTCTGCTTCCGGGGCATGGCTGCGGATCGCTCCCGCCACTGCGGTGCCGTGGCCAATCCGGTCGAGCCAGTCGCCGGTGATTCCTGTAGCGTCAAAACCTCCGGCCAGCTCGCCCACGTGGGGATGACCCGCGTGAACGCCACTATCGAGAATTGCGACTCTCATGCCAACTCCAGGACGCGGTCGGCGAGCTGCCGCAACCGGGTTCGATGCGTGATCACGATGAGAGTTGCCGTTGGCAGGTATTCCCGTATGCCGCGCGTCACCAGTTCTTCGCTGGCTTCATCGAGTGCCGCTGTTGGCTCATCGAGGACCAGTAGTTGAGGCCGCCGCAGGAGCGCTCTGGCAATTGCCAAGCGCTGCCGCTGCCCGGCGCTTAGGGCCAGCCCGCGCTCCCCCACTTGTGTTTTCAGATCAGGGAAAACTTGATCCAGCCCCACGCAGCGCAAGGCCCGCCGCAATTCCGCTTCACTCGACTCTGCGTCGCCGTACCGGAGGTTGTCTTCTATGCTGGCTGGAAAGAGCCAGGGCGTCTGTTCCACAACACAAACGAGCCGCCGTAAGTCCTCGAGCGCAATTTCGCGCAAGTCGATTCCATCGAGCAGGATCTGCCCTTCCTGCGGGTCGTAGAATCGGAGCAGCAAATCTCCAAGGGTACTTTTGCCTTGTCCGCTGGGGCCCAGCATCAAGCCAGTCTCGCCGGCGCTTACCCGCCAGTTCACATTGGCAAGCACCGGTTGGTCTGCGCGATAAGCAAAAGTCACGCTGCGAATTTCTACTTCTCCTCTCACCTGTTGAAGGCGTCGCGCGCCGGTGCGCTCTATCACTTCGGGCTGGACGGCGAACAAGGCTTCCACTCGCTCTAGCGACACCTGTGCTGTTACGAGGTTGGTATAGAGACCCATGAGAGCCTGTACCGGAGCCAGCAAGCGCATGTGATAAGCCAGAAAAGCGACCAGCGTTCCTACCGTCATCACTCCGCTGATCACCTTCAGCCCGCCCACCCAAAAAACCATGGCAGTTGAGAGAGCGAGGATCAACCCGGGAAGCCCGGAGCCGCTATAGGAAAGCAATTGCATCCGCAGCAGCGCTGACACATAGCCATCGTTGCGTTCGCTGAAGGCCGCCGCCTCTTTGCCCATTGCCCCAAAGGCTGTCACTACGCGGTGGCCCAACAAGGTGTTGAGCAGAAAGCTGCCGATATCCGCTGAGCGTTCGCGCATCTCCCGCACGCGGTCTACCAGCAGGCGGCGGAACCACCATGCCACACCAAGCGCCACCGGCAGAGCAGCGATGCCCACGGCGAAGAGTTCCAGGTCCATCCCGACCAGGATCACTACGCTGCCTACGAGGAAGCCCACATTGCCCAGCACGCTCAGGAGCGCATCCGCTACCACCCGCTGAATCTCGCTGATATCGTTGTTCAGCCGGGAAAGCACGTCGCCCGTCTTCCACTCCGCGTGAAAGCGAGGGGAGAGCGTATGCAGGTGCTTCAGCAAATCGCTGCGCATGGCGAATAATACTTTCGCTGAGATGCGCGTATACAGGTAGCCGGCGCTCACATTGAAGAGAAAGGCCAGTGCGCTGGTTCCCACCATCAGGGCCGCCACGTGCCAGAGCGCTTCTGTATCCCGCTTGAGCAGCGCGTCGTCGATGAGCAACTTGGTGAGGTAAGGCTGGACGAGCGAGAGGGCCGTGGAGGCCAGCCCGACTGCTGTAACAAAGACAAGCCCCGCCAGATGCGGGGCCAGATAAGGAAGAACAAAAGCGTAGCGCCGGAATTTCTTCATCAGCCAGGCAGAACCAGCATATTGGAAGTCATGTCGAGATTGACGTCGAGATCCTTTAGCAGTTGGAAGGTGGATGCGTCGTACATCTCAACCGTGTTGCCGGCCCCGTAGATGTAGAGGGTTTTGCCGTCCGAGGAAGCGCCAAATTCAAAGCGGCTGCGGCCGTCGAATTCTTTCATGCCAATCAGCTTCTTTGACGGGATGTCGAACTTCCAGAACTCGCAGCGCCGGTTTGCACCGTTGCCGTTGAATGCCACGGTGTAGCCGGTCTTGCGGTCTGGGGTCAGCCGCAAGCCCATGGTTCCGGTTGTGGAAGGCCCTACGGGCGTGAACTCAAAAGTCCGCTTGTTCAGATCAAATTTCGCAAAACCAAAAGTTGTCTTGCGCACGATCGGGTCGGTGGAGTTGAAGAAGCCAAGTACGGTGCCACGATCTTCGTGGGGATCGTCGCCCGGCCCGATCATGACCCGTTCGACTCCCGGGAACATGGGCTTGGAGAGTTCAATCTTGTCTACTTCCTTGAAGTCTTCGGTGGACAGGATATTTACGTTTTCGCGGAACTGATAAAGAAATTTGCCGTCCGGTGAGACGCGCAGCCCGCCGCCGCGGCCGCCTCGCAATTGCTGGTCTTTGGGGAACTCGACCGTTTTCTCGATCTTTTCGCTGGCCATGTCTACAATTGCCCACTGCGGCTTGCCGACTTCAAAGCGGTCGATCTTTTTGTCTACGGTGTAGAGTGCGGTGTACAGCTTTTTGTCATCGGGCGAAAGGGCGAAGCCGCCGAGCCGGTGCTTTTTGCTTGCCGTATCGAGCTTGAAACTTCGCTCCAGCTTGCGGGTGGCGACATCGACAATTTCGAAGCCACAATCCATCATCGAGTGGACGATGAGCTTCTTCTTGTCCTCGCTGAACATCAACGAGCGTGGCACATCCAGCTTCAGATCGATTTCGCCGGTTACCTTGCGGGTGGCTTCATCGATGACAACAACGCGCTTCTGCCAGCCGCCGACAAAGAGCGTACCGGGCTTGGCCGTTTGCGCGGGAGCCACCGCTGCTGCCGCAAGCGTGGTGAGAAAAGTCCGCCGTTCCATTTAGGGGAATACCAGATCGATGTTGCGCCAGTCTTTGGTGGCCGCCGCGCATTTGCTGGTCCACTCCGGGTAATTGTTGAGGTGGTCGGGCACCTGCGCCGGCCAGTAACAACTGATATAGCAGTCGTAGAGGTCGCGCTCGACGGGCTGGCAAAGGCCCGCGGTGCCGCCGCTGGAATCGACTTCCCAGCCGGGCGAGAAAACGATCGAGCAGCCCATCGGGTAATGGGGCCGCTGCGCTGCATTGTTCTGCTGCTTGGCCACGACGTCGCCGTCGGTGGCTGTCAGCAGGTCTTCAATGCGGCGCGCTTTTTTGTTGACGGCGCGTAAGTGTCTCATGCTGCTTTCCTCTGTTCGAAATGATTCAGGAAGCCAGGGTTGTGCGTGGCGATCTCACCATAAATTTTCAGGCAGAGATCTGTCCAGCCGCGGATCCAGTCGCAGTAGTGCAGGTTGGCGTGTCCTGTGTCCCCATAGCGCACAAAAGCCTCGTGGTAACAGCCGCCTGCGCACACGGGGCGCGCCCAGCAGGTATGGCAATCATACTTGGCGTGGATGTGGCCCTTGGTCAAAAATTCCTGTTGTTTGGCTGCGTCAATTCCCTCCGAAACATGACCCAGCTTGTGTTCATCGCTGTCGACAAAACGGTGGCAGGGGGAGATGTCACCCGATGGACCAACGCCCATCAGGCCCAAGCCCGCCCCGCAGGGATGCGATTTGGAAATTCCCTGGTGCAGTTCGCTCAACGTATCACTGACGTTGGAGAAGCCATGCAACTCGCCGCGCAACGCGTAGTCGCGGTATTCATAGGCGAGTTGCTCAAACTGTGCCAGCACCTGGTCGAGCCCCTTTTCCCCGATCGCATAGAGCCGGTCCGGGGACGTCGTTACCGGTGCAAAGCCGACTTCATGAAAGCCGATTTCGTGTTTCAGGTGATGGAAGATGCCGATCACGTCGGTTACGCCACTGGTCAAAGTAACCCGCGCCGCGATCGGCCGCGTAGTGTGTTGCTTCAACAGCTCCTTCACTTTTGGCACGATGACGTCATAGCTGCCCTTGCCATTGGCAAAGACGCGCAACTGGTCGTTCAATTCTTTTGGCCCATCCATGGAGACCGTTACGCCAATTGCATTTGCGGTGAGATACTCAATGATTTCGGGCCGCAGGAGCGTTGCGTTTGTTGTCATGGAATAGTCAATCGCGACTGCCCGCTTGTCTGCTTCCGCGCGCGAATAATCCACGATCTGCTTGAGCAGCGGGAAGTTCATCAGCGTTTCGCCACCAAAGAAGGTAATGTGAACGGACTTGCGCTCTGCCGCTTCCTGAAACAAAAAGTCGACGCTTTGTTTGGCCGTCTCCAGTTCCATGAACTTCGGTTTGCCTTCGGGCGTCGCGACCTTGTCCTCGCCGTACTCGTAGCAATACTGGCAGCTCAGGTTGCACTGGTTTGTCAGATTGATGACCAGTGTTTGCAGGGGAAACTTGGCTGGAGCCTCATCCACTGGTTCTTTCCAGCCGCCTTCGGGCGCCAATGCCCGGGAGGCCACTAACTCTTCGATGCACTCTTTGGCATCCTCGACATTGGCTCCGCCGGCCACCAATTCGTCGAGTAAATCCCTGGCTTCCCGGGGATGATCCCGCAGCAGGGCAATGGCCTTTTGGGACAGTGCATCGACGGCGAAAATGCCACCGCTGGGCACCAAGTAGAGGAAGGGATTGCCTCCCGCCTCAAAGGTATGAAACTCGGACAACTGCAACTGCATACTTACTGCGCAACCTCTGGCTGATCCCAACGCATGTACTGCGGAACCGTGACGATCAGATAGCACTTGGCGGTGAGCGGTTTGCCATCTTTTTGCACGGCAGAGTCCGGCCCGTTGTAGCTGGCTACTGCCCAGACATCCCCGTAGTTGTTGCGGCTAAACTTTCGTTTCGGATTCGGCCCCTCTATGTTTGGCGTAAAGAATCCGCTCTTGTCCAAGGTGCCAACATACTGCACGTCGTCGTCGCCCTGGATGGCAAAGAATTCTTCCAGCGACCAATCCGCCTTTACCGGACCCAGGCGAATATCATCGGGTGTATTCGGCTTACCATCGCGCCCACGGTTGTATCCGATGGCTTCAAACTGTGCGAAGCCCTTCTGGAAGGCGCCGCTGCCGCCACCGAGTCTGGCGATTGCCGTGTCGGTAGACACCTTGATGTAGTCGACCGTGTCGTAGACGGCGATGGCTCCGGCTGCTACCGTGCGGCGGATCGCCAGGTCGCGTGGGCCGAGTGTGGCTTTGGCATCCACAGTCAATTCCAATTCCAGTTCGGTGGGGGATTGGGCCACTATTCGCTGAATCGCAATGCCTATGCCGAAATCGAGATCTGCTGGAGTGAGACCGCTGGGGAACTGATCGCCGAAAATTTTCAGGGTTTGCGTCTGGCCCGCCCGCAAGGCGGCCCGGCTGGCTCTGAGAATCACCGGCCGTTCGTCGGCGCGGATCAATTTCACATCAAAGCCAAACTCGTCGTAGGCACCCCAAAACCATCGCCCCTCGATCTGGTTCTGGTCGCGCGATACCAGCATCACTTCGCGTAATGCTGCATTGCCCGCACCACTCCGCCCGCGCCAGGAATAGCCGGTATAGAGGACGCTTTTGCCTTCGCGCGTGATGGTTTGCCCGGTTTCGAGACTTCTCATGCGGGACCGAGTTACCCATTCGTTTGGCCCCGCGCCGGGTTCAATCGTGACTTCGCCCACGAAGTCCCCTTTGCCCGGTTGGCTCGCGCTCAGAAGCCAGCGTCCCGCCAGCTTTGCCTGTCGCCGCGAGGCGCTCCACTCGGCCCATTCTTTTGTCTCAAGCGGAAAATCCTTCTTCATTTGCTCGATGGCTTTTTCGACGGGTGTTCTGGTATCGGCTCCGGGTGCTGGTGGCGCACCCGAGGGGCCACGCTGTGAGCCCCGGAAGCTATTCCACTCCACCACCGGAAAGTATCCGATGTGCATATTCACCAGGAGGTCCCACTCTTCTTTGGTGCGGCGCCAGTTCTTGGCCTGACCATAAGGGTGGCAACTGACGCAAGCTTCCCGCACAACTTCCGGAAAAGGCTCCTGGTCGAGATGGCGCTTTTCGAAGTAGTAAATGCCTGCTTTGGCTTCTTCCGGGGCGAGACCATGCTGGTCGCTCAGGTATTGGACAATCTTGCGCGCGTCGTCCGGGCTTAACGTCAGGCCGTGCAGGCGTACCATTCGCTTGACTGCCTGTTGCCAGCCTTCCGGTGCGGCTCTCAAATGGGAAATGCGGGTGAGGTTCCCCTTGTCATCCTTGCTATGGCATCCAGAGCATTTCGCGACAACAAGTGGATCGGTAACAGGGATCTGGGCGAAAAGACCAGATGCGAAAGCAAGAATGCCGAATAGCTTTCGCATAGTAAATCTTGTATACCATAATTACCAATCGCCATGAAACTTACCCGTCGCAACTTTCTGGCCGGCTCTGCCGCCCTTTCCCTGCCCCTGGTTGAGAAGGCTAATGCCGAGCTCAAGCGAATGAAAATTACTCGCATTCGCTATTACGAGTCACCGATTACTCGCCCGATGGTCAACCAGAGTTTCCACGTTGTCACCATCGAGACCGACGCTGGCCTCACTGGCATAGGCGAGGGCGGCTCCCCCGACCTGGTCAAGCAACTGGCCGGTCAGCTTATTGGCGAAGACCCAACCCGCATCGAGCGCCTGTGGCAATTGATGTTCCGCGGCTTGTTCTATCCTCCTGGGCGCGAGAAGACGCACTCGCTTGGGGCGCTGGACCTGGCGCTGTGGGATCTCAAGGGCAAGGCGCTTGGCGTACCGGTGCACCAGTTGCTCGGTGGCCTGTCGCGCGATCACATCGAGTGCTATTGCACGGGCTTCCCCAATCCCATGAACCTGAGCCTGGTTGAGAATGCCCGTGCCTGTATCGAGTTTGGCTTCCGCGCATTCCGCACCTCGGTTGCCGGCCCTGATGGCGACAACCCCTTCCAGAATCGCGCCATGGTCCATAAGACGCTGGAGCAATGTCAGCAGATTCGCGAAGGCGTGGGCAAGGCGGGAGATTGGGCGATTGACTTTCATACCCGGCTGGACTTCCCCGACGCCGTCAAGCTCTGCGGCATGATTGAACCCCTGGAGCCTTACTTTGTCGAAGACCTTGTGCGCAGCGAAAACAATAGCGTTTATAAGCAGCTCCGCCCGATGGTCAAGGTTCCGATTGCGGTTGGCGAGCAGCACAGCCACCGCTGGGATATCAATGAGCTGATTGAAGGCCGCCTGATCGACTACAACCGCGTCTCGATCCCGAACTGCGGCGGCATCACGGAGTACATGAAGCTGGCCGCACTTTGCGAGACCCACTATGTCGCGCAAGCCCCCCACTTTACCGGGTCCATTGGGGAGGCGGCGCTGGTTCATTGTGTTGGCGTTTTTCCGGGTCCTGTCCTGATGGAGATGACCGGCACTGCCATTGAGCTGCCACATAAAAACTACCTGCCGGAATGCTTCGACTTCAAGAACGGCAAGCTCTATCCCAACAATCGTCCGGGCCTTGGCGTCACCTTTGATCCGTCGAAGATCAACCGCTTCTGGGAAGTGACTCAGCATTCGCAGCCCATCACGGTTTACCGCCGCCCCGACGGCAGCATCACAAACTGGTAACCTCTGTCTCTATGCAGCGACGTGAATTTGTTTCGGCCTTGCCCGCCTCGGCACTGGCCGCGCAATCGGCAACAGCCTCGCCTTTGATCAAGCCCAGAATGCCGCGGCCCGGCGACACGATTGGTCTTGTCAGCCCGAGTACTTATGTTGTCGATCCAGATCAGCTCAATCTGATGCAGCTTACTGCGCAAATGTTTGGCTGGAAGACGAAAGTGGGCAAGCAGGTGGGCCGCCGCGAGGCTTCTCCCGGGGACAGCATCCCCGCGCGCATTGCTGACCTGCATGCCATGTTTGCTGACCCTGAAGTGGCGGGCATTCTTTGCGTTCGTGGCGGCTATGGCACGCCCCAACTGCTGGCTGGTCTTGATTACGATCTTATCCGCCGCAACCCCAAGATGCTGCTGGGCTACAGCGACATCACCGGCCTGCATCTGGCGATCCACCAGAAGACCGGGCTGGTTAGCTTCCACGGGCCCACGGGCCTTTCGCCCTTTACCGACTTTTCGCAGAACTGGTTCCGCCGCTCGATTGACACCAAGCCGATGGGGGTTCTTGGTAACCCGACGGAGGCTAATAACTTCCGCCCGCGCCACCCGTTGCGTACAATCCGGCCGGGCAAAGCGCGTGGACGTCTGATTGGCGGCAACCTTACGCTCATCAGTTGCCTGATGGGGACGCCGCATGAAATTGATACGCGTGGCAAGATTCTCTTTCTCGAAGATGTTGGCGAAGAACCCTACCGCATGGACCGCATGCTGCAGCAGCTACTATTGGCTGGCAAATTTGACCAGTGCGCCGGCGTTGTTTTTGGCGAGTGCGTGGATTGCGGCCCCCGCGATTTTCAGCCTTCCATCACCTTCAACTACACGCTTGGTGAAGTGCTGGACCGGGTCTTTGCCAATGTCAAGGTTCCGGTCTTTCATGGACTCGTGATTGGCCACACTGCGGACCAGATTACGCTTCCGCTGGGGGTCATGGCGTCGATGGATGCTGGCCGCAAAGAGCTGATCATCGAAGAGGCTGCAGTCGTTTGAAAGAGGACCAGCACATTCCTTATGAGACGCTAGGCCGCTACATTGCGGGCAAGATTGAAGCTGACGAACGGGATAGTGTGGACCGGCATCTGGTGGATTGCGCTTTCTGCCGGCAGGATGTTGCGGATGCGCGGGCGTGGCAAGCGGAGCTAGCCGGGAGGAAGAAGAAGGGCTGGCGGCGGTTTGTGCCGTGGCTCTAGTCCTAGCCAAAGATATCTTTCAGTGGCACCGCTACGAGTCCATCAAGCGTCTCCAGCATACCGCCATCGATCAGCTCAAGTGACCTTCCCTTTGCCCGGTACGCAGACTTCAGGCCGGGGTCAACAACCCAGATATTTTCAACGCCCATTTCTCGATAGTCCTGAATTCGTGTCTGCATCTGGTGAAAGGAATCGTCAGGAGAAAGCACTTCAATACACACATAAGGAGGGGTAGTAAAGACAGACTCTTCCGGCTCAGGGAGGAGCACCACAACTACATCAGGAATACGAAAGCGGCTCAACGCGACCCGCACGCGCATCTCAACGAATGCAGTCATTTGGAGTTCCTTCTCGCGCACAATAAACCACGAGGCCAAGCGACCTTGTATCCTGCTGTGTTCCTTCTGCCCCACGTTTCGCTCCTCCAGCACGCCATCTACAAAGTCGCAGTCCGGCTCATAAGTATGGCTCAGATACTCAGCCAGTGTTACGGTTGTTGCGATCATGCCCACAGTCTACTCGTTTCCCTTTGGCGGAAGCCAGTGGGAGTCGAACCCACCAGAGACGCTAAGCGCCTCTCACTGGTTTTGAAGACCAGGCCCCACACCGGCAAGAATTGGCTTCCAATCCCAATCTATCAGGGCTTCAATGAGACGGCCCGGGCATTGCCAATTCCGAATTTCTCAATGCGACGAGTCTGCATGTTGTAGACATCGCCGGCGGAAAGCACGAAATAGGGCTTCTCCCAGGGTTGGCGCGGGTTGGTGGCGTCATGAATGGTCACCTTCCACTTGCCCATCACCTCAAAGCGGTCGCCGGTGACGATGATCGCGGTTGCCTCGGAAAGACCGATACCGAGGAAGTCCGGCATCTTCTTCATCACTGGAATCAGGTCGTCCCAGCGGTTGCGTGTGTTCAAGTGCTGGTCGATCGCGGATTTACGGAGAAATCCGAATGCCTTCTGGTGTTCCGGTTCCGGAGCCATCATGATGTCCGGACCGGAGATCGCGCCGCGCACCAGATAATCGCCCTGGATGGTAGCGCCGGCCGAAGAGCCGCCAATCACGCCGCCTCGCGCCAGCACGTTGTGAAACTCCCGGTAGGTCAGCGTGTTGGCGTAAGAATCGACAATATTCCACTGCCGCCCCCCGTTGAACCAAACACCCCCGGCATCGCGAAGTGTGGAGGCAAATTGCTCCGTATCGGCCACCTTTTGGTCGTGCGTGTGCAACATGTGGACGTTGGTGCAGCCCAGCTTCTTCCAGGGTGCCAGGACCTCTTCCTCTTTGAAGATGCGCAGCTTGCCGTCAGGCATCCGGTTGCCACCCGCCGTGGGGACGATGACAATCTTCGCCGCAAGGCCACCCGCCTTGTTGACGAAGGTGGCATCGATGCCGGTACCGCTGTGATTGCCGCCACCCACGATGATCAATGTTCCATTGGCCGGACCATATTCAGTTGGCTGTTGGGCCGCCAGGCTGAGCACGGAAGCAAGAAGCAAAATGTCATGGCGCATGGGGGCAGAATAACAAGTGCATTCCGGTGCTGGCTTCCGTCACAATCAGGAGATGCGCCGCCGCACTCTGCTTGCCACCCTCGCCGGCATTACCCGCCTCAAGGCCAACCCTCTCCTCATGGGCCAGGGCGCCCATCAATTTGAAGCCACTCATGACTGGGCCCAGCTTCCCTCTACCCACCGCTTCGGCAATACCCACGGCATCATCGTCACCGCAGACCGCCGCGTTGTCGTGGCTCACACCGTTCACCAGCAAAGCCAGAATCCTGACGCCATCTGCATCTTTGACGACCAGGGCAAGTTCATCAAGAGCTGGGGCGCGGACCTGCGTGGCGGTGCCCATGGCCTTGTTCTTAATAAAGAAGGCTCCACCGAATTTCTCTACCACTGCGATAACGTCAAGGGCTTTGTGCGCAAGACCACTCTTGATGGCGAGGTTGTGTGGGTCATGCACGCTCCTGTGGCCAGCGGTGTTTACCAGAAGGCGAGCGAATTCAAGCCATCCATTCTGGCCATCGCGCCGAACGGCCACCTCTACATCGCCGACGGCTATGGCCAGTTCTACATCCACCACTTTGACGAAAAACTCCGTTGGGTGCGCACTTTTGGGGGCTCACGCCAACTGATGGATAAGAACAAAGACCTGGAAACGGCCAAGGGCACCACCATTTGGCCTCACGCCATTGCGATTGATCCGCGCGGCAAGCAACCGCTGCTCATGGTGGGCGAGCGCGGTGCCAAGTCCCGCATCCAGTACTTCACGCTCGACGGCGAGCCGCTGCACATGGTCAAAGAGGGTGTCCGATGGCCCAGCACTTTCGACTTCCAGAAGGGCCTTCTGCTGATGCCTGATCTGAAGGCGGTCGTCAGCCTGTTTGATGCCAATAACAAGCTTCTGGTGCACCTGGGTGATGGCCGCCAGGCTGATGGCAAAACCTATGAGGGCATCCGCAACCAGGGCAGGGAAGCCTTTACTGCCGGCAAATTCATCGCGCCGCACGCTGCCTGTTTTGATCCTGATGGCAACATTTTTGTCGCCGAGTGGGTGGAGGTTGGGCGCATCACGAAGCTGCGTAAAGTCTCCTAGAAATCGCCATACGGCATTTTCGGGACAAGCCCAAGCAGCCGCGAATAGATCGTCAGTGCCCCGCGATGGTGGGCTGTGTGTTCGACAATTCCGAATAGCGCTGCCCATTTCGGCCCTTCCATCAGGCCTCCTGCGGGGAAGTGCTCTTCAAGTTCAGCCACACTGCGTGCAGCCAGTGCGTCGTGCGCACGAGTGAAGGCCTCCGCCACTTTCGCGCGGGCGGCCGCCAGGCTGGTGACGGCACGAGCTTCCCGTTCGTGCACTTCAAAGTCCATCGAAAAGCCTTCCGGGGAAACGATTCCTTCCACAAACCAGTCGATCGTGAGCGCGAGATGCGTCATTTGCTGCGCCACCGTATAGATGCCTTCGGCTGGAGCAAAAGCCGAATGCTCTTCCTGGAGCACGCGGGTTGAGCGCTCCAGAAACTCTTCAGCACTCTTCAACTCGTATCGAATCAACTCATGCAGGTTCATTCGTGTAGTTTCCTTTCACGCCCAAATCTTCGGCCCGCGCCTTCATCGCATCAATGCAGAACTGGATGTGCTGCTCCAGATCCACTCCCAGCTCCGCCGCACCCTGGGTGATGTCGTGGCGGTTGACGGCCCGGGCAAAGCCTTTGTCCTTCATTTTTTTCAGCACGCCCTTCGGCTCGACTTCAAAGATAGACCGTGTCGGCTTCACATAAGCAACCGCCGTCAGAAAGCCTGCCAGTTCATCGCAGGCAAAGAGTGCTTTCTCCATCGGCGATAGTCTTGGCACCCCCGTAAAGTCGGCGTGTGAAAGAATCGCCTTGCGGATTTCCTCGCTCACTCCGCGCTCGAGCAAGATCGCTTCGCCCTTGACCGGATGGTCTGGCAGCTCCGGGTGGATCTCCCAATCGAAGTCATGCAGCATGCCGACTACGGCCCACTTTTCGGGGTCTTCCCCGTAGTGCTTTGCATAGGCTTCCATGCAGACGCTTACGCCCAGCATGTGCCGCCTTAGCCCATCGTTTTTGACAAACTCACAAACAATCGCCCAAGCTTCTTCTCTGGTCATAAACTAGCCAGTCTATCCAGCCAGGCTTGCGGTACGGCCACATTGCCTGCTTCACCGCTGCCCAACTCTACTTTTGGCTTCACTTCCCCGTGATAGTCAGACCCGCCTGATGGTGCCAGCCCGTATTTTTCCGCCAGCGCGAGGTAACGCGCTCTGGCCGCCTCATCGTGGTCACTATGCATCACCTCAAGACCGAGCAGCCCGGCCTCTACCTGCTGGCGGATAAAGGCCTCTTCCACTTCGGCATTCTTCATCCCCAGCCGCACCGGATGAGCCAACACAGGCACTCCGCCAAACTCTCTTACCTTGGCCACGGCTACCGGGGTTTGCGGATCTTCCATTTCGACAAAGCCCGGTGCCGCTTCCCCGATATACCGGTCAAAGGCATCGCTGATGGTTCTGGCGTAGCCTTTGGCGATCAGCACTTTGGCAAAGTGTACTCGCCCGGTGATTGTCCGTCCGCGTGCTTCCACTTCCGCGAGCGTGATGTCCAGCCCCATCCCGCGCAATTTTTCGGCGAGCAGGCGGTTCCTCTCCTGACGGTGCGTGAGCATCGCGCGGAGCCAGGCCTGAAACTCAAGCGGCGGTACCCCGTGAAACCAGTAAGCCAAAAGATGCACGCTGCGGCGGTTTGCCCTGGTACTTACTTCTACACCCCGCACGATCTGGAGCCCCAAGTCAGTTGCCTTCGCCATGGCGGACTCGTGGGCGGTAAAGGTATCGTGATCGGTGATCGCGAGTGTCGTGATTCCCAGGGCCGCCGCCTTGTCAACCAACCCGGCCGGCGAATCCGTGCCATCGCTTTCAAAGGTGTGAGTGTGTAAGTCGATCAACCTTCAGGATATCGGATCAAATTCAAAGGTTTCCCCGCCAAAACGGACGATCAGCCGCCCCGGCCCCATTAGCTTGCGGTCCACATGAAAGAAGATTGCCCCGTCGGTTGATTGCCCTGCTGTCAGCTTGGTTTTCACAAAGGCGATGGCGCTTGCTGCCGCTGCTGCCTTGAGCCGGGTACCCCCGAACTCTCCGATCGCACTTTGCCGTCGTTGCTCATAACCATTTGTCGATTGCATCCGTTGCAGTCCGTACAAGCCCACTTCATAAGTGCCAACCATCTTGATTACGTCATCCCGGTTGGCGCGCTCCAGCATGCGCCGCACAATGAGCCGGGCTGGCATCGCGCGCTCCGATCCCCCGTCGATCCTTTCAAACACAAAGTCCTCCGGGTCCACCGTGTAGATGTACTTGGAGCCGTTGGACACAGCCACCTGCATGACGGTGTAGCCCTTCAGGTTCGAAGGCAATTGCGCAAACATGACCGTCACTCCGCTGCGCGTCATCGTCTGATACTTCAGACCATTCGATTCAAACTCGATGACCTGCGACGGGGCACACCACGCCGCCAGCACCCATAAAGCGATTCCTGCGGCGGCTCTCTTCACGTCCTAATAATATGCCTTAGCTCTTTGGCAATTTCGCCAGTTCCTGGCGGATCACCTGATTGTCGGGATGGGCGGCGGAGAACGCTTCGAGCATTTCGCGGCACTCCTTCATTTTCTTATCCTTCTGGTAGATGCTGGCGAGCATCATTTGGGCAAAGGGCTTCAGGTAGTTTCCGTCCCGCGCGCATTTTTCCATCAGCTCCACGCCTTTTTTCTTGTCGCCCGTCACCTGGTCGATTTTCATAAACCAGCGGATCACGGCCGGCACGCTTCCCACCAGATACTCGCTGAAGCCGCGCGTAAACCAGGCGTCGTGCAGGTTCGGGTCAATTGCCTGGAGTTTCAGAGCATATTCCTGGCTTGCCTTGGCGGCGTAGTAGCTGTCCTTGTAACGTTTCTCTACCAGGGCCGAAAAGTCTCTTTCTGCTCCGGTTGCGATGACCAGCGCCAGCAATGCATTGGTGTCATTGGCATTTTTTGCCAGCGCCTGTGTCCCTGAAGACTTGGCCCGGTTCAAGGCATCTTCAAATTTCACCTTGGCTTCCGCTCCGATTCTTTTCGCCTCCGCCCCTTTCAGTTTTTCTTCTTTGAACATGTCCTTGTTGAAGACCTGGAGCCGGTTCATTTCGCTGAAGAGAATGGCTGCCGACAGCGAGGCATATCCCATTGGATTCGCCTGATTCTCGGCCGCAAAGGCCCGCGCCAACCGCTGGCTCTCTTCAAATTCAAAGCTGTAGAGCCGGTTGAAGGCCCTCTCCACGGTTACGTCATTGGCGCATAGCGCCGCACTCAAGACACAAATCAAGACCAAAAATTTCATTCTCATTCCTTCAATTAGCAGTTCTCGGCAACCAGCCACAAGGCATCGCCCGCAAAGAGTGGCCCACCCCGCAAAACCCGCGCATACCATCCGCCCCGGCCAGCCAGCTTCAACAATTCCTGGACGCGCTCCAGACCTTTTTGGTTATAGGTGTCGAGCGTCCGGCATGGCTCTCTCAGTTTGGTCAGCTCGATCTCACAGCTTTGCCCGGCCCGGAATCGCTGCCCCGCCCGCATCCGGCCATAATCGAGCCCCCGGGTGGTGAAATTTTCGCCCAAGGCTCCTGCGTACAACTCGTATCCCAATCCCTGCAACTCCGCGATCACTTCTTCCCCAATCAGTAGCACCGCCTGCTGCGGCCCGCCATGGTATTTGGGGTGGGCCCAGTCGTCGCCTTCGAGACCTGCCGGCGTCAACAGGGCCTCGGCTACCGCACGCTTGGGAATCCCGCCCCTCGATACGCTGAGCTGCGTAATGCTTCCGTCCATAAGTCCTATTATCTCTTCTGATTGGATTCCGCCGCAGCGAAGTTCTATAATCGAGAAATCGGCACTCGTGCCGTCGTTTTCTATTGTTGAGCGTCCGCTCCCGGGTTACCGCCTTCGTCGCCGGCCGGGACATCAGTTGCTTTCGCTATCTCGCCGCGCTCAACACCCAGCAACACAATTACTCACCCGAGGCAATGAATGTCCAACGACCTGCGAAACTTCCTATCGCTCTCCTACGGAGAGCTTGAAGACCTGAATCTGGCCGCCAAAGAGCAGCGCATGAACCGCGTAGCCCCCGAGGTGATCCAGGAAGAACGTCTTAAGTATCTGACCGACGAAAAGCGCATCAAGGCCGTCACGCTGCTATTCAGCGACCTTGAAGGCCGCCTCCACATGCTCGATTACGACAAGAAGTTTCTGATCAAGAGCTGGGACAACCTCACCTTCGACGGCTCTTCCATCCGTGGCTTCAGCGCCCAGCGCGAATCCGATCTTCGCCTTGGCATTGACTGGGCTTCCTTCTATTGGGCGCCTGCCGACGTTTTCGGCTCTGGCAAGGTGCTTGTTTTCGGTGAAGTCATCGATAAGGATGGCTCGCCCTACGCTGCCGATATTCGTGGCGTCCTCAAGCAATATGCCGGGCAGCAATTCGCCAAGAATGGCTACACGCTCAACGCCGCAAACGAAATCGAAGGCTTCCTGTTTGAAGGCATTAACGCCGAACGCCGCTACCATGAGACCGGCAAGTTCGATTACGTCAACACCGGTGGATACTATCATTCGCTACCCGGCGACCCCCTTCGCACCTTCATTGATACCTGCGCAGAAGTGCAGCGCGCCATGGGCTTCCAGAATGAAAAAGATCACCCGGAAGTTGCGCCTTCGCAGTTTGAAATCAACTACAACTATGGCGAAGTTGTCGCCGCCGCCGACCAGATTCAGATCTACAAGCTGATCTGCCGTCAGGTGGCCAATCGCATGGGCCTGACTGCGAGCTTCCTGCCGAAGCCGGTTGTCGGTGTTAACGGCAATGGCATGCACACCAACGTTTCCATCACCAAGGGCGGCAAGAATATCTTCTTTGACCCCAAGGGCGAAGAAAACATGTCCAAGTCCGCCTGGCAGTTCATTGACCGTATCCTGACCCACGGCAATGACATTTGCCTCATGCTGAACGCCAGCGTCAATGCCTATCGCCGGCTGGATCCTCACTTCGAAGCTCCCAATCAGATCAAGGCTTCGGCGGTGGATCGTGGTTCGATGGTGCGCATCCCCATCGGTAACGAAAAGAGCGCGCGCGTTGAAGTCCGCTCCGTCGGCCCCGACGCCAACCCCTACATGGTGCTCTACTCGGTCTTCAAGACGGGCCTTGACGGCGAGATCGCCAAGATCAAGAATCTCCGCCAGGCCGAACGCTATCTGCCTGACAACATCTACACTGCGCTTGAAAACTTCCGGGCCGCCTCCTGGACGACCCAGATTCTCGGCGAGGATGTGAAGAATCGCTTTGCGGAACTCAAGCAGGCCTCGGCCGACCGCTGCCCGCGTCTGCTCGGCAGTGTCGTCAAGGCGCCGGAAGTACAGTTCCACCACGAGGTTTACAACCAGTACCTCTGGAATCAGTTTTAAGCAAGTCCTACAGAGACAAAAGAAAGACCCCGGCTTTAGCGAGCCGGGGTCTTTTTTGTACCGTAGCCTGACCTAGATAGCGCTCTCGCCGCGGTCGCCGTTGCGGATGCGGATCGCGTCGGCTACGTCGTAGACAAAGATCTTGCCGTCGCCGATCTTGCCGGTGCGCGCCGCCTTCATCAGCGTCTCAATCACTTCTTCCAGGCGCTCGTTGGCGATCACGAGTTCCAGCTTGATCTTGGCGAGCAGGTCGACCTTGTATTCCTGTCCGCGATAGACCTCGGTATGTCCCTTTTGCCGGCCATGCCCGCGCACTTCCGTTACGGTCATTCCGTCTACGCCGATCCCCTTCAGGGCTTCCTTCACTTCTTCAAGCTTGAAGGGTTGGATTACTGCTTCGATTTTCTTCATGCCGTTGCGTCTCCTCTTCCTTAGCCTTCGAGCGAATAACCTTCTTCACCATGCTGGCTCAGATCCAGCCCTTCGATTTCATCCTGCGGGTTTACTCTCACTCCGCCGCAAACGATATCACAAAGTTTCAGAATTACCAGCGTACCGACAATCGCGATGCCCCAAGCAATGGCCACGCCGATGGCCTGGTTGAGCAGTTGTCCGGCGTTGCCGTCGATCCAGCCGCCTTTGCCATCTTCAATGGCGCCGTTCACCAATTTGGTAGCAAAGATGCCGGTCAGCAGCGCACCCAGCGTTCCGCCGGCTCCGTGCACGCCAAAGGCGTCGAGCGAATCGTCATAGCCGAGCATCAGCTTCACTTTCACCACCATGAAGTAGCAGAAGACCCCACCGACAAAGCCCATGAACAGGGCTGCACCAGGGGTTACGAAACCTGCTGCAGGGGTAATTACCACCAGCCCGGCGACCGCTCCGGAAATGGCTCCCAGCATCGTGGGCTTGGAATGCCACCATTCCATTACGCTCCAGCCGAGTGCCGCCGCTGCTGCTCCAAAGTGGGTCGTCACAAAGGCCGCCGAGGCCAGACTTCCGGCGCTCAACGCACTCCCGGCGTTAAAGCCGAACCAGCCCACCCACAACAAACAGGCCCCGATAAAGCTCAGAACCAGCGAGTGGGGCTTCATGGGTTCGGAACCGTAACCCACTCGTTTGCCCATATACATCGCGCAAACCAGCGCTGACACCCCTGAAGTGATATGCACCACGGTGCCACCGGCAAAATCGAAGCAGGCAATCGAGCCTCCGGAAAATGCATTCAACAATCCGCCCTTGCCCCAAACCATGTGGGCCATCGGATAGTAAATCACCACCGACCAAAGCGTCATGAAGAGCACCATTGCGCTGAACTTCATCCGCTCGGCAAAGGCGCCCGTAATCAGCGCCGGCGTAATGATCGCAAACATCAACTGGAACATCATCCAGGTCTGGTGCGGGATGGTGCCCGCGTAATCTCCGTTGGGTTCGGCACCCACGCCGTTCAGCATCAGATAGCGCAGGTCCCCGATAAACGCACTGCCCTCGCCAAAGCTCAAGCTATAGCCGAAAAGGGCCCACAAAACGGTCGCCAGCGCCATCATGGTGAAGCTCTGCATCATGGTGGCGAGCACGTTCTTTTTCCGCACCAGCCCTGCATAAAACAAGGCCAGCCCCGGGCCCGTCATCAACAGGACCAGCGCCGTGCTCATCATCATCCAGGCGTTATCACCCGCCGATTGAGCTGCGGCGATTTTCGCTTCGAGAGCCGCGATCTTATCGGCATCCGTTGCGCTCTGCGCCATAACGCTCATGGCGGTCCCCAGCGCGAGGGGAACAGTCAGAAGTGTTCGTCTCATAGGTATCCAGTCCGGGTGGAATTTCCCGCCCAGCCGCCAGGCGGGTACTGCGGCACGCAACAGGGAGCGCGTTTAGCCTTCATCCTACTTCAGTTCTCTGTTTTCAATCCAATAGCAATTTTCTTTTGACCTTATGGAGCAATTCGCACACCCCCACCTGTTAGGATGTTTCTCATTGTGCATCGTCTCCCGGCCCCCTTATTTCTCCTTGTTCTTCTCTTCAGTGCCTGCCAACCGCCGCTTGTACTGGAGCCTGTCCCGCTTTGGGCCTATCCCACAAATCCTCCGCCTCCGCCCGGCCCGGTCGCGCCGGTTCCCCAAGGCCCGTTCCAGATCAAATCGAGCAAAATCTCCTTCACGCGGGCGGAATTGAGCAATCTCTTTAATGCCCCCGATTGGCATCCTGACGCACATCCGCCGCTGCCCACTGTGGTTTCTCATGGCCGGGCTCCGGAAGTCCGCGCCTGTGGTTACTGCCACCTGCCCACGGGCAATGGCCGCCCCGAGAATGGCCGCCTGGCCGGCTTGCCAGTCCCTTACTTTGTCGCGCAAATGAAAGCCCTCCGCGACGGCACGCGCAAGTCCTCCGTTGATGGCCGCGCGCCCAACATGAATATGGGCAAAACCGCCATGGCCATCACGGATGAGGAGATCCTCGCCGCCGCCCAGTACTTTGCCGCGCTGCCGCCGCTATCCTTTGTCCGCGTCGTTGAAGCCGCCGAGGTGCCAAAATCCAAGATCGCCGGCTGGCTTTTCAAGTTTGATCGTGACGGCGAGAAGGAGCCCCTGGGCGAACGAATTCTCGAAGGCCCCGACGATTTTGAACAGTTCGAACTCCGCGACCCGGCGACCACCTACGTCGCCTACGCTCCGCCCGGCAGCCTGGTTTTGGGAAAGCAGCTTGCGGAGACCTGGGGCAGCGGCAAAGAACTGGAATGTTCTTCCTGCCACGGGCCCGGTTACCGGGGTAAGGATGACGTACCGGGGATTGCCGGCCGCTCTCCCTCGGCCATTGTCCGCCAGCTTTATGACTTCAAATCTGGCGCCCGTCACGGGGCGAAGAGCTCGGAGATGACCAAGGTCGTCAGGTATATGAAGAACAGCGACATGCTGGCGCTGGCCGCTTATCTTGCTTCGCTGCAGCCTTGAGATTTCAGTTGAGCAATTTCCCGGCGCCGCTGCGCTTATCTGGGCATGGCACATCTGCTCCGGTTCCTGGTTGCAGCGGCGCTTGGTCCTTTTGCTTTCGCCGCTACGGTTTATTCCGATGACACCTTTGATCTCTCGGATTGGACCGTCACGTTTCCCTTGTCCCACGCGGAAACCAGCCTGACGCTGAGCCAGGCGGGTCCGGATAGCAACCCTTACTTTCTTGCCTCTTACCTTGTTTCGGAGCGTTCTGCTCCCAGTCCAACTCTCACCACCATTACTACTGCTTTTCAAAACGCCTTTGTTTGGGACCCGCAAACCGATGGCGCATTGACGAACCTGGAATTCTCGCTCGATTTTCGTAACATCAGTACGTCTTTCCCGACCAACCCGCGAGGCCTGAGCTGGGCACCGGCTTTTCTCCAGAACGGCACACTCTACATCAACAGCACCGGTTTCGTTCAACCCCTCACTTCTCCTGGCTTCCAGAACATGGTGTGGAACCTGACTCCAGCCAGCGCCTTCATACGCTGGGCTGGCCCCACCGCGAGTCTCAATCTGTCTGAAAGCGGCCAGCCGATCACCTTTGGCTTTGCCGTCGGCCTGCTGTCCGGCTGCGGTGATGGACAACTTCTCCGTCTCGCTCGAAGGTGTCGCGCCTGGCAACGAAGTCCCCGAACCTTCTACGTTCGCGCTGGCTGCGCTTGGACTGGCTGCTGCGCTTATGTGTCGCAGTACAGGCGGAAATCGTACGGAGCGGCCGCAGCCGGATAGAATCGGTCTCCAGTCTGGTAGAGACTCCTCAAGCGTTGCGTATTAGTATTGTTAACGAACGGCCTTGATAGTCCGATGAAAAGGGAACTTGATTTGACCCAAGCTTTTCAAGATTTCAGCAATGAGCGCATCGCTTCTTGGTGGGGAGCCGTGAGGCCCGTTGGTGTGTGAGCCAAAATATGAAGTGGCTACGCGATGTTTTGCTATGTTTGCTGATATCGTTTTTCGTTCTTTTAGCAATTCTGTCCCCGCATCCTTGGGAAGACAAGTTTAAAGGCGAATATAAGACTTGCCGCGCGGCCCTCATGTATTATAAAAATGCCCAACAGGAGAGCTTGTTACAGAGCAGCTCTTTCAAGCCATTGCTGCCATTGACAAACTTATCTACTGAGGACCAGGCTCTTGATGTCATCATCAAGTCGTTAGATCTCGCACATTACCGATTGGTAGAAAGTGTTGACGATGACAGTTTTGAGGTTAGCTGTATCGAGGCCCGCGATAGAACCAGAAGCGTTTACTGGTATACCTCAAACCTCACCTCACTTCAAACAAGGCGGTATCCAAAACTCGCACCATGATTCTGGATCTGCAGCCCAACTGTAATTGGGGCCAGCGGGCTTGTCGTTCGCTTTCAGATAGACTCCGGGCAAAACGCAGTGGCAGTGGATGCGGGTAGATCCTCAACCAGAAAAGACTTTCCTATCACAGCGTTTGCTTCTCCGCCGACAGTCAATGCTCACTAACATAGCGAGATCCGCCGTAGGCTTTAAATGTCGTAATAAAGGTGGAACTCGTACGGATGCGGCCGCAGCCGGATTGCCTCGGCTTCATACTTGCGCTTGAACATGATGTAGGCCTCGATCAGCTCGGCCGTAAACACGTCGCCCTTCAGCAGAAACTCGTAATCGCTCTCCAGGCAATCCAGCGCTTCCTCGAGCGTGGCTGGCATCGAAGGCACCATGTGTAGCTCATCCTGCGACAACTCGTAGATGTCCTTATCCAACGGTTCTCCCGGCTCGATGTGATGGATTATCCCGTCTAACCCTGCCATCAAGAGCGCGGCAAAGGCCAGATACGGATTCGCCGCCGTGTCCGGTGGACGGAACTCAATCCGCTTTGCCTCCGGGCTGGACGAATACATCGGAATCCTTACCGCCGCCGAGCGGTTTCGCCGGCTGTAAGCCAGATTCACCGGTGCCTCATATCCTGGCACCAGGCGCTTGTAACTATTCGTTGTCGGCGCGATGATCGCACTCAGCGCCCGCGAATGCTTGAGCAATCCGCCGATATACCAGAGCGCCATCTGGCTGAGGCCAGCATAATCGTCGCCTGCAAAGAGGGGCTGCCCGTCCTTCCACAAGCTCTGGTGGCAATGCATGCCGTTGCCGTTGTCCCCAAAGAGTGGCTTCGGCATGAAGGTCGCCGTCTTGCCGCTCCGCTGCGCCACGTTGCGCACGATGTACTTGTAGAGCATCAGATGATCGGCGCTCTTGAGCAGCGTGTTGTAGCGCATATCAATCTCACACTGCCCCGCCGTTGCTACTTCATGATGGTGGCACTCCACTTCAATCCCGCATTGCCCCATCACCTCTGCCATCTCCGCCCGCAGATCATGCAACTGATCGGTCGGGGGCACCGGAAAGTAGCCTTCTCTCACCCGTGGCCGGTAGCCTAAATTGTTCTCCGTCCGCCCCGAATTCCAGCGCCCTTCGTTGCTATCGATGTAGTAATAGCCCGAGTGCATGTTCTGATCGAAACGCACGTTGTCGAAGACAAAGAATTCGGCCTCGGCCCCAAAATAAATCGTATCCGCGATGCCCGTACTCTTCAGATACTCTTCCGCTTTGACGGCAATCCACCGCGGGTCCCGCTCGTAATTCTGCCGTGTGATCGGGTCAATCACCCGGCTGTTCATCACCAGCGTTTTGATTCTGGAGAAGGGGTCGATCACTGCCGTTGCCGGGTCTGGCACCAGCAACATGTCGCTCTCATTGATGGCCGTCCAGCCGCGGATCGCGGACCCGTCAATCCCAAAGCCTGCATCAAAGCTCTCAAGCGTCATCTCCCGGATCGGGTAGGTCATGTGGTGGGAGAGTCCTGGAATATCCGTGAAGCGAATATCCACCTGTTGGACTCCGTTCGACTTGGCGAAGTCCAGCACTTCTTGGGCGGTCATACCGCTCAGGCTAGCAGATCGCTGCCTCGCTACTCGACCAAAGTCTGGTAAACCGTTGCCATATACTTCTGTGCCAGCATCGTCGTGTTGGGCATGAGCTGAATCATGATCACCGATACCAGCCCGCTCTTGGGGTCTACCTGATAACGGGTGCCATAAGCACCGCCCCAGCCGAAGGCGCCTACTTCCGCCAGGCCATCGGCGCCATAGCGGTCCACCGTTTCAAAGCCGTAGCCAAAGCCGAGGCCGGTTGTCGAATGCAAGGTTCCCGCTTGATTGGAGGTCATCAACTTTGCCGCCCGCGGGCTCAGGATCCGGACGCCATCCACTTCTCCACCCCGCCGCACCATATCGAGAAAGCGGGCATAATCCCGCGCGGTGGAGGTGAGCCCCGCCCCGCCGGAAAAACTCTTCTTCGGCCCTTCCACATAGTGTCCCTGCCCTTTGGAACCCTCCGGCGCACGCGTGGCCTTGCCGTCCGCGCCGCTGGCATACAAGGTCGCCAGCCGGGCTTTCTCCGCCGCGGGTATATAAAACCGCGTGTCCTTCATGCCCAGGGGACCCAGAATCTTCTTCTGCAAATACTCGTCGAAAGGCATCCCCGAGGCCTTCTCCACGACACAGCCCAGAATGTCGGTGTTGTAGCCATAGACGTATGCTTCGCCCGGCTGCGCCACGACGGGCAAGGTACCCAGCCGCTCCATCGTGACGCAAATGGGCTCATCCTTGTCTGCCGTATACCAGCCATTGCCCGCTGCCGGACCCAGCCCCTTGGCCGCGTAGAGGTCCTCCACCAATGGTTCCCGGCCATAAGACATTCCCGATGTATGCGTCAACAACTGCGCTATCGTGATCGGCCGCCTGGCTGGTTCCAGCTTCCTTGCCCCACTTGCGTCCTTCACCGCCACCATTGTGTTCTTGAAGCTGGGAATGTAGTTGCCCACCGGGTCAGTCGGCAGAATCTTGCCGTCATCCACCAATTGCATAATGGCGGCACTGGTGATGGCCTTGGACTGCGAAGCAATGCGGAAGAGCGTATCCGCCGTCATCTTCCGGCCGCTTTCCTTGTCGCTCCAGCCGAGGGTCTTCTCGTAGACCGGCTTGCCATCGCGCAAGACCAGCGCCACCACTCCGGCTACCTTCCCCTCGTTCACATGCTCTTCGAGCAGGCGGTCAATCTTCTGGACCCGTTCGAGCGGCAAGCGCGCCTGTCCGCAAAGCAAGCCGGCAATCGCCAGCAACCACAGCATATTTCGCATCCCAATATCCTAATCCTTCCCGCCAAAGAAAAAAGGCGTGGCTTTCAGCCACGCCCATTTTCGAGATTTGCTGAGGGGTTAGAACGGCACGTCGTCGTCACTGATCCCGGGGTCAAAATCGTCATAGCCGCCTTGTTTGACTCCACCGCCGCCTGCCGGCGCATTCACCTTTTGAGTCGCGGACCGCGGCGCACTCACCATACCGCCGCCTTCGCCGCCTTCTCCGCGGCCACCCAGCAGCATCACTTCTTCGGCTACCACTTCCGTCGAATACTTCTTGTTGCCGTCTTTGTCCTCATAGCTCCGGGTCTGGAGACGGCCTTCGATGTAGACCTGCTTGCCCTTGGTCAGGTATTGCGCGACGCCCTCATTGCGCCACAACACCACGTTGTTCCAGTCGGTTTCATCCTTCCAGTCGCCCGTATTGTTGTCTTTGATCCGCCGGGTTGTCGCAATCGAGAACCGGCTCACCGCGATACCCTGCGGCGTGAACTTGGTCTCTGCATCCTTACCCAGGTTGCCGATGAGAATTACTTTGTTGACGCTGCGTGCCATACAGCATTACGCTAACACAACCATGATTTGCGTCAATGTTTTCTATCCGGCCGCCGGGGAGGGTCGCTTCGACATGACCTATTACCTCCAAAGCCACATCCCGCTGGTGCAGCGTCTGCTCACTCCGCATGGCCTTTCCCGGGTGGAAGTGGATGAAGGCGTGGCCGGCTTTGCTCCCGGCACCCCACCCAATTACCGCGTCGTTTGCCGCCTCTATTTTGAAACGATGGAGGGCTTCCAGGCCGCCATCGCCGCCTGTGGGAATGAGCTCTTTGCCGACATCCCCCACTACACCGACATCCCGGTTGAACTTCAAGTCAGTAAATTACTGTCTATTTAGCTCGCCACGCGGGATAATCAAACTGTGGAAGGACGCCGCTACGAACGCGTCTCCGAGGCGATCCGCCTCGAGTTGACGGAAATGATCGCTTACGAGCTCGAAGACCCGCGCCTGACTGGCGTCGAGGTCACCGATGTTCAAGTGGCTCCCGACATGAAAAAGGTCGCGGTTACGGTGCACATTCCGGCTCAGGGCGAAGGAGAAGCGAAAATTATTGAGATCCTCAAGCAAGCCAAAGGTTTCCTGCGCAAAGAGCTCGCGGCGCGAATTGATCTCTTCTATACTCCGGAGCTCTATTTCAACTCGGCCCTCAATCTGGGCCCCCGGGAACGGGTGAAACACATCCTCAAGCGCATTGAGCGTGGCCGTCCCAAGGACTAATTGATGCTTTGTTCTGCAAAAGGTACGAACAAAAAGCGAAATGGTCCGCAAATTCAACATCCTGTGTTACTTTTAGTCTTAGTTGTTCTGGGTTGGAGCCAGACTGGAGCCCCGAAATTGCTCCGGTACGAGGCCAGCGCTGACTGTATGGGTGGCGTCTTTACCGTCTCCGCCTATGGCACCAGCCGCACCCAACTTGAAGCAGCGGTTACTGAGTCGCTCGAAGAGGCCCGGCGCATCGATCAACTGCTGTCCAATTACAAAAAGGACAGTGAATGGTCCAAGGTGAACCGGCTCGCGGGCCAGCAACCAGTAACGGTTTCCAAAGAATTGTTTGACCTTCTCGCCGCGTGCGTCCAATACAGCCGCCAAAGCGAAGGGACATTTGATATCACCGTAGGTCCGCTCATGCGGAGCTGGGGCTTCTTTCGAGGCTCTGGCCGCTTTCCGCACCGGGCTGAAATTAGAACTGCCATGGCCGCCGTAGGCTACCAGAACATCGAACTCAACCCGGAGAACCTCACCGTCCGCTTCCGTAACCCCCAGACGGAAATGGACCCCGGTGGCGTCGGCAAAGGTTATGCCGTTGACCGGATGGTGGAGATTCTGAAGCAAGCCGGCATCAACAGTGCGTTCATCACCGCCGCTGGTTCTTCGATGTATGGCCTGGGAACTCCGCCCGGGGAAGACGGCTGGAAGGTGGTGATCGCCCACCCTGCCGACAAATCCCGCAACGTGGCGGAACTCTTGCTGAAGAATGAGTCGATGGCCACTTCTGGCAGTTCCGAAAAATTTATCACCGTCGGTGGCAAGATCTATAGCCATATCATGGATCCCCGCACCGGCTATCCCGCTCAAGGCACTTTGTCCGTGTCTCTCGTTGGCTCGCGTGCCCTCGATACCGAAGTCTGGGCCAAGCCCCTCTATATCCTCGGCCGCGACTGGGCGGCCCGCCACAAACCGAAAGGATTGCGCGTTTTCCACTGCCCGGAAGGCCCTCGCGGCCAGCGTTGGGAAACGACATGTGAATGGCTCCAATGAACTCCCGATTCCTCGACGCCTGCCGTCGCCGCTCCACTGATGTCCGCCCCGTCTGGTTCATGCGCCAGGCCGGCCGCTACATGAAGCAGTATCGCGACATCCGCGCCAAGCATTCCATACTGGAAATCTGCAAGCGCCCGGACCTCGCTGCAGCGGTTACCCTGCAACCCATCGAAGTCCTCGATGTGGATGCCGCCATCATTTTTGCCGACATCCTGCTCCCTGTCGAACCCATGGGGCTGAAGCTGGAATTTCGCACCGGGGAAGGCCCCCACATCGACAACCCGATTCGCGATTCGAGCGATGTGGATGCGCTTTCTACTTCCAATACGGACGACCTCGGCTATGTTGGCGAATCCATCCAGCTCGTCAGCCGCACCCTTGCCGGAAAGGTTCCCGTCATCGGCTTCGTCGGTGCCCCCTTCACCCTGGCCAGCTACATGATTGAAGGCGGCCCGTCCAAGAACTTCCTCAAGACCAAGAAGCTCATGTATCACGACGAAACTCTGTGGCGTCGCCTCATGGGCAAGATCGTGGAAGTGCTTGGCACATTTGCCCTGATGCAAATTTCCAGCGGCGCCCGCGCGATCCAGGTTTTTGATTCCTGGGTGGGTGCTCTCGGCTCGGACGATTACGTTCGCTACGTGCAGCCTTACTCCCGCGCTCTCATTGAACGCATCCGCTCCGGCGGCGTCCCTGTGATCCACTTCGGCACCGGCTGCTCCGGTTTCTTTCGCGAGCTCCACGCTGCCGGCGGTGACGTCATGGGCGTTGACTGGCGCATGAATATCGACCAGGCCTGGATGGACATCTCCTACCGTTCCGCCGTCCAGGGCAACCTCGACCCCGTCGCTCTCTTTGCTCCCCTCCCGGAGATCAAAACCAAAGTTCATGAAATCCTCAAGCGTACCGGCACCCGCCCCGGCCATATCTTCAATTTGGGCCATGGCATCCTGCCGGAAACGCCTGTCGAAAACGTAAAGGCAGTGGTTCAGTTCGTACGTGAGTTCCGTCCCTAATTTACAGCCCTCGATCATCATCGGCGGCGGCATCTCCGGATTGTCCGCCGCCTATTACTTGTCGCGCGCTGGCCTTCCCTCTCTCCTGATCGACCCCAACCCCTCTCTCGGCGGCGTCATCCAGACGCGCACTGTTGCCGGTTGCGTACTCGAGGGCGGCCCCGACAGCTTTCTCGCCGCCAAGCCCGAAGCGCTCTCCCTGATTCAGGATCTGGGTCTGGGTGACGACGTGATCGGCTCCAATGACCACCAGCGCGTCACCTGGATCTTGAAGCACGGCCGCATGATCCCTCTTCCGGAGGGCCTCATGATGATGGTGCCTACCCGGATTTGGCCCACCGCCACCAGCCCGCTGCTCTCCTGGTCCACCAAGTTCAAGATGGGTCTCGAGCTCCTTCGTGCTCCCCGTCCCAATGCTCCCGACCGCTCAGTCGGTGAGTTTGTCGAAGACCACTACGGCCGTGAAGCCGTGGAGTATCTCGCCGAACCCCTCCTCAGTGGCGTCTATGGGGGCGACCCCTACCGCCTTTCCATTCAGAGCGTTCTCCCCCGCTTTGCCGATATGGAAGCCAAGTACGGATCCCTCACCAAGGGCACCCTCGCCGGCCTTGCCAAAGCGCCAAAATCCTCCGGCGGCAGCCTTTTCAAGACGCTCAAGCATGGCCTCGGCTCGCTCACTTCCGCACTCAGTGCCGCCATCGCCAAAGATTGTCACATCGTGAAAGATTCCGCCATTGCCATCACCCTTGAGGACGATCTCTATGGTGTCCGCCTCGGCTCGGAAACCCTCTTCACCCAGCACCTGATCCTTGCGGTCCCCGCCTGGTCTGCCTCCCAACTGCTGGCTAGTTTGGACCCTGCGCTTTCCCAGGCCCTTGGCCGAGTGGGCTATTCGAGCTCAATGACCGTCGGGGTCATTTATGACCGCGACGCGGTGCCGCAACAGTTCAAGTCCTTTGGCTTTCTTGTCCCCCGTACTGAGCGCCGCCACCTGGTTGCCTGTACCTTTGTTGACCAGAAGTTCAACCACCGCGTTCCAGCCAACCGTCTGCTGCTGCGCTGCTTTCTCGGCGGTGCTGGCAACGAGGCCGTCCTGGACTGGCCGGATGCCGAACTGCGTCAGGCTGTACTCGCGGATCTCAAAGCGATGCTGAACCTCACGGCTGAACCCGTGGCCTTTGAAGTTTCACGCTGGCCCCGCTCCATGGCCCAATATGAAGTTGGCCACCAGCAGACTCTGAATGAAATCAACGCCCGTCTCAAAGTCCACCCACTGCTATCTCTTGCCGGCAATGGTTATCACGGCATCGGCATCCCCGATTGCATCCGCTCTGGCAAGGAAGCGGCTAACCAGTTCCAGCTTCGCAATGTAAATTAACGTAAACCCTGCTAACGAAATTACTGGTTTCAGCCATCTAGTTAACAATGGCAATCCGTTTTTTGCTAGCTATGGCTTGCTTCTGCCTGCTGGCCCCCGCCCAAACCTCATCAGAAGTCCTGGGGCTGATATCGGATGCTTTTTCTTCCCCCATCCCGGCCGCCCGCATTACCGCCCGCAATCAATCGACAAACCTCTCGTACTTCACGATTGCCACCGGTAGCGGCACCTATCGTCTCCCCTACCTCCCACCCGGCGAATATGAAGTTAGCGTCGAAAGCCCAGGCTTTGTCAAATATACTCGCCGCTCCATCGTGCTCCGTCTCGGCCAGCAGGCCGAACTCAACCTGACGCTCCAACTGGCTCCCGCCAGCGAATCCATCTCGATCGTCACCGACGCCTTTGTGCTCAACACCACCAACGCGGAAGTCAGCACGAACATCGACGCCCGCCGGATCGCCGAACTCCCGCTAGCGCCCAATCGCAACGTCCTCACCCTCGTCCTCCAGGCCCCCGGCGTCAGCCAGCTCTCCAGTGGCAATTCCACCTTTGCCTCCGGTGGCGTTGCCTTCTCCGTGAACGGCATGCGCACCCGCTCCAACAATTTCATGATCGACGGAGCCGACTCGAATAACCCCTCCGTCTCCGGGCTCATCCAGGAAATCAACAACCCCGACCTCGTTGCCGAGTTCCGTCTCATCACCAACCAGTTCCTGCCCGAATACGGCCGCGCCGCGGGCTCGGCCGTCAACATCGTCACCAGGAGCGGCACCAATTCTCTGCACGGCACGGCTTACTGGTCTCACAATTCCAATCGCTTGAATTCCCGCAACAATCTCGACAAGCGTAACTTCCCCCGCGCGCCGTGGCGAGTCGAGAACCATTTCGGCTCCACCCTCGGGGGTCCGGTTGCCCGTGACCGTACCTTCTTTTTCGTCAGTCTCCTGCGCTGGACAGACCGCCGCTTGGCTTCTGGCAATTCCATCACTGGCGCTCCCACGGAAGAAGGCCGCGCTGCGCTCCAATCCCTGGAAGCGGGCCGGCCGCAGATCACCGCTTTGCTGAACAATCTCCCCGCCGCCCAGCAAGCCACCGGCCAGGTCTTCACCGTCTTTGCGAGCGGCCGCGCGGTCAGGGTTCCCGTTGGCACCCTCTCCGGTTCCGCCCCCAATCAACTCGATGCCTGGCAATGGTCGGGCCGCCTCGATCATCGCTTTAATAACACCCACAACTTCATGAGCCGCGTTATGTTTGATGACCGCCTCAGCATCGCAGGCCAGGCTGTCCCCGCGGGCCTCACCGCGCTCAGCCCCGCCCGCCGCCAGGCCTACAATGCCACTCTCACCAGCACCCTCTCCCCTCGCGCCTACAATGAGCTTCGCCTCAACTTCCAGCGCTTGGCCAACGCCACCAGCGCCGTTGATCCCACGACCCAAAACATCCCTTCGATCGAAATCAACACTCTTGGCCTCATTGGCATCAATTCCACTGAATCCCGCACCGCCATTGGCCTTGGCGTCAATCTCCCCCAGGCAATGATTACCAACAACTACCAGCTTGCCGATAACTTTGCCTGGATTCGCGACAAGCACTCGTTCAAGTTCGGCTTCGACTTCCGCCGTGCCGAACAGTTTCAGGAATTCAACCCCTCCCTCCGCGGCCGCCTGCTCTACACCAATCTTCAGGATTTTGTCGACGACGTCGCGCAGGTCCAGGCCATCAACCAACTCCAGCCGGGTCTCCCCACTTGGCAGACCTACCGCTACTACGACTACTTCGCTTTCTTCCAGGACGAATGGCGTCTCCACCCCCGCTTTACCCTCACATACGGCATTCGCTATGAGACCCCGGGCAACCCCTTCAACTGGCTGGTCCAGGAAAACAATCGTGTCGCCGCTGGGAGTACCGACCCCGGCTATCTCATGGACCCGGGTCCCCGCCGCGACCGCAACAATTGGGCCCCTCGTATCGGCTTCAACTACCGGCTGGGCGGATTTGTCTTGCGAGGCGGCTATTCCCGCACTTACGATTTCGCCTTCAATAACATTCTTCTCAACACCTATTCTGCCTGGCCCTTCACTTACGTGTTAACCCGCCCGGCCCGCTCACCGAACGCATTCACCACCATTGACGCGCTGCGCCGGGGCGGCCCGGCTCCTCTCCCGGCCAACCTCATGAGCATCCCCCGCACCCACGTTGATTCGAGCTTCCGCTCGCCCTTCGCCGAGCAGTTCTCCACCCAGCTCCAGCGGGAACTTGGGGCGAATTTCCTGTTCACGCTTGGTCACATCGCCACCAAAGGCACGGCGCTTTTCCAAACCATCGATGCCAACCCCACGCTTGCCGGCACCAGCGGTACACAGCGCCTTGACCCAACCCGTGGCACCCTCCGCCACCGTGCCAACACGGGCAGTTCCATCTACCATTCCCTCCAAACCACGCTCGAGAAGCGCTTCAGTCGCGGCTACCAGTTTTCCGCCCACTACACGTGGTCCAGCTTTATCGATGACCAGAGCGACATCTTCAACCCTTCGCTGGCGGGCGAAGTCGCTCTCGCCCAGGACAGTTTCAATCGTCGTGGTGACCGGGGCCGTTCCACGTATGACCGCCCCCACCGCTTCTCCCTCAACGGGCTCTGGAATCTGCCGCGCTTCGGCCTGCAGCTCGGTGGCTTTCTCACTTTCCAGTCTGGCCCGCCCTTCTCGCCGCTGGCCGGCAATGATCCCGGCTTCCGCCTGTCGGGTATTGATGCACTTGCCGGCAATTCGCTCCGCCCCCACGTCGCGACATCGCTCGATGTTTCCGGGATGACGGTGGCCCAGCTCTTTGAAGTAAGGCAGACTCTGTTCAGTCCCCTGTCAGCCGCGGACCCCATCGGCAACGCGGGCCGCAATATTCTCCGAGCCGACGGCATCAGTTCTCTGGATCTGGTTTTGAACCGGCCCTTTCGTCTGCCGTGGGAAGGCCACACTATCAATCTTCGCGCCGAGGCCTACAATCTGACCAACACCCGCGACTTTGGTATCCCCAATTCCATGTTCACTTCCGCGGCCTTCCTCAACCAGTGGAATACCAACGGCGGTGCCCGCCGCGTTGTCTTGCTGCTGCGGTATCAGTTTTAATTGGGGGGCGCCGACTAGCGTGCGCCAGTACGGTACAACAACGTGCGGATGGTGTGGAAAAAGATCAGGAAGTCCATCAGCAGGTTCATATTCTTGATGTAGTAGAGGTCGTACTCCACCTTGAGACGGGTTTCCACGAGCGAAACCTCCGGCACATGGTGCAGTTGGGCCCAGCCCGGCAATTCGTTCCAGCTCGTCAAACAGCTTCGGCAAATTGGCTTCGCTTTTTCAGCTCCAGGCATTCGCCGTGTGGATCACTTTGTTCACCTCGGCTTCGGTCAAATAAGGATGGATTGGCAGGCTCAGCTCTTCGTGGCAGAACCGGAGCGCTTTCTCGCAGGTCGATCCGAGATCCCCACGCCAGGGGTCCAGCGCCTTTTGCTCGATCAGCGCCAGCGGATAATGCTCACCCACCGCTACGCCTGCCGCTTTGAAGTGTGCCATCGCGTCCCCCTTACGTTCGGCTTCCACCAGCGTCGGGAACAGATGCCATACCGATTCCGAGCCCTCTGGCTGTGGCACCAGGCGAATCAATGGGTTCACAATCCCAGCCCGGTAGGCCGCCGCAATTTGCTGCCGGCGCGTCGTCCAATCTCGCAAGCGAGGGAGAAAGGCCGCCTGCAGAATAGCCGCCTGCAATTCGTCCAGTCGGCTGTTGTAGCCCAATACATCATGCTTGTACTTGGCTACCTGCCCGTAGTCGCGCAACTGCCGGATCTTCTCGGCCGCCGCTTCCCCGTCACACAGCACCGCCCCGGCATCGCCCAGCGCGCCCAGGTTCTTTGTCGGATAAAAACTCGTCGCCGCGTACTGCCCGGCAGCCCCGCACGGCACCCCTTCGCGCTTGGCGCCAATCGACTGCGCGCAATCCTCCAGCATGCCCAGCGAGAAGTCCCGCCGCAGCGCTGCCAGTTCGTTCATGTCCAAGCAATGCCCGTAAAGGTGCACCGGAACAAAATAGCGAATCTCCGGTCGCTCGGTGAGGATTCGCCGACACTCGGCCAAATCGATCTGCCCCGATTCGTCACAGTCGGCGAATAGGGGCTGCGCTCCCAGCTTCAAAATTGCCAGTGGCGTGGCAAAAGCTGAAATCGGACTCGTTAACACATAGTCCCCACGCTGACAACCCATCGCCTTCAAGCCAATTTCAATCGCGTCCAAACCGTTGGCCACGCCCACGGCATTGCCAAGTCCCCACCATGCGGCCAGGTCCCGTTCAAAGTCCCTCACCGCCTTGCCCAACACGTACCATCCCCCCGAGCCCATGGTCTCCACAGCTTTCATTACTTCGCAGCCCGTGTCGGCCCACAGCCGGGCAAAATCATTCAGTTGTACGATTACGCTACTCCAACTACTCGGCGGAATTCTCCGTAATCCCGAATGTAATCGTTGGCGTCATATTGGGCCGAGGCCAACACCAGCAGAACCGCATCGGCCGAATGTTCGTGCTGCACACTCCAGATTTTCGGAGGCAAATGCAATCCCTTGCCCGGGTGATCGAGCCGGAACTGCCGGCGCGTACGGCCATCGTCGGCAATCACGCTGCAGGACCCATGCACGCACATCAAATACTGATGCAATTCATGATGTGCATGCTCCCCACGGATTTCCTTGTTCGGCACTCCGTAGACCAAAAACATTCGTTTCACGGGGAATGGAATGTGCTTCTCCACCTCCGCAAACGTCAGCGTGCCCCGCATATCCTCCACTCCCGGCAGATTATAGAGAACTACTCCGGGAACTTCCGTTTCCATCTGGCTCACCACGCTCACCTGGTCCGGCCATCCATCCAGCTGCGGTCCTCCTACATAGGCGGTGATCTGGGCAATGTTGCCTGCCACGATCGCCTCCGCCGGCACGTTGCTGTTCACCACTGCCCCGGCCCCCACCATCGCCCGCTCCCCAATCGTAATCCCCGGCAAAATCGTCGCATTGGCCCCGATCGAAGCCCCTTTGCGTACTATGGTCCGTGGATGTTTTCCGGCCACTAAATGTTGATTGCTTCGCGGAAGCGGATCGTTGGTGAACGTCACATTTGGCCCGACAAAGACGTCATCCTCAAGATCCACCCCATCCCACAACTGCACCCCGCTCTTGATCGTTACCCGATCCCCCACCACCACATCGTTTTCTACCAAAACGTGGTCACACAAATCGCAATCGACCCCAATTTGTGCACCCGGCAAAACATGGGCAAAAGCTAGGATGCGGGTCCCCGCCCCGATCTTCGAGCTCTCCACCAATGCTTTTTCGTGCTGAAAAAAACTCGCCATCGTCACTCCCTTGGGTTTCCCGGCTTCAGCTTGAACCGTAAACTTTTAAGTATATCCCGCGACTTCTTTTGGCTTGATAAATCGTGTTGGCTAGCCCATCTCCAACCAGGAAAATGAAGAATTCTTCCGCTCCAGCGGCCGCCAGGCTCGACAACAGCGTTGCGCATCGTTACCATATGCCAAACGAAGCCATGGCCACGGAAAAACGCCGCTCGCAGCGCATTGATCTAAACGAACCCGCCTCGCTCCACTGGCAACTGGAGGACGGCAATGTTTTCAGCCAGAAAGCCACCCTGGTCAATCTTGCCGACGACGGCGCACTCATCACTGCAGCGCATAAGGTGCCGCTGCGTCAGTTGGTTCAGCTCAAAGTGCCTTCCTGGAATGTCGACACCGCAGCCACCATCCGGCACGTGCGGCAAAAGGGCTTGCAATACTCAATCGGTCTTGAACTCAATAATCCGATCGAAGCCAAGCCGACCCGCAAACGCTGGACGTGATTTCAGGGAAAGGAAGGATGGTCGGGGCGAGAGGATTCGAACCTCCGGCCTCCTGGTCCCGAACCAGGCGCTCTACCAGGCTGAGCCACGCCCCGACGGGTGGAAGGTAGATCCACTTCGGAGTATAGCAGGTCGCTTTCACCTGACGCCGCAAAGGGGAGCGCGTAAGCTGAAGTCTTGGTTACCGATTACATTATCGTTGGAGGCGGAGCCGCCGGTTGTGTCGTCGCCGCCCGCATCAGCGAGATCCGCCAGCTCAACGTTCTCCTGCTCGAAGCAGGTCCCCTCGATGCAGACAAGGCCTCCCGCACCCCCCTCCACTGGCAGGATCAGGCGGGCGGCCCTCAGGATTGGGGCTTTCTCACCGAAGAAGAACCCTATCTGGACAAAGAGGCTCTCGCCTACCCGCGCGGCAAAGTCCTCGGTGGCTCCACTGCCATCTACGCCGGGATCTACTCGCGCGGAGACCGTTTTGACTATGACGCCTGGCGCGAGCTGGGCAATGCCGGCTGGGGTTGGGATTATGTCTCACCCTACTTTGAAAAAAGTCTCAAACAGGGCCTCCCAGTGGAGCCGTTCCGCAGCCTGAACCCCTTTACGCGCCACTTTATGGAATTGTCCGGCGCGCGTCCGGTCGAAGTCATGCAACGTCGCGGAACAAAGCCAAATGCCGCCGACATCTTCCTGCGCAAGGCCATGAAGGCCAATTCCAATCTCACTGTCCTCGGTGGCACCAACGTCGTGCGGGTCCTCATTGAAGACGGCCGCGCCCGTGGAGTGGAAGTGATCCGCAATGGCAAGCTCGAAGTCCTCCGTGCACGCTATGAAGTGGTTCTCTGCGCGGGCGCTATCCAAACGCCCATGATTCTGATGCGCAGCGGCATCGGCCCGGCGGCTCACCTCGAAGGCCAGGGGATCCCCGTTTCTCTTGACCTGCCCGGCGTCGGCGAGAACCTTCAGGAACATGTGCGCGCCGGTGTGGAATTTGCCTCCACAACCCACCCCTCGCTCGAAACAAAACCCGGCTTTATGGCGCAGTTGCTTTATGCCGCCACCGGCCAGGGCCCCCTGAGTTCCCCTGTCGTCGAGGCCAGCTTGGCCCTACGCAGTCACGAGGCCCTGCCCGCACCGAACCTCGAACTGAACTTTGTTCCCCGCCAAAAGCGAGGCAATGGCTTTACGATCTGGTCCGTTCTCCTGCGCCCCTTCAGCCGCGGTTACCTCCGCCTGAGAAGCGCCGATCCGAATGATCCACCCATGATCCGGTTGAACGTGCTCGAAGAACCGGAAGACCGCTCCACCCTTGCTTGGGGAGTGGAAAAGGCCCGCGCATTTGGCCGCCAGATGGGAGAAGAATTACCGGGCCTCCGCCACGGCGTGATGTGGCACGCCTGCGGAACCTGTCGCATGGGCTCGGACCGCATGGCAGTCGTCGACTCCGACCTGAAAGTCCACCACGCCCAAGGCCTGCGGATCATCGACGCCAGCGTAATGCCATTAATCCCCAGTGGAAATACAACGGCCCCCACACTCATGCTTGCCGAGCGGGGGGCCGACCTCATTCGATGCTGACCAACCCCGGCTATTCGCCGACGACGGGGTTGTGAAGCTGGCCGAGGCCTTCCACCTCGACAATGCAATGGTCGCCCGGCTTCAGCAATACCTGCGGCTTGCGCGCAAATCCTACTCCCGGCGGCGTTCCGGTTGACACCACATCGCCCGGCTCCAGCGTGAAAACCTGCGAGAGATATTCCAGCAACTGCGGAATGTTGAAGATCAGCTCTTTGGTCGAGCTGTTCTGCAGCACTTCGCCGTTCAGCGTCAGCTTTACGTTCAGATTGTGCGGATCAGGCACTTCATCGGCAGTCACAATGTAAGGACCCATCGGCGCAAAGGTGTCGAAGGTCTTGCCCATCAGCCACTGGGTCGTGCCCTTGAGCTGGATGTCGCGGGCGCTTACGTCGTTGACGTTCGTATATCCAAAGATATAGTCGCGCCAGTTCTCGCCCTGAATCTTCTTCCCACTCTTGCCAATAATAAAGGCAAACTCGGCTTCGTAATCCGGCGTCTCGCTCATCTTCGGCAGCACGATCTCGTCGCCCGGGCCAATCACGGAGGTCGGGAACTTGTTGAAAACCGTCGGGATCTCCGGGATCGCCATGCCCGATTCAATCGCGTGGTCCCGGTAGTTCAGCCCGATACAGATGAATTTGGGCGGCCGGTGGATCGGTGCCAGAATGCGGACGGAGTCTTCCGCGACACGGACTGACGAAGACGCGGCAAAGCTCTTCACCTTGGCCAGCGCTTCGGCACCGCCCTGAATAATGGAATAGAGGCAGCTAAAGCCAGCGCCATGCAGTGGAATGATGCCGGAGCTGTCAGCGGCAATTACGCCGGCCTCGGGTGGACCGCCGGCACGCTCGAACATGAGAAGTTTCATATTCGATGAGGCTATCATGGCGTCAGCCTATCGAAGTAGCAAAAAAATCCGATGGGAAAAAATGTAACAGGGGCTTATCATCCGAACTCGGAATCTGTAGAATACCCGTTAAGAAAACAAGAACGCTCCACGCCAGAGCGTCCGGCACTTTTAATCATTTTTGTAGGGGAGCTTCGATGCAGTGGATTCGATCGAACGCTTTAGTGGCAGGCCTGCTCTCATGCCTGTCGATTCCGGCAATGCTTCCCGGTCAGAGCTTTCTGGCCGGCGGCAAGGCTCCGCGTATGTTTGGTACGGATATGGCCGTCCTCGAGGCAGGCGAGCCCCGTCAGGACTTGCCCTGTAAGGTGGAGGACCACAAACCCCTCCTCGGCTTTGACTTGCGCTTTCATTCCAGTTTCTATGTCACTGTTCCCATGCACGAACTGGAGGGCGATCAGAACCTTTTGACCATCGTCTTCCGTGTCCGGCCGGAAGGCAATCCGGATGGGGACCGCTACTTTATCCAGCGCGTCAAAGTGCCAGCAATCGACGAAGACGCCAAGGGCGATGCCTATCTTGAAGGCGGCTTCGATATCGGCGAAGGCAATTACACCGTGGAATGGCTGATGCGCGACCGGGCCGAACGTGTCTGTTCCACCAGTTGGAAGGTCGAGGCAAGCCTGTCGGCCAAAGACAAACAGATTGAACTCGCCGATTCGCCAAACTCGATTTCGCCCAGCGAGGGCGAACAGTTTCACGACGAGCCTCCCGTCACTCGCAATGCCGGTGATCTTCCGCTCCACGTCAAGATTCTGATCAATTTTGCGCCTCAACGCGCACGCTCCGCAACCTTGCGGCCTGTTGACACGTCGGCACTGGTGAGCATCCTTCGCACGATCAGCCGGGACCCCAAAATTGGCAAGTTCTCGCTGGTAGCTTTCAATATGCAAGACCAAAAGGTAATCTACCGGCAGGACAACGCCGAACGGATCGACTTTCCGAAAATCGGCGAGGCCCTGCGCGAGATCAAGCTGGGAACAGTTGACCTCAAGAATCTGGCCGTTAAGAATTCGGAGACCGAGTTCCTGAGTAGCCTCTTGCGGAAAGAACTGGTCGGCGACGAGATGCCCGATGCGCTGATCTTTGCCGGTCCGAAGGTGCTGCTCGATCAGAATGTGCCGCAGGAGACTTTGCGGAGCGTAGGGAGCGTAGATTACCCGGTCTTCTACCTCAACTACAATCTCTACCCGCAACAGATTCCGTGGCGCGACTCAATTGGCCACGCCGTCAAGCACTTCCAGGGCACCGAGTACACGATCTCCCGTCCGCGGGACTTGTGGTTTTCTGTCACCGAAATGGTCCAGAAGATTGGCAAGGCGAAACAGGCAAAAAATACAGGAGCATCCCGAGTTCAATGAGTATTTCACTCTCCATCTTGATGAGTGTGGCGAGCATGATGGCGCAAAAGGCCGAGGTTCACCCGAACCAGTTGGCGCCCTTTGTGCCGAGTCCGCACCAGATCGTGGAGCGCATGCTTGAGATCGCCAAAATCAAGCCCGGTGAAAAGGTCTATGACCTCGGCAGCGGTGACGGTCGGGTTGTCATTGCTGCCGCCCAAAAGTATGAAGCCAAAGCAGTTGGGATTGAACTGTCTTCGCGGCTCGTCAAGTCCAGTCGGGAAGAAATCAATCGCCTTGGGCTAGCCGAAAAGGCCAGCGTTTTGCATGGGGATGTCTTTGACGCCGATCTCAGCGACGCCGATGTCGTGATCCTCTATCTGATGCGGGATAGCAACAACTCCCTGAAGCCGAAGCTTGAGAAATCTCTGAAGCCTGGCACCCGGGTCATCTCACATGATTACGAGATCACGGGCTGGAAACCGCAGGCGGAAGAGACTGTGTCCGCACACAAACGTGGCCACAAAATCTTCGTCTACACCATGCCACCTGACAAGTAGCTGTACCCTGAAGAAATGTCCGAATTTGATGTCGTTGGCATTGGGCTCAATGCCACCGACACCCTGATCATCGTCCCCCATTTCCCTTCCTACGCCGGAAAGGGTCCTTTCCACCAGGAGATTCTGAGTCCCGGCGGCCAGGTTGCCAGCGCCATGGTGACCTGTGCCAATCTTGGTCTCCGCACAAAGTACATTGGCACCGTAGGCGACGACGAGCGCGGGCAGGTGCAGATGGAGAGCTTGCGCCAGAGCGGCATCAATCTCGACCATGTGCAACAGCGCACCGGCTGCCCCAACCAAAGCGCCTACATCATCATCGACCAGTCCACCGGGGAGCGCACCGTCTTCTGGCAGCGCCCGGAATGTCTGCGGCTCGACCCCGATGAAATTCAGGAAGAGATGATCACCAACGCGCGCCTGCTGCACATTGACGGCCACGACACCCCGGCTATGGAAAAGGCGGCCCGGATCGCCCACGAAAACGGTATCCCGGTCACCGTCGATGTCGACACGATCTACAAAGGCTTTGAGCTGGTGCTGCCCTACGTCGATTACCTGATCGCATCCAGTGAATTCCCAGTCCAGTGGACCCACCAGAGCGACCCGCTCAAGGCGCTCGAACTGATTCAGGAGGAATATGGCATCCGCTGCGCGGCGATGACTCTGGGCGCGCACGGCGCACTGGCCCGCATCGACGGCAAATTCCACTACAGCCCGGCCTTTGTCGTGAACTGTGTGGACACCACCGGCGCGGGAGACGTCTTCCACGGTGGTTTTTGTTACGGCGTGCTGGCCGGATGGGACATCAAACAAATACTGGACTTCTCCAATGCCATGGCCGCGCTGAATTGCACTGCTATCGGCGCACGCGGGGGCATCTCAACGCGGGAAAAAGCTGAAAAACTGATGTCGCGGGCGGAACGGCGCGTCATGGAAGAAGTCCGAAGGAGAGTCTAGCCCTTGTTCCCCCTGCGGGATTCCGAGCCGACGCAATCGACACCGCTGGTGACGATGTTGCTGATTGCGCTCAACGTAGTGGTCTTCATTTATCAGTTGACACTGGACCCCTTCTCGCTCAACGAGTTCCTCCGCGCTTGGGGAACGGTCCCCCGCAATTTTGAGATCTCGTCCTTGCTGACGTCCATGTTTTTGCATGGCGGCTGGATGCACCTGCTTGGCAATGTCTGGTTCCTGTGGGTTTTCGGCGACAACATTGAAGACATCCTGGGCCGCGGCAAGTATCTGGCCTTTTATCTGCTCTGCGGGGCGATCGGCGGCATCGCGCACGTGCTCTCCAGCCCGGCATCGGCGTTGCCCGCAATTGGAGCCAGCGGCGCCATCTCGGGCGTGATGGGAGCCTACATGCTGCGCTTTCCGCATTCCCGCGTAAAGACGCTGATCGTCTTCGTGATCTTGATTACGACAATTGAAGTGCCCGCGCTGCTCATGATCGGATACTGGTTTGTGGTGCAGCTATTTAGCGGTGTCGGCCATCTGGCAATGGCCAGCGGAGATCAGGGCGGCACCGCCTGGTTTGCCCATATCGGAGGATTCCTTGCCGGCATCCTCCTGATTCGATTCATGCCACAGCGGCAAAGCTGGCGAGTGAGACAGGAGTATCGATGGTAGAGAGAATGGCGAGTCATTATCTGGATAATTTGCCGGAGGTGGATCTGGCGCTGATGATGCCGCACCCCGGCGAGGCCGAACTGCTCTGCGGCGGTGTAATCGCCAAAGCTACGGCGGCGGGTAAACGGGTCGCAATTCTGGACCTGACAGCCGGCGAGGCAGGTTCTTACACGCGAATGGACGTCAAGCTCGAGGAAGGCGACCTGGCTGCGGCCAGGCTGGGCGTTTTGTGGCGCGGCACCATGCGCTTTCCCGATGCGCGCCTCGAAGATACGATCATGTCGCGAATGACCGTGACCGGCGAGATCAAGCGCTTGCGCCCCACCGTGCTCATTGCGATGCACGCCGGTGATGCCCATCCTGACGCCCGGGCGGGCGCCACGCTGGTTGAGGGAGCCAGTTACCTGGCGGGCCTGGTGCGCCTGGACGACTATCTGAAGCCACACCGGGTAGAACGATTGCTCTTCGCCAGTGGCAGCGTCGAAGCCACCCCTTCTTTTGTGGTGGATGTATCGGATCACTTTGAGGCCAAGCTGGCGGCCCTGCAGTGCTATACAACGCTTTTTGCTGACACTGCTTTGGCACTGGAGAAGATCGAGCGGGATGGCCGGCGCTTCGGCGAGAAGATCGGAGTGCGCTACGGAGAAGCCTTCGTTCAGCGCTCCCCCTTGCGCGGGGAACTTTTTTGACCCCTGGCGATGAGTTCTGGATGCAGCGGGCGCTCGAAGTCGCTCGCCAGGGCGAGGCACAGGGGGAAGTTCCTGTTGGCGCCGTGATCGTGGATCGCCAAGGGCAGATGGTTGCAGAAGCTTCGAATGCTCCCATCCGGCTGAATGACCCGACCGCGCACGCCGAGATCCTGGCGATGCGGGAGGCGGCAACGAAGCAGGGCGGCTATCGGCTGGACGGGTTGACGCTCTATTGCACGCTCGAACCCTGCCCCATGTGCGCCGGGGCCATGGTGCACGCGCGCCTCAAGCGCCTGGTCTTCGGTGCCCGGGACTTGCGCTTCGGGGGAGTGCGCAGCAAGTTCCAGATTGCGGATTCAGACTTGTTGAATCATGCAGTTGCGGTCGAGGAAGGGGTACTGGGGGCTGCGTGTACCCGGTTGCTGGTGGAGTTTTTCAAAATCCGGCGATAGGTGTATACTATGGTTGAGAGTTCTTTTACCTATGGGTGGGCGAAAGCCCACTTTTTTGTTGTTTTTTGAGCATTTAGAGAAATCGAATGAAATCAACAACTTTGGAGCAGATCCAGGAGATTGTCGAACGAATCGCCACGGCCGAAGGGCTGGAGGTGGTGGACGCCCAATTGCTGGGCGGCGGCAAGCACCGCGTCCTGCGCCTGTTGATTGACCGGGAAACCGGCGTAACCCACGAAGACTGTTCCAAGGTCTCCCATCTGGTGGGCGAGGCTATGGATGAAGGCGATCTGATTCCAGGCGGCGCTTACACGCTTGAAGTGAGCAGCCCCGGAGTGGATCGGCCGCTACTGAAGCCAAAGGACTATCAACGGTTTGTGGGCAGCAAAGTAAAGGTGGAACTCAAGGAAGCGGTTGAAAAGAGCCGGCGCTACACTGGCAAGCTGGCCGCCTTTGACGGGGAACGCGTAACCCTGGAACTGGATTCCGAGCGGAGCTTGACCGTTCCCTTAGAGGCAATTCAGAAGGCAAACCTGAAGTACGAGTGGTAACCGGGATATCTGACAGAGGTGAATGACATTGGGCTCGATCTATCAATCGATTGAAATGCTGGCGAAGGAAAAGGGCATTGAGGCGCAGATCATTTTTGACGCCGTAAAAGATGCCATCATTCTCGCGGCGCGCAAGCAGTTCAAGAACGTTGGCGAAATGACGGCCGAGGTGGACCCCAAAAAAGGGATCCAGGTTTTCGCGATCCATCGCATCGTGGAAACGGTAGAAGACCCGGCGAGCGAATGGACCATCGAGGAAGCAAAACAGAACCGGGTTGCCAATCCGGTCCTGGGTGACGAAATCCGCGAGGAACTTCCCACCGACGCGCTCGGTCGAATCTCGGCGCAAATTGCCAAGCAGGTGATCCTGCAGAAGGTGCGCGAAGCCGAACGCGAGAACGTTTATAGCGAGTACGCCGGACGCGTTGGCGAACTCTTCAATTGTGTCGTCAAGCGGCTCGAAACGCGTGATCTGGTGGTGGATCTGGGCAAAACCGAGGCACGCTTGCCGTCCAAAGAACAGTCCAAGCTCGAAAGCTTCAGCATTGGAGACCGGATTCGAGTGGTGATGAAGGCTGTCGAGAAAACCGGCAAAAATGCCGGCGTAATTGTCTCCCGGGCTGCGCCGGAGCTGGTCATGCGGCTCTTTGAGCAGGAAGTGCCGGAGATTTACGACAACACGGTAGTGATCAAGAGCTGCGCTCGCGAAGCCGGCGAACGGACCAAGATTGCCGTCTCCAGCCGGGATCGCGATGTGGATAGCGTGGGCGCTTGCGTTGGCATGAAGGGCATGCGCGTGCAAAGCATCATCCGGGAATTGCGCGGCGAGAAGATCGATATTATCGAGTTCAGCGAAAACCCGGTGGATTTCGCTACGCACGCGCTGAGTCCGGCGAAGATCTCCCGGGTGACCATTCTGGACCCGGAAGAAAAGCACATGGAAGTGATTGTCGATGACTCCCAACTGTCGCTGGCAATCGGCAAGCGCGGCCAGAATGTCCGGTTGGCAGCCAAACTGCTTGGCTGGAAGATCGACATCAAGAGCGAAGAAGAAAAACGGCAGGAAGTGGAAAGCCAAATGGCTGGAATGCTTCCCGTGGGAACCCCCATTACCGTATTGGCCGATTACGGACTGCCGGAGGCGCTGATCGCTTCCCTGGTTGAGGCGGAAGTTGGCACCGTGGAAAAGCTGGGCTCCCTGACGCCGGAGCAACTGGAGCAGTTGCCTGGCGTGGGCGAAGATTCGATTCAGCCGCTCTACAACGCCGTCCAAGGCTTCTATGCGCAATTTGAGACGGCGGCACCGGAGGCCGCTTCCGCTGAAGAAGCAATCGAGGAAGCTGCACCGGAAGACGTGAAGCCGGAAGAAGCGATTCCGGAAGAAGTGGTTCCAGAAGAAGTGATTGCAGCAGAGGCGTCATCAGAAGCTGTCGTTGAAACAGCAGCGCCCGAGGCAATGCCGGAAGCGGTTGCCGAGGGTGATGCAGATAAACCCTAAGGATTTGTTACGATAAGAAGGTTCTGCTTCAACCCTTGGAACCTTCCATCGTGCGCACGTCTGGCAATCGTGATATGGCTGAACGCGCTTCCGTTACTGGAGAGCGGAAAGCTGCGGAGTAAGAAGAAAACCGAGGAGAGGGATCCGACCTAGCGTCCAACATATGATTCGAATTAACGAGCTGGCCAGGGAGCTGGAAGTAAAGCCGAAGACAATCCTGGACATGCTTCCCGAGTTGGGAGTTTCAGAAAAGAAAACCCATTCGAGTTCCATCGAGACGGATATCGCGGAAGTCGTGAAGCAGAAGCTGACCGTGCGGCGGTCCACTGTCCGTGGACAGGCAAGCCTATTGGCTGAAGAAGCTGCCCATGAGGACAGCCCGGCGGAGACGCAGGAAGAAGCCGCGCCCCAGGAAGAAGTAAAGCCGGTAGCGCCGCCACCCCGCAAGCGAATTCAGGACGAGCCCAAACCTGTTGCCGAGGTTGCCGCCAAAGAAGATAGTGCCGCGGAGCCTCCCTTGACTCTGGCGGAAGTACCGGCCGAAAGCCCGAAGGCGCAACCGCTTTCACCACCGCTCCGTGCTCCGCTGATGCCACCACTGGCCTCGGCTGGCGGGCAGCGCTCGGCCCCGCCCCTTCCGATACGACCTCCAATTTCTTCGACAAGTTCAACCGCAATGAGTCCGCCGGTTCCGCCAGCCGCTCCCAAAGTTGCAGCAACGCCGCCCGCGGCTCAACTGACACCGGGTAAGGCAACGGTTCCCCCGCGCCCAGGATCGGTTGTGCCTCCGAATGTTCAGATTGCACCCGGCACCCCCTTGCGTCCGGCACCGTCTGCTCCGGCAGCACGGCCACCCCAGGGAGTCCCGCTCGCTCCGCGACCCGGTCAGATTCTGGCTCCTCCGCCGCGTCCGCAAAGTGCTGCACCCGGAGCGCCCAGGCCAACTCAGGCTCAGGCTGCACCCAGCAGCGCAGGCGCACCGGGCATGCCCATGCCGCGCCCGCAATCGAATCAACCCTTAGCCGGCCCCCGGGCAGGCGTCACTCCGGGCGCACCGGCGATGCCGCGTCCCCCGCAGCCTCGTCAGCAACAAGCCGGGCCAGGCTCTGCCTCGCAGAAGCCACAGGCCAATCGTCCTATCGTTCCGCCGGATCCGAAGTTAGCAGAAAGAATTGCCCAATCCCAGGCAAGGCAGCAAGCTCCGCCGTCTGCTCGTCCTGGAGTGCCGCTGCGTCCGCCGGGTCCAGCGATGCCGGGCCGGCCACAAGCTCCGCGGGCCATGCCGGGCATGGCGCAGAATCGTGGCCCGGGTGGCTACGGCGGCCAGGGAGGTGGGTACGGGCAGGGTGGCTACGGGCCGCCTCGTCCCGGAGGTCCCCGCACGGGCAAGCATCCGACTTCTCCGACACCGCTTCGGCCGGAATCGGCTGTCGTGCCGACTTCAGAGCCAGGCCGGCGTCACGCGACCAAACCGACAAAGTCGAAAGAGCAGATCCGTCGCGAGAAAGAACTCGAACAGGAAGGCAAGCTTCTTTACGCCCAGCGCAAGCGGGACGAAGAAGTCATGCTGGCTGCCAACAAAGAGATCACCCTCTCTGAAGGCATCACGGTCAAGGAACTCTCCGAAAAGCTCGGGATCCGCACCAACCTGGTCATCAAGAAGCTGGTCGAGAAGAAAATCTTTGCCACGATCAACCAACCGCTCGATGTGAAGCTGGCTGAAGAACTGGCTGCCAACTTTGGCGCCACAGCCACCCAGATGAGCTACGAAGAAGAGTCTTCGTGGGACATCGAGATGGCGGAAGATACGGGGGATCTGGTTCGCCGGGCCCCGGTTGTCACCGTCATGGGCCACGTGGATCACGGCAAGACTTCGTTGCTCGACGCGATCCGCAAGGCCAATGTCGCCAGCGGCGAAGCAGGTGGCATTACGCAGCATATTGGCGCCTATTCGGTAACGCACAACAAGCGCAAAATCGTGTTCATTGACACACCGGGCCACGCGGCGTTCACCCGCATGCGTGCACGCGGTGCCAAGGTAACCGACATCGTCGTGCTTTGCGTGGCGGCCGATGACGGAGTCATGCCGCAGACGATTGAGGCCATTGATCACGCCCGGGCGGCCGGAGTGCCGATCCTGGTGGCGATTAACAAAATTGACAAGCCCGACGCCCAGATGGACCGGATCAAGCAGCAACTCAACGAAAAGGGCTTGCTGGCCGAGGACTGGGGCGGCGACACGGTAATGGTGCCTGTTTCGGCCAAAGAACGGACGAACATTGACCTGTTGCTCGAAATGATTCTGCTGATGGCGGACGTGAACGAAGCCAAATTGCGCGCCAATCCGGCTCGTCCGGCTGTCGCTACTGTCCTCGAAGCCAAACTGGATAAGGGACGCGGCCCGGTGGCAACGATTCTCGTTCGCAACGGCACGCTACGCATTAGCGACTTCTTTATTTGCGGATCTGTGTTCGGCAAGGTTCGTGCTCTATTCGATGACCGGGGAAATCCGGTGAAGGAAGCTGAGCCGGCAACACCGGTGGAAGTCCTGGGCCTCGAAGAATTGCCCGAGGTGGGGGATACCTTCCAGGTGGTAACCGACACGGCGAAGGCCAAACAGATCGTGCTTTACCGCGAGGCCAAAGCGCGTGAAATTGCGATGGCCCGGACGCGGATCAGCCTGGACCAACTGCATCAGCAGTTGCGAGAGGGCGAGATCAAGGATTTGAACCTGATTCTGAAATCGGACGTGGGTGGTTCGGCCGAAGTGCTTGGCGAAACACTCATGAAGCTTTCCAACGAAAAAGTCCGGATTCGGGTCTTGCACACGGGCGTAGGCGCCGTGACGGAAACCGATGTGCTGCTGGCCTCGGCATCGAATGCCATCATCATCGGATTCAATGTCAAGCCGGATCGCAGCGCTACCCAGACCGCAGAAGCCGAGAAGGTCGACATTCGGTCCCACAGCATCATTTATGAGGTTGTGGACGAGATCAAACGCGCCATGGCCGGCATGCTCGACCCGGTTTACAAAGAGGTTTACCAGGGCCGGGCCGAGGTTCGCGATGTCTTCCGCATCACAAAGGTGGGCACGGTTGCCGGTTGCTACATCACCGATGGCCAGTTCTCCCGGGATTCGATGGTGAAGGTGATCCGCGAAGGCGAGACCGTCCATACGGGCAAGCTCGAAACCCTGAAACGCTTCAAGGACGATGTTCCTACGGTGAAAATGGGCTACGAATGCGGTATTGCGATCGCGAACTTCCAGGACATCCAACCGGGTGATCAACTGGAAGCATTCAAGAACGAGCGCGTCGCTCCGGAGACGCTCATCAATTAACACATGGCAGCCATAGGCGTATTGACGCTGGAGCTGCACCTGCCCGAAGCTCAGTCGCTCAAAGACAAGCGGCATTGGGTGAGGGGACTAAAAGAAAGACTCCGCAACCGTCACAATGTGGCAGTTGCGGAGATTGATTTTCAGGACGTGTGGAAGCGGGGTTTGGTGGCTGCTGTAACCGTTTCAAACAGCCGCGCTTACTGTGAGCAGGTACTTGAGGCAGCAGAGCGGAGCGCTTCTGAGTTTCTAGGGCCCCTGCTGGTGGATGCGATTTACGAATTTCTCTAGAATTCCTCGAAGTTATCATCCATGGGGAAAGGGTCCTTGCGGTCGAGCACGGCCGTAGAGCCGTGGTTGGACTTCACGAGGGATTTGGAGGGAGAGAGGCTGGACAGCCGGTCGGCTAATGGAGCCGGATTGCCAGATACCTTGGGAGCTGCAAAGGGGGCCTTGCGTTCGAGCGAGGCAAAGCCATCCTGGCCGACGAGCGCCTGGAGAGCCTCGACAGTGCGGTTGACGGTGGAAGAATGCTTGCGGAGTTCCTCTCCGGCAGCGGCTCCTTCTTCAGCATTGGCGGCGATCTGTTGGGTAACGCGTTCCATCTGGCTGACGGCTTTAGCGATCTGTTCGATGCCGCGCTCCTGTTCTTCACTCCCGAGGCGAACTTCCTGAACGAGGCTGCTGACAGCTTTGACAAGGTCATTGACGCTTTGGCTGGCGCGGGCGACTTCATCGAGTTTGTGCTTGCCGCTGGTGGAGCTTTGGATCGACTCTTCAATGAGCTGAGTGGTATCTTTGGCTGCCTGGGCGGAGCGTTGGGCAAGGTTGCGGACCTCATCGGCAACGACAGCGAAGCCCATGCCGGCCTCGCCAGCGCGGGCGGCTTCAACTGCGGCGTTGAGGGCGAGGATATTGGTTTGGAAGGCGATTTCGTCGATGACCTTGATTTTCGAGCTCTTGCCGGAAGAAGTGCTGATCTCGTTCATACTGTTGACCATTTCGGCAAGGGCGCGATTGGCCTCTTCAACCCGGCTCGAAGCTTCTTGCATGCGGGAGGCGGCCTGCTTGGAATTGTCGGCGTTACTGCGGGTCATGGAATGAATCTCTTCGGTCGAGGCGGAGGTCTCTTCGAGCGAAGCAGCTTGGTCGCTCGCCGACTTGGACAGCGACATACTATAGCTGCCAACTTCCAGCGAAGTATTGCCAAGCTGGTGGGCACTGTTGCTGAGCTCGGAAACCGTTGCGCGAAGCGAATTGGTAAGTTTGCGAACCATCAGGAAGACCAGCCCTCCGACGGCGAAGGCAATGAGGTTGAGGGTGAGAATGATCCAGAAACCGGCCGAGGCAGTGGTTGCAGCGCTCTGGGAAAGTTTGGTCATCTGAGCAGATTGGAATTGGGCCAGCTTCGCGGCAGACTCATTGAGACTGGTAAGTTGGGGCAGCAGTTTTTCGTTGAGCAGTGCGATGGCAAGGTCCATCTTCTGTTCTTCCATCATGCGTCGCAACTCATCGTGCATGCGGCCAGAGGTCTCAAAGGTGCTGCGGAGGGCGGATAGCTCCGTCGCGGCGGATGTGTTTTTGACTCCTGCGGAGTACTCGTTTACAAGTTGCTCAAAACTCTTTTGTGATTTTGCAAAGCGCCTCCGCATGTCGTCTGCTTGCTGGGTTTGCTGGAGCATCATGGCGAAAGCAAGGCCCCGCTCGGCAGCCACCATTTCTGTTGCTTCCAGGCCAATGGCGCCAGCAACTTCGCGCATGCGAGCCTGGGTGCCAACGGCTTCTTCCATGGCGTCACCCAACCTGTAGTTGACGATAAGTGCCCCTGCGCCTACGACGAGGGCGAGAGCGATGAGCAGCCCAACGCTGCCGATCAGTTTTTTACTTGCGCTAGTTTGCATAAATGGAATCACAACCTCCGTGTTGTCTGGAACTGGTTAGAAGAGAGAGCGGCAAGGTGCCGCTCTCAACTATTGCTTGAAGGTGAAACGAAGATTGGCAACGGCGCTGGCCGGTTTTCCATCTTCGAGGAAAGGGCTGAACTTCCAGTCCTTCAGGGCTTTGACAACGGGAGCGGATAGCATGGGATTGCCCGTCACAACCTTGACGTCGGCAACTTCACCGCTCTCGGAAATCTTTACTTCGACTTCCACATCGCCCTGGATGCGCATCTGTTTCGCCATGGGGCTGTACTCAGGAGTGGTGCGCTTGACGGCATTTTTGACGGCATCGCCATGGCTCAGTCTGAGGTCAGCAGCCAGGGGAAGCGCCATCAGGCACAAGGACATTGCAATGTTGCGAAATTTCATGGTTTCTCTTCTCTCTTTCCCAAATTGGGTCTTTTGTGCGTATCGTCACAGCGAGGGCTGGCTTGAGGAATTTTGGGAAGAATCCCGGCGTTTTGCGGCACGGTGTAATGCCTGCTCGATTGCGGCGGCGATGCGCTCCAGCGACTGGATTTCCTCAACAGCACCCGTCCGGACGGCTTCGCGAGGCATTCCGTAAACCACACAGGAGGCTTCGTCCTGGGCGATGGTCCAGCCGCCGGCCTCGTGAATGCGCTTTATGCCCTGTGCTCCGTCGTTACCCATTCCGGTGAGGATGACCGCAACCGTATCCGGCCCGGCTGCCTGGGCTACGGAGCTGAACAGGACATCGACGCTCGGCCGCTGGTAGCAAACCAGGGGGCCGTCCTTGACGTTGACACGATAGGCGCTACCCTGACGCTGCACGAGCATATGCAGCCCTCCCGGCGCAATGAGAACGCGCCCCGGACTGACCTCATCGCCGTCGGCGGCCTCCTTGACTTCCATGGGCAGGACCTGATTGAGGCGTTGCGCGAAGGCGCGGCTGAAGCCGGCCGGGATATGCTGTGTGACCAGGATGGCTGGGCAATCGGCCCCGAAGTGGGACAACACGGTCTCGACAGCTTGGGTACCCCCGGTGGAGGATCCGATCGCGACGAGATGTCTGAAGCGGGTGGGAGCGGAAGGACTGGGACGCGCCAGTGGGGGGGAAGCGGAAGGCTGTCCGCCGCGCCGTACGTGAGAGGCCGCCGCCAGCCGCACCTTTGAGGCCAGTTGCTCACGCAACTCGCCCAGGGAATAGGGGCCATTGGGCTTGCCCAATACCTCAACCGCACCGAGACGCAAGGCTTCTACCGTTGCGGCACAACCGGCCTGGCCGAGTGAACTGATCACGATCACGGGTAGCGGCTGATAGTGCATCACGCGCTTCAAGAAGGTGAGCCCGTTCATGCGCGGCATCTCGATGTCGAGAGTCAGAACGTCGGGAGAAAGCGCAAGAATCTTATCGCGGGCAACATAAGGGTCCGGTGCGGTTCCCACGACCTCAATGTCAGGAGCGGCCTGCAGGGCGTCGGTGAGCAGGCGCCGCACCACTGCCGAATCGTCGACAATCAGTACCCGGATGGAGCGCGAGGAGCTTAAAGATTGGGCTTGCATCTAGACTCTTTCTGGAGTTTCGGACGGAGCAAGGCAAAAGGCGAGACGCAGAAGTCCTGCCTCGAGGCGCAGATGGGTCAGAACATCGCCGTCAACTTCCGCGCCAGCGGGCAGAATCGCCGGAGCATCCAGGCAGAAGACGGAGGAACGGTCAAGCCGGCTTAGCATCGCACCGCAAATCATGTTCGTCAACTCGGCCATCACAGCTTCTGCCTCGGCGCGGTGGTTGTCAGAATTGCCGAAGAAGTTGTCGGCTAATTCGGCGGCCGCGCTTGCTTCAAGCGACAGAGAGAGAGAACCGGCGGAGGCCCCATGAAAATCGAGCGAGGCGGCAATACGGGCTTCGCCCGCCAGGGGTTGGCCGAGGGTCTCACTTTCAGCCGAAGCAAAGAACATCGTTTCCAGAACTTCCGTCGCTGCCGCAGTCAGACTGGTGCTCAATTGCCCTGGCTCAAAATACAAACTCATCGTGCCCTCCTTCCTCGTTTGTGCCCGCCCCGGCCATTTCTCCGTCGGCCGTGATTCCAAGCACGCGTTCGATCTCCTCGCGCAGGCGCTCCGGGGCAAAGGGCTTTGTAACGTAGCCTTGCGCGCCAAGCCGCCGCAGCCTTTCGATTCGAGCTTCGGTGGCATCGGTCGAGATCACGATCACGGGAACGGCGGCCAGATGGTCCCGATTCCGCATTTCGGCCACAAGAGCTTCGCCATCCATCCGCGGCATATTGATATCGGTCATGACAACATCGACCCACTCGTGTTCCAACTGGGCCAACGCTTCCTCACCATTCCCTGCCTCGAGATAGCGGCCAACCGAAAAGCCGGATACTTCAATGACCCGGCGCACAAAACGGCGCATCGCCGGAGAATCATCAACTACTATTACGTCGAAAGCCATTTTCCTGATTCCTTTCCCACCTCTGGAACTTGCCGGTCAGGCGCAACGCCCCAGGCCCAATTCACGGGCTTCAGCGCCAGCCTCTTGCAACAAGAGCCTGCCAGTACCAACTTCAAGCCGCAAAGTACGCGACACCTTGCCGCCTACTTCTTCGGCGTGGACCATGACACCGGCCTTCCAGAAAATCTTCTTCAGGGCCAGATAGTTACGCTTGCCAATATTGAAAATTCCGTCACCGTCCAGCACTTGTGCTCCACCTGCCACCCGCACGAGGAGCCGCTTCTTGTCCGCGCCCATTTGATAGGCAGACCGGAACAGCAAGGGAATTCCGGTGTCGGCATAGAGGGCCGGATTGGCCTTGGCCTTGACCGGATCGGCTTGTGACTCCGGCAGCATAAAGTGCAGCAGGCCAGCCACGCGGGCTTGCGGATCCCAAATCGTGACGCCAATACAGGAGCCAAGCCCATAGGTCACCAGGGTCTCTTCCGGCTTGGCGCACAGCTTCATATCTCCCACCCCAATGGCGATCATGAGTTGGCCTCCAGTCGCCCCGGCTTGCGATAGATGGCCACCTGCACGTGCTCAAGCGGGTGAGAGATACCGTTGAGGCTTTCGGAATGACCCACAAAGAGGTAGCCGCCGGGCTCGAGCTTGGCGGCCATCGCGGCGACTACCTTTTCCTGGGTGGGACGGTCGAAATAGATCATGACATTACGAAGGAAAATCAGCGGGAAGGGGCCGATCGAAGGAAGTGGCTCCATCAGATTCAACCGCTCAAAACGAATGAGGCGACGGACTTCCGGCCGGAAGCGATATTTGCCAGCTTGCTCCCCTTTACCGCGCAGCAGGTAGCGGCTGCGCCACTCGGCACTGAGCTGGCGGAAGCGTTCTTCCGGGTAAACTCCAGACTGGGCCTGGGCGAGGACTTTGGTGGAAATGTCGCTGGCAAAAACCTGAGCCTGGTTTCCCGCAGCCGGTCCCAGGACTTCCAGCAGCGTGACGGCAATGGAATAGGGTTCTTCCCCCGACGAGCTTGCCGCTGACCAGATAGAGAAGCTTCGCCGGGCCCGTAAGGTTGGCAGAACCTGATTTCTGAGGAAGTCAAAATGAGCCGGTTCGCGGAACAAGCTGGTGTAGTTGGTGGTGAGCGCGTCGAGAATGTCGACTTCCAGCTCACCGCTGCGGTCCTGGCGGACTGCCTCAAAGTACTGTTCCGCCGAGGCATAGCCGAGAATGCGAGCGCGCTTCCAGAGCCGGGCGGAAACCATCTCCCGCTTGCCCTCGGAAAGTTCAATACCTGCGGTACGATAAGCGAACTCGCGAACGGCCGCAAAAAGCTGCGGGCTGAGCGGGGGGCTGGAAGTCTGGAAAGCGCCCGTGCTCAGCATGTCTGGAGCACGCTTTCCCGCAGGATTTCCGCTCTGGCGCTGCGCTCGGTGTAAATGGCCTCAAGATCGAGAATCAAACCCACGCGGCCATCGCCAAGAATGGCGCCACCGGCAATTCCAGGCGTATTCTTCAGGCTTGCCCCGAGGCTCTTGATGACGACTTCCTGCTTGCCGATAAATTCGTCGACCATGATGACGAAGCGGCGGCCTTCTGTCTCGGCGACGATCAGCAGAGACTCGGAAGCATCTTCGTTTCGCGGCCGAACTCCCAGGGAACGATAAAGCCGGATGAGGGGCAGCAACTGGTTGCGCACCATAACCATTTCGCCGCGGCCCTGGACGGTGGAAACCTGGCCTTGGGTGGGCCGGAACATTTCGTGGACCGAGAAAATCGGCAGAATGTAGCGTTCGCGGCCGACGCCCACGACGAGACCCTCCACGATGGCCAGGGTGAGCGGGAGCTTCAGGAAAAAGGTTGTCCCCTTGCCCGGCGTGGAGTGGATGTCGATCTTGCCGCGCAGTTTCTGAATCTGCTTCTTGACGACGTCCATGCCCACGCCACGGCCTGAAATGTCGGTTACTTTCTCGGCCGTCGAAAAGCCAGGCTCAAAGATGAGTTGAAAGATCTCGGAATCGCTGAGAATGGCGTTCTCTGCAATCAGCTTGCGCTCCAGAGCTTTGGCCAGGATGCGGTCCTTGTTGAGACCTCGGCCATCATCCACAATTTCAATCTGGATGTGGTCAGCCTGCCGGTAGGCCTTCAGTTGGACGGTACCCGCTTCCTTTTTGCCTGCCGCGCGGCGGTCGGCCGGATTCTCAATGCCGTGGTCGATCGAGTTCCGCACCATGTGCATGATCGGGTCAGTGAGTTCTTCAATGATCGTCTTGTCCAACTGGGTGTCTTCCCCGACCAGTTCGACTTCGGCGAGCTTGCCAGCCTTGCGCGAGGTGTCCCGCACGAGCCGGTTAACGCGCTGGAAGAGTGTTCCGACCGGAATGAGACGGGTCGCCATGGCGACTTTCTGGACTTCTTCGGTGACGCGGCGCAACTGATTGAGATTGCGCTGCAGCCGGGTGTTCTTCGTGGTGGCCAAATCGGGATCAAGTCGCACCATGGACTCGGCAATTACCATTTCGCCCACCATGTCGAGCAAATAGTCGAGCTTGGCCGTATCAACACGGATGGCATGAGTATCCGTGGCGGGACCCTTTTTGGCGCGGACTTCCGGTGCTTCTGGCGCCAGGTTTGCTGCGGCGGCCGGCGGTGCTGCAGCGGCCGGCGGTGGTGCAGCGGAGGGTATTGAATCCGCGGCGGGGCTGGGAAGTTCTGCCGGGGCACTGGGTTCAAGCGGGGACACCGGATCTCCGTCAATCACCTTCTTGACACTGGCAATCAGTTGGGATGGGTCCAGTTCTTGCCCGGGATCCTGCCCATGCAGTATGGACTCAATTCGGGTGATCTCTTTGCCCACAAAATCCGCACTTTCCAGCGTCAGATCAATCAGATTGGGCGTCATCACGAGTTGCCCCGTGCGCGCCAGATCCAGGATCGTTTCCACTTCATGTGAGAGCGCCTGAATCGCACCAAATTCGAGGAAACCCGCCAGACCCTTGATGGTGTGGAAGCTGCGGAAGACAGAATTCAGCGTTTCCGGATTCACCGGGTCTTTTTCGAGAATCAGCAAGCCAGACTCGACGTTTTGCAGATGCTCGCGCGCTTCGAGTACGAAATCACCGACCAGCTCCGGATCCTGATTGAGGGCGCTCGAGCTGGAGCTGCTCGTAGGGGTGGGTGCCGGCGAAGACTCCACGCCGAGGGCCAAAATCTGACGGAGGTGATCGAGACCGGATTCGAGGCGATGCCTTGCTGCGGCATCGGCCCACTCGCTCTCCGGTGTAAGGTTGCATGTGGCGTCGCGGTGCAACTCGACGGCGAGCGAGGCCGCAGAGGGAGGAATGGACAGACGACTGAGCAGGGCGAGTGTTTCGATGGTGCCGGCGTTCTCGCCCAGCATGAAGTGCATGGCTGCTTTTTCAAGCAGTGCTTCGATTTCCGACGATTGCATGCGAGTTTCTGTCTCCTCTTGCGTTGGACGAACTAGCTCAGGATCTGGCCGAGTTCCTTCAAGTCCTGATGGGTCATGACGTGGTCTATATCGAGCAGGATCTTGACCTTGCCCTTGGCCTTGGCCATGCCGAGGAGGCCCGTGGTGGCAACCTCGCCGCCAAAGTCGGGCGTGTCTTCAATGTCAGCCGCACTCAGATTGAGCACTTCGCTCACCCCGTCCACTACGGCGCCAATCATCATGGGCCCGGATTCGCCTTCCACTTCGGTAACGATGATGCAGGTGCGCTGGGTGTACTCCGCCTCGGGCATGCCGAATTTCAGACGAAGGTCGATCACCGGGATGACTTTGCCGCGAAGGTTGATCACACCCTTGGTATAGCCAGGGGTGTGGGGAACAGCGGTGATCTCTTGAATCCCCATGATTTCTCTCACCTTGAGCACTTGAATGCCGAATTCTTCGGCCCCCAGGTGGAAGGCGAGATATTTGCCCGCCCGTTCTTCTTTGCTTTGCACGGGAGCCGTCAGGACAGCAGTTGACATCGTCGGAATCCTCTCTATTGCCGGTGTGGAGCGGTGGAAGTGAAGCCGCTTCTTTTGGCTTATCGAGCAGAGAGAAGGGAATCTTAGAGGAAGGATGAGGAAAAGGAAAAGCGGCTCACGAGGAGCCGCTTTTTGAGGATTTTTTGGTGCGGAGAACAGGACTTGAACCTGCACGGTGTTACCCGCTAGCACCTCAAGCTAGTGCGTCTGCCAATTCCGCCACCTCCGCAGGTGATCCATCCCGATTTTACTACGATGGCCTGAGGTAAGCCATCAACGGAAAGCTTTATTTCTTGGGGGGAACCGGGTTGCCCTTGGTGTCGACCGGAATTTCCTTGCCGATCTTGACCGGAACCGGTTGGCCGCCGGACTTTTCAGCGTCCTTGGGCAGCTCAATCTCAAACTTCTTCTGGACATTGCCCTTTTCGTCAATCAGTTCGACAGCGGGCTGCTGGGAAGGTGCCTTCTGCTCCACCTGAGCCGGGGCGGGCAGTTTGGTGCGGTCGAGCACAGTTCCCGAACCGGAAGTGCCACTGGAATTGGTGGCCATAATCGCGAGCGTCAGGCTGGTGACCATAAAGAGGGCAGCGGCAGTGGTAGTCACTCTTGTGAGCACCGACCCTGCGGCACGCGGACCAAAGGTGGTCTGCGAACCCATGCCACCGAAGGCACCGGCCAGATCCGCAGCCTTGCCGCTCTGCAGCAGCACAACGCCAATCAGAATCAAACAAACCAGAACATGAATAATCGTAACGATGATGACCATATGGGATAACCTGCCGTGCATCGCACAGCACCCTTAAGTATACGACAAATTGCAGGGTTTTTTGCTGGCGGGAGGACTGAGCCGCTACAATGAAAGTTTCCATTCATTTTGTACCTTTTTAAGGAGTTTCCATGTCCAGAAAACGTATTGGGATTTTGACGGGCGGCGGCGACGTGCCGGGCCTCAATTCGGTCATCAAGAGTGTTACGTACCGGGGCAATGAGCTGGGCTTTGATGTCACCGGCATCCGCCGGGGCTGGGAAGGTTTGACGCACCTGAACCTGGAAGATCCGGAAAGCCGCGCGCGCTATGTGATTGAACTCAGCCGGGAGAATACGCGCACGATCGACCGGACGGGTGGCACCTTCCTGCACTCCAGCCGCACGAATCCTTCCAAGATGAAGAAGATTCCGGACTTTCTCACCGGCAGCACTTTTGAAGCCAAGCAAGTGACCAAGGACGGCAATACGAGCACGGTTTATGACATGAGCCCGCAGGTGCTGAAGAATCTGGAAGCGCTGGGCCTGGACTACCTCGTGGCCATTGGCGGCGATGACACGCTGAGCTACGCGGCGCGCCTCGATCAGTTGGGCTTCAAGGTGGTGGCGATTCCGAAAACGATGGATAACGACGTGCGGAACACCGAATACTGCATCGGGTTTTCGACGGCCATCAGCCGGGCGATGGAAGCGATTCAGCGGCAGCGGACAACGGTTGGCTCACACGAGCGAATTGGTATTTTCCGGATTTTTGGCCGCGATGCGGGATACACCGCTCTCTATACGTCTTACGTGACGAGCGTTCGCTGCGGGATTCCCGAGTACAAGTTTGACCTCGACAAGATGGTTCAGTTGATCGTGGATGACAAGAAGAAGAACCCCAGTCATTACTCGCTGGTGATTCTCTCTGAGGGTGCCGAGTGGCAGGGCTATGAAGTGGTGCACTATGGCGAAGCCGACGCTTTTGGCCACCGCAAGAAGCTGAACGTGGGTGAGCTTTTCGCCGAGGAATTGAAGAAGCGGGCGAAGGAAGAAACGATCGTCAGTGATTTGACCTATGACTTGAGGTCGGGTGCGCCTGACTTTGTAGACAAGATGGTGGCGACGACCTTCGGCAACATGGCGCTCGATACGATTCTGGAAAACAAGAGCGGCCTGATGACGGCAATTGTCGATGGTTGCTACGCCATGAGTCCGATTCCGGACCCCAAGCTGGGGCCACGCAAGGTGGAACTGGGCCTGATGTACAACACGGATCGCTACCGCCCGAACTACACCAACAAAGTGGGAATGCCGATCTTCCTGACGCGGCCTTAAGCCAAGTTGTTCGACTGGATTCAATCCCTGCTACGACGGGGCCGTCCGCCACAGGATGGCCCCGTTGTTGCGCTTGAGGAGATCCGGGCAAGTTTTGAGCAGGCCGCAGCGGATGAGGAGCACTTTCCCTCTACGATCGACCCGCGAATTTATCACGTGCAGTTGATTGCCCGTTACTTCGGGGACATCCAGGGCAAACGGGTGCTCGATGCGGGCTGTGGCAAGGGGCGCTTTGCGAGAGTGTTGCGGGAGAGGAACCCCGATGCCCGGATTGTCGGCCTCGATCTGGCGCTGGCGATGCTGCGACACCTTGAGCCGCCGCTTGGCGCCTGCTGCGGGACCTTGACGCAATACCCCTTTCGCGATGAGACCTTCGATTGCGTCTATGCCACCGAGAGCCTGGAACATGCTGTAGATATCGAGACCGCCGTGGCAGAACTGACGCGGGTGCTGAAGCCGGGCGGGCGGCTGGTGATTATCGATAAGAACATAGAGCACTGGGGACGTTTTGAAACGCCGCGGTGGGAGCGCTGGTTTGACCGCCAGGAGATGGAAGCGCTGCTCGCACGCCACTGCGGAGAAGTACGCAGCGAGTTCATTTCCTATTGGGAAGATGTTCCGCCGGATGGGCTTTTTCTGGCCTGGCTGGCGCGGAAATAACCAGTGGCTAGCCAGCCGGGTCAAGGGTGAGCGGGAGTGCGGTGCGGGCTTTGGGGCCGGGAAAAAGAAATTCGAGCATATGGGGAGAACGGGCGGCCCAAGCCTTCTCGTCGTGGCCGCCGAGCGGGTCCTCGTAATAGTAGAGATTAATGCCGGGCTTCCAGCCCTTGCGGACCAGTACATCGCGCAACAAGCGAACGTCGCGTAAGGTGACACGGGGCTGGGAGCCTTCGTTGCTGCCCACGTCGAGCCAGATTCTGGCGCGGCGGCGGTGGGTGATGGCGACGATTTTGCGCAAGATCATGCGGTAATCCCACCAGACGGAGGGTGACATGACGGCGAGTTTGCCGAAGTGTTCCGGGTAGCGGATGCCGAGATAAAGCGTGACGAGGCCGCCGAGCGAGCTGCCACCCAGGCCGGTGTGCGCCGGCCCGGTAAGGGTGCGGTACTGGTGGTTGATGAAGGGCAGGACTTCTTCGGTGAGCATGCGGCCGTAGAGGGGAGCCTGGCCGCCGTAGTTGTTCTGGGGGTTGCGGGAAGGGGTGAACTCGTCGACGCGGCGCTCGCCACCATGCGGGATGCCGACCAGAATCAGGGGTTCCAGCCGGCCGGCCTCGATCCATTCGCCAGCGCTTTCCGCGATTTCCCAATAGTGGCCAGGAACGAAAGCGGTGTGGGGCTCAAAGACATTCTGGGCATCGTGAAAATACATGACCGGGTAGCGCTGAGCGGGAGAACTCTCATAGCCGGGTGGAAGCCACACCACCAACTCGCGCTGGCCCGCAAGAATACGCGAGGAAAAGTCAGCGCGTTTATGAATTTTTCCTAACAATGGCCGGGAAAGGGTCAAGCCCCTATTTTCTCATTGAAGACTTCGATAAAATCCATGGGGTTGATCCGAACCTTTTGGCGTCTGGCGCGTAACTAAGAAGGTGAGGAGTCCGGATCAATGGTCTTAGAGGCAGAACCCTTGGAAGCAACCAGGCATGATGTAACCCAGCTGTTGCAGAGCTGGTCGGATGGCAACCGGCAGGCTCTCGCCGATCTGTTGCCGCTGGTCTATGACGAGCTGCGACGGCTGGCGGCGAGCTACATGCGATTTGAGGCCCCCGGGCACACGCTGCAGGCAACCGCCCTGGTGCACGAGGCGTATATGAAGCTCATCCAGCAGCGGGACGTGAGCTGGAAGAGCCGCGCTCATTTCTTTGGGATTGCCGCACAGATGATCCGGCGGATTCTGGTGGATCATATTCGCGCGACGCGAGCGCAAAAGCGCGGATCGGGTTTTGCTGCCCTGTCGCTGGATGAGGCGATTGGGGTGAGCGAGAAAAAGCATTGGGAAATTTTGGCGCTGGATGATGCGCTGAAGACGCTGGCCAAGGTCGATCCGCAGCAGGCCAGGATTGTCGAATTGCGATTTTTTGCGGGCCTGTCGATTGAAGAGACGGCGGCGATTGTGGGCATCTCCCCGGCCACGGTGAAGCGGGACTGGGTGTCGGCCAAAGCCTGGTTGTTCCGTGAATTGTCTCGCAGTGGCAGCGGTGAGAGTATGGGGATGTGATCGAGCGCTGGCAACAAGTAAAGCAGATCCTGCATGATGCATCCGAGTTGCCTGCCGAGAGCCGCAAAGCCTTTGTGATGGAGGCGAGCGCCGGGGACCCGGAGTTGATTGCAGAGGTGGAGAGCCTGCTCGACAGCTTTGAGGAGGCGGGCAACTTCCTGGAGGAAGCACCGCTGCCCCTGACCGGCGAACGCGATGATTTGGCAGGGCGCTGGATCGGGGAATACCACGTTGAGCGGTTGATTGCCCGGGGCGGAATGGGCAGTGTCCACCTGGCCGTGAAGGAGATGGACGGCGTGCCGATGAAGGTGGCCCTGAAAGTGATTCGCCTCGCCGGCAACCATCACTATCTGAGCCGGCGCTTTCGGATGGAGCGGCAGATTCTGGCGCGATTGCAACACGAGAACATCCTGCGTTTGCTCGATGGGGGAGTGACGCCGGATGGCTGGCCATACATTGTGACGGAGTTTCTGGATGCGTGGAGTCTGGAAAGCTGGCTGAGCGAAACGCAGCCGACGCTGTCGGCCAAGCTGAAAGTATTCCAGGCCATTTGCGATGGCATTGCCTATGCGCACCGGAATCTGATTGTGCATGGAGACATCAAGCCGAGCAACATTCTGATTACGCGGGAAGGGGTTCCGAAGCTGGTGGACTTCGGGATTGCCCGGCTGCTGGCTGAACCCGGGGAGGAGGATGGTGAGGCGGGGCAGTTGACGATCACGATGACGCCCGCGCTGACCCCGTGGTGGGCGAGTCCGGAGCAGTTAGGCGGGGAGCCGTTGTCGATCGAGAGCGACTGCTATGAACTGGGGCGGATTCTGTTTTTTCTACTCGCCGAGCAGAAGCCGCATGACTTTAGTGGTTTGAGTCCGCAACAGATTCTGGATAAATTGCGGCGGGAGCCGCCGCCGAAGCCGAGCGTGGTTACGGGGGACGACCGTCTGGCCGGGGACCTGGACAATATCACGCTCAAGGCGCTTGAATTTGACAAGGCACAGCGCTACCGGAGCGTGGATGCGTTGAGCGATGATATTGCGCGCCATCTGTCTTTGCGGCCGATTAGCGCGCGGGCGCAGACGCTGACCTACCGGCTGGAAAAGTTTGTCCGCAGAAACCGCGGACTGGTGAGTTTGACCGCGCTGGCGACGGTTACGATTCTGGCGGCTTTGGCTTTTGCTTTTTATCAGGCGGGCGAGGCGCGCGCAGGCTATGAGACCTCGCGGTTGCGGTTCGAGCAAGTAAGGAGCCTGGCGAATTCGCTACTCTTTGAAGCCGATGATGCGCTGGTGGGATTGCCGGGCGCGACACCCGTGCGGGCCAAGCTGGTGCAAAGTGCGGTGGTGTATCTGGATCAACTGGCACAAGCGCAGTTGGATGACCCGCAGTTGCAGGAAGAGTTGGCGGCGGCCTATGAAAAGGTGGGGGACATTCAGGGGCGGCCGGGTGTGTTGAATCTGGGGCAGACAGCACAGTCCCTCGAGAGCTATCGCAAGAGTGAGGCGATCCGGGAGGCGGTTCGCAAGCAGGCAACCAAGGCGGCGGATTTTGTTGCGGCAAGCGACAATCTGAGCAGCACCTATGCGCGGATCAGTGCATCGCTGCGGGCGATGGGAGATGTGGAGGGTGGTCTTGCTTATGAGCGTAAGGCGCTGGGCATCCGGCAGGCCTTGTTTGAGAGTGCTCCGGAGAACCCGGATTTCAAGCGCGGGTTGGCATCGAGCCTGACCACGCTGAGTGGCAGCCTGTCGCAGATGGGAGATTTTGAGGGGGTCATGGACACGCGCAAAGAGGCGCTCAAGATGTATGAGGAGATTGTGGCGGCGAATCCGGATTCCGTGTCGGACAAACGGGGGCTGGCGCTGGCGCTGGCCCGGATGGGCTCGATTGAGTTGCACGAGGGGAAGTTGAAGGAAAGCCTGGAGCATTACCGGCGGGCGCTGGAAATCGACACCGACAACTGGCGTAAGGATCCGTCCAATGTATTGCACCAGATTGCACGGGGCTGGTCAAACAATAACTTTGGGCTGATTCTGAACCGGCTGGACCGCCCGCAGGAGGCACTGGAATACTACACCGTTGGGCGGCATCTGCTGGAGAGCGTGGTGCGGGCCGATGAGCGGGATGTGCGGAGCAAGACGCTGCTGGAGATGAACCGGGTGCGTACGTCGCAAGCGCTCCTGAAGTTGGGGCGGGGGCGGGAAGCGTTGGGCTTTGCCGATCTGGCATTACGAGGACGGGAACAACTGGCATCGCAGGACCCGTTGAACGCGGGAGCGCAGGGGGAAGTAGCCGAGGCGCATGTAGCGGTAGGCAAGGCGCAATTGGCGATGGGGCAACGGGGCCGGGCGCGGGAACACTTCCGCTTTGCGCAAGGGATTTTTGCGGATCTGGTGAAGGCGGAGCGCTCCAATGCCGCGATGCTCGAAGAGCTGGAAGAGCTGGAGAAAGATCTCAAGGCGATGGGAGAACCCGTTGAGCGGGTATCCGCTGCCAGGACCAGCCGGCAATAGCCCAGGCCCAAACTTCATCGAGAGATTTCGAGTGCAGGTCTGAGGGCGGGTCCTGACCAAGAAAGCGGAGCGACTGGATCAGAGCTGCGCTCGCCTGTTGGGTGTCGATGGCTGGAGCGAAGCTTTGTTTGGATAGTTTTTCGCCATCGGGGCCGGTCGCGATAGGGACGTGAAGGTATTGGAGTTCCCGGTAGCCCAGGCATTGCTGGAGATAGATCTGACGAGGAGTGGAATCAAGCAGGTCCGCGCCACGCACGACGTGAGTGATGCCCTGAAGCTGGTCATCCACGACGACGGCAAGCTGGTAGGCGTAGATCTTGTCTTCAGGGCGCAGTACAGGAAAGTCACCGCTATCGGTTTCGAGGTTGGAGCAATACCGCCCCTGCACTTTGTCGTTGACGCAGTACTCCGCGTTGGGCACGCGGAGGCGAAGCGAGCGAACGGGCTTGGCCGGGTCGCAGCCATTGCGGCAAGTGCCGGGGTAAGGAGCTTCACCAGCGGCGGCCAGTTCTTTGCGGGTGCAAGTGCAGGGATAGACGAGGGGGCCGAGCTGGTCCGTGGCGGCCTGGTAAAGAGAGCTTCGCTGAGACTGGTAGACAACTGCTTCGTCTATGCGGAAGCCTAGCTGGTCGAGCGTGGCGAGGATGTGTTCGGCGGCGCCGGGACGGGAGCGGGGACGATCAACATCTTCAATACGGACCAGCCACTGACCACCGGCCTGGCGCGCTTCCAGATAGCTGGCCATGGCGGCGACGAGTGAACCGAAGTGAAGGGGACCCGTGGGAGAGGGGGCGAATCGTCCACGATACAGTCCACGGTTCATGGGGTGGGAAGTGGTGGGCGCGCAGGGACTCGAACCCCGGACCCCCTCGGTGTAAACGAGGTGCTCTAACCAACTGAGCTACGCGCCCGATCCGGTTGACGACAAGTATTAGTCTAACATCGGGACATGACTTAGCATGGAGGGTTGGGGAATCTTCTACATCGCCGCGCGGGAATTCTGTTTTGGGCGGGCCTGGTTGCGCTGAGCGGATGCGGAAAGCCGAAGGTGGAACTGGCCTTGGGGGAGGAACTAAAGCTTGGGGATGTGGCCACGCTTCGCCCGCCAAAGGGGTTTCTGCCACTTGAAGGCAAAACGAGAGTAGACCCCGATGATGAGAACTTCTGGGCCATAACGCATGTGCTGGGTTTTGGGGAAGATGCGGTTCTGGCGATCAGTCGGGTGGCCGACCAGCAATCGTTCACGCCTGCACAGACGCTGTATGAGCTTGCGGCGCAAAAATCCAATAGTGGCCGCTGGCGGGCGACAAAGCGCTTGAATTGGCGGTCCAGCAATCAGTCGAAGGGACAGACGCAATTTGAGGCGGAGATCGAGCCCGGGCCGAAGGGGGCGGGAGTGTGGGCGCTCAACGACCGGGAGACACTCCTGCAGGTGCTGATTCTGGGAGACCGTCAAGTGCTGGAGCCAGCCGTGGCACCGGCGGTACTGGATCTGGTGAAGAAGGAATACCGGCTGCGGGTGCAACTGGAGGATCAGTTCGGGAAGCTGACGCGGGAAGTGCAGTCGCGGGCTGAGGCACGCCGCGCGCCTTATTTGAGGCTGCTCGAAACACTACAGCGGGAGGAGCTCGATTACACGCCAACCCCGCGCGTGGTGATCTTCAATCGCAACCTGGCCGGGCAATTCTGGTGGCCGCGTTTTGACCGCAGTGGAGTGCCGTCGCATTTTACGATTGCGGGAAGGCTGGGGAAGTTGGAGAGCGAAGACCGGGAAATGTGGCAAAAGCTGGAGGAGTTTTTTCCGGGTACGAGGTTAGTTGCGGCCAAGCCTGCGGGAGAGGACTGGGACTGGGTGGGGCTGGCGACAGAGGGCCCGGTTGGGCGGCGGATGCAGGCCTTGCTCGTGGATACGCGGTGGGCGAACCCGGAAGAAAGCCAGGCGTTTGCCGTGTTCGAAATCAGTTTTGGTGCGGGGCCGGCGGATTTGTCGGAATGGTTGACGGCGCTTGAATCCATCGGGAAGCAGGCAGAGCGGCTGGGGCTGGTTTTCGTGCAGAAGGTGATCTAAAGCGAGCGGGCAAAGAGAACTGTCCAGGCAGTGACTACAAGGGCATGGGCAATCATGGCGGCACGCAGTGAGTTGGCGGCGCTAAAGGCACGGCTATAGAAGTAGCCCGCCACGGCGGCGAGCAGGGCGAAGCGCCAGTTGGGGAAGTTGCGGTACGGGAGATGCACGGCACCGAAGAGGGCGCAGGCTAGAACTGTACCGGCCCAATTGCTGCCCAGACCACGGACGAGCAAGGGTTGCAGAATGCCGCGGAAGAAAAACTCTTCGCCGTAGGCGACAAAGAGGTAGATGCCGAGAAAAGTGCCGAGGGCGAGAAAGGGAATCCAGATGAGATCGACATTCGGCAACTGGTAGCGCAGGATGCCAAAGTAGAGCCCTCCAGGCAGCAGCAAGGCGAAGAAGATCAGGAATTCGCGGGCTCCGATAAGCCAGTCGCGACGGCTGGGCAGTAGGGAGAAGCCGGGGACGCGGTAGCGGCGGGGAAACAGAAAGACAGCGATGCCGAGCCGCAACCATAGGAGTTTGGCGATGGCGTCGAGGCGCGGGCCGCCGGGGGGAGTGGGGTAGCAGGCTTTAAACCAGGGGGAGAGGATGAAGGCGGCCAGGATGGCCATCAGGAGCAAGTCCGAGAGGGGTTTGGCCGGCAAAATGAGGGGCCAGAAGCAGACAAGCAATACGGCCGCGCCGAGCCAATAAAGACTGGTGAGACTTTGCCCGGCGGCGAGATTGATCCAGACCACCGGCAGCAAGGCGCTGGCCGAGAGCAGGAAGGCCTGGGCCCACGGGTTGACCTTTTGAAAGCGCCGCTGGAAGGCCGCGGATGCGGGCAGGAAGTAGAAGATCGCCTCAAGCAGGAGGGCGGGCAGAACGAGCCAGGGGATATTCATTGGGGCTGGAGTGCAGAGGCGTCGCGACGATGATAAAGCCAGATCAGAAGGTAGAGCAAAGCGCTAAGAACCAGCGTACAGGGTAAGGAGCCCTCGGGGCCGTAAGCGCCGCCGGTCCAGAGTGGACTGGCCTTCCAGGAGAGCTTGTAGGGCATGACAGGGATGGGGATTCCGCTGACGTTAAGGCCGGCCAATATGGTGGCAAGATTCCAGCCAAAGTGGGCGCCGGTGGCAGCCCAAAGACTGCGACGCCAGGCGACGATCATGCCGAGTACGCAGCCAGCGAGAAAGGTGTTGGTAGTGGTGAATTCGTTGGCGCCGAAGTTATTCCAGTGCAGGGCAGCAAAGCCGCCACTGGTCAGGATGAGACCGCCGAGCAGGTGCAGGGGATGAGCGAGAGTTTGCAGCGGGTAGCCGCGCAGGATAAGCTCCTCACTGAAGGCGGCGAGGGCTAGCAAGCCCAGCAGGATGAGCGCCCCGGAGGGGCCGCGTACTTTGGCTTCTGCGGGCAGCCATTGTCCAGCCCCACTCAGTAGCGGTGGGGCGATGACAACCGCAAGCACAAGTGCGCCGGCTATCGTTGCGAGCAGTACTTCTCGTATTGCGGACCGGTCCCAGCCGAGACCCAGTTCCACAAGGGTGGTGTGGTGAGCGAAGCGCATCAGCATCCAGGAAACAACCAGCGCCATGATGGACTCAGGGATGGCCAGGAGCATGTTCTCGCCCAGGCGGCGCGGCATGGGAATTTTGTGGGCGTAAGGGAGCAAGGGCAGAGAGAGCAGAATGGCGCTGGTGTGGATTGCCAGTACGGCGCCGAAACTGCGCATGAGGGCGGCTAAGCCGAGCAGTGCCCGAAAGATCCAACCCTCCGGGATGGCGGGGTGGTGGCGTGGATCATAAAGCACTTCTCCAAAAGCTAACATAGGCCGCACTGATGGAACATAATCGAAGAGGAAGATCCAAACCCAGTCCCTTATGCAACCAAGTACCCCATTTCGAATTGACGGCAAAGTCGCCTTGATCACCGGTGGAGCCAGCGGCATCGGCGAGCGAACATCGCGCATTTTTTCACAGGCCGGCGCGGATGTAATCATCGCTGATATTGATGTGGCCAAGGCCGAAGCACTTGCGGCAGAGTTGCCGGGCAGCCGGGCGATTCACTGCGACATTACGAGCGAAGAATCCGTGAAGCACGTGTTTCAGCAGGTTCCGCACCTGGACATCCTGATCAACAACGCCGGAATCGGGCTGGTGGGCGGAGTGACCGAAACGGAAGTAGCCGATTTTGAACGGATTTTCCGGGTGAATGTCACGGGGATGTTTCTGGTGACCAAGCACGCGGTACCGTTGCTGATTGCCAGCCACGGCTCGATGGTGAACATCGGAAGTGTGGCCGGGCTGATCGGCGTCAAGAAGCGCTTTGGCTATTGCGCGAGCAAGGGCGCCGTGGTGGCGATGACGCGCCAATTGGCAGTGGACTATCCGACAGAGTTTCGCGTGAATTGCGTTTGTCCTGGCACGGTGGATACTCCCTTTGTGGAAGGCTACCTGGAGAAGTATCACAAGCACGAAAAAGACAAGGTGCGAGGGGAATTGAATCAGCGGCAGCCGATTGGACGGCTGGGTAAGCCGGATGAAATCGCGCATATGGCTTTGTATTTGTCTTCCGCTGAGGCAGCCTTTGTGAATGGCAGCGTGATCACCATTGACGGCGGCTGGACGGCAGCTTAACGAAACGGAATCTTAATCTCCTCCGTCTGTAGAAAAAGGACCGCTTATGAACTACCTACTTTTGTTTGCTTTGAGTGCATTTGCACAAGACGCTCCTCCCGTTACATTCAAGGCCGATGTAGTAGCCAAGAGCACAAAGGCCGTGAATTACCGTCACCGGATGGGCTCAACCAAGCTGGACTTTACCGGCACGGCGCTTATGCCGGATGCGAATGGGAAGGTGAAGGTAGAAAGCAAGGCGGGCCGAATCGAGATTGATTTTGAGATTCGCGACATGGATACGGCAACCAAGTTTGGCAACGAGTATCTGACCTATGTTTTGTGGGCCGTTACTCCAGAAGGCCGTCCCCAGAATCTGGGGGAAGTGCAGTTGAACAAGGGGCGCGGCAAGTTGAACGTCACGACCGAATTGCAGGCCTTCGGTTTGATCGTGACGGCGGAGCCCTACTTCGCCGTCACCATGCCGAGCGATTTGATTGTGGCCGAAAACGAGCTGCGCCAGGACACCTTGGGACGCTTTGAGACCATCGACGCCCAGTATGAATTATTGCAGCGGGGCGAATATGCCAAGATGTCGAACCCGATGGGACTTTCGCTCGATCCCAAGGTGCCGCTCGAACTGTATCAGGCCCGGAACGCCGTGATGATTGCCAAGGGCGTACAGGCGGGCAAGTATGCGGCAGACGTGCTGGAAAAGGCCGAATCCAGCCTGAAGCAGGCAGAAGAATACCAGTTGCGGCGGCGGGAAGCCAAGCCAACTGCGATGATGGCGCGTGATGCGGTGCAGCGGGCTGAAGATGCTCGGGCGCTCTCGGTGCGTCGTGCTGAGGAAGAGCGACTGGAAGCCGAACGGCAGGCAGCGGCAGCGCGTGAAGCAGCCGCGAAGCAAGCAGCGGCCAATCAGTCAGAATTGCGAGCCAAAGCTGAGGCGCAGCGGCAATCTGAAGAGGCGCGCCGCGTAACGGCTGAACTGGAACGGGCCAAAGCCGAGGCAGAGCGCTTGCGGGCGCAGGCGGACCGGGAAGCGGCCGAACGGCGCCGCATGGAAGAAGAGCAAAAGCGCATGGCAGCGGAATTGAATGCGGCGCGTTCTGAACAGGAAAAGCTGCGCATGGAAGAGGAACGGCAGAAAGCCATGCTGCAGGAAGAGGCATCGAGAAGGCTGGCCGAGGAAGCACGGGCCATGGCCGAACGCGCCGAGCAGGAAAAGATTGCCCTGCGAGAGCGGCTCTTTGCCCAGTTCAATCAAGTGCTGGAAACAACCGATACCGATCGCGGCCTGATCGTGAACATGGGCGATCTGCTCTTTGACGTTGGCAAGGCGACGCTGCGAATGGATGCCCGCGAAAAGCTGGCCCGCTTGAGCGGACTGGTCCTGGCGCACCCTGGCTTGCGGCTGGATGCGGAAGGCCATACCGACTCGACCGGCAGCGATGCGCTCAATCAGCGGCTAAGCGAACAACGGGCTGAAGTGGTGCGCGCGTATCTGGAAAGCCAGGGTATTCCTTCAACGAACCTGAGCGCGCGTGGCTTTGGCAAAGAGAGCCCGGTAGCGGACAACACGACGGCCAAGGGGCGGCAACAGAATCGCCGGGTGGAACTGGTGGTTTCCGGCGAAGTGATTGGCACCAAGCTGCGCTAGGGCTTAGCTGCGAAACAGTACTTTCTCATTGTTGAAGCTTCTGACAGCGACAAGAAAGCAAATGGCGGCGTAAGCGACATTGGATGCCGTAGTAATGGCAAACGGCAGTGTTGGCACATCCCCCTGCAGGATCGACTTCAGCAACTGGCTAGTGTTGAAGATCGGGATGAGGCTGGTTAAGGCAGTCAACTCCATGCCGGGCAGGCCGCCAAGCAGCGACGGAAAAATCACGAGCATGATCAACGGCGTGAGATAGCTTTGTGCTTCCTTGAAGCCGCGCGCCATCAGGGCAATGGAGAGCATCAGGGCACCGGCCATGATGGCAACGGGGAGCAAAGTGAAAAGTACGAGGCCGATGGTTTGCGGGTCGGTTGGAGTGTTGCCGATCACCTTGTCGAGGCCTTTCATGCCGCCGCGCTTCAAGCTCAAGAAGAGGCTGGCCGAGGTGAGCAGCGCGGTGGCGTAAGTGGCTGTAACGCAGGCAAGGATCTTGCCGAGGACGATATCGGTGCGGCGGGCTGGGCTGGCGACAAGCGCTTCGAGAGTGCGGCGTTCCTTTTCACCCGCAGTCATGTCGATGGCCGGGTACATGCCGCCGGAGAACATCAGCAGGATGACGATGTAGCCGAGCATGGTGCCCAGCAGGTAGCCCCCCATGCGGCGTTCGCTGGCTACGTTCTCACGCTTGACGGCAAAGGGCCGCAGAACGGCCGGGTCCACTTTGGCTTCGCGAAGGCTTTCGACAATCACAGCTTCCCGATGTTCCATGATGGCGGCGCGAAGCTTGTCGGCGGCCATGCCGCTGGCCTGGCGCGTGCCGTCAGCGTAGAGGGTGATGAGCTTGCCGTCCGGGGTTAGGCTGAGTCCGGTAGCTGCCTTTTTCTCAGAGACAGCGGCTGCGACATCCGGAACTTCTACGATGCGCAAGCCGCTTCTGGCAATGACGGCATCGAGCGATGGCGGGATGGCGGTACGGAGGATGGCCACGGTGGTGGCTTCTGATTCCGCCTTCTTCTCGGCTTCTCCCATGAAGCGGCCCATGACACCAAAGACCAACGGGAAAACCGCAACGGGCAAGGCAACCATGCTGATGAGCGTGCGACGGTCCCGCAGGAGATCAATCACTTCCTTGCGGAAGACCGTCAAAATGGTATGGAAATTCATGCGGCCCCCGGTAAGTCGAGCAGATTGAGGAAGATTTCACGCAGGCGCTGTTTGCCCGTTGAGACCCTCAATTCGTCCATCGTGCCGCAAGCTCGCAACTGGCCATGATTGATGACGCCAATGCGATCGCAGAGATATTCGGCTTCTTCCATGATGTGGGTGGAGTAGATGATGCACTTGCCGGACTTGCGGGCATTGACGATGAAGGATTCAATGACCTGGGCGGTGGGCAGGTCGAGCGTGGCAGTGGGTTCGTCGAGGATGAGGACTGGCGGGTCGTGCACCAGGGTGCGGGCAATCGCGGTCTTTTGCTTCATGCCGCTCGAGAGCTTGTCGCAGCGGGTATCAGCAAACTCCTTCATGTCGAGGCGCTCAATGAGTTCGCTGGTGCGGCTGGTGATTTTTTCGTGGGGCACTTCGGCAAGCCGGGCAAAAAATTCAAGCGTCTCGCGAGGCGTCTGGCGGGCGTAGAGGCCCATGTCGCCAGTGAGGAAGCCGATTTGGTGGCGCACTTGGGCCGATTGGGTGAGGATGTCGAAGCCGTTGACAGTAGCCGTGCCCGAGCCGGGCCGCAGCAGCGTTGACAGCAGACGGAGAGTTGTCGACTTGCCGGCACCGTTGGGGCCCAGCAGGCCAAAAATTTCACCGGGCGCAACGGAGAAGCTGACGTTATCGACGGCCTTGACTTCGCCGCGCTTCTTGTCAAAGAAAGTTCGGGACAGGCCCTGGACTTCGATCATGAGTCCTACAGTGTAGCTAACGGGGCAGCACAATAACGCCCCACGGCGAACCTTCCGAAGGGATGCGCTTGGTGACCTTGCGGGTGGCTACATCAATCACGGAGACATCCTGGCCAGGGCCGTTGGCGCTGAAAAGAGTCTTGCCATCTGGCGAGAGAGCGAGGCCCCAGGGGCGACGGCCGACTTCTACTTCGCCGAGTTTGTCCCCGGTTTCCCCGTCGAGGAAAAAGACCATTTTGCCGCGTCCGGTGCTGACGAAAAGTGTTTTTGCGTCGCCGGATAGCAGGACCTTCATCGGTTTGACAACACCGGCTTCCCCAAGCGAAACCGTATTGAGAATGGCCTTTTGCGCAATGTCCACCAGGACAACGGTGCCATCGTTCTCCGCGTTGACCCAGGCGCGATTGCTATCAGGCAGGAAGGCCACCGAGCGCGGGC
>CAZECF010000005.1:97962-112439 GCA_964510335.1 uncultured Bryobacter sp. | reverse complement strand
GGAGGGGGAGTTTGTCCCCATGTCGGAAGAGTACCGCCCCACCGCTACACCCAAGCGCCGGAGACGGACATTGTGAATTCCCGCTTTGGCAAAGACTTCCTTGCCAGCTTTGTCGTCTTTCTGGTCGCCTTGCCTTTATGCCTCGGCATCGCCGTTGCCTCAGGCATGCCCCCGGAAAGCGGCCTGATCACCGGAATCCTTGGGGGGCTGCTGGTCGGCCTGCTGTCTGGTTCACCGCTTCAGGTCAGCGGTCCTGCCGCCGGGCTTGTTGTCATCGTCTTTCAACTCCATCAAGAACATGGGATCGCCTCCTTTGCCCTGATCCTCATGATGGCGGGTTTTCTCCAGGTAGTTCTGGGTTTCGTGCGCGCCGGCCAGTGGTTCCGCGCTATCTCCCCGGCCGTTGTCTACGGTATGCTCGCCGGAATCGGCATCCTCATCATGGCCGGACAATTCCATGTGGCGGTAGACGACTCGCCCAAAGGCAGTGGGCTTCAGAACATCATCTCCATCCCCAATGCCGTCTTTTCCGGTATTTTTCCAATTGATGGCAGCCCTCATGAAATGGCGGCCGTCATCGGACTGCTCACAATGATCGTCACTGTGCTTTGGAACAGTTACCGTCCCCTTCGCCTCAAGTTCCTGCCAGGTCCGCTAATGGGCCTGGTGGCGGCAGCCTTGTCCAGTCATTTCTATCAACTCGAAATCAAGCACGTCGTTGTCCCCGATAATCTGATTGGCAATCTCAGCCTGCCAGGCTTAACCGGGCTCGCAGGGCTGGTCCAGCTCAAGTTTTGGATTGAAGCTGCCGCCCTCGCTTTCATCGCCAGCGCGGAAACCCTTTTGAGTGCTGCGGCCGTCGACAAGATGACGGCTGCATCAGGCCGCCGTGAGCTCAGCACCAATTACGACCGCGAATTGATTGCCCAAGGTGCCGGAAACTTCGCCTGCGGCGTCCTCGGTGCGCTTCCTTTGACCGGCGTCATCGTTCGATCCAGTGCCAATGTCCAAGCCGGTGCCCAAACCCGTTGGTCGGCAGTCATGCATGGCGGCTGGCTTCTGCTCATGGTGGTTTTCTTTCCTCACATCCTCGAACGCATTCCCACCTCAGCACTGGCCGCCGTGCTCGTTCTTACCGGCTGGAAGCTTGTCAATCCCGACCACCTCAAGAAGCTACGTGAATATGGCTGGATTCCCCTCACCATCTACTTCTCCACACTCTTCGGCGTAGTCATCTTTGACCTTCTTACTGGCGTCCTCATTGGTATCGGACTCACGGTGCTCAAGATGATCTACAAATCTTCCCGCGTCGGAGTCAAGCTGGTCACGCACCATTCGGGACGCTGCGATGTCTATCTCGAAGGCTCAGCTACCTTCCTTCGCCTGCCCAAGCTGGCCGACACCCTCGATAAAGTGCCCGCCCAGGCCGAATTGCACATCCACTTTGAAAAGCTCACATACCTCGATCACTCCTGCCTTGATCTGATTAGCGACTGGCGACAGAGCCATATCGCAAACGGCGGAAAAGTAATAGTGGATTGGCCTCGACTGGTTCAACGCTTCAGCAGCGATAAGCTTTAAGCCCGGAAGAGCGCCACGCCCGGCCCGGCCGGAATCGCCTGCGTATCCAGAACCTCACCAGTCTCAACATCCATGTGGGCAGCCTGCTGCCCCAGAATATCGCGCACCAGCAGCACATCGCCATTGGGTGTGAAGTCCAGGTTCTGTGGCTGGATCAGTCGCGGCAACGCAATCCGCCGCACCACCCGCCGCGCCTGCACGTCAAATTCGTCCAGCCCGAAGGTCGAAGGGAAGGTCCAGTAAAGCCGCAAGCCATTCGGGTGGATCACAACCTGCTCCGGGGCAATCGGCAATCCCGTCGCTACCAGGCTGGCGGTACCGGTGAAGGTATCAAAGTAGGTCATGCTCGGCGAGGGAGTGTTCAACTCGTTCAAGCTTGTGCCCGCGATGTAGAGCGTTGCCCCGTCCGGGGATAACACCACCGCTTGCGGCGTCGTTGTGCCCAGCGAAACTTGTGCTCGCACCTGCCGCGTCACCGCGTCCAGTACAAACACAAAGCCCCGGTCCACGCTGCTATCCGGATTGCGCAAGACGGCATAAGCGGTTCGCCCGGAAGCCGACATGGCCAAGCCTGCCGGTACAGCCTGCGGACTCAACCGGAACGGGATTGACGCAACCACGCGCTCTGTCGCCGGGTCCGCGATAGAGACCTGATTAGATGTCCCGGCATGAGTTACCCAAATCTCCCGGCTGCCGCCCGGACGCAAAGCAATCTGACGCGCCAACACGGGCAGCACAATCGCCCGGCCGACCGTCAAGGCTTGGACATTCAGAAGTCGCAGCGTAAATTCCGCACCGCCACACAAGATCGCCACCCGGTTCTCTGCCAGCGCCGCATTCGGATTCGTAAAGCTTGCTAAAGGAAAATCATAAACTTCTTTGGCAATGCTCAACGGTTGCGGAATCTGGAGTTCCTTCTCTTCGAGCCGCAACCGCGAGTAGCGTCCTGCTTCGCGCCTGGAAGTCCACACCTGCACCCGCGAAAACCCGTTCACTCCCGGCGCGGGAAACACCGCCACCTCAACAAATTGTCCCGTCCCGTCGCCCCGCTCTCGAAACTGGTTTCTCGCCAGCGGTCTCGCCCCGGGCCCCAGCAACTCGACAATACCTGCTGCGGCCGGCGCCGCCAACAGTGGCATCAGAAAGCTTCTGCGTCTCATTGGATGTACACCGCCTTCGTCTGCCATTGCGTAAACAGGAGCAAGCCGCCATCAAGGCCACTGCTTGAAAACGGAACCGCCCGCGTCAGCGGCACAATCCCGATCCCCAACATCGCCAGCGAACCATCGGGCGTGCCCACCGACACCGGCAGATTGGAGAGTAGATCCGTCGAAAGAGTGAAGGAATCGATACCCGGTGCCGCCACGCAAGTAATGGCCGTTGTCGCATTGTGCACGGACGAATATGCCACCAGTGACAATTCGCTGGTCGCATCAAAATCGTTCGGGGTAAACGGAACCCGCAGCGTCACATCCCGCCGGATCCGTTCGAGCGTCCCGCGGCCACTCCATGCAAAGAGATTCGTCAGGTTCGGTTGAATGGTTGCCTCGCCAATGCTTCCTGAGTAACGCACCCTCACCGCATTCGGAAAGTCGAGCTTCAACAAGCCAACGCCATCGTTGGCTCGCAAACTCCCCACCACGGCAGCGTATCCCGGCTGCGGCGCGCTCACCGGCGCGATCTCAGAGGTACCGGAAAAAGTCGTCTCCAGCTTGAGCGTTGAGCCCGCATCGAGCGCATTTGCCGCCCCCAAGCTTCCCCTTAAGGGCGCCCCCATGAGTGCATTCCCACTCGTCTGCTGCACCAGGCAAGTCCCCGGCGGAGGGTAGGAAAATTGCGGGTCAAAAACAAATGGCGACGGCTCCCGCTGCCAGAAATACGCCTTGACGGACTCGGTCGTGTTCTGCTCCACCGTCGTCACATGCGTGTCAATCTGGTGCAGCGTCCGGTCCAGCAGAATCATTCCCTGCCGCCGCGAGGACCGCAGCAGATTCGTAAACGGGTTGAATGCATCCGTGCAGCGCCCCCCGGCTGTATTGGCAATCGCCATCGTCACCGTATTGGACGTCACCGCCCCCGCCTTCACCCGCACCGGCACATAACAGCCCAAGGGAGCATCGTCCGGCACGCGCACTACAATTTGATCCACCCCGGCACAACACGGGCTCCTCCCGGAATAAAGCTTCAACGCATCCCGCTCCCCGATTGTCACCGTCACTGCGGCGTCCAGGTTCTGCGCCTGCGGCGCGATGTTGTCCGCAAATGGCACCGCGCCCAGCCCTGTCGCCCAGATCGTAATCACCTGTCCCCGCGCCGCCGAAACGTCCAGTGTATTCACTGGCTGATCCGACTGTGCATTGAAATTCTGCACTACCCCGGGACCAAAGCCACCAGAAGAGATCGCGAAGATGCCCGGGGAATTCGCCCTCACCTCAACCGGCACCGGAGCACTCACCCGTCCGTTAAAACCCACCCGCAAGGCAGCCGTCCCCAGCGGCGTATTCGACGGCAAGATTGCGTTGATCTGCCCCGCCGACACGAAGACAGGAATCGCGGATACGGTGATTCCGCCCTGCGTCACGGTCAGATTCACTCCGCTGAAATTTGGCGTCAAGGGAAACTCACTTACCGTGGCCGGCGTGGCAGGCCCCAGATTTGCCCCAAAAACCGTGAAGACTCCTCCTCGCGCCAGGCCTCCATTCGGCAGCCCGGGCGGTGCCAGACTCGCCGCATTGAGCACGCCGCGATACGTGATTACCGGCTGCGTTGCCAACTGCCCACACACTGCCAGCCCCGTCAGGCCGAGCCAAAACAATCGAATCACCATCAATCCTTAATCTACACTGCCCCCGCAGACGCTAAACTGTAGATTCCCTCACATGTTGCAAGCAGGTATTGTTGGGTTGCCCAACGTCGGTAAGAGTACGCTCTTCAATGCGCTGACCAAGTCGCGCAAGGCCATGGCCGCAAATTATCGTTTTTGTACGATCGAACCGAACGAAGGCATCGTCACCGTGCCCGACGACCGGCTCGACGTGCTGAGCAAGTTATCCGGGAGCGAAAAGCTGATCCCGGCCGTCTTCCAGTTCGTCGACATCGCGGGACTGGTCGCCGGTGCCAGCAAGGGCGAAGGCCTGGGCAATCAGTTCCTCGCCCATATCCGTGAGGTGGATGCCATTGTCCAGGTCGTCCGCTGCTTTGAGAATTCCAACATCGAACATGTCTGCGATACGGTTGATCCCATCCGCGACATCGAGATCATCAACACGGAACTCCTGCTTGCCGACATGGACTCGCTCGACAAGCAAAAGGCCAAGTTGCAGAAGCTCGCCCGCAGCGGCGACAAAAAAGCCACTGCCACGCTCGAGCTCATTGCTCGCCTCGAACCCCATCTCTCCGACGGCAAGTATGCCGTCACCCTCGATATGACGCCCGAGGAAAAGGTCCTTGCCAAACCGCTCTTCCTGCTTACGAACAAACCGACCATCTACGCCTGCAATGTCGCGGAAGGCGATTTAGCCAACCCCGAGGCCAACCCCTACGTCGGCCAGGTCCGCAGCTACGTTGCGACGCACCATGAGACCAGCGCCGTCATCGTCTCGGCTGAAATTGAATCTGAACTGGTGATGTTGTCCCCGGAGGAAGCCGCCGAATACCTGAAAGACCTGGGTGTTACCGAGTCCGGTGCCGGCAATCTGATCCGCGAGGCCTATCATCTGCTCGGCCTCCGCACCTACCTGACGACTGGCGTCAAAGAAACCCGCGCCTGGACGATTCACGCCGGCTGGAAGGCCCCGCAGGCCGCGGGCGTCATCCACTCTGATTTTGAGAAGAGCTTCATCTCCGCCGAAACCATTTCCTACGGCGACCTGGTCTCGATCGGCAGCTTCGTCAAAGCTCGCGAACTCGGCAAGCTTCGCACCGAAGGCAAGGAATACATCGTCCAGGACGGCGACGTCATGGAATTCAAGACTTTCGTCTAGCCACCATGACACTGCGGGAATTCACCAATAACGAGGCCCTGCTTGCCCGAACCCCGGCAGTGCTGAATGCGCTGCTCACTGACCTTCCTGATAATTGGATCGATGCAACTGAGGGTGAAGGCACGTGGAGTCCCTGGGGCGTCGTCGCCCACCTGAACCACTGCGAACGGACCGACTGGATGCCCCGCCTCGAAATCATCCTCAAGGATGGACCCAGCCGCACCTTCGACGCTTTCGATATGGAAGCGCACTTTGCTGAAAGCGCGGGCAAGACCATGTCTACCCTGCTTGAAGAATTCACCTCGCTCCGCCAGGCCAACCTCTCGCGCCTGAATTCACTTGCTCTCACGCCGGCTCAACTGCAGCTCGAAGGCACCCACCCAGTCCTCGGGCGAGTCACACTAGCCAACCTGATCTCGACCTGGACTGTTCACGACCTCACCCACATCAACCAGATCTGCCGCACGCTGGCCCGACAGAACCAGCAGGCCGTCGGCCCCTGGGCCAAATACCTTTCGATCCTCCCCTAGCGTTTCGCGATTACTCGCACTTGCACTCCGTCCGGCGTCCCCCGCCCCGCACAAGCCGCAAAGCGGAACTGTTTGTCGTAGCAAACCAGCACTTCGGAAAACCGGTTGCCGCTCAAGACTCTGACCTGCACATGCTCCGGCCGCAGGCCCTTCGCCCGGTTCGCCTCGGCAATCGTCCGCCGGATCGCCCCCGCCGTTGTCATGCCGCCCCTCAAATCCGGCAGCACCAGGTTCCGGTAAAGCTTTTCTACCTGCTCGAAATACGCCTTCGCATTCGGCCACGCACAACTGCCATGTTTGATCCATGCGTCCTGCATCAACTGTGCCCCGGGCATGGTGCAAAGATAGGGCCGCATTGTCTCGACTGGCACCATTTCCGGCACCTTGCAATGCCTCGGATGTTCGTTGTAGGACCGCGCCCGTGCCGACTGCGGCCACAACCCGTGGACCACAAAGCCAAAGGCATTCTCCACGCACTGCCACCGGTTCCGGCTCCCCTGGCCAGCCGGCAGACTGCAAAACTGCGGCGACCAGCTTAGCGCCAGCGCGTGATAGTCGGTCGCCACATTTGCGTTCCGGTAATCTACCCGTGTAGCGCGGGCAGGCTTCACTTGTCCCGGCACCCGGCACTGCTGCGCCAGCCCAATCGCTGCCATTATCAGGAACAGACTGATCTTCACAAGCCTTACTCGGTCCCCTTCACAAACTTCGCCACTGAGATGCGCACTCCCGCCACGGCCGGCTTTACAAATTCGAGCGAGAGAATTCCGCCTGCGTCGGTCCGCACTTCTTCCAGCTCCTGATCATCCACTTCCACGTCGTAAATGGTGTCCGGCCGCAACCCGACAATGTACCAGGCCTCCCGCTCCGTTCCGGCCAGCTCAAACTGAATCGGCTTCAGCAGGTTCTGCCCCCCCACCAGAATCGTAGCCCCGCCCAACTCCACCGGTGGCGTGGTCGGCGAAACCTTCAACAGCTTCCGCGTCCCCTCCTCAAAAAGCTGGATGTTGCCATCGTAGTAGCAGAGAAAGCGCGCTTCTTCTTCCCAGTTATCCCGGATAAAAAGTCGCCCGCTGCGTTTATCGTGATACGAATTTGGCAAATGGTGATAAGTCAGCCCAGGCTGATACGGGTTCGCCCACAGGAATTCATAAGGGATCCCCAAAGTCGACCGGAGCAGATAGCGGTCCTGCATCAGCCATCCCTGCAAGGACTGCGCCAATTCCGCATTGCTGTCCAACGCCACCATTGACAATTCCGCCGCCCGCATCATCAGCGCCAGCTTCAGATCCGGCTCCCCGTCCCCGGAAAAAAACGCTACCCGGAACTCATTGTCCGGCCCCGGATACGGCGCCGGATAGTAGCCCAGCATCTGTGTCAACGGCAGTTCCACAAAATAGCGCGGTGCATCCTGCCGCAAATCCATTTCGAGGTTGTCCCGCACCACATGGAGAAACTCCATCAACGGATACATCTGCCCCGGCTCGACTGCCGTGGCGGCCCGCAGTCCAGGTGCGATTTTCTGCCGCCAGTGTGCCACCGCTTCCCGCATGATCTTTTCCGACAACACCCCGTCTACGTCCACCAGCACCAGCCCCACAAAGGCCCGGTCTCGCAGGGAAGCGATATCGGTCGGCGGCGGCATACTCTTTGCCAGACTCTGCGCCAGCGCCGTCCACTGTGCTTCCGGGATCATCCCCTCACACCAGTCCACCACCAGCGCCTTCTGTCGAAGGTCTACGCGTGGCGTCTTGGTCACCCAGTTGTACGCACTCAGGCAATGATCCGCGTTGTTCATCGTCCGCCCTGCCAGCGCCAGCGCGAAGGCCTGCTCTTCCATCGCCATCCGGTTCGCGATATAGCCCGCAAATTGCTGATAGCGAATGGACTGGCGCTCCCCCTCCCGGTTCAGCAAGCGCAGCCGCTGAGGCCGCAGCATCAGCCGTGGGGAGTCTGTATAAGCTTTGTATCCCTCATCCCCGGCAGTCTGTCCTATCCCGGCTACCGCGAGCACCAGGCACAACATCCAACGCATGCCCTTTAGTGTGTCACAGCGCCCCGCAACTGTGTCCCAATGCCCTGGGTACGCACCTCCGGCTATCACCAACTCTTTTGTTTTCAATACAATTTTTTTGTGCAAGCCTGGCAAGAGATTTGCTATCTTAACTAGTGAATTGATGGAGTACCTTTAAAACCTGCCCTCTGTTGCAACTGGCAGGCGGTAAAGCGAGCGGGTCCAAAAGACTTGCGTGCTTGCGGGAGTCGGGATCAGATTTTTCTAAGAACCGCTCACTAGCCGTTTGACGGTTGCATCAGAGGGGATTTTTTTGTCTCCACACATTTTTAAACAAATATCAATGTGGAACTTCAATTGCTCCGAATCTTGCATCGCCTCTGCGATTTTGTATTTTCTTGAAACGGAGCACCTCGCTCCCCGGTCTTTTTAACTTGCGTTTCTTCACAATCGGAGTACCGGCTGTGCGGTGGCTGTTGGATGAGGGTTTGAATTAGGACGCGGGCCTTGATCCAGCATGATGGCGGGAACCGTTACGCCACTTGCCGCTGGCGCACCGATTGATGCCCCTGCATAACCGAGGGCGGACCGCATCGGAGGAGGTCTAGCAAAACCCACCCACCCGATTCCGATGCGGTCTATCTACTAGATTCGCCCGCCGGTATCTGCGCCATCTACTACGCGGATGCACAATAGATCGGCAAATCCAATCAATCCAATAGGGTATCACGCTTTGTCAAGCGCTTCCAGCCCGTCCGCTACCACGCCAATGTCGGCGTCCGGGGCGTCTCTTCCGGGTTCGGCAGGTAGATGGTTTTGCATTTCTCGCAGCGGTAAAGCTCCGCTTCGGCCCCAAACTGCTTCGCCACTTCTTCTCCGTAGAGATACCAGCGTTTCAGGTGCCCCGCGCAAATCTTGCCTTTTTCGTTTTTTTCATTGCACGCCCGCTGTCGCAACAAACGTGTCTTGATCAACATGTCCAAATCACCAGCTTAGCCTGAGTCAGTCCGACACAGCCACTGCGGCTTTCCGCTACGATTCATCAAAAGCCCGCATCCTCTGGAACCAACGCCGCGTCAAAGACGAACACGTGCTGCGAAGAAAATCTCTGCTCTGCTTGCTCAGTCCACTGGCCAGTTTGGCCACTTCCACTCCCGCGCTTTCCGTGTTTTCTCGCGCCACCTCAAACGAACCCAAAATCTTCAATCCTGCCCTGAGTGAACTCGCGCAGACCTGGCGTCCAGGCTACGCCATTATGCTTCTGGAGTTGATATCGCTGCTCGCCCAGGACAATCCTGCCCGCGCCCGGCTCCTTCGTTTTTTGGAACTCCGCACCCAGCAATCCTTTGGTTCAAATACTCGCGCCTGGCAGCGCTGGCTTTGGTCAATACCCTTCGAACCGCACCCCGAGTATTCCCAGTTCAAGGGAATCCTTTACGCAAACCTCGATCCCCGTTTGCAAACCTTTTTCCCCATCGACCGGGCCACGCCTTCCCGCATCCGCCTGGATCAGGTTGAGTGGGGTGGGGTCCAGGTGAATGGGATTCCCCCTTTGGTCAACCCCCCGCACATTCCGGCGGACGAAGCCCGCTTCTTGAAGGACAACCATATCGTCTTCGGCGTTCGCATCGGACAGCAGTCTCGTGCTTACCCGAAACGTATTCTTGCCTGGCATGAAATGGCGCGCGACACAATCGACTGTACTTCGATTTGCCTTGTGTATTGCACGCTCTGTGGAACCGTGATTCCCTACCGCACGCAAACTCGCGCCGGGCAGCATCGTTTCGGCACCTCCGGCCTGCTCTACGAATCGAGCAAGCTGATGTTTGACGAGGAAACCCACTCACTTTGGTCTACTTTGCAAGGCCAACCGGTGATTGGTCCGTTGGCCCATTCCGGCATCCAACTCGACTTTTTAAACGTAGTCACAACCACCTGGCGCGAGTGGCGCACCGCGCATCCCAACACCACCGTGCTTTCCCTCAACACCGGCTACCAGCGGGACTACGCTGAAGGCGCGGCTTACCGCCAGTACTTTGCCAACGACGACCTGATGTTTCAGGTTTCCCGATTGGACAAGCGCCTGCGCCGCAAAGACGAAGTCCTCGCCATTCGTTTGCCCGGCCATCCCCCACTCGCCATCGCGATCCCCTTCCTGCTGAAGCACCCTGTCTTTGAAACTTCCTTTGGCGGACTTGTCATCAAAGTGCAAACGACTCCAGGGGGCCTGATCAACCTTACCGTCGATGGAAAGCCCTTCCCCGCCCATCGTGCATTCTGGTTTGGCTGGCACGCACAATTCCCCTCCACCACTTTGATCCATTGATCGGAATGGCCCCGAAACCAGACCCGGGCTGAGCCAAAGGAAAAGCGCCTCGAGTCCTGGCGGGGCCAGGAATCAAGGCGCCTTCCCAATTGAAGAAATCTCCTTACAGCAGACTGGTTGGCCGCCGCTGCCAGGGCTTGCCCTTCTCCTGCCCGATCCCCTCGAGCGCCGCAACATGCGCGCCCGACTGCGTCAGAATGTGATGCAAGTCGTTCCCGATCGAGATAAAAGTAAAGCCCTTGTCCAGAAACTCACCCACTCGCGATGTCCCGAACAGGAATAAACCGAGAATCACGTTGTTCTTCTTCGCTTCTTCAATTAGCGTGTTCGTCGCCGCTAGCAATTCCGGACTCGTGTACATCTCCGGAAACACATAGGTCTCAAACAAACCCATCGACATGCACAGATCGTTCTGCCCCAGGAAGAGAATATCCACTCCCGGCACGGCCGCGATCTCCGCCATGTTCTTGATGCAGTCGTGCGTCTCTACCTGCAGCGCCACCATGATGTTCTGGTTCGCATTCGGCACATAGCCGAGCAAGCCAGCCTTGTTGGTCGACCGCTGCGGAAAGTACACGCTGCGCGTTCCCGCCGTCGGGTACAGGCAACAGCTCACGGCCTGCTTTGCTTCTTCCGCGTTGTTGATGTAAGGCACCAGAATGCCATCCGCGCCCAGATCCAGCGCCTGCTGAATCCCCGCCCGGTCGCCATAGCCGGACACCCGCACCATCGACTTCGCACCCCCGCTCGCAATTGCGCACAGCATTGCGCTCAACTTCTCATACCCCATCGGCCCGTGCTGCGCATCCACCAGCAGCCAGTCGTAGCCGCTGTGCGCCAACTGCTCAGCGACGGTCGGCGAAGCCGAATTCAGAAACAAGCCCATCTTGGGGCTGCCATTGCGCAGTTCTGCCTTGAACTCAGCGCCGGATTGTGTAGACATATACCTGTCGTTCTCCTCTTGAAATGTCATCAATGACAACTCCAAAAGGATATCAACGCAAGGCCAGTGTCAGATACGCCCCCACTGGAGTTTTTTGCCCGTTCACCGTCACCTCAATCGGCTGATTGCTGGCTGGCAGCCCCGTGGGAACCCGAAAGTTGATCTGATAAATGAGCGACCCCGGTGAAAAGCCCGCATACAACACATCCGTAGCAGCCAACAATCTCCCCGCCAGCCGCACTTCTACATTCCCGGTCACACGCGAGGCCCCGGACGCCACGCTGCCCGGCTCGACCACCGGGTCCACGCCGCCCAAGCCCGTCAGATAGACCGTCACCAGATCTCCCGGCCGTGCCGGTTTCGCCAACCCCTGCAGAATCGTCAACGGCCCAAAGAATTCGCCCGTCACCGCATCCACCGCCGCCACTGCATTCTCCCCCGTCCTGGTCGCCTCAAAGAAGAAAAACTCCGGTGCTGCCGCAGCAATCGCCACTCGCTCCGGTTCCGTCTTTTCCTCATTCGCCATTCCACAACCCTTGATCACTCGCAGGTCGGCGCTCGTACCCTCAAGGCGCGGCACCACAATATTCAACTGCCCCGGATAAGCGTCCAGCATATAGGCCCTCACCGTGCCGAAGACGACACAAATCCCTTCCAGCATTGTCGGTAGCCGGCCTTCCACGAGTGCCGCCCGGCGTCCCCGTCCCACGGGTACAAAGTCTGCACCATAAATCGACAGGATCCCGCCCGGTGCCGCCGTCTTCACACTCGGAATACTCCCGCCCACACCCACAACTCCCCCCGGTGCCAGCTTCGGATCATCCCCCACCGCGGTCGCGCGAAAGTCCAGCGCCCCATCGAGCGCACTCGCCCGCACCACCAACCTTCCACTTCTCTCCCCCAGCGTCAACCGGGCCGTTGCCACTCCCGCTGCATCTGTCAACACCGATGCCGGCTCCACTCGTCCCGCGCCTTCCTGCACCATAAAATTCACCAGCACGTTCCCCAGCGCGATGCCGCCTGCCGTCCGTACTCGCACTCGCAACGCTTCCGTCAACAAGCTCCGCGTCGGCCCGGTCTGATCATCCCCGCCAAACTTTTCGATCAGCGGCAAGCTCACCGGAGTGATCTCTTGAGGCGTCAGAAACAGGCAACTTGTATTGGTGGCCGCCAGTTCATGAAAGAGCGGCCGCCGCGCATAACCCGTCAGGTTCAGCCGTGTCCGCAACCGCGCGGTCAGGGCCGCACCGGGAAAGCGAGCCAGATATATCTCTGCCCAAGCCGCGGGCGAACTCACCGCGGGATTTACTTCCAGCACCACCCGTTGCAACGGTGCCGAATTCCCCAACTCACACTCCGCCGCCGGGTTGTTGTAGCGCGCCAGCAGTTCCGGGTTGTCGTAAGCATCCAGCAGGAAACCCACGGCGGTCGCCAGCGTCTTGCCATCCACGCTCAACGAATACAAATCATAGCCTTGCGCCGCCGCAGCCTCAGCCACCATCACCAGACTCGCAATCGCGCGGTTTGTATAGGTCAACGCGCACGGCCCCCGCTGCGCTTCCATTGGCAAACTGCCATCGCTGCGCATCTGGTGCAGCGCCAGCACATACCGCTCCACCGCCAGCCGGAAGTCTCCGTCATCCCGGCGCGCAATCGCGCTCATCATCCGCACCGCTGCCACTTCGGTCCCTCGGAAGTCCGGCTCCGCCATCGCCGCGGCTACGCGCTCCCGCAATCCCCGCAGCCATTCTCCGACCCGGTTCCTCACCGGCTCAATCGGCGCGAGTTGCGCCTCCAACACCGGCCACACCAGCAGCGCCGGACGCAGCACTGTCAGAATATTCCGCGTCGTCGCCCGCTCCAGCGCATTCGCCGCCGCCCAATCATTCAGGTTATTCAAGAGCAAGGTCCCCGGCACGGTTGCCCCTGTTGCCAGAAACTCTCCGCCTTGCCGCGTCAGCAATTCTGCAAAGCGTTCTACTTCTCCCTGCTCCGGACAGCTTTCAAACGGCCCCCGGTTGCACTCCGCCCGGACCACCGGACGCAGCGACGGGCTCGCGGCCCGCAACAAAGACGCCGACATGGTCATCCCAAACTCACGCAACTGCGCCGCGGTAAACAGCTCCCGCCCAAATGGCGTTGGCTCGGTCGAACGGATCTCGGCCGTCCGCAAAAACTCGCCCAGGTTCCGAGCCACCGACCAGAAGAGCCGCAGCACTTGCGCGTTCTCTGGTAGCCCCAACGGAAAACTCACCGCATCCGTCCGCGGGTCCACCGTCATCCGGTACTCGCGCGTGAACTCCGCCACCGACACACCCGGCGGCAGATACGCCGGATTCAGCTTCAACACCAACAACTCGCTCGCCCGGCTCCGCGAAATCCGGAAAGCAAATTGCGGCAGCGACAAGCCGTCGGAAAGAATCAGATTCAAGAGGTTTACCTGACCAAACACTTCCTGATCTAACTGCCCGGCAATCAGCGTCTCGGTCTCGTTGATCACCGCACTCGCCGAGTTGAAGCGCGCCGCGGGCGCATTGAGGATCCCCGCCGCATTGGCGTCCGCCGTACAAATCCGCCCCCGCTCCGCCAAGGGAATCTGCCCCAACTGCACCCGCCGCACCGGAACATTCACCAGCGGCGTCGCCGGGTTTGTCACCCGATAGTCCTCAAAACGCAGTTGCCCGATCCGTGACGTCTCTACTTCCCGGCATTGCCCCGCATTGCCGTCAACCCCGCAGATGCGCGCCGTGCGCTGCGCCCAAACGGGCAGAATTAAGACGAGGATGAAGAAATAGCGCATTGGACGAATATGATGAATATACCGAAAGGATCGTTTCTCACATGAAAAAACTGTCTCTCATCTTCGCGGCCTTTGGCCTCGTCTTCTCCCTGGGCTATGTCACCGGTGCCGGTGCCGCCCCCAATCAGCACGTCTTTGAACTCCGCACCTACGTCGCCGCCCCCGGCAAATTTGAAGATCTCAAGGCCCGCTTCCGCAATCACACCCTCAAGATCTTTGAAAAGCACGGCATGAAGAATGTCGTCTACGGTGTCCCCGCCGAAGGCCCAGGTGCCAGCAACACCCTCATCTACCTGCTCC
>CAZECF010000005.1:86526-97952 GCA_964510335.1 uncultured Bryobacter sp. | reverse complement strand
AAGTTCCGTACGGATGCGGATTGGATGAAGGCCCGTGCCGCGAGCGAAGCCAATGGCAAGCTCACCGACAAAGTCGAAAGCATCTTCCTCGAACCGACCGATTTCAGCCCAATGAAGTAATCGCCTGCCGCGCCATCGCTACCCCGCCTTCTCGCTCGGGCTGCACGATGGCGTCGGCACCAAGGCTTTCCAGCTCCACCGCGTGCGGGTCGTTTACGGCCCGCGCGATGATTTTCAGATGTTTGTTCTTTTCCCGCGCCAACTGGATCACCGTTTGCACCGCCGTCTCGTTCGGCATGGTCAAGATCAATCCTCGCGCCAGCTCAATCTGGGCAGCATTCTGAATCTCCGGGCTCGTGACGTCTCCCCAAATTCCTTCAATGCCCGCCGCCGACAAGTCCGCATATCGTACATAGTCCGACTCCACCACCACCACCGGTATCCCCGCCCCCCTCAATTCTTCCACTGCACCTTTGCCGCTCCGCCCATAGCCGCAAACCACCACATGCTTGCGCAAATGCGTCTGGGTAAGCGCCGCGGCCGGCCGCGCCGGTCCCGTCTCTCCCAGCCACCGCTTCCATGCCCTTCCGAGCGGCAACGCCGCCCAGGACACTATCGGCGACACCGCCATGGTCAGCACCGTTGCCGTCAAGGCCAGGTCATAATTGGGCTTCGATAGCGAGCCCGAACTCAATCCAGCCCGCGCCAGCACAAACGAGAACTCTCCAATCTGGCTCAACCCCAGGCCCACGATCCAGGGCGCCATATTCACATACCCAAACGCCCGTGTCGACAACCCGATGATCAATGACTTGCCAAACAGAATCACTACGATCAACAAAGCAATCTGCCCGTAGTTCGCCATCAGAAAGGCGGGTTCAAACAGCATCCCAACCGTCACAAAGAAGAGCAGCCCAAAAATATCCCGCAGCGGTACCACATCGCTCAACGCCTGATGGCTGAACTCCGATTCGCTCAACACAATCCCCGCAATAAACGCGCCCAGCGCAAACGACAGTCCCACCGCGTGCATCGCATATCCGACGCCAATCCCCACCGCCACCACCGACACCAGAAATAGCTCCCGCGACCCGAACTTGATCACCTGCTTCAGCAACCTTGGAAACACCCGCGTCCCCACAAAATAGGTACCCGCAATGAACAAAGCCGCAATCCCCAGCGCCTCAGCCAGTTTCCCCCACGCGCCATTCAAATCATTCAACTGCGGCAGGATCGTCAACATCGGAATCACCGCCAAATCCTGCACCACCAGCAACCCGATCATCACCCGGCTGGCCAGCGTCGCCGTCATCCCGCTCGCCGACAGGGTCTTCAACACCACCATTGTGCTCGACAACGACACCATCGCGCCCAGCCACCACGCCTCAGACCAGGCGATGCCCAACATGCTGTTTGCCGCCCAGGCCGTTACTCCGCAAGTCACCAGAATCTGGATCGGCCCGCCCACCAGCGCCACCCGTTTCACCGGCCCCAGATCCCGGAACGACACTTCCAGCCCCAACGAAAAAAGCAGCAGCGCCACACCAATTTCCGCCAGCAACTCGATCTCGCGAACCTGCCCCACCGTCGGCCCGCCCGTATGCGGCCCCACGATCACCCCCGCCGCCACATACCCCACCAGCAACGGCAAATGCAGCGCCCGTGCAATAAGCCCCCCAACCAAACCCGCCAGAATGATCAGTACAAAATCCGCCGCAATGCCCAATAGTTTTCGCTTCCTCAAACAAGCTTAACCAATACCCACGGGCATAGAATAGAAGCATGCGAACGGTCTTGCTGTCTTTCCTTGCGGCCTCACTGCTATCTGCCGCCGACTTCGCGACGGATGTCCAGCCCCTGCTTGCCAAACGTTGCATCGCCTGCCACGGCGGCGCACAGCAAATCGCCGGCCTCCGTCTCGACAATTCCAAAGACGCCCTCGCTGGTGGCTATTCCGGCCCCATCCTCGTTCCGGGTAACCCGGCCGCCTCCAAAATCATCGAACGCGTCACTTCCACCAAAGACGGCTTCCGCATGCCACCCGCCGGGCCCGCCCTGAATGAGACGGAAGTCGCCGCGCTCAAGTCCTGGATTAGCGAAGGCGCTGTATGGCCTGCAGGTCTCACCATCGGCCGCACCACCACCCGCAAGAACAGCCACTGGGCCTTCCAGCCTCTTGCCAGCCCGCAACTGCCTGCCGTCAAGAATTCCGCCTGGCTCAAGAGCCCCATCGACAATTTCGTTCTTGCCAAGCTCGAATCCAAAAAGATCCAGCCCGCTACGGAAGCCAGCAAAATCACACTCCTCCGCCGCTTGAGCCTCGACCTCACCGGCCTTCCGCCTAGTCCCGAGATCACTCGGGACTTCCTCGCCGACACCCGCCCCGATGCCTACGAGCGCCTGGTTGATCAACTCCTCGCCAGCCCCCACTACGGCGAACGCTGGGCCCGCCACTGGCTCGACCTTGCCCGCTACGCCGACACCGATGGCTTCGAGAAAGACCTTCCCCGCCCCCACTCCTGGCGCTGGCGCAACTACGTCATCGACAGCTTCAACGCCGACAAGCCCTTCGACAAATTCACCATCGAACAACTTGCCGGTGACCTGCTCCCCAACCCAACGCTGGAACAGAAAATCGCCACTGGCTTCCACCGCAACACTCTCATCAATCGTGAAGCTGGCGTCACCCGTGGCGAAGATCGCTTCGACACGCTTGTCAACCGCGTCAACACCACCGCCACCACCTGGCAGGGCCTCACCACCGGCTGCGCGCAATGCCACGACCACAAGTACGATCCGATTTCGCAAAAAGAATACTACGCCTCCATGGCGATCTTCTCCCGCTCTTTCGACACCGACCTCGAAGCTCCCATGCCCGGAGAACTCGGCCCCTGGCTCGCCTCCCGCGCCACCTATCTCAAGAAGCGGGATGAGATCCTCAAATCCGCCCCCGTCCAGGAATGGTTTGAAAAGTGGCAAGCCAAAATGCGCGCCGCTGTCACCAACCCCGGCGTTGATGGCGAATGGGACTTCTCCGTCACCAGCTTCCGCGTCATGTTTGACCACGCCGAAAAAGTCCTCATGATGCCCGCCGAGAAACGCAGTGAGCGCGATGCCTGGCGTCTGCTCACCTATTTCCTTTCAAGCCCCAGCCACACGCTCCGCGAAGACAAGGCCGCCGCTGACAAGCTCAAGGAAATCCGCGACCAGATCCGCGCCCTCGAAGAAGAAACGCCCAAGCTCACCCAGGCCTACGTCATCATCGATGACCCCACCGCTCCCGCCCAACGCATCGCCGTCCGTGGCGACTGGAAGACTCCCGGCATCGAAGTCCAGCCCGGCGCCCTCGCCGTCCTTCCTGACTTCAGCCCGCGCGCCGAGCACCCCCGTCTCGCCTACGCCAAATGGCTGGTCAGCGAAACCAACCCGCTCACCCCGCGCGTCATCGCCAACCGCTTCTGGCAGGAATTCTTCGGTCGCGGTCTCGTCAAAACCAGTGACGACTTCGGCACCCAGGGCGAGAAGCCTTCTCACCCCGAACTCCTCGAATACCTCGCTAACCAGTTCCGCACCAACAACTGGTCCGTCAAGCAACTCCACCGCGCCATCGTCACCAGCGCCACTTACCGGCAGTCCTCGCACGCCCGCCCCGATGTCGCCGAGATCGACCCGGAAAACGCCCTGCTCGCCCGCCAGTCCCGCCTGCGCCTTCCCGCTGAATCCATTCGCGATTCCGCCCTCCAGGCTGCCGGCCTCCTCAACACAAAAATCGGCGGCCCCAGCGTTCGTCCGCCCCAGCCCAAAGGTGTCGCCGAACTCGTTTACGGCAACAGCGGCAAGTGGGTCGAATCCACCGGCCCCGATAAGTACCGTCGCGGTCTCTACACCTTCTTCCAGCGCACGGCTCCTTATCCCATGCTGGCCAACTTTGACGCCCCCGACATGACGGTGGCCTGCAGCCGCCGCCGCACTTCCAACACTCCCTTGCAGGCCCTCAACCTGCTCAACGATCCCGTCTACTATGAAGCCGCCCAGGCCCTGGCCTGGCGCGTCGAGCACGAAGGCCCCGCCTCAATCGAAGGCAAGATCCATTACGCCTTTGAGCTCGCCGTCTCCCGCAAGGCGAACGATCGCGAACTCGCCCGCCTCAAGCGTTTCCTCGACGAACAACCAGCCGCGACGGCCTGGGTCAGCCTCGCCCGCGTTGTTCTCAACACCGACGAATTCATCGTCAGAGAGTAGTCCTTATGTCCAGCCGTAGAAATTTCCTCAATACCTTTGCCGGCGGCGTCGGTTCGATGGCCCTCGCCGATCTGCTCGCCCGCGATGGCTATGCAGCCTCGGTGCCGGACCTCAACCCCCTCGCACCGAAAAAGCCCCACTTCCCCGGCAAGGCCAAGCGCGTCATCTACATGTTCATGGAAGGCGGCCCCAGCCAGATGGATCTCTTTGATCCCAAGCCCGCCCTCGTCAAGTGGAACGGCAATAGCCTCCCGGAAAGCTATACCAAAGACCTCAAGCTCGCCTTCATCAAACCCACCGCTGCTGTTCTCGGCAGTCCGCGTGTCTTCACCAAACACGGCCAGTCCGGCATGGAATTGAGCGATTTCATTCCGCACATCGCCAAGCAAGCCGACAACCTCTGCCTTGTCCGCTCCATGCACACGGAGGCCTTCAACCACCACCCCGGCCAGCTCGTCATGTTCACCGGCTTCACTGTTCCCGGCCGCCCCACGCTGGGTGCCTGGTCCGTCTATGGCCTCGGCAGTGAAAGCGAAAATCTTCCGGGCTTTGTCGTGCTGAGTTCCGGCGTCGGCACCTCCGGCGGCGCTTCCAACTTCTCTTCCGGCTTCATGCCCTCCACCTACCAGGGCACGCAATTCCGCTCCGGCGGCGATCCGATTCTCTACATGTCCAACCCCGAGGGCGTCGACCAGAAGACCCAGCGCGCCACCCTCGACGCCATCCGCGACATCAATCAGGAACGCTACAACGAAACCGGCGACCAGGAAATCGCTTCCCGCATCTCGGCCTACGAGCTGGCCTACCGCATGCAGGTCGCGGGCCCCGAGCTGATCGACTTTTCCAAGGAATCGCAAGCCACCCTCGACATGTACGGCATCGGCAAGGAACCAACCAATCAGTTTTCCACTAACTGTTTGCTCGCCCGCCGCCTCATCGAACGCGGCACTCGCTTCGTCCTCATGATGCACGCCTCCTGGGACCAGCACACCAATCTCAACAAGGGCCTCAAGGCCAACTGCGACAAGACCGACCAGGGCACTGCCGCACTCATTCAGGACCTCAAGCAGCGCGGCCTCCTCGACGACACCCTCATCGTTTGGGGCGGCGAATTCGGCCGCACTCCCATGCAGGAGGTCCGCAATGTGCTCGACCCCGACAACGCCGGCCGTGACCATCACCCCAACGCCGACTCGTTGTTTCTCGCTGGCGGCGGCGTCAAGCCCGGCACCGTCATCGGCGAAACCGACGAACTCGGCTTCACCATCACCCAGGACCCCGTCAGCGTCCACGACCTCCAGGCCACCATTCTGCACACGCTCGGCTTTGACCACACGCGGCTCACTTACCGCTTCATGGGCCGCGACTTCCGCCTCACCGACATCCACGGCGAAGTCGTCAAGAAGATGCTCATCTGAGTGTCTGGCCGCTGAATGCTATAACGTAACAAATGCTTCAGCCTTTGCTTCTTCTGGTTTTGCTCGCGCAGGCCGCTCCAACCCCCGCGCCAGCTACCCCTGCCGCCACGGCACCCACGCGCAACCACGACAACGACATTCTCCACAAGGCGCTGACCAATCAGAAGTGGCACACGCAACTCGGCGACATCGCCGAGGTTCGCGAAATCCGTTACACCAGTGCCCCCCGCGCCAAACCCGCCAACCCCACCGGCCTCGGTGCAAAGAATCCGGTCATCATCAACGCCGTCGTCTTCATTCCGAAGAATCTCGACAAGTCCAAGAAGCACCCCTTCCTCGTCTTCCCTCACCAGGGTATTCATAGTGACTTCGGCCGCGCCCACGAATTCTCTGCCGTCCGCGAATTAGTCGAGCAGGGTTACTCGGTCATCGGCCCGGACTATCGCGGCAGCACTGGTTACGGCGCTGGCTTTTATAACCTGATCGACTATGGCGGCCAGGAAGTCGAAGACGTCTATCAAGCCCGCCAATGGATGCTGGACACCTACTCGTTTCTCGACCCAGCCCGCGCCGGCATCCTGGGCTGGAGCCACGGTGGCATGATCACGCTGCTCAACATCCTGCATCACCCCAAGGACTTCGCCGTTGCCTACGCCGGCGTCCCGGTCACGGATCTTGTCCTCCGTCTCGGCTACCACAGCCCCAACTACGAAGCGATATTCTCTGCCCCCCAACACATCGGCAAGCCCGTCGCCGGCGACATTGATGAGTATCTGCGCCGTTCCCCGATCACCCACGCGGCCAAACTCGCGACGCCACTCCTGATTCACGGCAACACAAGCGACGAGGATGTCCACGTCATCGAGATCCTTCGTTTTGTAGACGCCCTCAAGGCCAACGGCAAAAAGTTTGAGTACAAGATCTACGATGCCGCCCCTGGCGGACACGACTTCGGCCGCCTCGACACCAAACTCGCGCAGGAGTCACGCCAGGAAATCTACCGCTTTCTAGCTACGCACCTCAAACCCGCCCGGCCGGTTAAGTAGCAAGGGGCGATAGTCAAAGCCCACCGGGAAGGTCAGGAATTCGAATACCACCTTGATCGAGGCACTCTTGCCCCAGCGCGCCAGCTGCTCGTTCAACTGTTTTTCGAGTTGAGATTAATTTTGCTGCGAAGGAGTCCTCTGCTGGGGAGGGCCATCAAAAGTTCATTTAGCGTAGAATTTTCTTGACATAACGTTTTCACTATGATAAGCAGGGCTTAAGAGAGGTATCTATGTCAACTCTTTCTAGATTGGAATTCATATTGTGTCTCAATAGCTCCGCATTATTGAGTCAAAACGGACAACTTACCCACAAATCGAAAAGTCTCCATATTTCTACTCAAAAACCGCCTGGATTTCCATTCCTGCGATCAATAGCTGCAAATGCGAATTTCTTGTTCATGCTTTGGATGCCAAAAGCAATTTCCAACAGCGGCATGTTACTTTGCTGCTCCCAAGATGGTCACACTTTATGGTCCAAGGCGATTTCTGAAGGACTTCCATTGCACTTAATCTTGGATTCAGATCATTTCCCAATCTGCACTACGGTCGAACCCCTTATAAAACAGTTGCGCTTCACCAAATTTGGAACCAATGGAACTGTGATTTCACGAAGATCTTTGCCTGCCATCGGAGGAGTTTTGAGCAGCTTTGCCGTAGAAGGTAAGGTTGGATATTTGAACACACAAAATTCAATTCTGCATGGTCCTGGGATTGCAGGAACCTCACTTTCATCAATCAACAACGCTTTGGAAATTCCGCGTATCGGCGGACAAATTCCGCGCACCGCAGCTTCTTCATTGCATCTGCTCTCCTCCTCATTGGTTGTCTTGGATCACTACAAGGCCGCCTATTCCAAGGTGGGCATTTCTGGATCAATGCTTGCCAAAGGACAAATCAGGCATGAACGCTTCGATGCCGTACTCTCCAAGCAGGATGCGGACTCAATTGAGCGATCAAGCGGCACTGCTCCAGATGGCCGGAAGTTGGCCCAATCTTTCTCTACATGCATTTCTTTTGCTGTATCGAATCGTGAAGGCGAAATTTTTCTGATTCCTTCACCCATGAACCCAAAGTTGCTCACCGCCATGAACCTTCATGAATCGATGTTGATCCAGGCGACAGCCCAACTGGAACTGCCGCAACTGCCTCCCAGTCCTGAGACTCGACTGCCTGTTCACTATGCTGCCTCAGGCAGACAAATCTTCGCTGCTTATCCGAGTGGCGACGTAGCGATATCTAGCATTTAGGAGAAATCATGAATTCCCTTAAGAAATTTATCGCACTGCTATTTATTTACGTGGCGCTTTCTCAAAACTTAGCATTTTCGCAGTGCTATTATGTTTATGGGAGCTGTACAAACCTTGGCATCGGCAATTGTCTTGCTTGCGGAAGTGTATGGAGTGCTTGGAACGACAGCGTTTCTACCCCGCAATATTTGGGACAAACCTGTTTTTATTGTTTCACCAGCTGCGGATTCCCATACGATCTTTGCGAACTATATGGAATCTTCATCATCGAAAGATGCTCTGAATCTGAGGATTACAGCAGTAGGTATGATTACATTTGCTGCACTGGATGCGGATATTAGGTTTTTAGCGCCGGTCCAGGAGCTTGTTGACAAATTCGGTATCACGAAAAAACTTCTTGCAAACCGAATATTCTTGCCCACTATTGGCTAGGATCAATCGGCAGCCGCTTGGCGATGGTTTTGTGCCACCCCTCAGAAGACTGAAATCGAGAGTAGGGGCTTTTTTTCAACAAGCTCCTACTCTCTTGTCATCCCCCCACCACCCCATCAAACACCCGCCGCGGCGTATCCCACAGCACCGCCCGCTTCACCTCATCCCCTACCGCCAACCCCGCAATCTTACCCAACTCCACCACCGCGCTCTCCGGTAAATCCGACCCCGCCATCACCCGGCTCGCGTCCACATGCTTCAACACATCCACCACCTGATGCGGCATCAGGCTCGACACATCCAGCAACAGATTCGGACACACCCCCGCCGCCACAATCGCCTCCAGATAGTAAACCGGACTCCCGCAATGCGCCACGATAATCTGCAATTCCGGATACATCCGCGCCGGCACGATCAGGAGCGACGGCAGCGCAAACGGCACGCCCGACCCCGTATGCACCACCACCGGCAGCTTCCATTCATTCGCCAGCCCAAAGAGCCAGGCCGCCCTGGCCCCGATCGGATTCAGCCCACAAAACTGAGGCTGAATCTTCAAAGCCCGCAGACCTAATTCTTCCACCCCCCGCCGCATCTCCTCCTCCAGTTGCTTCTCAGGCTGAAAAGGATCAAAGCACAACGCCCCGCAAAACCGCTCCGGATAACGCCTCACCGCGTCGCCGATCACATCATGCTCACGCCGCTCATCGGCCACCACCGGAAACGGGATCAGCAATTGCCGCTCAATCCCCACCGCATCCATATGCCGCAACATGGCGTCGACGTCCATATTCCGCCCGCTATGCCGCGCACTTCCCAGATGCGTGTGCGAATCAAAAACAGGAAAACCTCCGATCATAGTGCCTCCAGAATTTTTGCCGTCATTGCTTGCGTGCTCAAGGTCCCGCCCAGATCCGCCGTCGCATTCGCCGGATCGCTCAGCACCGTCTCCACCGCTTTGCGGATTCTCGCCGCCCCGGCCAAGCACTCTTCCTCTCCGAACCATTCGAGCATCATCGCTACCGACAAAATTGTCGCCACCGGATTGGCCTTCCCCTGCCCGGCAATATCCGGCGCGGAGCCGTGTGCTGGCTGAAACACCGCCTGCGCATCGCCAATATCCGCCGACGGAGCCATCCCCATGCCGCCCACGGTCGCCGCCGCCAGGTCGGAAAGAATGTCGCCAAACATGTTCTCCGTCACCATCACGTCAAAGCTCTGCGGCCGCTGCACCAGATAGAGCGCCATCGCATCCACATACAACCGCTCTGTTTCTACGTCCGGATATTCCTTGGCCACCTCATCAAAAATCTCCCGGAAAAATGCCATCGCCGGCAGCACATTCGCCTTGTCAATCAGCGTCAACTTCTTCCGCCGCGTCCGCGCCAGCTCGAAAGAAAAGCGGAACAACCGCTCACTTCCCTTGCGCGTCACCAGCATCTCGTCCCGCACCTCATCTGCTCCCGCCACCCGCGGACGCAGCCGCGTCGAAAACAATCCTTCCGTCGACTCGCGCACCAGCACATAGTCAATCACTGGCTTCTTCAAGGGCGAATGCGCCGCGTTGTAAAGCTTCGTCGGACGCACGCCCGCATACAGGCCAAAGATCTCCCGCAGGTCCACCTGCGGTGCCATCTCGCGGCCATCCGCCCATCGCACTTGCGGAATTCCCATCGCCCCCAGCAACACCGCATCCGCTTGCCGGCACATCTCGATCGTCTGCTCCGGCAGCGGGTCTCCATTCTTCAAATACTCGCCCGCGCCGCAAGGCATCTCCACCATTTCAAAGTCCAGCCCTGGCAGCGCTTTGAGCACCGCAACACCCGCCTCCACCACTTCCGGTCCAATCCCGTCCCCGGGCAACAGCGCAATTTGCTTTTTCACCATAGCTAATCAGTCTATCGATATCCTCTTAGGGTGCGGCTCAACACCCTCCAGCAGACCGTCGTCGACCAGTGGCAGCAGCCCGTCCTCGTCATGGCCCCTGTTGGCACCGGCAAGACCATGGCCCTCGCCGCTCGCGCTGCCGCCGCCATTGAGGGCGGCATTCTGCCGGACCGCATGCTCTGCCTCAGCTTCACCAACCGCGCAGCCCGCGAGGTCAGCGAACGCGTCGGGGCTCACGTTCAGTGCTCCACCTTCCATGCCCTCTGCGCCCTCATCCTCCGCACCGAATCGAGCACGCTCGGCCTTCCCGCAGACTTCGTCATCTACGACGAAGAAGACTCAACCGAAATCGCCGGCCGCATCGCCCAACGCCACCAGATCGACATCCCCGGCCAGTGGAACCGCCTTCGCTTCGCCCTCTGGCAGGCCATCAGCGATGCCCGGCTCGCCCGCTTTGAAACCGGCCAGAAGCCCCGCGAAGTCTTCGCCGCCAAGATTAAGGCCAGCGGTCTCTGGCCGGCCTACCAACCCCCCGATCTCAACTTCACCGCCCTCGCCACCGACTACGTCAACCTCCTCCGCGACTCCCACGCTATCGACTTCGCTGACCTCATTCTCGGCGTCAACCATCTCTTTGCCGAGCACCCCGACCGCCTCACCTGGTGGCAATCCCGCTATGACTGGATTCAGGGCGATGAAGTCCAGGACACCTCCCGCGCCGAATACCGCATCCTCGACCTCCTTTCCCACACCCACCGCCAGCTTAGCTTCTTCGGCGATGTCGACCAAACTATCTACGAATGGCGCGGCTCCGCCCCGCAGGAAATCCTCGCCCAATTCAAGCGCGACTACCACCCCACCGTCATCCACTTCGAGGAAAACTTCCGCTCCACCAAGCGTATCCTCGCCGCCTGCGAACGCGTCATCCTCTCTCACCCCCAGGCCCTCACCACGCGCATCGTCCCCATGGTCGCTCGCACTGGTGACCCCGTGCTTCTGAAACCTTTCGCTTCTGCCCGAGAAGAGTACGACTGGATCGCCTCCCGAATCCTCACCGACCACCAGCAGCACCAGCTCAAGTGGAGTGACTTCGCCATCCTCGTCCGCACCAACTTCACCGCCCGCGATATCTCCGAAGCCCTGGAACGCTCCGGCGT
>CAZECF010000005.1:84743-86426 GCA_964510335.1 uncultured Bryobacter sp. | reverse complement strand
GTGGATACCGAAACCACCGGCCTCGATATTGACTCCGATGAAATCGTCGAGCTTGCTGCGCTCAAAGGCGACGAAGAGTTCTACCGCATCCTCAAACCCACCTGCCCCGAGACCTGGGCCCGCCTCGACGAGGCCTCCAAGATCCATGGCGTCACCCGGGAGCGCATCGAAGCCGAAGGCGTTGACCCCGCTCAGGCCTTCGCCGACTTCGCGGAATTCATCCGGGGCCATGTCGTCGTCGGCCACAATCTCGACGCTTACGATTGGCCGCTCATCCTCCGCCAGAGCGGTCTTGAATTCGACATCCCCGGCACCGCCGACACACTTGAAATCAGCCGCCGTCTTCTCAAGCTCACCCGCTACCGGCTCGCAAACGTCGTCGAAGCTCTCGGCCTCCCCCATCGCGAGGCCCACCGCGCCATGGAAGACGTCCGCATGACGGCCGACGTTCTCAATGCCTTAAAGCTCAAGCTCGCTGAACACGCCCCCACCCGCCGCAAGCTCATCTCAGAAGTCGGCCGCCGCTTTGTTGAACTCGCGGCGCAGGTTGACGATTGGCGTCAACGCGCCCGCACCATGACGCCGCTCGAAATTTTCGACATGCTGCTCTACGAAGGCCTCCTCCACGAGCACTACTCCCGCGACGAAAACGGCGAGCTGCGCCTCGAGCACCTCCAGGAGCTTCGCCGCATTCTCTCCCGCATGTCCACGCTCGACGAAGCTCTCGAGGTCGCCTCTCTCGGCCTAGACCTCGAACGCCAATTGGGCGATGCCGACCGCGTCCGCATCCTCACCGTCCACCAGTCCAAAGGCCTCGAATTCGACACCGTCTTCGTCGCCCGCGCCGTTGAAGGCGAGTTCCCCTCCTGGCGCAGCCTGAAGGAAAACCGGCTCGATGAAGAACACCGCCTCTTCTACGTCGCCGTCAGCCGCGCCCGCGAGCGCCTCTACGTCTCCTGGCAGCAGCGAGATTCACGCGGCCGCAGCCAAACGCCCAGCCGCTACCTCGCCGCAATGAGGCCATAGAAACCCAGGGGCTCAAGCCAGGATCACAAAGCTTCCGTCTTTGCGCGCGAAGACCGCCCCAAAGCTCCATACCGGACTCGGTCCGGACTCGTGCACTTCCGAACTGGGTTTGCCATTGGAATCAAACATTCTCCAACACAGCGTTCCACCTTTTTGCCAACCGGAACCTTCAATCCAGATCATCATGGTCTGCCCTTTGGCATTCATCGCCACGAACGAGTGCTTCCGCTTCGCGCCTTCAGCCGCTGCCGCAATGATCTCGGGCTCCCTGGTTGCGTCAACCTGAACCGGAGAGAAGTACACTTGCCCATTCGTCTCCCAACTCGCCAGCAATCCGTTTGCCCCTTCGGCGAAGGACAGACTACTCATGGGGCATGCGTTGATGTCCCATTTGTGGAGAACTTTACCCTGGAATTGTTTACTCCCTTTCGGAGCACTCAGCAAATAAACGTCCCGATGCACGGACTCCGTCGCGGAACGATACATCAGATGCAGGCCGCCTTTCTTGTCTGCGAAGATTCGCATTCCGCAGCAACCGCAAGCTCCGGTGGCTCGACTCCAAACTGGCGATTCCGCTTCAAACGTCTTGCCATCGTCCAGGGACCGGGCAAGAAACACCTGCCGGCCTCCCTCGCCGTGCGGCGCATTCAACCCAAT
>CAZECF010000005.1:0-84733 GCA_964510335.1 uncultured Bryobacter sp. | reverse complement strand
CGCAACAAACACACCGCCAGATTGGTCGGCCGTCAGCGTACCGCCGCCATCAAGTCCCACGGTCTTGGTCATTAAGTTCCGCTGCGGCTCAAAGGCGGTACCCGTGGCATTCAGCCGCGAGTAAAGCATCGGCTCACTCGCTTTACCGGATTCGGCATGGACGGGTCCTTTCGGAATCGCAACTTGCGAGCCGTTCCAAGCGACATGAACTTGGCCTTGGCGTCCGACAGCGATCTGTCCGCCCCGAATTGTACCCGCGGCAATCGCACTGCCCGGCTGGCTATTGACTCGAATCGGTTGCGAAAAACTTCGCCCCTCATCCGGCGAATGCACATAGAACAAATCACCCTGCCGCGCCTCCCCGGCAAAGTACAGCAAATGCAGCCTGCCGTCTGGAGAGATGGCAGCCTGTGGCTGAATCCCACCGTTGGGTACCTTCAGCAAGACGGGCTGCCCGTCTTCCCGGGCCGCGAGCACTGTCGTTCCGGCCATCGCGGCCATGGCCGCGTATCTGAATTGCGATGCAAAGTCGCGACGGTTCATTTTGTAGGTCATAAATACCAAACTTGGGTTCAGTGATCGCCGCCTGTCGATGCGGAAGCGTCATTTGCCATTCCGGACATGCCCAGATGCTCACTTCCCCCGAGCAGCAACCCCTGGATTTCAATCACTCGTTGCCAGGCGGTCACAAGTGATTCGACGTAGTTGTCCTGCAATTGAAAAAGATTTCGCTGGGCAATCAGGGCTTGTGGGTAAGCGCCCGCCATCTGCCTGAAGTTCACCAGATACAGCTCGTATGCCTCCCGCGCTTTGGGAAGAATTCGTTCCCGGTACCGTTCCACTGCTACCGCTGCATCCCGGTAATCCTTAAACTCGGAAGCCAGTCGTGCCCGCAGAGCCAGCTTGGTTCTCAGCACCTCCAGGCGTGCATGCTCCGCCTCGGCCTGCGCTGCTTTCACTCCGCCCTGATTGCGATTAAAGATCGGAATCTCCACGCCAATATCGAAAATGCCTTCCAGTCCACGCCGCCTCGTCGGGCCAAATGGTCCAACCTCCCCGAACTCACGGTTGTTGCGCAAACCACCGCGAATGAAGATGTCCGGGATCTTTTCAGCCTGTGCCCGGCGAACCGAGAACTCCGACCGCCGGATGGAGACTTCCGCCGCACGCAATTCAGGGCTCTCGTTGTAAATGGTCTCAATCGCCTTTTCAGCGTCAAGCTTGGGAATCTCTTCAAGGCTACCCTTGAGAAAAACTGGCTTCAGCGCGGGGCTATTCAGCAAAGCCGCCATTTGGCGCCAGGTTCTCTCCCGCCCATTCTGGGCGTTTATGAGTTCCAGTTGAATTCTCTCCGACTCAGTTTCCGCCGCCAACAGGTCAGGCTTGTCGGCCTGTCCCACATTTGCGAGCTCACGCGAGACAACCACGGCGCGGTTGGCAAGATTGGCCAGCTCCGCTCGCACCTGGATCAACATCTGGTCGCCCAAAGCCCGGTAATACAGGCTGCGAACAGCATTGAGCAGTTTCTGCTTTGCCGCGCTTAACTGCTCAACTTGGATCCCGTGACTCTGTTGCGCCACTTTCCGGTCCAGCCCCAGCTTGTGCCCGGTGATGAAACGTTGCTCCATAAAGCCACCGATCGCGCCACCGCCAGTCACTTTGGAAACGTGCTCACCATTGGCGCCAATACTCGGATTCGGCCAGAGCCCCGCCTGTTGGGCCCTCCCGGCGGCCGCGTCTACAAGCGCCTGGGCCTGCGCAATCGCGGGGTTACGCTCAAGCGCCATCGTCTCCAATTCCTCCAAACTCATCGATGCCCCGTCTCTCGGCCCACTTGCCTCTGGCAACCCGGTGACTGCGGCCTCGGTGGGCTTTTCATGAACGTGTTGGTGAACGTCGGGTTTCGCTGGCTCCTGAGCATTTCCAGGATAAGTTACAAACGCGGCAAACATAAAGAAAGCTTGCGCCGGCCTGAGAGCCATCCACCAGGATTTAGTGATCATGATGACCCCCTGCCGCCGGCTGAGCCTGTTTTGGCTTGCCTTCTTCGGCTTTTCGCAATTCCATGATCTTGTCGTAAACTTCAGGCGTAACGACACGAACCAGCGTCATCATGCCCATCATCGCGCCGGTCCACCCTTTCCTTAAACCGTAATTCTCCGGTTTCGGTGGAATCACATCATCCATCACCATCCACATATCCTGCGGGTAACCCGGCACCTTCTTTTTTTCAGGATCATTCTTCGGATACATTTCCATGGGATCGCCCGGTTTGGGCATCGAATGCCCTTCATGGCCTTGAGGCGCCGCTTCGGCAGGCGTTGGCCCATTGGCCACCAAGTGAGACGTAGCGCGATCCCGGTCAGCACTCATCCCCAATCCTCGGCCGAGTGCTGGGCCGAAATCTTCCGCCAGTGCGTCTCCCTTTGTCAGCATTCCCATTCCACTCGTCATGCTGCCTCCCGTATGAAGGCCATGGCCCCCGTGGCTGACCGGGCCAACCATGGACACCATCTGGTTCATCATGTGGTGCGGCAAATGACAATGCAGCATCCAGTCGCCGACATACTTCGCGTCAAACTCGATGTTGCGGGCTTGGGCAACACCGACAATCACTGTGTTGATGTCATACCAGAGTTGTTCCGGGATGCGCCCTCCCTCCGTACCGGTAACCACGAACTGCATCCCGTGCATGTGGATCGGGTGATGATCCATTCCGATATTCATCATGCGGATGCGAACCCGCTCCCCTTGCTTCACGATCATCGGCGTGCAATCCGGCCCTGCCTTTCCATTGAAAGTGAGCCAGTTGAACTCCATCGAGAGCGTATTGGGAACGTTGTTGTTCGGAAGCAAAGCCCACTCCTGCAGCACCAGGCCAAAGTCGTGATCCACCTTGGGTTCATAGGGAACCTTGGGGTGCATGATGAACAAGCCAATCAAGCCCATCATTTCCTGCATGGCGAAATGCGAATGGTAAAAGAATGTTCCGTGCTGGTGCAGGTCGAACTCGTATACAAAACGTCCGCCGGGTGGAATCGGATCTTGTCCCAGTCCGACGCTCCCGTCCATCTCCATCGGCACCTCAAAACCATGCCAGTGTACCGCCGTCATCTCAGGCAGCTTGTTGTCCACGATCACCCGAACCTTGTCACCCTGGTTCACCTCAATCGTTGGTCCCGGGACACTCCCGTTAAAGCCCCACGCCGTCATGGGACGACCTGGCATGAGTTCTGTCTCAACCACTTCCGCGATAAGGTGGAATTCCTTAAAACCATCCACCATCTTGAACGGCAGCTTCGGCAGGTCAGGTGTCACCAACAAAGGGTGACTGCTCATCGTATGCCCCGCGTGCGGATCTGCTTTCGCAGCTACCTTACCCCCGGTCCCACCGCTCTGGTCTGCTGGCTTGGATTGCTTTGGGGCGGCTGGTGGGGCGGGCATCTTGTGACCCGCGTGAGGGTCAACTTCCTGCTCTGCCTGTGCGTTACTACCTGCCCAGAATGCACCCGTCAGGGATGCCAGGCGGGCAAAAAATGTTCTACGTTCAGTCATTTCTAAATTCCTCTTGATTCGTTGAAGGCTTTCCCTCCACCGCTTTGGGGCAGTGGACACACGTGAAACCAACTCATCGCTCATTGCTCATGAGCTAGCCAATTCGAAAAGACAATCAAAGCAGCCTCAGCTTCTAGACTGTTGAGAGCCATCGAACGGCATTGGAGGAATCAGATTTTTAGAATGCGACTGAATTTGCCCGGATTGGTCCTGGGCGGGTTGGGGGTTCTTTCAAATTCGGCAAACTTGCCCGGCCATCGCGCAAGCCAGGTCGGCTCTGCCAAGGGTTCAAGCCCAATTTGGGGAACGGGGTCGAGAGTGGATTCCGCTTGTCGGTTCTCGGCGATCATCTCACGGTGAATGCATTGATCTGCATCAGAAGGGACTGAGCGATTCGAGTTACTGTGCCCCTGATGACATGGCATTTCCGGCTCTTGCAGCTCAGAAATTCGACCCTGACCATATTCAGCAAGGAGTGAACAGACTTCCGGGCATTGCAAGCCGCTGAAAACCAGCACGATGAGCGCAAGTGCCGCAAATGGATGTTTCCGTGTCACCTGCCCTCATGGTACACCCTCGAAACTTACACCACAACCAGCTTAAAATGCGTGTACCTGTATCTCCCCATCCGTCATGCGCACACTCTCCATCAGCAGACCGTCCACCACCAGCACCACATAACCCTCCATCGGAATCACCTGGTCAATCTTCGTCTGCCCGCTATCCTTTGACCACAACGGATTCCCCGCCCGGTCAATTCGCGTCAGGATCAGCCGCCCTCGCTCTCCGATCACCGTCCGGTGCAACAGGAGCCATCCATCCGGATCCTTGAGCCGCATCGCCCGCGGCTCTTTCGCTTCCCGCAAGAGAGCCCCGTCCAGAAACTCCCCTTCGGCCAGGCGCTCCATCCCCACCAACCTCGTCTCGCTTACCCCCTTGTGATCCACCCGCTCACTCAGGCGCACCCGCCACAATCCCCGGCGCACGCCCTGACCGCTCGCGCGGTAAGGATCACGCCAATAGTTTCCTGGCTTATTCATCTTTTGCGCCTCTGTTGCTGTCAGCAGCCCCACCCACTCCTCGTCACTCACCCGGTCCCCATGCCAGAAAAACTTCCCCGGCCCGACTCCATACATTGCCATCTGCGCGTTGTAGTTTGCCCACGCCCGCTGGGATTCGGCATAGCTCTGCGCTTTCTTTTCCTCCGCCACCTCCTCCGTCGCCTTCATACTCTCCGGATCAATCACCACTTCCCGCGCATCCAGCAGCTTCACCTTCAGCCGCCCTGACTCGTCTTTGGTCCAGAACTGCGTATCCGGTGGCCACAAATTTTCCAGTTCCGGATTCACCCTTGACAAGTCCGTCTGCCGCGCCCGCGCCCCCGATTTCACCTCGACAGCCTCAATCCCCTTCGCCACCACCCACAGAATCCGGCCGTCATAGGTGATCATCTTCGCCCGTTGCCGAACGTCAAACTCCTCCCCCTTATCGATCAGCGCAATCACTTCCGCTCGCGCCAGGTCTCCCGGCTTTTGCAGGTACAAATCGAGTCCGTACTCCGTCGTTTCCTCCCACGCGTCGTAACCCCGCTGCACCACCATCAACGTGGCCAGCTTGTCTCCCGCCCTCACGGTCTCGCCCAGTCGCTGCGGCCGTTCGGGCTGCCTTGGAAGCAATGCAATTCCCACCGCTATCATGAACAGCAACCCCGCAGAACCAAATACCAATAGCCTCTTCCGGTCCATCTACAGGCTCCACGGCTTCCGCATCGTTCGCGACAACATTGATTGCGCTGTCTCGTCTCCAATCACGCGCTCGGCTTTCGGGTCCCACTTCAAATCCCGCCCCAATCTCAAACTGATATTCCCCAGATGAGCGACCGTGATCGACCGGTGCGCCTGCTCAATCGGTGCGGCCGTCTCCTTACGTGTCTTCACGCAATCAATGAAGTTCCGCATGTGATTCGCACTCCGGTACAGCTTCACTTCGTTCTCAGCTGGCTCATAATCCAGCAGCGAGAGCGGCGCGGCTTCGATGCCCCCCCGGTTCACCCACACCCAGCCATCACTGCCCTGAAACGTCACCCCACCTCGCACGCGGCTGGAAACCACCATCCTCACTCCATTCGCATACACGGCTTCAAAATGAAAGTCCGTTGCCGTATTCCAGAGCTTTTCTTTAGCCCAACTCGCTTGCCCCTTTTCAATCGCCACCGGCCCACTCAACTCCATGCCCATGCCCCAATGCGCAATGTCCGGATGATGCCCGCCCCAGTCCGTAATCTGCCCTCCGGAATAATCCAGAATCCAGCGGAAGTTCACATGGCAGCGTCCCGGTGCATAGGGCGCTTCCGGCGCTGGCCCCAGCCACATGTCGTAATTAAATCCTTCCGGCACCGGCTCCGGCTCCTGCCGGCCGCCCGTCCGTCCAAAGTCCGGCGTCCCACCCGGCAACCCTACGAGCACCGTGTGCAGCTTCCCGATCCGCCCATTGCGCACAATTTCACAGGCCTTGCGGAAGCGCACATCGCTCCGCTGCTGGCTGCCGCACTGGAACACCCGCTCATACTTCTTCACAGCATTGGCCATCGCCCGCCCTTCCCCAATCGTCAAGGCCAGCGGCTTCTCCCCGTAGATGTCCTTACCCGCCTTGGCCGCCTCAATCACCGGAATCGAATGCCAATGGTCCGGCAGCGCAATCAGCACGGCATCAATATCCTTGCGCTGCAGCAACTGCCGGAAGTCCTCATACGCCGCACAGCCCCGCCAGGTCCCGCTCTTGCGCTCCTGCCCGTAGTTCCACTCCACAAATTGCCGCGCTGGCTCACGCCCGCCAATGCCGCCATCCCAATACCCCGGCGACACTTTATTCACATCGCACACCGCCACCACCTGCACGCGTTCATCGCGCAGAAACTGCTTCAGATCCCCAATACCCTGGTTCCCTGTCCCGATTACTCCCAGCGTCACGCGCTCACTTGGAGCCACCGCCGCCGCACCCGCCACTTGTAGAAATTGTCGCCGTAACATAGCCGCTAGGCTATCTCAAAAGCCATACAATGTCGCCGGGTTCTCCACCATAACTTGCTTCAAATCTTTGCCCGCGATCCGCGCAAAGTGGTTCAGCCACAACCCATCATCCACGTCTTCAAACGGTGAAACATCCGTCGCCTTCCGCCCCGGATAACTGCCCGAATCGGGATGCGGCCAATCCGTCCCCCACAACACCCTCGCCGCATTCGCGTCCAGCAAAGCTTTGGCCAGCACGGCGCTCTCCGCCACCTTGCCGCTCGGCAAAAATCGATGCGTCACCTTTACATAAGCCTTCCCCGACTTCACCAGCCGCAACAAAGCAGCAAAGCCCGGCTGCCCCACCCCCAGCGCCGAGTTTGCGGAAGCTACATGGTCCACCACCACCGGCACCGGTGCCCGCATCACCATCGCCTCTATCGCTGTCACCACCGGCAGTCCCGCAAAGATCTGCACATGCCAGCCTCGCCTGCTCACCCGGTCAAACGTCTGCTCCAACCGCCGCTTCGCACCTTCAGCATCGGTGCTGCTCCCCAGATTGATCCTCACTCCACGCACACCGGCCTGACCCATCTCATCGAGCGCACTCTCCGGCGTCCGCTCATCAATCACGCCCACTCCGCGCGCCGTCCCCCGCCGCGCCCGCATGCCGTAGAGCGTCGCCGCATTGTCTGTCCCATAGACGCTGGGGGTCACAATCACCACCCGCTCCACGCGCAACGCCCGGTGCAAGGCACTCATCTCCCGCGGCAGCGCCTCCGGCGGCGTATAGCCCCGCCCGGCAAACAAAGGAAAATTCTTCACATCCCCAAAGATGTGCGTATGCGTATCACAAGCCCCCTTGGGCACCTCAAAGTCCAGCCCCGTCCGCGGCTGCGGCGCCTTGGCAAAGCCCCGCTGCACCCCCAGAAACGTACCCATCGCCATCACGGCCGTCCTCCGGTTCAAGTTCTTCATGGTGAGTCCAATCTATCGCTTCCGCCGAAGCGCTGTCCCGACTACTCATGTCCAGCGGAACTCGTGAGTCTCCGCCTCCCGGCTGCTTCCCTGGTTTCAGCAGTGCCTGTCAGAATTTTGTCAACTATGAGCCGCCCGGTTCAACCGGTCCAGTTCATCAGCCGACTCGGCCAGAAAATGCTCACTCACTTCCGCCGACACAAAACCATCAATGGCGCCCCGCTGCACCGCCGCTCGTTCAGCCGCCAGCAGCCGCGCCCGTGCCAGACGCACTTCTTCCTCAATTAACTCTGGCTTGGCTTCTTGCATCCCCACTAAGCCTGCCTCCAACTTCGTCACCCGCCCATCAAGATCCCGAGACAACGCTTCATACGTCGCCGGAGAAACTGCCCGCTGCCGCTGCAACTGATCCAGTTCCTGCCGGGCAGCCCCCAGCGCCAACTGCCTCGCCTTCAAATGCACATAGTCCTGGTCATAGGCCTTCAGCAGTCCGAGTTTGTTCAGCAATGGCGCCATCGTCAGGCCTTGTACCACCATGGAAAACGCGCAGACACCGAAGCAAAGCGTCAGCAGCGTTGCGCGGTCAGGGAAATCCTGGGGCAGCGACAGCACCAGGGCAATCGACACGCTGCCATGCAGCCCGCCCCACACCAGCACCGGGTTCCACTTCGACGGAATCGGCTCGCCAAAGCGGCTGCTTAGCGGCGACAACACATACACCACCAGCACCCGCCCCAAGAGCACCGCTGCCGTGGCTATCAGGATTATTGACCAGGAACTCAGCATCTCCGCCACATGCACTTCAATCCCGATCAGCAGGAAGATCAGTGAATTTACCAGAAACGCTGCGTACTCCCAGAACGACCATACCGCTACTCGCGTTCGCGCACTCATCCCCGAATGTGCCCCGTAATTTCCCACCACCAGGCCCGCCACTACCGTCGCAATCACGCCTGACACATGAATGTGTTCAGCCGCCAGATACGCGCCATAAGCTACCAGTGTCGTCAGCGTAATCTCCACACGGGGTTCGTCCACCAGCTGCGTTACCTTGCTTGCCGCATAGGATATGAGCAGGCCCACCAGTATGCCTCCCAGCACCACGACCAGAAACTGCCTGAGCCCCGTTAGCGGATCAAAGGTTCCCGTCAGGATGCTTGCCAGGATCAATTGAAACGCCACGGCTGCCGTACCGTCGTTAAACAAGCTCTCGCCTTCCACTAACACCAGCAGTCGCTTCGGCACTCCCAATTCCCGGAACAGCGCAATCACCGACACCGGGTCGGTCGCCGTAATCAACGCTCCAAACAGCAGCGCCGTAAGCACCGGCAAACCCAGCAAATGATGGACAGCAAACCCAGTAATCGCTGTTGCCGCCGCCACCCCGATCACCGCGAACAGCAAAATCGGCCAGAAATTCTCACGCAGTGCCTTGATTTCAATATTGATCGCCGACTCAAAGAGCAGCGGCGGAAGAAACAGCACGAAGATAATCTCCGGCGTCAAGATCGTTCCCGTCCCACCCACGATGTCCATAATCGGTACGTGGAAAAGATCAATCGCAAACCCGGCAAATACGAGGGCAATCGTGTAAGGGATCTTTAACCGGCTGGTGAGCAAGGCAACGGCGGAGCCGGCCATCAGGAGGAGTAGCAGAAGCTCAACGATGGCTGTCGTGGACATCTGTTCAGGTTACCGCCAAAGGTGCGGAATAGGGAACCTAGACTGCAATGAATAACTGTTGCTCTTACCCAATCCACCGTCCCCCAAAGGTCTGCAACTTCGGCGGCGGCACGTGCCTCTATCGCCGAACGAGCAAGCCACGCTTCTGACGATATACTGTAAACATATACAGCATGAAGCTCACTACGAGACAACAACAGGTCTTTGATTACATTGTCGAATTCCGCCGGAAAGAGGGGTGTTCCCCGTCGATACCGGAGATGCAGCGAGCGTTCGGGTTTAAGAGTCCGAATGGAGTAGCGGCGCATCTGGATGCGCTCGAAGCAAAGGGAGTAATCCGGCGGGCGGCGCGGGGATCGCGGCAGGTAGAAGTTACCGGAGAGACAATGGCCGTTTCGATTCCGCTATTCGGGGCAATTCCGGCGGGGGTGCCACAGAGCGTGGAGGGGACACAGGGAGAAGGCTTTGTCGCAGTAGATCTTGAAACACTGGGATTTAAGCCGCAACGGGGATGCTACGCGTTGCGGGTAAGGGGAGATTCGATGAAGGATGCCGCAATTCTGGACGGGGACATTGTCGTCATCCAGCCGGCGCCAAATCCGAAGGCAGGGCAAATTGTGGCCGCACTGATCGATGGGGAATCGACGCTGAAGCGGCTGGTGAGCGTGAAAGGGCGATGGTTTTTGAAAGCGGAAAACGCTGCATTTCCAGAACTGATTCCGCGCTCGGATCTGGTGATCCAGGGCGCGGTTCAGTTGGTGATCCGGCAGATGAAGGGTTAGTTGTAAGAGACTTCAATGGGGCGCGTGGCTGCGGCGGGCCCTAGAGTTTCCATGACTTGCTTGACGCGTTCCATGTATCCAGGGACGGGATTGTAGGTGGTCAGGACGCGATCCAGAGGTTTATTGCGATAGTAGTGAGAGTTGGCGAGGCGTTCGGCCACGGTATCAATGCTCTCTTTGACGCTGCGGAAACGATGATCGCCGTTGCCCCAGCCGAAGATATTGTTGTTCTGGTAGGTTTTGCCGCCGCTGGATTCGATGAAGGCGATGCTCGGGAGCAAGCGCCAGTCGAGGTTGTGCCGGTCGGCAGCGGCGACGAATTCGCCAGCAAGCGGCTTTACGGGGCATTGCTTCTCATGGAAGTAGCTCTCGAGCCGGACCAGACGGGGATCGGGGCGGAGGGAAGCCAATTCACCAGTCGGTGCAGGTGAGGTTGCGACGAAGGGTCCAGCCATGATGCCTACGAGTGCGAGCACGTGGCTCGTCTTGGAAAAATTCATGATTCGAAAATCACTCCTTGCGATGGTACTCCGGTCAAAAAGTAAGACCGAGTTTGGCTGCTTGCGAGCAGAGACAACGAGGGCTCGACTCTTGGGCGCCAGGGTGGGGTATCAAGGACCAAGGTGTAAATGACCTTGGCACAGGAATGCGAGCATAATTGCTCATGGAAGTATTATAGCTATTTATGAACGCAAGGTTGGAACGGTCGAAAAGTTACGAAGCAGTTTCAAAGAAGGGAGGGGAGTCGCTGTAATGATTTACGTTCGCTATGCAGAATCGCCACTGGGGTGGATTGAAATGAAGTCGGATGGGGAATCACTCGTGGGATTGCACTTTGTTACAGAGAAGAAGGGCGAGGACTCGGGGGATGCAGTATTGCTGGATACGGAGCGGCAGTTGGCGGAATACTTTGGCAAGTGGCGGGAGAGTTTTGATTTGCCGTTGCGGCCGACGGGGACGGATTTTCAGATGGAGATCTGGCGGAGCTTGGGGGAAGTGCCGTATGGGCAAACATTGAGCTATCAGGCTTTGGCCGAAAAGGTAGGGCGAAGCGGAGCTGTGCGGGCAGTGGGGGCAGCGAATGCGCGAAATCCGCTGGCGATTGTGATTCCCTGTCATCGGGTGGTTGGGTCGAACGGAAAGCTGACGGGGTATGCGGGAGGACTGTGGCGGAAGGAGTGGCTGCTGGAGCATGAGGGAGCGAGGCTGGGTCTGAGCGAAAAGGTGGCCGGGCGGTGAGGCCCGGCCGAAGACAGAGTTCACGAAGATTTATTTGCTGATGGGTTCGCTGGGGTTGTTGACAAGGGCGACAGTAGCGATGGTGCCACCGACAGCGGCGGCAGTGACACCACCGATGACAGCGATGGTGGAGAGGCCGAAACCAGCGGCGGCGGCCCCGGCACTTGCGGCGGCAGCACCAGCGGCGGCGGCCCCGGCACCTGCGGCGGCAGCTCCTGCTGCACCTGCTCCGGCTGCACCTGCTCCGGCACCTGCTCCTGCTGCACCTGCTCCGGCACCTGCTCCTGCCGCGCCCGCTCCAGCGCCAGCAGATCCTGCGCCCGCTCCAGCGCCAGCCCCTCCTGAACCGGCTGGGGCAGCGCCGCCGGCAGCGCCTGGAGGCGGCACTTGCTGTTGGAGCATCGCGTATTCTTTGACCACAAGAGTGCGGCGGCCCTCAGCGCCGGAGTTGATGAGTTCACCGCGAGCACGCACGCGCATGCCGTCGTAGTTGGCGGGACGACCTCCCTGAAGTTCGGTATGGAGGCTTGTCACTTCGTCAGTGAGGTAGTATTTGCCGTTACTGCTCTTCACTTGACCAGTCATCAGCGTTTCAGCCGACTTTGCAGCATTCGCGGGAACAGAAAAAGCGAGGGTTTCGCCAGGGCGGACCATCGCGATCAGCATTCCGTCTGTTTTCCTTACTTCACTGGGGAACGCGCTGGCCGTAACGATGATTTCATTCGGGCGGGGGCGCTGAATGGTGCCTCCGGCCGAGTGTATTTCAAGAACTCCGGCCGAAACGCTCAGACGACGAGTGGAACCGGCTATGGAATCGATGCGCGCTGCCCCGTTCTCAAGCTGTAGGCTTTGCGATTGAATACTGATCCTGGTGTCTGCGGCGAGCCGCAGGCGGGAACCGTCGGCCAGATAGAGTTGCCCGGAGTTGCGCAGGGTTTCGAGCCGTGCACCCGGCATCACATTGCCAGAACCGGAGTGGTCGGCACCGTTGATCCGGATGACACCCGAAGACCAAGCGACGGCCGGGGTCTTGGTAGAAGAAAGCGGGGTAACCGGAGCCGTAGCTGCGCCGATTTGGCTAGTCAGTAGTCCGGCGATTGCCAGAGTTGAGGTGAGTCGAGTCGATAGTTTACGCACGGTTTTTACCTAGAGGGCTTATCGGGAACTTGAGCGGGAGCTTGAGAAAGAAATAAATTTATCTTTGCCCCTACTCCTTTTCTTCGCTGCTCCGATGGATTCTTTAGTGACGAGGCTCCATGGCCTCCCGGCACTCTTGTTGCTGCTTCTGTGCTTCACCGGAGCAGTAGTATCGTCCAGCGCCGCCTGGGTGCAATGGCTGGGACAGGAAAGTTCAAATCGCGACCTGCTCGAACGCATTCTTCCCGCCGGTGAAAAGCTGGGTGTCAGAACCGCGCCCGCCTGGTTCCGATTGGCGGAACTGGATCCAGATCGGGAGCAGCGTTGGCTCGAAGAATCCGTGCGCTGCGACCCCCGCTACCTGCCCGCCCGATTCAGGCTGTCGCTGGCAGCAGAGTTCTCCAGCCAGCGGGATGCGGCACGCGCCCACATCGAAGCAGCGACGCATTTTCACCGGTCGCACCAGGCATTTCTGGCAGCGCTCGCGCAGGCGGTCCGGTGGGGCGAGCGCGAACGGGTCGTGCCCCTGGCCCGGCAGGCTTTGCGCTACTGTCCACGCGATGCCGATGGCATCTACCTCCAATTGGACCGGGATGAGGCTGCCTTGGTCGTTGCGGCGGCGGGCCCGCACCGGCAACGCGATTACCTGCGTTTCCTGCTGGGACAAAATCGCCTTGCCGATGCGGTCTGGTATGAAGCCCAGGTAGGGGCCGACGCGGAATGGGAGGCTCTGCGACTGGAAATTTGTGAGCGGTTGTGGTTATCCGGTGAACGAGCCAGCGCAGCCATGCTGTTTGGGAGACTGCGTCCGGAATTTGCCCGGGCAGGAATCTACAATGCGCGTTTTGAGCAGGAACCGACTTCGCTTGGCTTCGACTGGCGGCTCAGCCAACAAAAAGGCGTCCGGATTGGCTGGCGGCCGGGCGAGTTGGAAATCCAACTGGAAGAGTTGGCAGCAGCGGCAGAGCTGATTAGCATTTTTGTCCAAGAGAAAGAGGGAAGGCCGGCCCGGCTCACTCCAATTTGGACCGGCGATACGGAACAACTGCGCTGGGAAGCAAGGCAGGCTGGTGAGCGCTGGAAGCGCTATGCGCTCCTCGCCCCGGCAGGGAAAGCACGGCGGATTCAGATTCGGGAGGTCCGCTTCGAATGACCGCCTGGCTGAGTATGGTCATTCTTGCACTCATTCTGGCCAGTGTGGCTGACCGCAGCGGAACGGTCTGGCTGGCAGTACGAGGGCTCGGTTTTGCCGGCGGCCTGGCGTTGGGATGGCCGCGCCGGAGAGAACTTTGGCCTGCGGCAGGCTTCGGCCTTGCGGCTGTCGCAGCCTTTGGTTGGCGGGGGTTGGATCTTGCCTTGGCAGCATTGGTCTTTGCACTGAGGCCGCTCCAATTGTGTAACTTTGCGGTTCTGGCTGCCGGGTTCGGAGTAGCCGGAGCTTTCAGCTTTCTCTACTCCCTCTGGGAGAGCGGGTGGCAACCAGCCTTCCTGCCCTTCCATAACCGGAACCACTACGCGGTGTTCTGCGAGTTGACGCTGCCGGTGTTGGTCTACGTGGGACGCCAGAGCGGAAACACCGCATACTTTGGGCTGGCGGCATCGATGGTGCTGGTGGCGCTAGCGGGAGGGTCGCGTGCGGGAACTTTGCTGATTCTGGCTGAAGTGCTGGCATTGTGGAGCCTGGTCGGAGGAGTCCGCAGGCAGATCTGGCTGGCTGGCCCGGCGGTAGTCGCGGCAGGGGCTTTCTTTGTTCTGACTTCCGCAGGCGAGCGGCTCAAGAATCCCCTGGCCGGCGACCACAGACTGGAGATTTGGCGTTCAGGCATCGATATGGTGACGGCGCGGCCCTTGCTGGGCTGGGGCGCAGGCGAGTTTCCGCGCATCTACCCGGAGTTTGCACTTTTTGACAATGGCCAGTTCGTGAACGCTGCCCACAATGACTGGCTGGAATGGGCAACCGAGTTCGGTTTGCCCCTGACGGTTGGCTTTGCAGTCCTCTTGTTTCGCTGGCTGAGAAAGACACTACATTTCTACCCCGCATGGGGTATTCTCGTGGGTGCGCTGCATGCGGCAGTGGACTATCCTTTCCACCTGCCAGGACTGCTTGTATTTGCCGCTGCACTCGCCGGGAGCATCGATCATCATGGCAAGAGCCTCAAAACCCAATCCCCAGCTTTTGAAAGACGAGATACCGGAGTACCTCCGCCGTGAAGCACTGGCGGTTTTCCGGGTAGAACCGGAAATGTGGCCAGGCGACCGGGCCGTCTGGTGGGACACGGATCGTGCTCCGGACTACCGCGAGTTTGTGGCCAGCGCCAAGGCCGCCGGCATCCGGATGATGCTCTATTTCGATGAAGATCTCACGGAAAACAAGGTCGCCGATGTGGAGGATGCCCTGGAGCTGGCGAGGGTCGAGCCGGCTGAGTTTCGCGAGTATTCCCGGCGGATTGCGGAATTGCGATCCTACCTTGGATTCACCGGCCGGGTGAGCCTGGGCTTTACTTTGGACGGCTTCTTCTTCTGGTATGAGATGGAGGCGCCGTGGTACGAAGACTTGCAGGATTTGCTCGAAGAGCTGCATCTTTTCGGCAGTGGCTACGCACCCGTCGATGCGGAAGATGACGATGAAGACGATGACAAAGAACCGCCGATGGGGGGATTCTATTCCCGGAATTAGCAGCGTCCGGTGAGTGGACTGGCCCCTCGCTGGGTGATCCGGCAGCGCGAAGAAGAACAGGAAGATCTGGTGGCGCGGTTGGCGAAAGAACTAGCCCTGCCGCCCCTGATTACCCGTGTGCTCGTAAGGCGCGGATTTCGCGATTCAGAGTCGCTCACGGCCTACCTTGAGCCCAGCCTCGGAGCACTGCACTCGCCCGATGATCTGTCGGGGTTGGCAGCCGCTGTAGCGCGGATTGAAAAGGCCATCGCCGGACACGAGCCCATTCTGCTCTATGGCGACTACGATGTCGATGGAACCAGCGCGATTGTGGTTCTCAAGACAGTGCTGGGGCTGCTGGGCGCAAAGGTGAGCGCCTTTGTCCCGCACCGGATTGAAGACGGCTATGGAATGAAGGCCGACCGGATCGAAGCTGCCGCACGCGAGGGAATCCGGCTGATCATCAGCGTTGATACCGGTATCCGGGCAGGTGAAGTTGTGGCGCTGGCCAGCCGGTTGGGAATGGATACGATCGTCACCGATCACCACTTGCCAGAAGCGGAGATTCCGCCGGCGGCGGCAGTTTTGAACCCGAATCAGCCGGGCTGTGGTTATCCGAACAAGAATTTGTGCGGGGCGGGGGTGGCATTCAAGTTGGCCCAGGGACTGCTGGAGCGGTCCGGGATGGCGCAAGCCAAGCGGCAGCGCTTGGTTGAGTCGCTTTTGAAGATAGCCGCGCTGGCAACGGTGGCCGATATCGTGCCCTTGGAGGGCGAGAATCGGGCGATCGTGGCCTTGGGACTCGCGGGCCTGGCAGAAGTACGCAATCCCGGGCTCCGTGCCTTGCTCGACGTTTCCGGGATCAAAGCTGGAACTGCGCCTACCTCGCGGCAGGTAGGTTTTCAAATCGGGCCACGCATCAACGCCGCAGGAAGAATGGCCAGCGCCGAAGAAGTGCTGGAACTTTTCTTCACGACAGATGAAGTCGAGGCCAGGCGAATTGCAATCGCACTCGATGAAATGAACCGCGAGCGGCAAGGGATGGAGCAGACCATGCGGGAAGCAATTTTCGGAGCTCTGGCCGAAGACCCGCGGTGGCAGGATCGCCTGGGGCTGGTTCTCTACGGAGAGAACTGGCATCTGGGCGTAGCGGGAATTGTCGCCGGCCGGTTGGCCGAGCGGGAACGCAAGCCGAGTTTTGTCCTCACCCGTCAGGAGAAGGATGGCGAAGTGCTCGTGAAAGGCTCCGGGCGCTCAATCGGGGGCTTCCATTTGCTCGATGCCCTCGAATCGATGGCCGAACTCTTTGTTCAATTCGGCGGGCACGCCCAGGCTGCAGGGGTGACGCTGAAACCCGAGAACGTGGATGCGTTTGTAGAAGCCTTTGCCCGCTATGCCGGCCAGAGGCTGACTGTCGAAAATCGGCGGCCAGTACTGGAGATTGATGAAACAGTGAGTGTGCCGGAAGTCGATGCCACGCTGTACGCCGAAGTACAGCGAATGGCGCCTTTCGGCTACGGCAATCCTCCTCCTTTGCTAGCGATTCAAGAAGCGGAAGTCGCGGCGAATCCCTATGTGATGAAGGAGAAACACCTGAAGCTGACAGTGCGGCAGCAAGGGCGGCTGTTGGCGCTCAAGGGTTGGAGCGTGCCACAAGACTGGTTTGGCTTGAAGCCGGGCGATCGCGTCGATGTAGCCTTTCATCTGGAGCAGGACAGCTATGACGGCTGGTCGGCGATTTTGAAGGATTTGCGGCGGGCCTGATAAATTAGGAGTCAATGCGACTCTCAATCCTTTTCGCGATACTGGCAGCCCTGCCGTTGCTGGGACAAAGCTGGAAGCCCCTGTTCAATGGAAAGGACACCAGCGGATGGAAGATGACCGGACCGGGATCCTTCGAGATCGAGGATGGCTTGCTGCTAACCAGGGGTGGAATGGGGCTGCTCTATTACGAGGGTGAGGCGTTTGCCAACACGACGATCCGGGTAGTCTTCAAGACAAGCGGGGCCCGGGGCAACTCGGGCGTATACATTCGCATGCCGGAAAAACCGAAAGACCCCTGGTACGGCGTGCACAACGGCTATGAGGTGCAGATTGATTCCGGTGGGGATGAATGGCACCGCACCGGGGCCATCTACTCGCTTTCCAAGGCTGGCGGAGAGTGGAAGCAGAATCCGGCCGGGGAGTGGAACACGATGGAAATCGAGCTCAAGGGCAAGCGGACGATCGTTCACCTGAACGGGAAAAAGGTGAATGAGTTTGTCGAGGGGCAGCCGGTGCCGGAGCGCAAGCAGTGGTACGAACCCGTTCGGGGACCGCGGCCCGATCGAGGCTATATCGGCATCCAGAACCATGACGCCAACTCGAAAGTGTTCTTCCGGGAGATCAGCGTCAAGCGCTAGAAGGTATCAAGAACAACACCGTCCTTCATGCGCACCTTCCGGTCGGCGAAGTCAGCCGCTTCCGGATTGTGCGTAATCATGAGGATGGTCTGGCCGTACTTCTTGTTGAGGCTGCGCAGGATGTCGAGGACCGCCTCGGAATTTTCGGTATCGAGGTTTCCCGTTGGCTCGTCGGCCAGCAGGATTTTGGGCCGGTTGACCAGGGCGCGGGCAATCGCGACACGCTGCTGCTCTCCGCCGCTCATGGCGCGGGGTTTGTGCTTCAGACGGCTGGCGAGGCCCAAAGAATCGAGCACGTCCTGAAACCAGGGTTCGTGGATGTGATGCTCTCCCGCAATCTCACCCGCCAGGGCAATGTTGTCGTAAGCGTTCAGCGTTGGCAGCAAATTGTATTTCTGAAAGACGAAGCCAACCGTGCCGCGGCGCATGCGCGTGCGGTCATTTTCACTCTTGGCCAGCAGGTCTTCGCCGCCCAGGAGAATCGTGCCACTGGTAGCGGGAGTGAGCCCACCGAGGATATTGAAGAGCGTGGATTTGCCGCTCCCGGAATGACCCACGATGGCGAGGAATTCCCCCTCTGGCACCGTAAGGTTGACGCCCCGGAGAGCGTGGACATCAACTTCCCCCACCCGGTACGTTTTCTTCAGATTGCGGATCTCGATGATGGGAGCTTTACTCATAAGCCAACGCCTCGATGGTGTCCTGGCGGGCTGCCTTGTAGCCGGGATAAAGTGCGCCGACGAGCGAAGCAAAAATGGCAACTAACATCGAAATGGGCCACCATTCATGAACAATTTCCATTTGCAGGCTGGCAGGGACCAGCGTGGCGATCAACCATTGGGAGAGGTAACTCAAGCCCACGCCGAGTGCGCTGCCGGCGACCGCCAAAATGATCGTTTCGCGAAAGAGCAAGCCAATGACGAAGCTGGGCGTGGCCCCAAGACTCTTGAGGATGCCGATTTCGCGAGTACGCTCAAGCACCGCGGTATAGAGACTCAGGAACACAACCAGGAAGCCAACAACCACGCTCAGCCCGACGATCACATTCAGAAAGGGCCGGAGGCCAGGGGCGTTGTCGATGCTGATGAGCGAAGTGAAGCTCTCCATCGAATAGATGGGATATTCCTGCAGGGCGGACAATTGTTTGAGTTGATCGACAACAGCATCGGTTCGCTTGCGGTCCTCAACCCGGACAAAAATCTGGCTGAACTTGCCGGTATTGCCGGTTAGATCCTGGAGGACGTCGAGGGGCATGAAGACGCGGCTCATTTTGCCGGGTTCGACAACTCCGGCAACTTTCCAGTCATGATTCATCAGATTGACCATCTGGCCGGCGTGAAGCTTGCGTTGTGCTGCGTAGTAGGAATCGATGATGATTTCGCGATCCGACTTCCAGGGGCCGCCTTCCTTATAAACAAAGCCACCACTGAATCGATTGAAGTGCTCCAGGTCAATGCCGGTGGCGTTATTGAGGAAGCCCTCCATATTGTGGATGGTAATGCCGATGGCATCGCTGACATTGGGCTGCTCTTTGAGGTAACCGACCATGGCCTCTTTCATCGAAGGGGCACTCACGGAGAGGACGCTACTGTTGGGGGGGCGAACGATGATATCTGCTCCAACGCCACGGCTCCGCCGCTGAAAATCATTCAGCATGCCAAAGCTCATGCCTACCAGGGTGAGCATCAGATTCACCTGAATGGCAATGGCGAAAAGAACCAGAATCGTCCGGATTGGCCTGTGTTTCAGGTTTTCAAGGACAAGTTTGTTGGTCAATTCTTCATTGTAGCCCTTGAGATGAGGACCCACAAAAAGAAGGGTCCACCGAGAAGGGCAGTGATCACGCCAACCGGTAATTCCGCGGGCGCAAAAACGGTGCGGCCGATGGTGTCGCAAAGGGCGAGAAAGGTGCCACCCAGCAGGAAAGAGGCGGGCAGCAGCAGACGGTGGTCCGGGCCGATCAGCATGCGCAGGGCATGGGGAACGATCAACCCCGCAAAGCCAATGGGACCGGTGATCGCGGTAACAGATCCCGCCAGGACGGAGCCGGCAACATAGCCAAGGCGAAGCCGGGCGCGCGAATCCAGGCCCTTGGCGGCGGCCCAATCCCGACCGACGGCCAGAAGATTCCAGTCCCGGGCGCGCCAGATCAGCAGGCCGGAAGCGGGAATTACGAAAAGGGAGAGTAGCGCAAGGGTGCGGTATTCCACGGAGTCAACGCCGCCCATCAGCCAGCGCGTAATGGCAAGACTGCGGCCAAGCGTGGTAACACTTTGCAGGAAAAGCATGATGGCCACGCACATGGAATTGATGGTGATGCCAGCCAGCAGGAGCGTGAAGCTCGAGAAGTTGCGACCGCTGCTGGCCAGGCCAACCACAATGAGCAATACGGTGAAAGCACCGATGAGAGAGGCGGTCCAGATGCCGCCCAGCCGGGCCGAATCCGCCCAGCCGAAGCAGATGGCAACGACAGCACCGAGGCTCGCACCGCTCGACACCCCGAGCGTGTCCGGAGTCGCCAGGGCGTCGCGCATCAGCGCTTGAAACAGAACCCCGGCCGTGGCGAGAGCCCCGCCGGCCAACAGGGCCAGCAGGACACGCGGGAAGCGGGCGAGCCAGAAGATTTGCGATTCGAGCGTGCCGGGTTGAAGGATCAGCGACCAATCGAGCTTGGTCGGGCCAATGAAGGGAGCGATCAGGAGCGTGGCGATCGTGATACCGGCGCTGAGCAGGATGATCCGGGCAAAACGGCTCATGAGAGAGGCGACTCAGGCGGAAGGATCAGGGGTGGGCGGCCCTCGACGTTTCGGACCTGGAGTGGTACACCGAATACATCGAGCAGGAGAGCTTCCCGGGAAAGCTCAGCGGGCGGCCCGGCGGCCGCAACCCGGCCTTGCTTGAGCAGCACAATGCGCGAGGCCCACTGGGCGGCCAGATTCCAATCGTGAGTAACCGCGGCAACAAGGTAGCCCTGGGTCGTCAAGCGGCGCAGCGCGTGGAAAAGTTCCAACTGGTGGCGGACGTCAAGAAAGGCGGCCGACTCGTCGAGAAGTAAAACGCAGGGCTGTTGCGCGAGAGCGCTCGCCACCAGTACGCGTTGTTTTTCGCCGCTCGATAAATTGCGGAAGTCTCGCGCACGGAGCCCGGCGCAGTCCATCAGTTCGAGCGCGGCGTTCACCTGCGCCCAGTCCTCATCGCCCTCAAACCACGCGTCCATGTGCGGAGCGCGACCCATCATGACGACCTGCTCCACGCTGTAACCGAATGGAAGATCAAGCATTGGCTCGACCATAGCCACTTGCTGAGCCATGCGGCGGCGGCCGATGCGGGAAACCGATTCACCACCCAGCAGGATTTGCCCTCGGCTCAAGGTTTCCATGCCGGCCATGGCGCGCAGCAGCGTGGTCTTCCCTGCCCCGTTCGGGCCAAGAATGACGACGAGTTCCCCGGAGTAAAGCTCAAGATCAACGCCGGCCAGCAGATCCTTGCCAGACCGGGAGATGGCCGCGTCGAGCAACTGATAAACGGCACTCAAGGGCGGATGTCTCCTCTCAGCATGGCGGCGAAGCGTTCGGCGGCTTCGGCAAAACGAGGCCCGGGGACAACGAAGATGCTGTCATTGATGGGGTAGACCCGCTTCTCCCGCACGGCCCGAAGCCACGGAAGGCGAGCCCAGACTTCAAGCACGTTTTCCCGATATTTGCTTAATGGAATGCCTTCGTGAACAGCATCCCCCATTTCAAAGAGAATATCCGGATCGCGCGCCAGCAACTGCTCGACTGAGATTTTCGGATACATCGCAGGAGAGTCGGCAAAGATGTTGTCGCCGCCCGCGGCGCGCATCAATTCGTCGAGATAGCTTCCCGGACCGACAGCGATCATTCCTTCCAGCCGCTGCGGGGTGCGGCCCACCAGAAAGCTGACCCGGCGGCGAATCCTGACGCTGTTCTTGACGGCAGCGAGGCGTTTTTCAAGGTCAGCCCGCAAGGTGGCCGCCTGTTGCTTGCGGCCCGTGCGAACGCCAAGAAAGTCAATGGCGGCCAGGATGCCGGGCATGGTTTCAAGATCCAGTTCTTCCACCTTCAGACCCAGCGCTTCCAGCTTCTGACGAAGGCGCACTGGATTCTTGATGATCAACACCAGGTCTGGGCGAAGAGCAGTGATGGCTTCAAGATTGGGTTGCAGAAATGAGCCGACCTTGGCTTTGCCAAGGGCCTGTTGCGGATAACGGCAGTACTCGCTGACGCCAACAATGCGGTCGTCGAGACCAAGGGCGAACAGAATTTCCGTAAGGCCAGGAGAGGTGCTGACGATGCGCTTCGGTTGAGCTCCCAGACTCATGGTAAAAAACAGCAGGAAGAGCAGGCGGGGCACTGGTTTTCAGTCTAGCAATGCGAAGATGGAAAAGAATGATTGAACACTTGCGGCCCGGGGTCCACGCCAAGGACGCCCGCGTCGTGCTCTTCGATTTTGATGGCACACTTTCTCTGATCCGGACTGGTTGGGTGGACGTTATGGTGCCACAGATGGTGGAAATTCTAGCCAACCTCAAGACAGGTGAAAGCGAACTGGAATTGCGCGGAATCGTTGAAGATTTCGTGGCGCGCCTGACGGGCAAGGAAACCATTTACCAGATGATGGAACTGGCCGAGCAGATTCGCCTGCGCGGCGGCCAACCCGAAGACCCGAAGGTCTACAAGAAGATGTACCTCGATGCGCTGCATGAGGTGATTAAGGATCGGCTCGAAGACTTGCGTCACGGCAAAACAAACCCGGATGCCCACATGGTGCCCGGGTCGCGGGCACTGCTCGAAGAACTGAAGGGTCGCGGGCTGAAGCTATACCTGGCGAGTGGAACCGATCACGCCAATGTGGTGGAAGAAGCCAGGCTGCTTGAAGTGTATGACTACTTTGACGGGGGCGTGTTCGGGGCGCTCGATGATCTCAGCAAGTTTTCCAAAGCGCTACTCGTAAAGCAGATCGTCGAGTCGAGCGAATACAAGGGCGAGGAGTTTCTCGGCTTTGGCGATGGTTATGTAGAAATCGAAGTGGTAAAGCAAGCGGGAGGCGTGGCTGTTGGGGTCGCATCAGATGAGCCCGCATGCGAGAAGATCGACGAATGGAAACGCAATCGGCTGGCCGGAGTTGGCGCTGACTTTATGGTGGCGAACTACAAGCATTTGGATGATCTGCGCAAAGCGCTATTCCCAGCCTAGGAATGAAAACAAATGGCATCACGTTACCCGGTTTTTGACCGCTCGGCCTTGCGAATATTGCCGCTTGCCGAGCGCCAGCACGATCTTGAAATCAACAACTGGCTGGAGTTGGACAGTGAGACCCCACCCTTTGCGCATGACGATCTGACCGTGTTGGCAGACCGTATGCGGGCAGCACGACAACACGGGCGGGCCGTGATTCTGATCATGGGAGCGCATGTCTTGCGCGCGGGGGTGAATCGTCACCTGATTGATCTGATTGAGAAGGGCTGGATCTCGCATATCGCCTTCAATGGGGCCGGTGCGATCCATGACTATGAACTGGCGCGGATTGGGGCGACAACAGAGAGCGTGGCGCGGTATATTCGCGCAGGGCAATTCGGGCTGTGGCGGGAAACCGGCGAGCTGAACCAGTGGATTCGCGAAGCGTCACAACTGGAATACGGCCTGGGAGAGTACGTGGGCCGGAGAATCGAGGAGTCTCATTTTCCGCATCGCGCGTTGAGTGTCTTTGCCGCTGCCTGGCGCAAGGGGATTCCGGCGACCGTGCATGCCGGCATCGGGTATGACATCCTGCATGAGCACCCGAACTTTGATGGCGCAAGCCTGGGGGCGACCAGCTACCGGGACTTCCTGATCTTTGCCGAGACAGTGCGAAGCCTCGAGGGTGGGGTACTCATGAATTTCGGTTCGGCAATCATGGGACCGGAGGTTTACTTGAAAGCATTAGCGATGGCGCGAAATGTGGCACTGCAACACGGAGAAGAGATCCGCAATTTCACAACGGCAGTCTTTGACGTGGTGCCGATTGCAGGAGACTTCCGCAAGGAATTGCCCAAAACGGACCCGGGTTATTACTTCCGCCCGCAGAAGACGATCCTGGTGCGGACGGTGGCGGACGGCGGCGAAAGCTATTATTTTTGTGGGAACCACCGGGCCACTCTGCCCGCGTTGTGGAGACAGTTGCGATGACGGTTGCCGAGATCCTGAACCGCTTTTCTCAATTGAACGTTCTGGTTGTTGGCGATATTTGCCTCGACCGCTGGTGCACCTATGATCCGGCGATGGCAGAGATTTCGCGCGAGACAGGCATTCCCCGAGTTGGAGTCATTAGTTATGAGTCAACTGCAGGGGCTTGCGGCACGATTGCCAACAATCTAGCCGACCTTGGAGTGGGCCGGGTGGCCGTGATGGGGGCAATTGGGGACGACAGCCACGGGGAAGAATTGTTCCGTGCGCTCGGCAGCCGGGATATCGCCGTAGACCTGGTGCTGCGGTCTCCACTCATTCGTACCTTTACTTACACAAAGCACATCAATCTCGACACAGGGCAGGAAGATATCCCGCGAGTGGACTTTATCAACGTGGCCGCACTACCGGAGCAGGTGGAATCGGAGATGGTTCGCGGCTTTGAAAATTACGCGGCGATGTTTGACGCGGTGCTGGTGTGCGATCAGGCGGAAACGAACATGGGCGGCATCGTTACGGCCCGGCTGAGGGAGAAGATCAATGAATTCGCTCAACTGCATCCGCGCAAGGTGCTGTGGGTAGATTCGCGCAAGCGGGCGGAGTTGTTTACGGGTTGTTATCTGAAGCCCAACGAGGACGAAGCGCGAGAAGCGACACAGCGACTGCTGGGCCATACGGACTACCCGGAGCTCTACCAACGGCTTGAACTACGGGCACTGGTGGTGACGGCGGGACCGCAAGGTCCGGACGTGCTCGATGCCAGTGGCCGGCGTCGCATTCAGACAGTCAGCATTGAGAACCCCGTGGATGTTTGCGGGGCCGGCGACAGCTTTTCGGCCGCGGCAGCATCGGCACTGGCCGTGGGAGCCAGTCTGGATGAAGCCGTGCAGTTGGGCAATCTGGTAGCAAGCGTGACAATCATGAAGCAGGGCACCGGGACGGCAACACCAGCGGAAGTGCTGGAGGTTGCCACGCGAATGGGACTGCCATGAACACGCTCGCCATCGACATTGGCGGCACCAAGTTTACGCTGGCTCTCTTTGCCGGAGAAGAAATGGTGCTGCGCGAGACCCGGCGAACGGATCGGACCGGCGGGCCTCGGGCGATGCTGGGGCAGATCGAGGCCATCATCGGCAAGTGGCGGCATGAGCATGCCGTGGACCGCTGCGGGATTGGCTTTGGCGGCCCGGTAGACTTCGCCCAACAAAAGGTGACACTGTCAACCCATGTTGAGGGGTGGGCGGAGAATCCGCTGGTGGAAACCGTGCAGGAGCTTTGCGGCGCGCCCGTAATCATGGATAACGACGCGAATGTGGGTGCGCTGGGCGAAGGCATTTACGGAGCCGGTGCAGAGCAGCGGCCGCTCTTTTACATGACGCTCAGCACGGGAATCGGCGGCGGCATTCTGACGGAACACGGAGTTTACCGGGGAGCGGACTGGTATGCCGGCGAACTGGGGCACATCACGATCCGGCCAGGCGGCCCGGAATGTTTGTGTGGCGCCTATGGGTGTTTTGAGCGGATGTGCTGCGGGTTGTGGCTCGAACGGGACCATGGCCGGCCTGCAGTGGAACTGCTGACCGACGCGGCGTTTGTCGACAGCTACGTCGTCGACCTCAGCCTCGGACTGAAGGCAGCGATCATGATTCTGAATCCGAAACGCATCGTCATCGGCGGCGGCATCAGCAAGGCCGGTGACGCTTTGTTCGTGCCGCTACGGCAGGAATTGCGACGGCAGATCACGGCTTGGTCAAGAGCACGGATTGACGTGCAGCCGGCCGCGCTGGCCGATGACAGCGTACTTTATGGCGCCTTGGCGCTAGCGAAAGAGACTTTCCCTTTATGACTTATACCGAAACTTATCGCGAAAAGCTGATTGAGACCCTCAACGAGCTGGATTTGAGCAAAGTAGATCAGGCAATTGAATGGCTGAAGGAAGCCCGCGACCAGGGCCGTACGATCTTCATGACCGGCAATGGAGGAAGCGCAGCCTCGGCCTCACACTTTGTGTGCGACATGCTCAAAGGAGCAAGTTATCAGCGCGAGAAGCGCTTCAAGATTCTTTCCCTGCACGACAATATGCCGACGTTGACGGCTTATTCCAACGATGTCGATTATCACGATGCCGCTTTGGAACAACTGAAGAATTTCGCCGCACCCGGGGATGTAGTAATTGCCATTAGCGGCTCAGGCAATTCACCCAATGTGCTTCGAGCAATCGAATTTGCAAACGAGCTGGGATGCCGTACCATCGGGCTGACGGGAAGAAATGGTGGCAAGCTGGGCCCTCTAGTGCAATTGGATATTCACACGCCGGAACCACACATGGGCCGGATCGAAGATGCGCACATGATTGCGCTCCACATGATCTGCTACCAGTTGATGGAAATTACTTCTTAAAGAGGCTGTCGAAGGCGGCCCGGGCTTCCTGAGAACTCCGCGGGGCAGAAATTTGCTCGAGCGGCCGGGAAGCACTGGTGCCGCCAATGTTAGCCGGGCGGGCTCCACCCTGGCTGTCCCGGGCGACGGTTACACGTTGCTTGAAGAAGGTGCACTGGTTGGCCTGGTCCTTCTTGTTTACGCGCTCCGGAATTGGTTTCAGGCACTGGAATCGGGTGGACGGCTCAAAGTGCGTGCACTGTTTGCAGCAATGCAATGCGGCGTTGCACTTGGGACAAGTGGCGTCGAACTCAATCCCATTCATGAGCATGGTGGAACAGTTCCAGCAGCGCGAGGCTGCCACACTTTCCACCAGCCGGGGCAGGCGAGGACCAGTAATGTCGATGGGGGGCTTGGGCCCATTAAATTTGGGACGATCTTCCCGGCGGGGCCGGTCGTTGTCCTGGTAGCCGCGTTGCGAATATTTGCGATCGCTATCCATGCGGTCCTTTACTCCTTGAAATAACTTGACACTGGCGGCAGCCGGCGCGGGCTGAAACTGTGTGCGGACAGTGAGAGGAGAGAGTGAGTACTCGACGCCGTGCTCCCAAAGCACGACGGCTTCTTTCTCCTCTTGTGTATCACAGAAACTTACAAGATTCCAGTGAAATGTTTCAGGCCCAGCGGATCAAAGATCCGCAAGGACGGGTGAGCGGATCGGTGTAGTGATTCGGGCTGATCCGCAGTCCGTAACCCAGCCGCCCGGTGTGGCGCGGCGTGTAGTCACAAGTATAGACGCAGGAACTGTGTTTGCGTTCCCCTGCTTTTAGGCCAATTACTTCCGTCCCGGCCAGTGTGCCGTCCGGTGCTACTGCGCCGACCAGGGCCTCCACACGCACGTCATTCGGGTCCAGCCCGGCCAGATCAACTGTTACCTGAAAAGAGAGAACTTCTCCACTGGTAAGCAGGCTTTCCGGCTTGGGGCCCATATCAACAAAGCGGACACGATCCCAGGCGGACTCCACTCTGCGGGACCATTTGGCTTTCTGGCGCGACAGGGCAAATTCATCCTGGCTGAATTCGAGCGACGCCTGGTAAGCAGGCTCATAAAGCCGGTGCATATACTCCCGAATCATACGTTGGGCGTTGAACTGCGGACTGATCTTGCGGATGCAGTTGCGCACGCGCTCCAACCACTCTGCGGGTAAGCCGTCATCGCCACGCTGATAGTACATCGGCAGAATTTCGTTTTCGAGTATCGAATAAATTCCCGAGGCGTGAAATTCGTCATGACCCGGGTCGTAGATGTCGCGATCCCCCAAGGCGAAGCCGAGATTAGGCTCATAGGCCTCATCCCACCAGCCATCGAGAATACTCAAGTTGGGCACCCCATTGATGGCAGCCTTCATGCCACTCGTACCACAGGCTTCTTCGCCACGGCGAGGGTTGTTGAGCCAAAGGTCAACTCCCTGCACCATCTCTCGCGCTACCTGCAAACTATAGTCTTCGACAAAAACAAGATGCTGGGCCAGTTCCGGATCACGCGACAACTGCACGATTTCCCGGATCAGCGTCTTGCCCGGATGGTCTTTCGGATGGGCCTTGCCTGCAATGATGATCTGGACCGGCCGGTTCTTTGAATTGAGCAGCTTCTTGAGGCGGGCGACATCGCGGAAGATCAACGTGGCCCGCTTGTAAGTGGCAAAGCGGCGAGCAAAGCCGATGGTGAACGCATCCGGATCGAGGATCTGTTCGAGACGGCGAAGCTCAGAAGCACTGGCGTTGCGGCGCTCGGCAGCACGAACGGAGCGTTCCCGAACAAACTGAACCAGCTGACGCTTTTGCTTTCGATGGACTTCCCAAAGCTCAGACGCCGGTATGTCCCGAACATCATCCCAGATCTTGGGATCGATGTAGCGCTCGCGCCAGTCCGGCTGCAAGTAGCGGTCATAGAGCATGGCCAGTTCGCCATAAATCATGGTAGGCAGGTGAATGCCATTGGTGACAGAGGTCACAGGCACTTCATCGACCGGAAGACCAGGCCAAAGATCCGCCCACATTTCACGTGAAACTTCACCGTGCAATCGGGAAACGGCGTTGCGATAGGCAGAGGATTTCATGGCGAGGATGGCCATGGAATAGCGCTCGTTCGTGTCAGAAGGATTGCGGCGTCCCAGCGCAAAAAGCTGATCCACCGGAATGCCAGCTTCTTCACAATAGGCGTTCAGGTATTCGTACACCAGGCCGCCATCGAAAAGATCGATACCTGCCGGCACGCTGGTGTGCGTTGTGAAGATATTGCTGGCACGGGCTGTCTCAAAGGCTTCGGCAAAGGTGAGCTTGTGCTCTTCCATCAGCAGCCGGGTGCGTTCGAGCGGCATGAAGGCGGAATGGCCTTCGTTCATGTGAAAGACGTTGGGCTTGAGGCCCATGGCATTTAGTGCACGAAGCCCACCAATGCCCAGAACAATCTCCTGGCGAATACGGGTAGTCGAATCGCCCCCGTAGAGCTGGTCTGTGATGTCTCGGTACTCCTGGCTGGCATTCTGAGGGATGTTTGTGTCCATCAGATAAAGCTTGACGCGGCCCACATGCATTACCCAGACTTTGATGGACACAGGTCCGTTGGGCATCTTCACCTGTACGATCAACTCCGCACCATCCGGACCGAAAACCGGAAGCACCGGGAGCTGATAGAAATCGTTAATCGGAGTGCGTTCCTGCTGCCAGCCGTCTGAATTGAGACTCTGCGAAAAGTAGCCCTTTTGATAAAGCAAGCCCACACCGACCAGGGGGAAGTTCTGATCGGAAGACGCCTTCATGTGGTCGCCGCTGAGCACGCCCAGACCGCCAGAGTAAATCGGCATGCATTCGGCCAGACCATACTCCATCGAGAAATAAGCAATGAGGCGGGTATCGCTGTAAGTTGATGGCGCTTGCATATAGGTGTCGAAGCGTTCGCAGGCGCGCTTGTAGACGGCGAGATAGCGGGGATCAGCGGCAGCCTGTTCCAGGGCCCCTGCGGGAAGACGGTTCAACATCAGAACCGGATTGTGGGACTCCTTCCACAACACGGGGTCCAAACGGCGGAAAAGAGCGCGCAATTGATGGTCCCAACTCCAAAGCACATTGGTAGCGATCTCCGGCAGGCGACTGAGCGCGGCAGGAATTGAGGGGCGAACCAGGAACTCGGACAGTGGTTGAATCTGAAAGGGCATATGTATGGAACAAAACCTAGAAGTTGAAATTGCAAGAAACTAAATGGAATCGGCTAAGTAGACACGACTCACTGCGACAAACCTGAAGCCAAACCTCAACACATTTACGTTAAGATCAAATTTATGAAACTGAGCGCGCAGGAGGAATACGGACTTCGTTGTCTTCTGCAAATGGCAAGTCGAGGCGACGAGGCTAGCCTCAGTATACCGGAGATTAGCAAGGCGGAAGGGTTGTCAGTACCGAACGTCGCGAAGCTGATGCGGTTGCTGCGGATTGCGGGCTTCGTCAAAAGCGTAAGAGGTCAGGCTGGTGGATATAGCCTGGCCAAGCCGGCCGAGTCTATTCTGATCGGCGACGTATTGGAGGCATTGGGCGGAAAGCTCTTTGGGGACCGCTTCTGCGGGCGACATGCAGGGCTGGGATCCATTTGCGTTCATGACACGGATTGCAGCATGCGGGCCTTGTGGTTGGGCTTGCAAAACGTGCTGGAGAAAGTTCTCTTTCAGACAACTCTGTCTGACCTGCTCAAGCGGGAGTGCGACATGCAGGGAATGCTGGAGACCCGCCACGGCACTCTGATCCTGCCTTCGCCAGCCTCAGGCAGGATAGCCAACGCCTAGCCCGGCTGCCTGCGTCACAATGAGTGCTTAGGATGCACTCGCCAGATTCACAACCATCAGCGCTGAAACGATTCCTGGCGTCCCGCTGGATGCTCTACGGTCCCGTTCTTCTGTTTCTTGGCCTGATTGCCAGCAGCGCCTGGTATGCCAAGCGCCAGTATGACCAGATGGAAAGCGCCAAGGCCGAAGCGGCCAAACCGCAGCCTCTGCCTGACCCCATTGGACAAAGTTGGCCCGGCAAGCTGCGCGCACAAAACACGATCCGGATTCCGGCACCAATAGACGGAACGCTCGAATCGATTGAAGTGCAGGACGGGGAAGAAGTCTTTGAGGGGCAGTTGCTCGGGCGCATTGTGAACAGCAGCCTCGAAGCACACAAAACGCGGGCCGAAGAAGATCTGGAGCGCGCACGGACGCGGCTGTCGGAACTGGATAGCCAGGTCTTGGCGGCTCGGCTGGAAGCCAACCGGGCCAGTGCCGAATTGACTCGTGTGCGCTCTGAGCATGAAGCTGCGCTGCGGCTGGTGGAACGCCAACGCAAACTTTTCCAGGAAGGCGCTGCGGCGCGCAAGACCTATGAAAAGGTAGAGGCGGATTACCAGAAGCTGGCCACAGAACTCAAGGGCACCGAAGACGCGGCACAGACGGCGGAGGCGCGGCTCAAGGCCCTCCAGGCAGGGGCCGAAGAAGCGCGGCAGAAGCTGAATGAGGTTACGGAAGATCTCGAAGAAGCCGAGGCGGAGCAACTCACCGGCGAAGTGAAGGCCACGGCAACGGGCTTGTTGATTGCCCACCGGCGCGGGGCTGGCGATGAAGTCACCCGCGACATTGAAGATCTCTTTGAGATCGCCGCAGATCTGGGGGCCATGGAAGTAGTAGTCGAAATTCCGCCGGACCTGGCCGGGCGATTGCAAGTGGGCGGCGGGGCGCTCGTGCTGGTGGCCGAAGCGGGCGAGGCGCCACTGAACGGAACCATCCGGGAGCTGCGCAGCGATGCGGCCGTGGTGGAGTTCATCTCGCCGACACCAGCCATCCGGCCGGGCGCGACCGGACGGGCCCGCTTCATCGAAGCCCCGGTTGGCATACGCTGAAGGAATGGAATTCCTTGCCGGCTCCCTTGTCGAGCTGATTACCCAAACCTCCGTAAACCTGCCGCCGGATGTCCGTGCCGCGATGGGCACCACGATTGCCGCCGAGACCCCCGGCACGCAAAGCTCGCAGGCGTTGAACATTATCGCGAGCAATATCGACATGGCGGAAGAGGATAACGGTCCGATTTGCCAGGATACGGGGATGCCCACCTTTCTCGTGCATACCCCGGTGGGCGTGAACCAGATTCAATTGAAGCGGGCCATTCAGGAAGCAGTCGCCGAGGCTACACGGCGCGGCAAGTTGCGGCCCAATTCCGTCGACAGCATTACGGGCAAGAATTCAGGCGACAACCTGGGACACGAAACTCCGGTAATCCACTTTGAACAGTGGGAGGAAGACGACATTGAAGTCAAGCTGCTGCTGAAGGGTGGCGGCTGTGAGAACAAGAATATCCAGTACTCGCTGCCGGCAACGCTCGACCATATTGGCAAGGCCGGCCGCGATCTCGAAGGGGTGCGCAAGTGCATCCTGCATGCGGTGTGGCAGGCGCAAGGCCAGGGATGTGCGCCGGGTGCAATTGGCGTGTGTATCGGCAGTGACCGGGCCCATGGTTACTGGCTGGCCAAGGAGCAACTCTTCCGTACACTCGATGACGAGAATCCAGACCCTGTACTGGCCAGACTGGAAGCCGAGGTGATGGAGGAAGCCAACCGGATTTCCGTCGGCGCCATGGGCTTTGGCGGCAAGGGTAGTTTGATTGGCTGCAAGATTACGGCGGCAAACCGGCTGCCAGCCAGCTTCTTCGTGAGTGTGGCTTATGACTGCTGGGCCTTCCGGCGCTTAGGCGTGCGGCTGGATACCGGTAGCGGCGCCATCAAGCAATGGCTCTATCGTGACCCCGAACGTCCCGTAGAGAAGATGGCAACCGGAAGCGGCTTCCCGCTGACCGGCCGCGAAGTGGTGCTGACAGCGCCGGTTAGCGAGGCGCAAGTGCGGGCGTTGAAGGTAGGCGATGTCGTGTTGATTCGCGGCCGCGTGTATACGGGTCGCGACGCAGTGCACGCGCACCTGATGAACACACCACCGCCGATGGATCTGAACGGGCAGATCATTTATCACTGCGGGCCAGTAATGATGAAGTCGGGAGACACTTGGCAAGTGAAGGCTGCGGGGCCGACGACGTCCAGCCGCGAGGAACCCTACCAGGCCACCATCATTGAGAAGTACGGTATTCGTGCCGTAATCGGCAAGGGTGGGATGGGGGCCAAAACCAGTGCGGCGCTGAAGCAATTTGGCGCTGTTTACCTGAACGGCATCGGCGGGGCAGCACAATTCTATGCCCGTACAGTCAAGCGCGTGGCAGGTGTGGATCTGCTTGAATTCGGCATTCCCGAAGCCATGTGGCACCTGGATGTGGAAGACTTTGCCGCCATCGTGACGATGGACGCGCACGGCAATTCATTGCACAAAGAAGTGGAAGAATCGACGGCGAAAGAGCTGGCTGGCCTCGCTGCCGTCTAGTCTCTTTTCTTGGGCGGAGCCGCAGGCGGCTGCGGCTTTTCGTCAAAGCTGATCTCCGATTGCGTCGTTGAGATCGTCGATTCGGTGGCGAACTTGCGGTAATTCTTATACTCAATTTCGTTGCGCGTGCACTTGCTCGTGTAACGGAAACAGGCAATGTTTTCGCTCTTGAGCGGGAGCAAATATTTCTGCTCCTGGATGGTGACCCAGCCATATTCCGTCATCTGTTCGACCCAGTCGATCTCGTAGTCGCTGGGCAGCTTGACTGCCTGCATCTCGGTGCGCAACACGCGAGCCGTTTCCGGGTCGATCCAGATTGCCCCTTTGTAGCCGGGGCGGATCGGCTTGCCGAAGCGGATCGTCCAGTGGGAGTTTTCCTTGAAGACCTGAAAGTCGAAAACTTCTGTTTCGACGCCGGCAATCTTGTCGCGTCCGCGATGCTTGAACTCAGCTTGCGTGGCCGGGTGCAGGATGTCGATCAGAGTGGAACCCCAATCGCCAGTCGACCAGGAACCGGATTCCTCCGGCGTGCCGGACTTGAGCGGCTTGCCATTGATGCGGACGTTGCGGTAGTCCTCTTTTTGGTCCGCGTACATCAACTCCACTTCCACCGTGTCCTGCTTTTTCCATTTGGGCGGCTTGGCTTCGCTGCGGGAGCGGACAACGATCTGGTCGCAGATGAAGTTGGGCAAACCGGAGTCATATTCAGCGCTGGCCTCACGGGAGCGCAGAATGAGGCTGTTCTCGGTAGGGCGCCGGGGGGGCACGCTGGCCGAGATATCAAAAGCAGGATTGTGACTCGAGTCCGCTTTGGCAGGCCGAGCAGTTGGAGCTTCCACTTCGACAGGAAGCGGTGTGATGATATTCGGGCCCTTGGCGGGAGCCGGTTTTTTGCGAGGAGCGTTGCCGCCGCGCTTGACGACGGGCGGACCCGGATCGTCCGGATCGGCTGGGGGACTGGCCTGTCCGAGGAACAGAGCAAAAACTGCAAGCGGAATCAGCATCATCAGTAAGGACGCCTTCCTTGAGTGGCTGGCTTCATGGTAATCTAAAGATTCCCGCCGGCGATGGCCAGGTAGCTCAGTTGGTAGAGCAGCGGACTGAAAATCCGCGTGTCGGGGGTTCAATTCCCTCCCTGGCCACCATTCACTTCCTCCTCCTTCCTTTATTTTCAATCCTCCTGATCGAAAGCTGTCAGCGATGCCGCTTGTCCTGCCAGAATAACTCCCATGCTGAAAATCGTGTTCTGGCTTCTCGTACTCCTCGACATGGCCGCCATCCTCTTCTTCTTCGTACTCGGACTGGCGGCGGCCAAGCCTTCTCACACAAGCCCGATTGTGGTTGCCTTCTACATGCTCATAATCCCCGGCGTGATTCTTTTGGGAGCAATCGGCCTCTTTCTTGTCACCAAGTCCTCCATGCTGCGTTTGGTGGCGACCGCCATCGCGGCGTCGCCGCTCCTGTACGTGGCCATTGGCTCGATGCAGAGCCAAATATGGAGAGCGACTTATGTTGATGCAGACGGCACACGCGTTCACTTTAGCAGCGGCAAAATCAAGGAGCTGGAGTACGCGATTCTCAAAAATGATGTGGCTGCAGCAACCAGTCTGATTCCCCAGGTGAATGTGAATGAATTGGGTGATGGTGGAATGTCACTGTTGAGCGTCACACTCCGACAAATGGAGAAGACTCCCGACCGGCAAGAGATCTTTCAGGCGCTTCTGGCCGCCGGCGCGGATCCCAACGCTGGCAAGGGTGAACTCCCACTCTCAACCGCCATGTACGTCAGCAAACGCGCCGGGCCGGCGCCCTTTGCCTCACTCATCAAGGCAGGGGCGGATCTGAATGCGAAGGGGTTGTTTCGGGATGAGCCGCTTTACTTTGGCGTGGTGGGCCGCGGCGTGCACCCGAACTTGTTCGAGATCGCGCTGGATCAGGGAATCGACTTGAACCGGCGAGCCGGGAAAGGCTCAACGATTCTGACCGTAGCCGTGCAGGTGGAGAACTGGCCCGCCACGCTGCAACTGCTCCAGAAGGGGGCAGAGATCGGAAACCTGACGACGGCCAGAGGCACACCCCTGCGTGCGGAAATTGAATCGGCGCTGAGCCGCACCCCGCAGCAGGAAGGTTTGCAAGAGCTACTGGACTGGCTGAAGCAGCACTAGGAACCGAGCCATTCTTTGATCACCCGGCCTTCATCTGTCGGGCCAATCAGTCGCTGATTGAGGCCCTGATAGGGATAGTGCAACTTGTAGGGATCGAGGCCAATCTGATTGAGAATCGTGGCCTGTAAATCGCGCGGACTGACCTTATCCTTGGTGATGTAGTAGCCGATGTCATCGGTCTCGCCGTAATTGAATCCACGCTTGATCCCGCCGCCGGCCAGCATCATCGTATATGCGTAGGGATGATGGTCACGACCAATGTACGGGCCTTCGACGCCACCGCGATTTTCACGCATCGGCGTCCGGCCAAACTCTCCACCAAATACGATCAGCGTCTGAGCAAAAAGCCCGCGCTGCTTGAGGTCCTGAATCAGCGCCTTGAGCGGTTGGTCCACACTGCGAGCCTGCGGCTGTAGCGCATAGCGAATATCTTCCCGGCGGCTGGAGCCGTGGTGGTCCCAACCCCAGTGGTAAAGCTGCACAAAGCGCACGCCATTCTCAACCAGCCGGCGTGCGAGCAAACAATTATTGGCGAAGCTGACCTTGCCCGGTTCGGTCGCGTAAGCTGCATGCACTTCCGGCTTTTCCATGCTGATATCCATCACCTTGGGCACGGCAGTCTGCATGCGGTAAGCAAGCTCATACTGTGCGATGCGGGAATCAATTTCCGGGTCGCCCTGTTCGGATTTGGCTAACGTATTGAGATCACGCAACGCATCGAGCGTCTTGCGCCGCACGCCACGAGTCATCCCCTCGGGCTCACTCAGGAAGAGAACCGGGTCGCCTTGTGAACGGCAATGAACACCCTGATAGACACTCGGCAGAAAGCCGCTGCCCCAAAGACTCTTGCCACCGTCGGGGTTGTTGCCGCCACTGGTGAGCACGACAAATCCGGGTAGATCCTGATTTTCGGTACCGAGTCCATAAGTGGCCCAGGCGCCCATGGAAGCAAAGCCGAAGCGCGGGTTGCCGGTGTGAACGTAGAGCTGGGCCGGAGCGTGGTTGAACTGGTCCGTACTCATCGAATGGACGAAGGTGACATCGTCAACCACTTCTGAAAGATGCGGCAGCAGCTCACTCAGCCAGGTGCCGGACTGGCCATGTTGCTTGAACTGATAAGGCGTGCCCAGCATGGTGGGTACGCCCTTGATGAAGGCGAAACGCTTGCCCTTGAGCAATTCATCCGGGCAGGGCTTGCCGTTGTATTTGACCAGTTCCGGCTTGGGGTCAAAGAGTTCCAACTGGCTGGGCGAGCCGGCCATGTGGAGGTAAATGACGCTCTTGGCCTTGGCTTGCGGCAGGCGTGCGGACTTGCCCTCCTGTGCCTCCGCAAGGAAAAGGTTGGCGAGGCCGAGCGAACAGCCCTGAAAGAAATGACGCCGGGTGGAATGAAGCAAAGATTGCATGGTTTAGCGCCTCGTGAGAGTTTCGTCGAGATTGAGAATGGTATTGGCCACGGCGGCCCAGGCCGCTCGGGTGGCATCGCTGCGAACCGGTTTACCGAGATCCAGAGGCGCAATGGCGACCAGGCCGGCATCAAAAACCTGGGCAAGATTCATGCCATTGTTGCGCGTGGCCTTGATGGCGATTACGTTGCGGCCGGGCCGGAAAGCCTGCTGGCCCTCCGTGGTGAGTTCGTATTCAAAATGGCCGGCGCGCTCAAAGACGATGTTGCTCAAGGCGGGTACACCGTTCACCCAGACTTCGTGCGAGGCATTAGTGCGAATGGGCATGGAGAAGTGCGTCGGCAGGCGCTCCGGCAAATCGAAACTGATGCGTAGATAAATATTCTCTTCCTTCCATTCGGTTTGGATAGGCGTGGCGCGGGCCGCGGGCGTATCAGGGTTTGCAAAGTAACCAAAGTAGCCGGGGGCAGACTGCCAACTGCTGTCCTCGAAGCCAGCAGTGTGCCAGTCCTTCGGTGGCTCTGAGCGCAGGTAGCGCCAGTTGGGTGGAGTGGTGCGAGCGTCGGCAAGCAGCGTCACCGGGCGGTCTTCCTTGTAAATCACTTCATTGAAACGGGCGAGCTTCTGCGCTTCTTCCGGATGAGCGCGGAACTCGGCTTCCGCCTGCCGGAAGAGGCTTTGCAGACGCTGGGATTCGGCTCGCGTCGGCGGACGAAGCAGCACGGCTTCAAAGAGATGGCGGACAGGGTCACGCGGGGATTCATCGAGTGCACGCTGGGCCAGACGTTGGGCCGCTTCCATGAAGGCAGGGTCGTTGAGCGTCGTCAGGGCCTGCAGCGGCGTGTTCGTGCGGATGCGACGCATGGTGCAGGTTTCCCCCGTTGGCGCGTCAAAGTTCATCATCGCGGGGTAAGAGCTGGTACGCCGCATGAAGGTGTAGAGAGCACGACGGTAACGATCCTCACCGGGAGAGGTCCTCCAGGCTTCGCCGTTATAGACCACCTGCCAGACGCCCTCGGGCTGCCAGGGCATAACGGGCGGGCCATACAGTTTCCGGCTCAGCAAGCCCGCCGCGGCAAGCGCCTGGTCACGCACCAGTTCGGCATCCAGCCGGAAACGGGCACCTCGGGCGAACCATTGATTTTGCGGGTCCAGACGAAGGAGTTCTGGGCTGACAGCGGAGGACTGCTGATACGTGGCGCTGGTCAGGATAAGTCGCAAAAGAGCCTTGGTGTCCCAGTTCTGCTGGAACTCAATCGCCAGCCAGTCGAGCAGCTCGGGATGAGTGGGTAAGGCTCCCTGGGTGCCAAAGTCTTCTTCTGTTTCAACCAGACCACGACCCATGAGACGGCTCCAGTAGCGGTTCACCTGCACGCGCGCCGTAAGCGGATTCTCCGCGCTGACAAGCCATTGGGCAAAGCCCAAACGGTTGCGCGGAGCGCTGGCGGATAGTGAAGGCAGGAAGGCAGGCGTATCAGCCTCAACCGGGTCCCCCGGCGTGAGGAAGTTGCCCCGCTCATAGATGCGCGTGCGGCGTTGACGCTCATTGGGAAGTTCCCGAAGCACCAGCGTGGAAGTGTTCCGGTTGAGCTTCAACACGGGGCGGTCGCTCGGGTGATCATCATCCTCGGTCTGGTTGAAGAAGGCGTAAAGCTGGAAAAACTCTTTGTGGGAAAGCGGATCGTACTTGTGCGTGTGGCACTGGGCGCAGCCCCAGGTCTGGCCCATCCAGACCTGACCGGTGGTGGCGACACGATCGCGAATGGCTACGTCGCGAAACTCTTCATCATCGGTGCCCCCTTCAGTGTTGGTCATCGTGTTGCGATGAAAGCCCGTAGCAACCAGGTCGTCAACCGTAGCATCCGGCATCAGGTCACCGGCGATTTGGGCGACAGTGAACTGGTCAAACGGGAGATTTTCATTGAAGGCACGAATCACCCAATCCCGGTAAGGCCAGATGGAGCGGCGATTGTCTTTTTCATAACCCTGGGTGTCGGCGTAACGGGCCAGGTCGAGCCAGATTTTGGCCCAACGCTCACCAAAGTGGGGGCTAGCCAGCAGAGCATCCACGTACGCTTCATATCCTTCTGGTGTGGGCTTGGCCAGGTATCGGGCCAGCAAGGCAGGGTCCGGGGGCAGGCCCGTGAGATCGAGCGCAGCGCGGCGGGCAAGGGTCGCCGCATCGGCTGGTGGTGAAGGTTTGAGATTCTGCTTTTCCAATCGGGCCAGAACAAAAGCGTCAATCGGATTGCGCACCCAGGACTTTGCAACCGTCGCAGGGATGGCTGGCCGGATCGGCTTTTCGTAAGCCCAGTGCGCGGCATAGTTTGCCCCGGCATCGATCCAGCGCTTGAGCGCATCCACTTCAGCCTCTGTCAGCCGCGGGCCGCTGGGCGGCATCGGACGTGTAGCGTGGGTCACGCGCGCAATCACCCTTGAGGTGGCGCTATCGCCCGGCACGATGGCATTCTTCGTGGTTGCGCCCTCGCGCGTATCAAGCCGGATGCCCGCCATACGGCCGTGTTCATCGGGGCCGTGGCAGGCGAGACAACGCTTGCTGAGCAGGGGCCGGATCTCGGCTTGAAAGTTGACCTGGGCCAAAGCCGGGAAAATCACAAGGGGCAGGCAGAGCCATCGCATGCAAAGATTCTATCGCCTGCGTTAACTTAGAAAGTTCATGCCGAAATTGACTTTATTGAACGACAACACGGTCCACGAATTTGTACTGGGCCAATTTCCCTATGGCGGACACGGAAAGCCCGGCTCGATTCTCGACCTGGCAATGCACTTTGGCTTGCCTCTGAACCACGTCTGCGGCGGCAATTGCAGTTGCACCACCTGTCATGTGATCGTGCGCGCAGGCGAAGCAAATTTGAGTGAAGCCGATCAGGACGAGCTGGATTTTGTCGGAATGGTGGCCGGCAGCACGGAGCAATCCCGCCTGGGATGCCAGGCAATCATCCAGGGTGATGTCTCAATCGAGATTCCCGATTCGGATTGATCCAGACCCCGGCTGCTTCACGCGTTTTAAACGGAGCGCGAATCATGAAGCAAAGTGTCTGGGTTACGATCCCGTTGGCGATCTTCTTTTCCGGTTGCAGCTACTGGCAGGTGCAGGAAGCCAGGCATCGCGCCGCGCACTATGAACCCGTGACGGCAACCGTGGTTGCCAATCGCGTGGCACGCGAGTTTGTGAAGGTTGTCAACGCAGCGCAACCCGCACCGGAGTACCGCGCGGAATGCCTGCTCGAATACCACTTCCAGGGCCAACGCTTCCGACATTGGGACCACTCCAGTTTCGCCAGCCGGGAACGTTTTCGCGTCGAAACAGCATTGGGGGAGATGGCACCCGGAACGCAGCTAACCGTTTATGCCAACCCCGATAACCCCATGCAGATTGCGCTTCACACGCGCGGTTGGCGTGCCTATGAAGGAGCCTTCTTCTTCGGCTTTCTTGCCTGCGTCTGCGGCTTTCTCAGTGCCGTGACCTTGCGCTTTGGTTTATCGTAACTAGCATGACCCGTCGCAGTCTGCTCGCCGCAAGTATCGCCCCCGCTCTGGCCCAGAGCAGCATCCCCATCATTGATACGCACATCCATCTCTTCGATACGGAGCGGCCGCAAGGCGTTCCCTGGCCACCCAAGGACGACAAGATCCGCTACAAGCCGGCCTTGCCCCCGCGCTACATCGAGCTCACCCGCAAGCTGGGTGTGGTGGGTGCGATCGAACTCGAATGCAGCCCCTGGCTGGCTGACAATCAATGGGTGCTCGATGTTTGCGCGCCCCATCCGGTGATGGTTGGCATGGTGGGGAACATACCGCCCGGGGACAAGAACTTCCGCACCGAACTCGACAAGTATGCAAAGAATCCGCTTTATCTTGGCATCCGCTACGGAAACCTTTGGGGTCCTGATATTGGAAATGAACTGGGCAAGCCCGAGTTTGTGGCCGGGCTGAAAGACCTGGCTGGACGCGGGATGATTCTCGATTCCGCAAATCCGAACTTGAAGCTCTTGACCGACCTGCGCCGGGCCTCTGACCTGGTGCCCAATCTGCGCATCATGATTGACCATTTGCCCGGGATGGCCGACTTGGCCCAGGCCGATGCGGTCCTGCGCGATCTGTCGGCGCGCCCACAAATCTATGTCAAGGTTTCAGCCGTTTTGAAGAAGAAGAACGGGGTGACAATCACGGACGATGCCGCCTACAAGCCCGTCCTCGACGAGATGTGGCAGCGCTTTGGCGAGGACCGCGTGGTCTATGGCAGCGATTGGCCGAATAGCGATGGCCTGGGCACGTATGAACAGGTTCTGACCGTGGTGCGCAACTACGTGATGAAGAAGCCGCGCCTTGTCGCGGAGAAGTATTTCCACAAGAACTCGCTTGCGGCATACCGCTGGAAGCCGCGCACCAGCGAACAGAAAAAGCTCGCATGATAGCTTGAAGCTTCATGCTGTTACCGATTCTCTTATGCGCCGCCACCCTGCTTGGCCAGGATTTCAAGTCCTGGAAAGACTACGGGGGCGGGCCCCATTCTTCGCAATACTCGGCCCTGAACCAGATCAACCGCTCCAACGTTTCCAAGCTTCAAGTGGCGTGGAGCTACCGCATCGGCGAAAACAAGAAATACTTCTTTAATCCGGTCGTAGTCGACAACCTCGCTTATGTCATGAGCGAAAACAATTCGATTGTGGCGCTGGAGGCGACGAGCGGAAAACAAGTTTGGAAGTACACACAGCCCGCTGACACCAAGGCCATCACCAATCGCGGTATCAATTATTGGGAGAGCAAAGACCGCAAGGAAAGGCGCTTGCTTTTTGCCAGCAACCAAGTCCTGCGAGCGCTCGACGCCCGCACCGGCAAGTTGATCGAGAGCTTTCAGGTAGACCTGAAGGAAGGCCTCGGCCGCGATCCAAAGCTGCTAACGGTGGTGCAGTCCATGTCGCCAGGACGCGTCTTTGAAGACCTGATCATCATGGGCACGGCCACGAATCAGGGTTATGGTTCGGCACCGGGCGACATCCGCGCCTACGATGTCCGCACGGGCAAGCGGGCGTGGACCTTCCACACGATTCCGCGTCCAGGAGAAGAAGGCTATGACGGCTGGCCCAAGGATGCCTGGAAGACCGTGGGCGGAGCCAATGTCTGGACCGAAATGACGGTGGACGAAAAGCGCGGTGTGCTGTATGCCCCCACGGCAAGCGCCAAGTACAATTTCTACGGCAAGGATCGCGAAGGCCACAACCTTTTTGCCGATTGCATTCTCGCGCTCGATGCGCGGACAGGCAAGAAGATTTGGCACTACCAGATGGTCCATCACGACATCTGGGATTATGACGGCGCAACGGCACCAAAGCTGCTCACCGTCAAACACGGCGGCAAGCAGATTGATGCTGTCGCTGTCCTCACCAAACAGGGCTTCATCTTCGTCTTTGACCGCGACACGGGCAAACCACTCTGGCCCATCGAAGAGCGTAAAGTACCAAAGACTGACATGCCCGGCGAGACCACCTGGGTATCGCAACCCTATCCCGCGCAGCCACCGCCGTTTTCCCGGCAGAGCTTCACCGTGGATGACTTGAGCCCCTTTTTGAACCCGGCAGACCGCGCCAAATTTCGCGATGCGATTTTGAGCGCTCGCAATGAGGGCCTGTTTACGCCTCCCGCCGCACGTGGCGCCATCCAGATGCCCGGCAACAATGGTGGAGCCAATTGGGGCGGCGCGGCAGTAGACCCGGCAGCAGGAACGCTGGTAGTGGTCTCCAAGGATTTGCCCTGTCTGCTGAAGCTCGACAAGCGCGACGCGGAAGTGCCAGGCATGACTCCCGAGGAGCGCTACGAGAGCGCCTTTGGCTTCATGATCGCCAGCGACGGACTTTCGGCAATCAAGCCACCATGGACCTCGCTAACGGTCTACGACCTGAACAAAGGCACCATCAAGTGGCAAATCCCTTTGGGAGAAGTGCCGGAACTGGCGGCCAAAGGCATCAAGAACACCGGCACGCATTATCCAAAGGTCGGCCCGGTGGTAACAGCCGGCGGGCTGATCTTTACCGGCACACGCGACCGCAAGGTGCGGGCTTTCGACATCGAAACCGGCAAGCTGCTCTTTGAGCAGGAAGTGCCCATGGCGCTCGAAGGCATCCCCGCAGTCTATGAAGTGAACGGCAAGCAGTACATCGTGTTCTGCGCCTCGGCCCAAGCTGGTTTGATCCCCGCAACGCAGAAGCCGATCGACGGCTCCTACATCGCCTTCACGCTGCCTTAATGCGCAGCTTGCGAAACCAGACATTGCAAGCGTGATTCTGTAGCGAGATCGCCGAGGGCTTCACTTGCGGCAACTGGTATTCAAGCAGCATTTCGCCGTTGATCCAGTGTTCGACAGTCTGACCCTGCAGCCTCAGCCGCGCGGTATTGAACTCGCCGAGACGCACTTTAGCGGGCCGGACAGGGGCCTGCTGGCCATATAAAGATCCGCACTGCTTGGCCTTGTCGTCCGTAATGGCGTCGTCGGAAAGTTGGAATTCCGGCCCCCGCGCCCGGATGTGAAAACCACTCTTGCCGGGCGGCTGCCAGCGGTCCCATTTGAGGAGTTGGTACTTGACGCCGCTATTGCCCTGGGCCAGCATCTTCCATTCAAACTCGAAGTCAAAGTCGGTATAAAGACGAACCGTCTTGATGTCCTGGAAAGTGGCCAATCCGCCAACGGCTTCCAGTCCCTCAGACGTAATCCGCCAACTCTCTTTGGGGAAAGCGCTGCCATCGGCGGCAACCCAATCCTCCGCAGCCCAGGCAAGAGCTGGCGCGAGCAATAGCGAGCGGCGGGTCATTTCTTTACCGGCACCGGTGGTGGCATTTGTTTCTGCATCAGAACCATGACCTGGGGCACCAGGTTATTGAAGCTATCGAGCAAAGCGGACGCAATCACTTTCCCTTCATTGGTGCTTCCCCAACCGCCGAGAGCCGCGCCGCCGAGTGAGCCAATCATGAGGCCGCCCGCACCAAGATCTGTCGCGCGGGCGCTGCCGGTAGCGCTCGCCACTTGTTCGCTCGTTTCATTATCGGTAAGAAAGAGAACCGTCTGCGCTTCCTTGAAATGAACGTTGCCCAGGAGCCCGGCATACTGACCGATGACAGGCACTCTCGCCACCAGACCTCCAAAGCTGTCCCCGGCATTGCGTTCGTTGAAGACAATGGTGGTGAGCAGGGCGAATTGCGCTTCAATCACCTGGCGCTTGCGTACGGTTTGGCCTTCACGCAACATTCCAGACTCATCCAGCTCCTGCTCGCGACGCGCGGAATTAATCCCCGCACTGCGATCAACCACCCGGAAGCAGCCGCTTTGCTGCATCATGAGCCGCATCAGGGATAAAGGCGAGGGCAACTGGTAGCGGGACATGTAGGCATAACCGTCGGGGTCCTCAACCAGTGCGACAGTGGCTACGGGGGCGGCACAACGCTTGAGATCGGCGGCCGCATTGTGAGCACCGGCGCTTCCCGCCGAGCCAGATACTTCACTGCCCCCGGCACCTTTTTCGATTTGCCGGCATCCGCACAAAACAATGACTAGGAATACAAATAATGGAATCCGCACAGGTTCTTTTGCATTGTAGCCTTTGACCTGTTGGGCTTAGCTAAGCGTGCTCCACTCGTCCCCAATGCCAGCGGCCACGACTCGTCCCGTCTCCCCTTTTACCCCGGTCATGAGCCGTTCAATCGGCTCGTTAAGCGGTTCCCGGCTCAGAACAAAAGTCTGGTGGTGAATTGGAATTACCCGTTCAGCCCCTGCCCATTCAGCCATCCGCAACGCCTCTTCCGGTGTGCAGTGGTTGGCGATCCACGGGTTATACGCGCCAATCGGCATGATGGCGACCTCAATAGCGCGGCCTCCCCGGAGATCCTTGAAGTTATCCGTCATCGCCGTGTCTCCCGGAAAGAGCACTTTGTGATTGCCGCTCTCGATCAGATAACCGTTGTAGCCTCGATGCGTGTCACTTCGCACTCGCGCGCCCCAATGCTTCACCTCAAACGCCTTCACGTGAATCGGCCCCACTTGGGCCGACTCCCGCCAGCCAAGTTCCTGGATCTCTTTCCAGCGCGACGCGGTCAGCAGGTCACTGGTCTCGCGGGCACAAATGATTTGTGTTTCCGGACTTCCAAGTGCTCGCAGAGTGGGCATGTCCCAATGGTCGAAATGAGCGTGGCTGAGCAGAATGAGATCGATCCGGGGCAGATTCTTCAGCGGAAGAGCCGCCTCCACCAGCCGCTTCGGCCCAAGCGTCAGCAGGCCGAGATCGATGCCACACCGGTCGCTGAATACCGGATCGGTGAGAATGCGAAAGCCGTCAATCTGGATCAGCGTCGTGGCGTGGCCGAGCCACGAAATATGCAGCCCGTGATCGGGCCAATCCAGAACCTTAGGCTGTTTCGGCGCCTGGGCAATGTCAGCGAACATCTCTGATTTGTATTGCTGCCAGAACATGGGTGCCTGCTGGTAGACAGCAAAGGCTCCCGCGCCAACCAGAGCCGGAGCGCCCACAGTGAGCAGAGTGCGGCGATCAATAGCCAAAGCGCTCCTCCTTCCAGGGGTCACCATGCATGTGATATCCATTGCGTTCCCAGAAGCCAGCCCGATCCTCAGCAAGCAGCTCAATTCCGCCGATCCACTTGGCACTCTTCCAGGCATAGAGCCGGGGGACGACCAGGCGGGCGGGTCCGCCATGTTCAGGCGTCAGCGGCTGGCCGTCATGATGCGTGGCCACCAATGCGTCCTCAACCAGAAACTCGTCGAGCGGCAAGTTGGTCGTCCAGCCGAAGTCATAGCCGAGTGCACTCACAAAGCGGGCCTCCGGCTTGATGCCTGCCAGATCCATCAGAGTCTTGACGCTGACGCCGCTCCAGGTGTTGTCGAGCCGGGACCAGCGGGTAACGCAGTGGAAGTCGGAAAAAACTTCTACGCGCGACAGGGATGAAAATTCTGCCCAATCGAGCGACACCTCCCGCTCCACCAGACCAAATATTTCGAGCCGCCATTTGGACATGTCGATGGGTGGCGTGCCGCTAGCGTCGAGGACGGGCCACTTTACGGTCTGGCTTTGCCCGGGGGGAATCCGCACATCGCGCCGGGTATCAGGAGAAATAATCATGTCTTGATTTGGATGAGCGAGGTGCTCGGTTCGATCTTTCCAAACTGCAAAACGGTCATGGGACAGACGGTGATACAGATTCCGCATCCGATACAAGAAGAGTTTTCGTTATTCAACTCCTTTTGTTCGAGCGCATACTTCATGACGTCGATGCCGACCTGACAGTTTCGCGTACATTCACCGCAGGCGATGCACTTGTCGTTCGGCGTGATGGCAAAGCGGCTCCAGCGCATACGCGTGTAGAAGCGCGCCCAGACCTCCATCATCTTCGCCAGCGGGCACCAGTAACGGCACCAAACCTTTCCTCCAAAGAAGGGATAGAGCGCCACCGGGATGATGCCCACCAGCCAGGTGTCGACAACAAGCCGGTAATACGTAATGCTCTGCCCGGCTGGCTCGCGGAAGGCCTTCACCACATCCTGGCCCAGCATCAGGATCGTAATCACCACGGCCGCCCCCAGCACCCAGAGGTTCATGCGCTCCCAGGCAATCGCGGCGCGACCTTTGGGTGCCAAATGACGCCAGCGGTCGCCCAGTGTTTCCGCCAGACCGCCACATCCACAGATCCAGGAGCAGTAGCGCTTGCCATGCAGCAGCACCAGCACCGGCAACAGAACAAAACTCAGGATGACTCCCCAAACAACCCAGACCTGATGCGGATCGGAAAAGAAGGTGTAGAAGAAAAGAGGCCAGGCGTAAACAATGCCGTAGCTGCGCCAGGCGTTATTGGCAAAATTCGGGTCGCCAGCCAGGCTTTCTCCCACCCATTGATACTTCACGGCCCAGCCGAAAAGAAACTCCGGGATCAGAAAGAAAAAGGTCCACTGAAAGCCAATCAGGGAAGCAAAGCGGTAGATCTGGAATTTGTCTTTACGGTCGATACCCCAGCGCTTCATCGCCTGAATACCAAAGATCGTCACCACGGCGGTGTAGAGCACGGTGTACCAGAAACTCCACCCGCGGCCAAAGAAACTGAGTGCCTCAAAACCCCAGCCCCGGAAGGGCCAGAATTCTTCTCCCGTCCCGAACTTGGCGCCATAGATGGTGTAGGCAAGCGCGAAGGTCAAAGCCAGGCCCAGCCAGCGTTTCCTGTCCCACTCATTCTCAAGCCGGACCCCGAGCGACTTGAGAAAAGCCACCGGAGCATCCGCACCGATCAGAATGAAAATTCGGTCATAAGGCAGGCCTTCCAGCGTGTTGAGCGTCGTGTTGAGCTGGATCTGGACAGGTGCGGCTTCTAACCGCCTCCGGTTCTCCGGAAAGACCCGCTCCAGGCCGCCGCCCCGGTGCACCAGCGTCACATTATTATCAGCACTCAGCGCGATAGCTGCTTCCGCAGCCGAATTGCCGCCACCCACCACCAGAATGCGCTCGCCGCGATAGAGCTTTGGATTGTATAGCCGGTGGAAGACGTTCGGCGCATCTTCACCCGGCACGGCCAAGCGGCGCGGATTGCCGCGAATGCCGCTGGCGAGAACGACGTAACGACTGCGGTAGGTGGCCTTGGAAGTCTCAACCTGCAGGGTCACCCCCGGCACGATCCCGGTCAGACTTTCGCCACAATGAACCGGGATGCCAGCATCGGCCACCTGGCGTTGCCAGCGCTCGATCAATTCTTCTTTGGGTGCTTCAGAAAAATCCAGCAACGATGGATTCGGACGCCCCCGCGGCTCGGCATAGATCCGCTTACCTTCCGGAAAATCGCGGAAGGTGGCTACCAGCTCTCGTTTTTCCAGCAGCAGCACGCGGCGGCCACGCTGCTGCAAACGCAGCGCAACAGCAAGACCGGCAGCACCAGCCCCCACCACGACGACATCCCATTCAGCACTGTTGGCGGCCGGCCGCTTGAGCTGGCCATCCAGGTATTGCGCCAATTCTTCGCCCTGCTCAATGGCAAGTTGGATAACCGGCGTTCCCGCCAGATCCCCAACGATGAAGACCCCATCGACCGAACTCTCATTGTGTTCCCGCAAAACCGGCCGGCGGGTGGGCATGTCCGCAGAACCCAGTACCGACCGTACTACTCCACCCACCTTAGAAAATATCGAGATTATTTCCACACAGTTTCCACTACCGCTATGATGCGACATATCCGAGGTTTCCGGGGAGAACTGCTGTGGTGTCTGGTGCTTTGTCTGCTGGCCCTGAACGCCGCCGATAGCAAGGCGGAGTTTGTAGGCGGAACGGTAGACGATTTCAAGCGCGGCCAGGACGGAATGTTGCAGCTCGACAAAGTGGACGAGATGTCGTTCGGGAACCGAACCCGCAAGCTCTCCATCCCCTATTCCCAAGTTCGCTCCATCGAGTATGGCCAGAAAGTGGACCGCCGCTATCTGAGTGCAATTCTGATTTCACCGATGTTCCTGCTGAGCAAAAAGCGGGATCATTTCTTGACGATTCACTATCGCGACGCCGGCGGCCATGATCAGGCCATGGTGTTGCGCTTGCCCAAAACGTCCGTCCGGCCCACGCTGGCCAGCCTGGAGGCAAGGACGGGTTTAAGAGTAAAGGTACAGGATGATGAAGCCCGGAAGGCGTACCGCAGCTAAGCAAATGCTGCTCGGCTTTGGCTGGTCGGGGCTTGCCGCCGCGGCAGAGCCGCAATCTCCAGTGCCCCAACCGGTACGTGCCAACATCGTTGACCTGAATCCGATTGACGAGGCTCTGGCGCAATTGGTCCGCATCCGGCGGCTTCATATCCAGGATTTGAGCGGTGGCGAGGCAGCCAACCAGATTCGCGACATGATCATTGCGTCTTTCCAGACGGCAGGCTTCTTTCTCATTACCGAGAACCCGGAACGCGCGGATGCCTTTCTGAAGGGGACAGCGGAAGACCTGGTCTTTAATGAACAATTCTCTTCCAGTGACGATTTGAGTATTCGCACCGGGATCTCAGGCGCCCGCGGTGGCTTGACATCGCGGGAGTCCCGCCGCGGATCCGCCTCCATCGGAGTCAATCAAAGTGAAGACGTCAAGCTCAACGAGCGCAAGCATGAGGCCGTCGCCGCCGTCCGCATTGTCAACAAAGAGGGTGACGTCCTGTGGTCAACAACCCAGGAAAGCTACGGCGCAAAATTTCGGGGTGCCTCGGCCGATGTAGCGGAAAAAATTACGCGCCAACTCCGTACCGATCTCGAGAAGGCCAGGAATCTGCCGCCACAAATTGCCACGAAAGATTGATTACCCGACGCGCACTTGCTTGCGGGTCCCGGTTTGGCCGCTGATTACGAAGACCTGGCTTCTTGGTACTTGAAAGTGCGCAGCCAGGGTACGACACAGTTCTTCGTTGGCTTTGCCGTCTTCCGGCACGGCCGCCACCTTCACCTTGAGCGTCCCGTCGGCCATCTCGCCCATTACTTCGCTGCGGGCCGATCGCGGAATTACTTTAACCGCGAGAACCAAATCTCCCCCGCTGGAATCTCCACTGGTCCGGAGGAATCCACGCTCCGCCGCTCTCCCTTCAATTCCACAAACGAGACCTTTTCAACACGGCAGCTCCCCTTTCCATAACAGCCGAACACTACCTGCTCGATATCGCCCAGCTTGGTCCCCGGTGGCAGTTCCGTCGCCAGCCGCATCCAGCCGCTGCGCTCCACCATGTTGCCGGGCTTGCCAAGATGGCTCATCCGCAAACGGTCAGAACCCTTCACGCGATAACCCACCGCCACGCGCCCGCCTTCGCGCTGGTCAGAGCGGAACTCGAGGTAGGCGTAATTGTCCGGGTCGCTGATGTCTTCTCCCCGCACAACACCATAAGGCCGCAGCTTCCCTTCCCGCACCAGTTCTTCCCGCATCACTTTCCAGGTCTCCGGCTTGAGGTCCATTACATATTCGCGGGAATGCTCGCTGAGATCAACCAGCATCGGTTCAAAGTCAAAACGTTTGCCCGTCCGCTCTTTGGCGCCAGCCACCATGTTGTTGCGGGTCACCGGCACCAGCACGGGGCGGTCGCCTTCAAAAGGCCCGTCAAAGGGAACGTCCTTATGATCCTTGGCCTGAATCTGACGCCGCACCGCAGAGCCATCCGGCTTCAGCCATACCTTGTAGATGTACTCAATATCCGTTGCCCGGCCCCAGCGCGCCATCAGGTCGCGCGTCGAGGTGCCACCGTCTTCATTGGAAAAGATCACCGTGTAAGTGAGAGAACTGTCCTTGGCGTCCCATTCGCAATACATCAGCAGCGGGATATCGTTGTCGGTTCCCACGGTGTCGGCGCGCTGGTAAAGAATGGGCGCGTGACGCTTCAGGTCTGGTGGCTGCGCCAGCAAAGTCATCGCCAGCACCAACAACGCGGCCACCGTTTTCAACAGGATCCCCGAGGGGCAGGGTTTTTCAAGAATCGCATCCACCAGTTTTTCCTCCTCCGTGCCGCGCAGTTCCGCTACGGCACCACTCAAAACAACCAGTTTCGGCGACGGAGATGAATTTCGAATGACACGAATCCTCTCCCTGCCCGCCTCGAGGGTGGGAATCCGCAAATCCATCAGGATCAATTCGGCCTCGGCATCGGTGGACACCACTTCATGCCCCTGCGATTCCAGCAGCAAGGTACGCAACTCCCGCTGGTCCCGATCATCTTCAATCACCCGGATGCGTCCCATTATTCGAAAACCACCCCAGCCATCACCATCCCCGGCATGCTCTGGTTCCAGCTTTGGGGAATTGTATCGAAGGGCAAGCGGAATGGCTTCGTTTCGCCGGGCTTGAGTCCGCCACGATCGGCCCGCACAATTGGCACCGTCTCGCGCAAAATGACCTGATTGTAGGGGTCGTAAAAAACGCAGCTCAACTCCACCTGACGCAGCGGACGAGAGCCATTGTTCGTCACATTCCCTATGATTTCAACAAGTTGCTGCCCCCCAAAGCTTTCTGTCGCCTGCATTTGCACCTCGCCCAGTCCAAGGTTCCGTATATAGGCCTTGGCCTCCTCCGGACTGGCCGCCGTACCGGAATTGCCAGTAGAACAGCCCCATAGTGCAGCCAAAATCAGGCAAGCCAGGGTCAATCGCATCATTTTCCCAGCATATACGCAGCGAAGGTGGCCAGTCGGGAAAAATATCTTAGCCACTCACACTCATAAAACTAGACAATACTTAACTAATCTGATATTCTTTGATTGGCGGAACGTATGGACTTCAACCGATTCACAGAAAAAGTACAAGAATCCCTGCGCAGCGCGCAGGCCCTCGCCCTCAGGCAGCAGAACCAGCAGGTCGACACCGAGCACCAGCTCATCGCCCTGCTCGAACAAAGCAACGGCTTGGCCCCATCGATTCTCAAAAAGGCCGACTTGAACGTGGACTCGATCCAGCAGCGGCTCCAAAAGGAAGTCGAAAAGCTGCCAAAGGTTTCCTTGCAACAGGGAGGCCCGGACCAGATCTATGTCACCCAAAGACTGACCAAGCTTTTTGCGGATGCCGAGGACGAAGCCAAACAACGCAAGGACGATTTCTTGAGTGTTGAGCACGTGCTGCTCGCCGCGCTCGGAGACACCGGAGCCACCGGGCGTATTCTCAAGGAGGCCGGTCTGAACCGTGCCCGTCTTGAGGCCGCCATCCAGTCCGTGCGCGGCGCGCAGCGCGTGACCACGCAAAATCCTGAAGAGACCTACGAGTCGCTCGAAAAGTATGGCCGCGACCTGACGGTCGCCGCCGCGCAAGGCAAGCTGGACCCGGTGATTGGCCGCGACGAAGAGATTCGCCGCGTTATCCAGGTTCTGTCTCGCCGGACCAAGAACAACCCCGTGCTGATCGGAGAACCCGGCGTCGGAAAAACTGCCATCGCCGAAGGCCTGGCCCAGCGCATCGTGCGCGGGGACGTCCCGGAAGGACTCAAGAACAAAAAGGTTGTCTCGCTCGACATGGGCGCGCTGATTGCCGGGGCCAAGTACCGGGGTGAATTTGAAGAACGCTTGAAGGCAGTTCTCAAAGAGGTGATGGCCGCCGAAGGCCAGATCGTCCTCTTCATTGACGAACTGCACACCGTCGTCGGCGCAGGCAAGACCGAAGGTTCCATGGACGCCGGCAACCTGCTCAAGCCGATGCTCGCGCGCGGAGAACTGCATTGCATCGGTGCCACCACACTCGACGAATACCGCAAGTACATCGAAAAAGACGCCGCCCTCGAGCGCCGCTTCCAGCCCGTATTGGTGGATCAGCCCAGTGTCGAGGACACGATCTCCATCCTGCGCGGCCTGAAGGAACGCTATGAGGTGCACCACGGAGTGCGCATCAAGGATGCCGCGCTCGTGGCCGCCGCCGTGCTCTCAAACCGCTACATCACCGACCGCTTTCTGCCCGACAAGGCCATTGATCTGGTGGATGAATCCGCCGCCAAGCTGCGCACCGAAATTGACTCGTTGCCGTCCGAGCTCGATGAAATCTCTCGCCGCGTCATGCAGCTTGAGATTGAGCGCACGGCCCTGAGCAAAGAGAGCGACGACGCCTCCAAAAACCGCCTCGAAAAACTCGAAAAGGAACTGGCCGACCTGAAGGGGCAATCCGACGGTCTCCGCGCCCAATGGGATCTTGAAAAAGGCGGAGTAGACCAATTGCGGCAAATTCGCGAAAAGCTGGAACAGCTCCGCGTGGATCTCGACCGAGTCGAACGGCAAGCCGATTACAACGCTGCGGCGCGGATCAAGTTTGGTGAAATTCCAGAACTCGAACGCCAACTGGCCGAAACCGATACAAAGCTGGCCAGCAATCAGGGGCAAGCCAAGTTGCTCAAGGAAGTGGTCGACGAAGAAGATATCGCTTCTGTAGTCGCGCGCTGGACCGGGATTCCCGTCTCCAAACTGCTCGAAGGCGAAATGAAAAAGCTCTTGCAGCTTGAAGTGGAATTGCACCAGCGGGTCATTGGTCAGGCCGAAGCAGTCACTGCGGTGTCAGAGTCGGTGCTGCGCGCCCGCTCCGGCATCAAGGACCCCAAACGTCCCATCGGAAGCTTCATCTTCCTGGGTCCGACCGGTGTCGGCAAGACGGAGTTGGCCCGGGCTCTTGCAGCTTATCTCTTTGATGACGAGCGCGCCATGGTGCGCATCGACATGACCGAATACCAGGAAAAGCACAACGTCTCGCGCCTGATTGGCGCACCTCCCGGCTATGTCGGCTACGAGGAAGGCGGGCAGTTGACGGAACTGGTTCGCCGCCGCCCCTACTGCGTCGTCCTCTTTGACGAAATCGAAAAGGCGCATCCGGATGTCTTCAACGTCCTGCTGCAGATTCTCGACGAGGGCCATCTTACCGACGGCCAGGGCCGCCGTGTGGACTTCAAGAACACGATCATCATCATGACCTCCAACCTCGGTTCGCAGCGCATTCTCGAATATCGCGGTGGCTACGAGGGCGGCGAGTACGACATGATGAAGCTCTCGGTAATGGAAGAGCTGCGGCGCTTCTTCCGTCCGGAATTTCTCAACCGGGTGGACGAAACAATCGTCTTCCACGCGCTGAGCGAAGAACACCTGAAGAGCATCGTCGACATCCAACTGGAGGGCGTCCGTGGCCGGCTGGCCGATCGCAAGATCGAAATCGAGCTGACCGATGCGGCCCGCGCTCAACTGGTGAGCATCGGCTACGATCCCACTTATGGGGCGCGTCCGCTGAAGCGGGCGATCCAGAAAGAAGTGGAAACGCCGCTGGCGCGCAAGTTGCTGAGCGGAGAGATCCGCGACGGAATGCGTGTTCGCATCGACCATGAGCGCGCTTTCGGCGGGCTCAGCTTTGAACCAATCGCCGCAGATTGATTGTTAGCCTAAGGGCTCATGGATGATCTGCAATTTGAGAAAGCCGACTATGGCGGCACTGCCACTCCGTGTGCCATGTGCAACCGCGGCATTGAGGGCCAATACTGGCAGGCCAACGGGCATCCCGTTTGCCAGGCCTGCGCCAGCCAGTTGTTGGCCACGCAAAACACGCCCGGGCGCAACCGGCTAATCCAGGGCGCTATCTTTGCCTTGGGCGCAGCCGCCGCAGCTTCCGTTGCCTATGCGGCCATTCTCATCGTTACCGGGTATGACCTCGCCTTGGTCTCCATCGCCGTTGGCTGGCTGGTGGGCAAAGCGGCAAGACAGGGTACAGGCGGCATCGGAGGCCGGTCGGTGCAGATCGTAGCCGTCGTCGCTACCTACATTGCCATCTGCGGCAGCCTCTTTTTTCAGATCCTCTACAGCTTCTTCAAGGAAGGCAAGGTGGTGACAAGCCTCGCCGGTTATGTGTCGCTCTTCCTCTTCGCGCTGGGCAAGCCCGTACTTGAAATGCGCGAGGGCTTTGGCGGCATCCTCGGGCTGCTGATTCTCTTCTTTGGCCTGATGCAAGCCTGGCAACAAACGGGTGCGGCCAAAATCGATTTATCCGGCCCCTACCCGGCCGGGACGGTACAACAGAATTAGATGGAATCCAAGCAATTCTGTGAGCAGTGCGGGGCCACCCTGGCCCCAGCCGTGCTTGCCTGCCCCGCCTGCCAGCGCCTGGTTTACGCTACCGAACTGCGCGATCTGGCGGAAAGAGCCAAGCGCACCGAGGCCGTAGGCAACACGGAAGAAACCCGGAGCCTCCTGCAACAGATGTTGGGGCTTCTCCCCCCGCAATCCACCCAATACTCAAGCGTCGCGGCACGCCTAGGTGCCTTGCCGCCGCCCAAAGATCATCCGTCGCACAAGTCTCCGCCCTGGCGCCAAATGCTCACTAGCCTGGGCGTGGTGGGCGCCCTCGCCTGGAAGTTCAAGTCGATCGCGGCGCTACTGCTGACCAAAGGCAAATTCCTCATTCTGGGGCTGACCAAGATTCCCACCCTCTTCTCGATGTTCGCTTCGATGAGCGTATATTGGGCCCTCTATGGCTGGCGTTACGCGGTCGGCTTGATTGTCAGCATCTACCTCCATGAGATGGGACACATGTGGGCCTTCCGCCGCTTTGGTGTGCCGGCCAGCGCGCCGATGTTCATCCCCGGCTTCGGAGCCTTTGTCCGCAGCCAGGCGGCCATCGCCTCGCCGCATGACGACGCCCGCATCGGCCTCGGCGGACCGTGGTGGGGCCTGGGTGCCTGCCTGCTCTTTGAAGCCGCCTCGCAGGTCTTTGAGCAGCGCTGGCTGTCGGCCGTCGCCCACACCGGGGCCATCATCAATCTCTTCAATCTGGTGCCGGTTTTTGGTCTCGACGGCAGCCACGCCTACAAAGTGCTGGACCGCCAACAGCGCGGCATGATTCTCGCCATGATGCTGGGCATGTGGTACCTCAGCGGGGAAACCATGTTCTTCCTGATCGCGATCGGCGCTGTGTATCGCCTCTTCACTAAAGACCAGACCGCGACCCGCGACACAGGCATCTTCTGGCAATTTGTCGGCTTGCTGGCCGCCTTTGGCCTGGTATCGGCGATCACCGCGCATTGGGACCGTAGCCTGCTCCAATGATCGAACGCGTCCCATTCCGCGTCACCCGCGCCGCCGCAGATTATGACCAGATCACCAGGCTGCCCGTTTCGCTGCTGCTCGACAATATCCGCAGCATGTATAACGTGGGCAGCATTTTTCGCACCGCCGATGGGGCAGCCGTCGAATCGCTCTACTTGAGCGGCATCACCGCGCGCCCACCCAAAAAAGAAATCTCCAAGACTGCCCTGGGAGCCGAAGAAAGCGTAGTTTGGAAGGATTCGCCCGATGCGCTTGCCACCGTTGACGGACTCCGCCAACAGGGCTACGAGATCGCGGCGATTGAAACAGCCGTGACGGCGGTGGATCTATTTGACTGGCAACCCCGCTGGCCGGTTCTGCTCCTCTTCGGCAACGAAGTAGACGGCGTCAACCCGGAATTGCTCGCCCGCTGCGACACCTTTGTCTGCCTGCCAATGCTGGGCGTCAAGCACTCGCTCAATGTCGCAAGTGCCGCCTCAATCGTGCTCTATGAAATGCTGCGCAAGTACCGCGCACGTTGAGCGCTATTTGCCGCGTACGCGATTCTTGGCATCTCCCGTAGCAGCGAATTCCGTGATGTTGTCCAGCGTCGTCATCGCAATCGCCTGCAACGCCTCGGCGGTAAAGAAGGCCTGATGCCCCGTGACCAGTACGTTTGAAAACGTCAGGAGCCGCGCAAAGACATCATCCTGCAGCAGTTGCCCGCTGAGATCCTCAAAAAACAGATCGCCTTCTTCTTCGTAAACATCCAGGCCCAGTGCGCCCAGATGGCCGGATTTCAAAGCCTCAATCACCGCCCGCGTATCAACCAGTCCACCACGCGACGTATTGATCAGCATCGCGCCAGGCTTCATCTGCGCCAGCGTTTCGGCCCGGATCATATAGTGCGTCGAGGGCAGCAGTGGACAATGCAGGCTCACGATATCGCTCTTGCGCAAGAGGTCAGCCAGCGGCAGATACTGCACGCCAGCCTCCTTGAGGGAAGCATCTTGCGAGACGTCATACGCCAGCACATCGCAGCCAAAACCCTTCATGATGCCGGCAAAGACGCGCCCGATCTTGCCGGTACCAACGACGCCAATGGTCTTGCCCTGCAAGTCAAATCCCATCAAGCCATCGAGCGAAAAATTGCCTTCCCGCACCCGGTTATAAGCCCGGTGCGTCTTGCGGTTCAGCGTCAGAATCAACGCCACCGTGTGTTCGGCCACGGCAAAGGGCGAATAGGCGGGCACCCGTACAACAGCCAGCCCATTCTGTTTGGCCGCTTCAAGGTCAATATGGTTAAAACCCGCGCTGCGGGTGGCGATCAACTTCACCCCGCCCGCCGCCAGCCGCTCAATCACCGCCGCGTTCACCTGGTCGTTGACGAAGACACAAACGCAATCATGGTCGTCCGCCAGGCTCACTGTTTCTTCGTTGAGGTGGGGAGTAAAGTAGCGCAGCTCATGGCCCGAGCGAGTGTTAAAGCGGTCAAAAAACTCGCGGTCATAGTTGTGAGTCCCAAAAAAAGCAATTTTCATAAAACGTCCGCAAACCCTTTCTTCAAATGCTTGAAAACGAGACCCCCGGCAACAAAGGCCGCACCCGCCCAAACTGCCAGCATCAGGAACTCCGTCAGGTCCGGCAGTCGATGCGTAAGAATCCGGTCCCGGTAGGCGCGCACCAGAAACGACAAAGGATTGAGCGAGGGCAAAAAGCGCAGCCGCTCCGGGATCTGCTCCAGATCAATAAAGATCGGCGTAATCCAGAACCACAGGCTGAGCACCACGGTGACCACTTGCGCGGTGTCGCGCAGGTAGACCTGAAATGCGGCAACCATCCAGGAAAGCCCGATCGTAAAGATTCCCAGCAACGCGACATAGAAGGGCAGCAGCCAGACAAACTCGCTCACTCCGCCATCAAAAAAGATCACCGCCGCCAGGGCAATCACAAAGGTCAGCGCATGGTTGACGAGCGAAGACAAAAAGACGGTCACCGGAATCATCTCGCTGGGAAAGACGGTTTTCGTTATCAGGTTGGACTGCTCCAACAGCGACGTGGAGCTACGCAACACGGTCTCCTGAAAGAGCATCCACGGCAGGTAACCCGTAAAAAGAAAGATCGTGTAGTTATCGGTGCCTTGCCCCGGTGGCACACCCATCTTCAGGCACCAGTGAAATACGAAGGTCCAGCTCAGCAGCAGGGTGAGCGGTTGCACCAATCCCCAGAGCCAGCCACCCATAGACCCGACATAGCGCCGCTCAAAGTCCCGGCGCACCATCTGGTAGAGCAGGCTGCGGCGCTCGATCAGGTTGGTCAGAAATCCAAAGCCAGGCAATCGAGGCATGCTACTTCAGATTAGAACGCTAGCGTGCCTTTTGGAGCGCGGCCCGAGCTTCCTCATTGCGGCCGAGCGCCCGGTAAGCATTGGCCACCGCCAGCCAAAGACTCTTGTCGATGTTGGCGCGAGCAGCAATTTCAAGATGCGGCAGGGCCTCCGCCGGCTTTTCAAGCGAGATCAGCGCCCGCCCGAGAGCCGCGCGAGCGCTCACCAGCTTCGGATCGAGTCGCACGGCCTCCCGATAGTAAGGCAAGGCCTGCGCGGGACCCTCGATTTTTTCCACACAATCCCCCAGCTCATATTCGAGCGAAGCTTCTTTGACGCCCAGCCGCTTCACCTGTTCGAGCGCACCACGCGCTTCTTCATAACGGCCCGCCGTCCACAAACCACGGGCCACGTCGCGCTCCAGCTTGCGCAACTCCGGCGAGGGGCCAAGCGCCGTCAGCCGCGCGAAGCTCTCCTGTGCGGCCGCCTCTTCCCCGATCGCTACTTGCGCCAGCCCCAGACCATACCAGGCTCGCGGGTTGCGTGCCTGCGCGGATGCCACCCTGCGCCACCATTCCACTGCCGCTGCCGAATTGCCACATGCAGCCTCCGCCTCCGCGCGCTGCTCGGCGTATTCAGGGTTGGCACTCAAGCTTTGCGCCTTCTTAAGATAGGCCAGCGACGGACAGCCCTGCTTGAGCTTGAGCAAAGACGCGCCGGCAATGAGATTGGCCGGCGGCAAGTCCGGTTGTACCTTCAACAGCTTTTGCACCGCTGCCAGCGCGGCCTGATACTTCCGGGCCGAATAGTGCGCCAATCCGATGTTCAACTGCAACATCGGCTCATCCGGATTCTGGCGGGACAAGTCCTCATAAAGCCGGGCAGCTTCGGCAAAACGGCCTGCCCGCATCGCCTCACGGGCGGCATCAGCCTGCGCCAGCAGCAATAGCAGTGCGAACACTATTGGCATCGGTTCTCCACCCACACGGCCGGCTCATTCAGCGCCGTCACAACCACGTCCGGGCAACCATTCTGATTGAGGTCAGCCACCACCAGCCAGCGCCACATCCGCGCGGGGCTCTTGACTTCGCTTCCCAATTCAAATGTCTTCCCCTCCCGGTTCCAGAAAAGCGCCAGCGGCTCGCGCGCCTGTGCACCCTTGCCGCCGTTCACGCTCAGAGCATCACTGCGCGCCGCTACGAGGTCAGGCCATCCGTCGCCATTAAAATCTGCAGCGGCGATTCCCCAGCCGGCCATGGACCGCGTGGCCTTCGCCAGGCCCGTTGCCAAACCCGCATCGGCAAAGTCCTTGCCCGTATTCCGGTAGAGCGGAAAGGTCTCCTCGCGCAACGCGGTGTAAACCAGATCCATCTTGCCGTCCCGGTTGAAATCCAAGGCAGCCGTCCCCATCGCCGAAGGACTCTTCCCGTCCGCCGGAACAGCCACACCCCAGTCAAAAGCACTTTCAACAAAGCGCAGACCACCCTGATTCAGAAACAGAAAATTGAGTTCGCGGTCATTGGTCACGAAAACATCCGGCAAGCCATTGCCATCGAAATCAGCTACGGCCAACGCCATCCCTTTCCCTGCCTGAGCGGCAATGCCACTGCGCTCGGAAACGTCTTTGAGTTGTCCACCCGCGTTCTCAAAAAGCTGGTTCGCACTCTTGCCATAAAAGCGCGGATGGCAGTAGTCTGCCTTGCCATCTACACGGCACTCGCGGTCGAGTTCCGGCGACCACTTCACATAGTTGACGACAAAGAGATCCAGATCCCCATCGTTGTCAAAATCCACCCATTGCGCCGCATAAGCCCAACGGCCTTGATTGGCGAGCGCCGTCATCTCAAAACGACCCTCACCCAGATTCCGGTACAACTGAAGGAAGCCGACGCCAAGCACCACGAAATCGATGCGGCCATCGCCGTCATAATCTCCTGCTGCCGCGCCCATCGCGTAGCCTTCCTGCACGATGCCGGACCGCGCGGTCACATCCTCAAAGCGGCCCCCGCCCAGATTCCGGTAGAGCCGGTTGTGATAGGCAGCCGAAGTCTTCTTGAGACTCGGCAACTCCGCGCCATTGGCAAAAAAAAGATCTTGCTTGCCGTCACCGTCAAAGTCGAAGGCGATCACGCCGCCGGGCATCGTACCCGGCAGATACTTTCGCGGGCCTTCGCCATTGGCCAGCACAAAGGGCAGGTCGTGTACCCGCATTTCCGCGGCCAGTGCCAGCGCCATTAGCCAATAGATCATCACCTGGGTCCAGAATATAAGAATGGAATTGAAGAGCGTACAACTCGAGATCCCGGAAGGCGCGAATCTGATCTTCGGCCAGAGCCATTTCATCAAGACGGTCGAAGACATTTACGAGGCGATCGTGAATGCCAACCCGAACATGCAATTTGGGATTGCCTTCTGCGAAGCGTCCGGCGAATGCCTGATCCGGGTCGAGGGCAACGATGCAGCCATGAAAGAGGCGGCGGTAGCGAATGCCCTCGCCGTCGGCGCGGGGCACACTTTCTTTGTGTTTCTGCGCAATGGCTTCCCGATCAACATCCTGGGTCGCATCCGTGAAGTGCCCGAAGTGGTCGGGATCTTTTGCGCCACAGCCAATCCGGTGCAAGTCATTGTCGCCTCGACAGATCAGGGGAACGGCGTCTTGGGAGTCATCGACGGTTCGAGCCCGCGCGGCGTCGAAGGGGAAGAGGGCCTTCAGTGGCGTCACGGATTGCTGCGCAAGATCGGCTACAAGCGCTAACCCCATGGGTGCGGATCTATCGGTTGTTCTGGCCGCTTCCGGTGGCTACCCGGCAGTGCAGCTTACGGTCAGCCATCTCCGGCAGCAATCCATCGCCAGCAGCATCGAACTGATTCTGGTGGGCTTTGAGGGTCCACTTGATGTGCCACCGCAAGTCAGGGACTCTTTCCATAGCGTCCAGACCATCGCGCTCCCACACCAGGTGAGCATTGCGGAAGCCAATGCCCGGGGCGTCAGGATCGCCACTGCTCCGGTTGTCGCTTTCAGTGAAGATCATGCCTTTCCGCAACCCGGCTGGGCCGAAGCTCTGGTGTCAGCCCACCGCTCGCCTCATGCCGTGGTGGGTCCGGCAGTTGTGAATGCAAACCCCGCCTCGATGGTGAGCTGGTGCGATTTCCTCGTCGGCTACGGACCCTGGATGGAACCAACCGCGGCCGGCCCACGCCCCTTCCTGCCGGGACACAATTCCAGCTATAAGCGCGACGTTTTGCTGGCTCTCGGCGACCGCCTTCCGGAGATGCTCGAATCAGAAACAGTGCTGCACTTCCAGCTTGCCGCCGGGGGACATAGCCTTTGGCTTGAACCGCGCGCCCGCCTTGCGCACGTAAACTTTTCGCTACTCTCGGTCTGGTTCCCGGTGCAGTTTCACTGTGGCCGTGTGTTTGGAGGCTTCCGCGCCGCCAACTGGCCGCTCCCCAGGAAACTCCTGTATGCCGCCGCCTCGCCCCTCATTCCTTGGGTCCGCTTGGCCCGCTGTCTGCCCTTGATATTGCGCCAGCCCAGCCTGCTCGGGATTCTGCCGCTCCTCGCCTGCGGTCTTGCCGTCGATGGCATCGGCCAATTCGTAGGCTATCTGGCAGGTCCGGGCGAATCCCCCGCCCTCCTCTCCGGCTACGAATACAACCGGATTCGCTTCGTCACACAGACCGACCGTGAGGCGTTAGCATGGAACGAGTTATGAAGACCGCGAACCTTGAAAAGCCCCTTGGCTTTGACACCCGCGCCCTCCACAAGGGCTATGACCCCGACGCGACCACGCACGCTCGCGCCGTACCGATTTATCAGACGACGTCCTTCGCTTTTGAAAATTCCCAGGACGCCGCCGAACTCTTCGGGCTCCAAAAATTTGGCAACATCTACACCCGCATCATGAACCCGACGACCGACGTGCTCGAACAGCGCGTCGCTTCGCTCGAGAACGGCGTGGCTGCCTTGGCACTTGCTTCCGGCCAAGCCGCCCAGTTTCTGGCCATCACGAACATCTGCCAGGCAGGCGATCACATTGTTGCTTCAAGCACACTCTACGGTGGCACCTACACGCAGTTTGATGTCAGCTTCCGCAAGATGGGCATTGAGACGACTTTCGTTGAACCCGATGATCCGGAGAACTTTCGCAAGGCCATCCAGCCCAACACCAAACTCATTTACGGCGAGACCATCTCCAACCCGCGTGGCAACATCCTCGACATCGCCGCTGTAGCCTCAATCGCTCACGAAAACCGGCTGCCGCTGGTGATCGACAACACCTTCGCCACCCCGTACCTCTGCCGCCCCATTGACCACGGTGCCGACATCGTACTGCACAGCCTGACAAAGTTCATCGGCGGCCATGGCACCTCCATCGGCGGCATCATCGTCGACGCTGGCAAGTTTGACTGGAAGTCCGGCAACTTCCCGCAGCTCAATGAACCTTCTCCCGCCTACCACGGCATGGTTTTCTCAGAAGCACTGGGTCCCATCGCTTATATCATCAAGGCCCGCGTGGAGGGCTTGCGCGATATGGGTCCGGCGATCAGTCCTTTCAACGCCTTCCTCTTTTTGCAGGGCGTTGAAACTCTCAGCCTGCGCATGGACCGGCACATATCCAATGCCCAGGCCGTGGCCGAGCATCTGGAGCAGCATCCCGCAGTGGCCTGGGTGAAGTATCCCGGTCTCAAATCCAGCCCCTATCACGGGCTCGCCCAGATCTATCTGCCAAAGGGCCCGGGGGCAGTGTTCAGCTTTGGGCTGAAGGGCGGCCTCGACGCGGGCAAAGCCTTTGTCGACAAGCTTCAGATCTTCTCGCACCTCGCCAACGTCGGGGATGCCCGCTCGCTGGTCATTCAGCCGGCTGCCACCACCCACCAGCAACTGAATGCTGAGCAACAAATCGCTGCCGGGGTCAGCCCCGACATGGTCAGGCTTTCCATTGGCCTCGAGAACATCGAAGACCTGCTCTGGGACATCGACCAGGCCCTGGCCTAGTCGAATTCAAACGGCTTCTTGGGCGGGCCCTTTCTCGGGTCCGCCTTGGCCTGTTTCAGGAGTTCATCGAACTTCTTGTTTAGCACTTCACCCTGATTTTTGGTCGCCTGAAAACTCTTCTGAAAGGCCTCGTCCCGTTTGGCCGCCTCCCCCTTCAGGTTCTGTACCGCTTTGGCAAAATCCTCAATTGCCGGCGCCTTCTTCTTCTCCTCATAAGTAATCACCGCTTCGGTCACAATATCCACCTTCAGCTTCGCCTCACAACAAGGACAAGTGATCTCCATCAGCTTTTTCATAAAGAAATGCTATCGCAGGCCGATACGGTTCATAGATTGGAGTAGCCCCAGGCTATGGTTCTGAATTGCATTCGTATCAGCCCCGACGTTGAGCTCAGCTCCCAACTTCAGGCAGCATTTGCCGAGTTGGGTGGCATTGAAGTCGTGCGGGACCTCGCGAAATACCCCCACCATCACGAACTCTTAAGGCTCGTACGCAGCACCTCGCCGCAGGTGATTTTTCTGGGCTTGGCTGACCAGCCACGCGCCTTTGAGACAATCGAAATCCTTCAGGAAGAGTTTCCGGGCCTCCAGATTGCCGTCTTCCACCCTGAAGTGGAACCGCAAACCTTGCTCAAGCTGATGAATCTGGGCATCCGCGAGTACCTTGCGCCGCCTTTTGATGCCGACGCACTGGCCGAGGTACTCATCCGCTTGCGAGACGCAGCTCTGCGAAATCCCCTCCAGGCGCAGCGCTCAAGCTTTGTCTACTCCTTTCTGCCTTCCAAGCCTGGCTCTGGCACCACGACGCTCGCCACCAACGTCTCCATCGCCATGGCCCGGCAACCAGAAACGAATGTACTGCTCTCGGACCTGGATCTCAACAGCGGCCTCATTCGCTTTCTGCTGAAGCTGGACAATGAGTTCACCGTCCTCGACGCCGCCCGCCATGCCGCCAGCATGGATGAATCGCTCTGGCCCCAGTTGGTTTGCGAACGCGGCCAACTCGATGTCCTGATCACTGGAAAAATCACCACTGGAGTACGTCTTGAAGCCTCTGAGGTGCGCAGCCTGATCGATTACTCCCGCAAAACCTATAGCGCTGTCTGCTTTGACCTTTCCGGCAACATGGAAAAGTACGCCACGGAGGCCATGCTCGAATCAAAGAAAATCTTTATCGTTTGTACGCCGGAAATCCCCTCGCTCCACCTGGCGCGGGAAAAAACTGAGTATCTGACCAGTCAAGGCCTCGGCGACAAGATCGCCTTTGTGCTGAACCGCCACTCAAAAACCGACATTTTGCAAATTCCACAAATTGAGAATTTGCTGGGTGGCCCCATCTACGCCACCTTCCCGAATGACTACCGGGGTGTGACCCAATCTCTTGCCGAAGGCATCGAGATCAGCCCACAATCCGAACTTGGCCTTGAAATCAACCGTTTTGGCTATCGACTGCTCGACCGGGAAATCCCGGCCGCCGCAGCACGCAAATCCGGCAAGAAAGAAATCCGCGGCTTTGGCGAGCTATTCAAGTTTGGAGTTTCCCGACTGTCTGCTGTGCCCGATGGCGAAAACAAAGCCTAGAAGATAAACTGAGACTCTGCAACGCAGATGCTCAGAATTCTGATCGCACTCTTCATTTCGCTGATCCTGCTCGGCCAGGACTTTTCTGCGGTCAACCGCTATCTCGATGCCCAGCGCACCAAGTCTAAAATCCCCGGCTATGCGGCAGCCATTTATGCGCAAGGTGCTCCCCGTTGGACCCGGGCGGCAGGACTGGCTGACCGCAAGGCGAATCGCCCCGTGCGCCGCGACACACCCTTTCGCATCGCCTCCCTCACCAAGACCCTGACGGCAGTCGCAGTCCTGCAACAGGTAGAGATGGGGCTGCTTAACCTCGAAGACGAGATCCAGTCCCACTGCCCCGCCTTTCCCGCCAAGGCCTTCCCCATCAAGCTCATCCAACTTCTGGGGCATTTGGGCGGAATCCGCCATTACCGCCAGAATGACCCTGCCGACTTGAACAACACGGTCCACTATAAGAGCGTCAGCGATGCTTTGCGAAAGTTTTCCGCGGACCCGCTGGTTCATCCCCCAGACACCAAATTCCTCTATTCCAGCTACGGCTTTAATCTGCTGGGGTGCGCGATGGAAGGTGCTTCCCGAATGCCCTACCCGGATTGGATGACGAATAAAGTCTTTGCCACTGTGGGAATGTGCAGCACCGCTCCCGACAACAATCGGGGCCTTTCCTTACAGCGGGCTCAAGGCTACCGGAAGAATTCGGCCGGTCAAATTGAAGATTGTTTAAACGTTGACAACACGGTCAAATTGCCAGGCGGAGGCTATGTTTCCACCGTCGACGACCTTCTGCGATTCGTCGACGGTTTGTACCGCCAGCGGCTGATCCGGTCCGAGCTGATGGATTTGATGTGGACCTCGGGCCGCACCAGAATGGGCCGGTCAACCGGCTATGGCTTGGGCTGGAGCCTCGGCCGTGCACCCGAAGGGGATCGGGAGATTTACCATACGGGAAACCAGCAGGGTACCAGTTCTATTTTGTATTTGCGGCCCGAGCATCGCTTCGCCTTTGTCTGGCTGACGAATCTGGAGCGCGTCGAGAATCGTCTGGCCATTGCCCGACAGATTTATCGCTTAAGCACTAAGGCAAAGTCATTGTCCCGCTGAGCCAGGGTTTTATTATCGGGAAGATGAAGTTTACCGATATGCCCCAGAGAGGAGCAGTCTGATTCCGTCTCGCATTACGTTTGTTTTGTTGTGGCTGGCAACGATTGCTGGGGCACAAACAAAGCCGCCGCAGCCCTTCCGGCTGGAGGCGAGGCCCGCCCTGCGCATGGCATTAGAGGAGACGTGGCGCTGGGTCCAATACGGTGCACAGGATGGCCTGCCAAGCGCGGATGTTCTGCAGATTGTTGAAACTACGGATGCTTCCATCTGGGCTAGCACGTCCTCCGGCCTCGCCTGGTTTGATGGCTATCACTGGCATGCAGCGCCGTGCAAACTGATCCAGCATGGCGCTTGGCCGAGCCAGATCCGGAGCTATGGCCCGAGTGAAGTATTGGGGATTGCCAACGGCAAAGCCATAGTATTTGGCCGCAATTCCTGTAAAGCTTTCTCGCTCAGTTTTGAAGGCAAGCCGATGCGACTTCTTGCCAGCGGTCAACGCACCGAGGGTCAATTCATTGTTCAGGACTCAGAGCGGAATTTTTACCTTTGGGATGGAGAAAGCCACTCGACAGGCAAAATGCTCCTTCGCGGAAACGAGAACCTGAGCCATCACTTGAGTTCTCTCGCCGGAGCACCGGTGTTTTATTCCAACCCGGAAGGGCTCTTTCGGCTCGATCCCGCGGGCCCTTCCCTTGTCAAGTCGGGAGATACCCTTGGCGACAGAAAACTTCTGACTGGCCTGATGGTCCGCAGCATCAGCAGCAATCGCAAGGGTGAAGGAGTGATGGCACTGAACTTCCCCCCGGACTGGATTGGGGCTTGGGAATGGGGCTCCGGTGGCCAGGTCCGTCGTGTCAGCGCCCTGCAAGGACAGGTCTCCCGGGTACTGGCGATCAATGAAGAAGGCTCGGTGCTGTCCGTAGCAAACTCCGCCGAGGCCTGGCTGCGGGAAGACGGTACCTGGTCGCGGCTATATCCTGTCCCTGCCCCTCTCCGGACCGCAAGTCAGGCGGTATTCGATAGCTCGGGCCGGCTTTGGGTAGCCACCAGCCAAGGGATCCACCTGATGCGCGCACACCTGAGCCATTGGTCACGCCTGGAGTTTCCGTCTCCGGATCTGCGCAACCACGTCAACGCCCTCCACGCAGCCACCGACGGCCGCTTGTGGATGGGCACCGGGACCTCTGTGGTCATACTCGGGCCGGATGGCAGTACGGAAACTATCACTTCCGTCCTGGGCCGGAAAATCAACTTTGTCACCACCATCGCCGAAGATCCATCAGGCGCTATCTGGCTGTCGAGCGGTTCCGGCTTTGACGGCGTGTTCCGACTACGCAATGGCGTGTGGAAGCATTTCGGCCCTACCGAGGGTTTGCCTTCCACTGCTTATCATAAAATTCAGGTGGACCAGCAGGGACGCGTTTGGGCCTTGGCCTCAGGCCGGGGAAACTCCCTGGGACCCACCGGAGCCTTTCGCTTTGACGGACAGCGATTTGAGCATTGGGACCAAAAGCGCGGGCTGGTTGATTCCCGCGTCTACGACGTGGCTTCCTCGGCGGACGGCACGCTCTGGTTCGCCACGGTTTCAGCCATCAGCCGGTTGGACGCTACCGGCTGGCAACATTGGACCGCCAAAGAGGGCTTGACGCAGGCTGCTCCCTTCCGCATCCAATTGATTCCCACCGGCGGGGCGTTTTTCCTCGACCGCCGCAACGGCATCGGCCGGATCAGCGCCAAGGGCCAGGTGCAGTACTTTGCCATTGGAGCCTCTGCTCCTTCCCTGGCAACCTGGGATCGCGTTGAAGACCCCAAAGGCAATGTATGGGTTGCTACCCGCGGCGGCCTGCTCGTTCACCGCAATGAGAACTGGGCCTTGATTGGTCCAGCCGCCGGCTTGGACAACCCTGAGTTGTGGCCGCTGGCCTACTGGCGCGGCCATGTTTGCATGGGCACTGACGGCAGCGGGCTCTACTGTTTGAGCGACTCCATCCTCAAACGTCCCCCGCCACGGGTCAAGTTCGAAGAGCCCAACATCTCCGGCTCGGAAGCATCGCTGTCGTGGCGTGTTTTCGGCTTCGAAGAATCCTCAAACCTCGGCGACTCCCGCACCCGCTACCGTATCGATGGCGGCCCCTGGTCCTCGTGGATTTCCGCCAATGCGACTCGCCTTGTAAACCTGACACCCGGGCGGCACAAAATTGAATTCGAGGCCATCGATCAATACGGCGCATTGGCAATGACGGCCCACCTCTCGAAATTGTGCTCGCCGCCCCCTTCTACCAGCAACCACAGTTCTGGGTTCCGCTAGGATTGACGATTCTGGCTATCCTCGCTTTGGCCTACGCCTTCATCCGCCGCACTTATGAGCACAATCGCCAGCTTGCAGACAAAGAAGAAAGCTTCCGCGCTCTAATTGAGTACAGTTCCCTTGGAATCACGCTCATGGATCGCAACCGCCGTACCTTTTATGTCAGCCCCGCCGTACGGATCATACTTGGCTATGAAGCATCCGAATTGCTAGGGGAATTCCGCGAAGGCGTGGTCCACCCGGACGATCTCGCCACGATTCAAGGTCGACTGGCGAGCCTCGTCGACAATCCCGGACAGACGCAACGCTACCGGATTCGCTTCCGCCACAAGAATGGGGAGTACCGCTGGATCGAGATGATCTCCCGCAATCTTTTCGAGGCTCCTGCCGTCGGAGCCATCGTCAACAATATGCGGGATATCACGGACTCTACCAATGCCGAACTGGCCGCTGCCGAGGCAAGAGAGCGGGCCGAACGAGCCAATCAGGCCAAGAGTGACTTTCTGGCCATGATCAGCCACGAGATCCGCACGCCCATGAATGGCATCACCGGCATGTGCCAGTTGCTGCTGGAATCCCGGCTCGATCTCGAGCAGCAGGACTGCGCCGAGACAATTGCCCAGTCCGCCCAATCCCTGCTCGCGCTGATCAACGACGTCCTCGACCTCTCCCGCATCGAGGCCGGCAAACTCAGCATTGAACGAGCTCCCATGGATCTGGTCGGCCTGCTCGAAGAGGTGGCACAACTGATGCGGGTCCGCGCCAACGAAAAGCACCTGACGATCCGCCTTAGCTACCCGGAGGACGCCCCACGGGCCTTTTATGGGGATGCTTTGCGCATCCGGCAAATCTTCTTCAATCTGGTGGGCAATGCTGTCAAATTTACGGCGGAAGGGTCAATTCAAATCGACGCATCCATTCGCTATGAGAACGGCAGCCGTTATTTTGCCAGTATTGCCGTGCGCGATACCGGGATCGGCATCTCCAACGATAAGCTCCAAACGGTGTTTCAGAAGTTCACCCAGGCCGACCTTTCCACTACCCGCCGCTACGGCGGCAGCGGCCTGGGCCTGTCGATCTCACGTAGCCTGGCGGAACTGATGGGCGGCGCGATTTTCGCCACCAGCACGGAAGGCCAGGGCAGCGAATTCCGGCTCGAAATCTACCTCGACGCCGCACCGGAAAATTCCTTGAAGCGGCGGGAGTCTGCCGTCGAATCCCTGCAACCCTTGCCGGACGTGCTTGACGTTTTGCTGGTAGAAGACAACAAAGTCAACCAGAAGCTGGCCGTGAAGCTTTTGGAGCGCTTAGGCTGCCAGGTGCGCGTCGCCGAAACCGGCATTGACGCACTCGACCAGTTGGATCGCCATGATTTCGATCTGATCCTGATGGATTGCCAGATGCCGGAAATGGATGGCTACGAAGCCACCAGGCAGATTCGTCAGCGGGAACAGGGCCGGCGGCGTATTCCCATCATCGCCATCACTGCCAATGCCATGGAAAGCGATCTTGAGAAGTGCCTCACCTCCGGCATGGATTCTTACCTCACCAAGCCGATTGACTTTGCCAAGCTCAGGGCTGCGCTGGAGATATGGGGAATAGATTCCCGCGTCCCAAAAGCCACTTCGGATCCAGGCGCCGCTTAACGTCGCGCATCGCCTCGATTTCTGCTTCACTGAACTGGAATGCCAGAAAGTGCCGCTTGCGCTTGCCCAGCCCGTGCTCGGCTGCAACCGTGCCACCCAGCTCAACGCTCTTGCGCGCAAATTCATCCATCAGCTTCTTGCCCGCCAGAATCGTCTCTTCACTCGAAGGAAACAGGTTGACATGCACATGGGCGTCTCCAATGTGCCCAAAGATCGCAAAGGAAGCCGGAAAGCTTTCCGCGATCCGCTGCCGGTAAAAGGACAGCATTTCCCGGTTCTTCTCAACCGGCACTGAGAAATCCGAGCCAAGCTTGGGAAAACCCATTTGCCGCACAAGTTGGATCACCCGCTCGGGCAGCGCATGACGGAACTCCCGAAAGCGTTCCCGGTCCGCGTCACTCGACCCGAACCAGCTTTCCTCAGCCATCGCCTTCTGAGCGTCCAGACGGTCCACCCACTGATCCACCGCTGTGTCGTCTTCCACGATCTGCTCAACGATGACGCAGGCAACAGCAGTCTTTGGCACATCCGAGTATTTTTCCCGGATCAGACCCAATGAGGCTTCGTCTGCGTACTCCAGCATGCGCAAGCCCGGAATGGACCGCCAGGCTTCAACCGCATCAATGGCAGCATCGTCACTCGAAAAGAATACGATTCCGTTGAGTAGCTCTTTGGGAAGGGGCAGGAGCGTCAATTCTGCTTCCATCACGACCCCAAGCGTGCCTTCAGAACCCGCAAAGAGATCAATCCAGTCCATGCCCGGCTCCAGCGGATAGCCAGCCGAATGCTTGGTAGACCGCGGCCGCTGCACCGGGTTCACCGCAAAGTCAATCTTGTCCCCCCGGCGGACATCAATCACCCTGCCATCCATCAGCGCCACTCGCAGACGGCGAATCCAGCGCCGGGTTGCTCCGTACAGAAAACTGCGCGAGCCGGAAGCGTTGCAGGAGATGGTCCCCCCGATCGCAGCCATGGTCTCGGTCGGGTCCGGTGGATAGAATTGCGCTGAGCGCTTGGCTGCTGCTTGCAAGTCCCGCAGGATCACACCTGCGCCGCAAATGGCAAAACCATCCTGGATCTCAAGACGAGTAAACTTTTCGAGCGAGACCGACCAGCCGCCTTCCGGCACCCGTCCACCAGTAAGCCCGGACCCACCGCCGGCAATCGTCACCGGAGTGTCGGAAGCCTGAGCCTCAGCCAGAATGGCCAGCAGCTCTGCTTCTGTCTCGGGAATCAGAATCTTCTCAGCATGCCCCTGATAATTGGATGCGTCCTCAAGATAGTTCCACATTCCAGCTAAACCTCCAAAATTACCGGCAGAATCAGCGGCCTCCGTTGAGTTTCCTTATTCAGAAAGCGCTTCAGGTCAACACGGATCTTTTCCTGCATAACGCCCCAGTCAGAGCGCTCCTCGGCCTTGGATCCTTCAAGCGTCTTCATCACAAGCTGCTTGGCAAAGGTCATGAGGTCCTTTGAATCATCGAGCGAAACAAAGCCACGGCTGATAATCTCCGGCATGCCCTGCAGTTGCCCGGTCGCCTTGTCAATGGCAAGCACCGGAATCACAAAGCCGTCCTGTGCCAGGTGCCGCCTGTCGCGAATAATCATATCCTCAACCACATCGCTGAGGGAACCGGAATCGATACAAACCCGGCCGGTATTGATTTTTTCTCCCTTACGCGCGCCGCGCTCATCAATCACCAGACTCTCGCCGTTCTCCACAATGAAGGTGGATTCCAAACCCTGGCCTTCCAGATGTTGCGCCAGCTTGGCATGCCGCATCAGTTGAAGGTATTCTCCATGCACCGGCATGAAATACTTCGGCTTCACCAGGTTCAAAATCAGATTGAGCTCATCCCGGTAGCCATGGCCGGAAACGTGCACCGGCGGCGTGCCCGCCCCATAGATCAACTCGGCACCCCGCCGTGCAAAATGGTTGAGCATGCGGCCAATGGGCTTTTCATTGCCGGGAATCACACGGGCCGAGAGCACCACCGTATCGCCAGGCTTCACCGAGAGGTTCTTATGATTGTCAACAGCCACGCGTGACAGGCTCGACATCGGCTCGCCTTGCGTGCCCGAGACGATGCAGCACACCCGGTGCGGTAGCGTGTCCATGATGTCTTGCGGCCGCAAAAGCAGATTGTCCGGAATGCGGAGCAGCCCCAAGTCGTGCGAGATTTCCGTCGTGGCCAGCAGACTGCGCCCGATGAGTGCCACCTTCCGGTCGTACTTTGCCGCCACATCGAGAATTTGCTGGATTCGAGGGATAGAACTCGAAAAAACTGAAAAAACCAGCCGCCGGGTGGCACTCGCGAAGATCTGTTCCATCCGTGGCCGGACGGCCCGTTCCGATTCGCTATAACCTGGCCGGTCCACATTCGTTGAATCGCTAAGCAGCAGCAGTACGCCACGCTTGCCGTATTCCGCGAAGGAGTGCAGGTCGAAAGGTTGATCATCGACAGGCGTCTGATCAATCTTGAAGTCCGCCGTATGCATCACTACACCCAGCGGCGTTGTGATCGCCAGCGCAACGCAGGAAACCGTCGAGTGCGTCACGTGGATGAAATGGATCAGAAACGGACCCAGTTGAATTTTTTCGCCCGGCTCCACCTCATGCAGATCCGCTTCTTTGAGCAAGCGGTGCTCCTCGAGGCGGCGCTCCGCCATCCCCAGCGTAAACGCGGTGCCATAAACGGGGATCTTCAATTGCGAGAGAAGGTAGGACAGCCCGCCAATATGATCTTCATGACCATGCGTGAGGATCACTCCCCGCACCATTTGACGATGTTCCTTCAGGTAGGCAAAGTCCGGCGTAACCACATCAACACCCAACAGCTCGATGTCAGGGAACATCATGCCGGCGTCGATAACAATGATGTCGTCTTCGTAACGGAGTGCCATAGAGTTCATGCCGAACTCTCCCACGCCTCCGAGGGGGATAACTTGTAATTTGCCTTTTGGCATTCTTTTGCTTCACCTAAGGATAAACTGTCGGGTGCATGCGTACCCTTTTGCTTTTCAGTTTTGTGATCAGCCTCGCTGCCCAGCCCAAAGGCTATCAGGCTCTTTTCAATGGCCGCAACCTCACCGGCTGGGAATCGCGCGGCGAGGGAAAGTGGACCGTCATTGACGGCGGCGTGCTCGTCGGCCAGCGTGATTTCGATTCAAAGTCACTCGCCCCCGGCAAACGCTTCCAGACCGAGCAGGAATACTCACGCTGGCTTAACCACCAGGCCTGGCTCTACACCAACGACTCTTTCGAACAGTACGACCTGCATGTAGAGTTCTGGACCAAGGACCACGGCAACAGCGGCATCTCCCTGCATGACAAGTCCCGGGCCGCGGCAGCCATTGCCTGGCCGCCCGACTTCACCAAGACACCAGCCAAGTCTGCCTACGAAATTCAAATCAACAACAATTATCCCGACCCGCACCCCACGGGCAGCATTTACGGCTTTGTGGATGCCCCGAAAGATGCGCTCAAACCCGACCAGTGGAACGCCCTTGATATTTCCGTACGCAAAGACGCCATCATCGTCAAGCTGAACGGGCGCGAGGTTGCTCGCACCAAACCGGACCCCAATCGCTCTTCCTCCGGTCCGATTGGCCTGCAGCTCCACGACCAGTTCAGCGTCATCCACTTCAAGAACATCTGGATCAAAAAAATCTCTTGACCCTCCCCTGGGGGGGAAGCCGGGAGTCTGCTCGATGCGCCGGCAAAGGTAGAAGGAAGGGGGCAATGCTCCCAACTACCCTCCCTCTTGTGTGCCACCGATGTTCACCGCGATGGAGCAGACCGGCTGGCGGCCTTCAGGCCCCTGCCGGGAGATTTATCTTTCCATCGGAAACCCGCTAAGGCAGGATGATCCTTCCTATGTGACGGAAATTCAGTTCCCGGTGACCAAGCTAGGAATGACGGCCATTCGCCACGGCGAAGCTCAATAAGACAACCGTAGCCGCCAGAATGATGATGGGAATCAGGAATGCCCCGATGAAGCACCAGGACCCGGTTTGTGTGCCCATATTGAAGGTCCAACCCAGCAACGGGTTCTTCTTGGGCACCAGCCAGCGGCTGTCGTGCTTGCTGAAGTAAATTCCCACGGGCAGGGTCCAGTTGTTGGGATTCTCCCATTCCTCGCGGTTGATCCTGTCTTGTTCAGATCTCATCTTTTATCAGCCCAATGCTAACAGCCCGGGAACTCACTTTGGAGAGTACCCGGGCTGCGCTATTCGTGTTGTAGGGGAACGGCTAGAACTGAATTCTCAAGCCCGCCTGGACGTTGCGCGGACCCACATTCGTGGTTCCGGTGACAACACCGAAGTTGGGGTTGGCAATGTCAGTATTGGCTCGTCCGAACTGCGGCGTATTCGTCATGTTGAACATTTCCGCGCGGAACTGCACTTTGAAGCGCTCCATGAAGCGGAAGTTCTTGAGAATTGCCACGTCGGCATGGTTTGTCGGGCCAAAGCGGATGTTCGGAGCCCAGCGGGTCATATTGCCGATTTCGTAGTTGCCCGGGCGGGCAAATGCCGCCTGGTTGAACCACTGGTTCGGAGTCGGATTGCTGACGGCTGCCGCTTCCAGATTGGCTACGTTCGGCCGCTGCACCTGGAATCCATAGTTGCTCAAGGTGTTGGGCGCAGTAAAGCCCAATGGCAGACCGGAGCCGAAGCGGATGATCGATGAAACCTGCCAGCCGCCAACGATGGCGTTGGCTACGGGGTGCATGTCAGACAGGAATTTGCGTCCCTTGCCAACCGGCATTTCGTAAACCAGGGCATTCACGAAGCTTTGCGGCAAATCGTGAGCCGAGATGGAACGGTCCACGCGTTGATTGTAGAAATCACGCATGGTGTCGCCCACTTCCCAGCCTTGCCATTCACTGGCGTTATCAATTGCCTTGGACCACTGGTAGGTCGTCAGGAGGTTGAGGCCGCCAGAGATCTGCCAGTTGTAGCGAACAACCAGGGCATTGAAGCCGGAGCTGGCACCGGGGGTGTCACCTGACAGGTTTACTGCGGTGAACTGCGGGTAGGGCCGCAGCAGGCGATTCTGCGGAATGGTCCGCCCGGCGAGTACGCCGGTGGGGATCACACCGAAGAAGGGGTTTGCGACAGGAGCATCCAGACCCGCACCCAGGGCCAGTTGGCTGGGATGAAGTTGGTTGGCCTGTTGGCCGGTTCCATAGAGCAGCTTGCGGCCGGTGGAACCGGTGTAGCCGAACTCAAAAACCATACCGCGCGTGATCTCATACTGGAAGTCAGCCGAGAAATTCTGCACATAGCCAAGCGGATGCTGGCGCGGCAGGAACGCCACCGCGTCTCCCACCTGAGTCATCAAGCCCTGGCTCGAACCAATGGGCTGGTTCAAACCCTGCGGGAAGGGGTTCCGCAACAAACCATTCGGGTTGGGGTTGATTCCGTCGCCACCAACCGTGGAAACCCAGGTCGTCGTGGTAGAAAATCCCTGGTTGGTGCCGCCACCGGTTTGGGGATAAAACAATCCGTAGCCGCCGCGGAATACCAGCTTGTCAGTGATCTTGTAGGCCAGGCCGAAGCGGGGCGCAAAGTTCAAATGAGATGCCTGCCAGGCACCCCGGTTCTGGTCGTTGGCGAAGACAAGCCCACCGCGAAGCGGTAATCCCGTTGCCTGAGCAATTGGGCTGACTTCATCGATGGCGAAGTTGTTGAAGCGGTTATAGCGCTCCGTTCGCGCCAACTGGGTTTCCCATCGAATGCCCATGTTCAGGGTCAAGCGGCGGTTCACGCGCCAGGCATCCTGAAAGTAGAGGCCATAGTAGGGAGCAGTAATCGCCGTCGCGGCGTTAATCGGAGCACTTCCGCTGGCACCGACGCCGAGCAGCAAGCTGGCAAGGCCATCACCAGTGGTAGTGGCGGCTTGCGCGGCAACCGGACCAGAGGTGAGTCCCCGAGTGAAGCCGAAGGAGGGAGAATTGAAACTCGTGTTGTTTAAGCGGGCTATTTCACCCATCCAGCCGAACTTCAAGGAATGACGGCCTACTTCTTTAGTGATGTTGGCTTGCAGATTATGAGTTTCACGCGCAGCGTTCAAGAAGCGGCTATTGCCGATGCTGGCATAGTTTTGCATGGTAAATCCAGGATAAGTTTGCGGCTGGAATTGCGCCACGAGGCTTGCTGGCAATCCCAGAGCAGTGGCATTCAAGCCTTGCGACGGGGAAACCTGGCTTTCACGCCAGCGGCCAGAGCCGAACAGGATGTTGACAACCAAGGTCGGGGAAGGCGTAAAGGTGGCGCCAATCACCGCGTGGTGGCGCGGATTGACGTCGGAGAAGTTCGTATCAGCGCCATTGCCGAAGAAGACTGGCGCGACATTCTCCTGCCAGGCCTTGGTCATGCGGCCGAAGTAGGTTGCTTTTTCGCTCTTGGCCCAGTCGATGCGCAAATCCATCCGGTCGTTGACCGTACGGGTCTTGTCGGCCAAAGCAAAGTTGCGGGCATTCGTGCCAGCATCACCCGTCGTATTAGGGTTCGGGTAAAGGTTAAGAACATTGCGGCCGACCGGATCGATCATGGATGAGGGAATGGTGTTGTTCGGGAAAGCGTCGCGCACAAAACCCGCTCCGTTCGGATTCGGCCGGGTCGTGAACGGGTTGAAGATGGTGGACAACGAACCATTCGCATTGCGCGTTTCCGAGAAATTCCCCTGACGCTGCAGTGCGGTAGGAACGTTGGAAACGTTTGTCCCGGGGCTTGCCTGCCGCATGCCTTCATAAGTGCCGAAATAGTACAGGCGCTTGGACTTCGAGATCGGCCCACCAATCGAAGCACCAAACTGGTTGCGCTGGAAGACCGGTCGACGCAAACCGGCCCGGTTGTTGGCCCAGGAATTGGCATCGAGAGCACTGTTGCGTAGATATTCGAAAACCGAACCGTGGATTTCATTCGATCCACCCTTGGTGATCATGTTCACCGCGCCACCGTCAGACTTGCCAAACTGCGCGTCAAACTGATTGCGCTGGATGTTCATTTCCTGCACGGAATCAACCGAAGGCGAAGCAATCAGGCCGCCCCAGTCCACCGCCGCAGCGGGAACGCCGTCGATCAGGGTCAAGCCAGCCTGGCCACGGCCACCGTTCATCGAAAAGCGGTTGTGGTTCTGGTCTTGCGTAGCCTGCGAGATTCCGGTACGCACCGCGATGACACCCGCATTGATATGGACAAGCTGAAAGGGGTTGCGGGCGTTGGTGGGAAGGTCGAGTACTGCCTGCTGGTCGAGTGTGACAGCCCGGTTGGCGGACTGCGTATCGAGCAGAGTTACGCCGGCGGAAACTTCGATCGACTGCGAGACATCACCCACTTGCAGGGAAATGTTCAATTCAACCGTCTGGTTTACGCGTAGGACAACATTGGTGTTCACAGCTTTTTTGAAGCCAGCGTTTTCCGCTGAAACCTCAAAACTGCCGGGAAGAAGCTGAGAAAAGATGTATTGGCCATCCGCGCCCGTCGTAACAGTTCGGATATCGTTGGTAGATTCGTTTCGGGAGACAACCTTTGCACCAGCAATCGCCGCGCCATTGGCGTCGGTGACGGTTCCGGTGATTGTGCCCGTGAAGGACTGGCTCCAGCTACATAGCGTGGAGACCAGCAGAAGCATGCTGAGTCGTATTTTGGTCATAGGTCCACAGGGTCCTTGTCATGCGACTCTATAACAGTCGAGGGGGTGAGGCAACTCCAATATGACGATTCCTTTACTTTTACTTGCTATCGGTTTGCAGGCAGCCGAGACGCACCGAATGGATATCCAAGCCGCCCTGAGAAGGGCGGTCGAACAATCCCCCGAGGTAATCCTGAGCCGATTTGATGAGGCCAATGCACAACAAGCGATCCAGTTGGCCCGCGATCCCTTTGCCCCAAAACTGATGGTGGGCAGCGGCTTAGCCTACACTTACGGCTTCCCCATGAGCATCGAGGGCTCAGCGCCATCCCTGTTCCAGGTAAAGGCCTCCCAGAGCATTTTCAACCGCCCACAGCGCTACCTGCTCGACAAAGCCAAAGTAGAGGCGCGCTCCGCGCAACAGGTGGTGGCGATGCGACGGGATGAGGTGATCGAACGTACGGCGAAACTCTTCCTCGACGCCGACCGGTCCGCCCGCAACCTCGGCATCGTTGCCGGACAAATCCGAAATCTGGAATCGGTGCTCGGCTCTGTCGAGGCTCGCATCAGCGAAGGCCGGGCTTTACCGATCGAAGGCCAGCGCGCCAGCGTGAACCTCCGAAAGGCCCGGCAGCGACTTCGGATGCTCGAAATGGAGCGAAAGCAGACCGAGCACCAACTTGCCTTCGTTCTGGGCTATGACGCCGAAGATCGAGTCGAGGCAGCCGGCGAGGGCGCACTGAACCTGCCCGTGGCCGAGGATGTCGGAGCCGTGATCGGAGAAGCGCTGGACCATAGCCGGGAGTTGAAGAAGCTCCAGTCAGACCTCCAGGCCAAGGCGCTTGAAGTTCTGGCCAACCGGTCCGCCCGTACTCCCCAGGTGGATCTCATTGCCCAATACGCGCTCTTTTCTCGCTTCAACAACCTCGACCTCTACTTCAACCGCTTCCAAACCAGCAATGCGCAAATTGGGGCCAGTTTCAAGTTCCCGATCGTTCCGGGACCGGCCAGCGCTGCCCTTGCCGCCCAGGCACAGACTGAGGTCAGCCGCTTGCGCGTACGCGTCACACAAACGCGAAACCGGATCGAACTGGAAACACGCAAGCTGCACGAAGATCTCCAATTGCACCGCGAGAACCGGGATCTGGCGAAGCTCGACCTGGATGTCGCGCGCGAACAGGTTGCGATCACGCTGGCCCAATTCGAGGAAGGAAAAGCATCGCGGCAGCAATTGGAAGAATCCAGATTTCTTGAGGCAGAAAAGTGGACGGGATATTGGGATGCGCAGTATTTATTTGATCGGGCTCGCGTCTCGGTACTTGCCGCAACCGGCGCCCTCACCCAACTCGCCTCGCAATAGTAGACTCCCTATGTATAATTCCCTTGTGCGATTCGTATTACTGCTCACCACTCTCCTTCTGTTTTCCTGTACGAAGGACATCAACACAAAAGAAGCGGTCAAAGAAGCTGTCCTGAAACGGCTGGAAACTGTTTCCGGCTTGAACATGGCCGGTATGGACGTGGAGGTTTCCAGCGTTTCCTTCCAGGGCAACTCGGCGGAAGCATCCGTTGCCTTCCGTGCCAAGGGCTCCGCCGACAGCATGCTCAATATGAGCTACAAGTTGGAGCGGGAGGGAGATATCTGGGTAGTGAAATCCTCGAGTGGGGGCATGGGGGGCAGCGGTGGTACAGAAATGCCGCCGGGCCATGCGCCGGCGGCTGAGGGCGGGGCAAAATGAAGCGGGTCGCGGTCTTGGGGGGAGGGCCGGCCGGAGCACAGGCAGCGGAGAGATTGGCCGCAGCCGGTCTCAACACGATACTGCTCGATGAAAAGCTGGCCTGGGAAAAACCCTGTGGTGGCGGAATCACCTACAAGGCTTATGAAAAATACCCCTACTTGTTTGAGAACCAGACAACCAAGAAAGTGGTTACTGAGTCTTACCTGGGCGCTCACAAAACGGGTCCCGTCAAGTTGGACTTGAATCAGCCCATGCTGATTTTCTCCCGCCGGGAATTGAATCAAATGCTGCTCGACCGCGCCGAACGGGCTGGGGCGCAAATCGAAAAAGAACGGGTTACCGGAATTGAAGAGCGTGCGCAGGGGTGGACTCTCAATACAAAGGCGGGCAAGATTGAGGCCGATTATGTGATTGTGGCGACCGGTGCACGCAATCCTCTCCGCGAACTGGGAACCGCGTGGACGCCTGACGACACGATGGTCGCCCTAGGCTACTATATACCCGCAAGCCAGGAGCATATCGACATCCAGTTTCTGGACCGGCTGGAGGGTTACATCTGGGTTTTCCCGCGTGCGGGCCATCTTTCAGCCGGCATTTGCGGGCGAGGGGAAACGGCCCAGCAACTGAGGCAACGCCTCGAACGCTATCTGGACGAAAAAGGGATCAACTGGCGGCAAGGACAGCTTTATGCTCACATGCTGCCGTCGCTTTCACGTGCCAGTTGGCGAAGCAATCGCGTGGCGGGCAAGAGGTGGATGGCGGTCGGGGATGCGGCGGGTTTGGTCGATCCCATTACGGGCGAAGGAATCTACTATGCGATGCGGTCAGCCGATCTTGCCAGTCAGGTGGTAACAGGGGCTGGATTTGACCCTCTAACGGCTGGAAGCACTTATCGCAGCCGAATCGAAGACGACTTTCTGCTGGATCTCGAATTTGGCGCGAGCTTTGCGCAGAAGCTTTACATGGGGCGCTTTTTCTTCAAGAGCATCCCGAGTTGCATTGTTGAATACATGAAACGAAGCCCGAAGTTATACGAACTGATGCAGGACATCTTCTCGGGCACGCAAGATTATCTGACGCTCCGCAACCGGCTCTTCCGGAATTTGAATGGCACTGTCAATGAAGCGGTCGTCAACTTTATCTTCCAACGGATTATTCCCGAACCACCGGTCGGGCTTCGTGCCACAGCCCGTTAGTACAACATGAACAAAACCAATTCCACCAGCCTGCTTGAGCGGGCACGACAAGTTATTCCCGGCGGCGTCAATTCGCCGGTGCGCGCATTTCGCAGTGTAGGCGGCGGGCCGCTCTTCATCAAAAAGGGGGAAGGATGCCGGCTGATCGATGAAGACGGGAATTCCTTTATCGACTACATCGGTAGTTGGGGGCCGCTGATTCTCGGCCACCGGCCGGCTTGCGTGATTGAGGCAATCGAGGCTGTGCTCGAAATTGGCACCAGCTTTGGTGCACCAACCGAGCGCGAAATCATCCTGGCGGAAATGATCCGCGAAGCCTATCCATCGATGCAGATGGTGCGGCTGGTCAATAGCGGGACGGAAGCCGCGATGAGTGCGCTGCGGGTGGCACGCGGATTTACCGGGCGCGATCTTTGCATCAAGTTTGAAGGCTGTTATCACGGGCATGTGGATTCCTTGCTGGTAAAGGCAGGTTCCGGCCTGGCGACGCTAGGCTTGAGCGATAGCGCCGGTGTGCCCGCGGCATTTGCGGCCACCACGATCTCGGTGCCCTTCAATAATCTGACAGCGGTGGAAGCGGCGTTCGCGCAGTACCCGGACAAAATTGCCTGCATCATGGTGGAGCCAGTGGCTGGCAATATGGGTTGCGTTCCTCCGGCAGCGGGTTTCCTGGAAGGGTTGCGCGAGCTTTGCACCAAAAACGGAGCCTTGCTGGTTTTCGATGAAGTGATGTGCGGCTTCCGGGTGGCCTATGGCGGCGCGCAGGAACGCTATGGCGTCCAGGCGGATATGACGGCGCTGGGCAAGATCATTGGCGGCGGCTTGCCGATTGCGGCCTATGGCGGCAAGGCCGAAGTAATGAATTATGTGGCCCCGCAAGGTCCGATCTATCAGGCGGGCACACTATCTGGCAATCCGCTGGCGGTTTCAGCGGGACTCGCGATGCTGACTTACCTGAAGGAGCATCCCGAAACCTACGCGACGCTCGAAGAGCGTACGGCAGCGCTTTGCTCGGACAAATTCCCCGGCGTGACGATCAACCGGGTCGGCTCAATGTTCACCTTCTTCTTTACGGAAGAGCCGGTCTTCGACTACGAATCGGCAAAGAAGTGCGACACGGCGAAGTTCGCCAAGTTCTTCCACCACATGCTGGAGCATGGCGTCTACCTGGCACCTTCCCAGTTTGAAGCGGGCTTCGTAGGACTGGCCCATCAGCCGGAAGATATTGAAGCAACGCGGGCAGCGGCGCGTCAGTTCTTTGCGGCGTAAACTTCCTTGCCACCGACGTAAGTCGAAGTGATTTTGGTCTTCAGCACCTCTTTGGGCGCGATCTTCATGATGTCTTTTTCAAGGATCAGGAAATCGGCAAACTTCCCGGGGGTGATGGAGCCCTTCTGCTTTTCTTCAAAAGCGGCGTAGGCCGGAGTCAGAGTGAAGCTTTCGAGGCTTTCTTCGCGGGTCAGTTTCTGATCGGGCATCCAGCCGCCTTCGGGGAAACCTTCGTGGTCCTGACGCGTGAATGTAGCGTAGAAGCCCCAGAGCGGGTTGGGATCTTCGACAGGAAAGTCACTGCCATTGGCGAGGGGAATTCCCATCTTGAGGTAGCGCTTCCAGGCATAGGCACCGGCGATGCGGTCTGGCCCCAGGCGCTTCTCGGCCCAGCGCATGTCACTGGTGGCGTGAGTGGCCTGCATGGAAGCAACAACGCTGAAATCCTGGAAAAGTTTGAAATCGGGCAGGGCGACGATTTGCGAATGCTCGACGCGGAAGCGCCGGTCGTTCTTGCCCTTCAGCACCTGGCCGTAAGTATCGAGCACAATGCGGTTGGCCTTGTCGCCGATGGCGTGCGTACAGACCTGAAAGGGCGTGGCGGCGACTTCCTTGATTTGGTCCTCCAAGGTTTCCTTTGTGGTGACCATGAGGCCACTGGTGGATTTGTCGTCGGAATAGGGCTGCCAGAGGGCCGCGCCACGGGAGCCAAGGGCTCCGTCGGCGAAGAGTTTGACGCTGCGGACAGTGAGATAAGGACCGATTTCGGGTCCTTTTTTCTGGTACTCCTGCCAGAGTTCGCCGGTGCCGCCGATCATGGCGTAGATGCGTAGCGGCAATTCGCCGGCGGCGAGGAGTTCGCGGTAGGCGTTGCGTTCCTGGGCGGAGATGCCGGCATCGTGAACTCCGGTAAGGCCGAGGCGGACAGCGGCCTGGGTGGCGAGTTTGACGCGGCGCTTGACTTGTTCATAGGTGAGCGGCGGAAGCTTGCGCGTGACGAGGCCCATAGCGCGGTCGATGAGAATGCCGGTTGGGTTGCCGTCCTTGTCGCGGATGATCTGGCCGCCGGGCGGGTCCTGCGTGGCCTTGGTGATTCCGGCGATTTCGAGGGCTTTGCGGTTGGCCCAGCCAGCGTGGCCATCTACGCGGTTCAGGTAGACGGGGCGGTCGTTGACGGTCTTGCTGAGGTCATCGGCGTTAGGGAATTCCCCGCCCCAGTTGGTTTGATCCCAATTACGGCCGCGGACCCATTCGCCGGGCGGCAGCTTGTCGGCGGCGTCCTTGACGATGCGGGCGACTTCTTCCCGGGTCTTGACGAAGCGCAGGTCGAAGGTTTCGAGCATGTCGCCGAGGCCGCGCATGTGAACGTGGGCGTCGATCAGACCGGGGATGATAGCGGCTCCGCGGGCATCGACGCGGCGAGTGCTGGGGCCGATGTGTTTGCTCAGGTTGCCACCCACGGCTATGAATTTTCCATCCTTGACGGCAAAACCATTGGCATTGGGCTTCGTCTTATCTACGGTGTAGACCACGGCATTCTCGACCACGAGATCCGCGATTTGTCCGAAGGCGGAGGCGGCAATCAGGACTAAAATGAAAAACATGGATCACAGTATGACACGGGCGCAAAGCGCGATTGCCTGGGTATCGGCGGTGGCGGTGGCGGCGCTGTTTCTGCTGGCGGGCGTCTGGAAAATGTCGGACCCGATTGAAGCCGGGGCGAAGCTGGCGCAGGCGCAGGTGCCTGGATTCCTGAGCGAATTTAGCTCGGTGAGCTTCGGGATAGCCGAGACTTTTGCCGCGATTCTGATCCTGATTCCGAAGTACCGCAAGGTGGGGGCGTGGCTGATCGGGCTGATGCTGGTGGCCTTCATGTTGTGGGTCGGTTATTTCTACAACACGCTGGTGGGGCAGGAGTGCAGTTGTTTTCCGTGGATCAAGCGGGCAGTAGGGCCTGGCTTTTTTGTGGGGGACGGGATCATGCTGCTGTGCGCGATCGGGGCTGGCTGGTGGGCGCGGTGGAATACGGACTGGAAAAAACCGGCGATTCTGCTGGTGGCGCTGACGGTGGTGGGAGTGGGCAATTATGCGTGGGCGGTGAGCAAGCAGACGGGGGCGATTCCGCCGGAGGCTGTAAAGCTGGTGGACGGGACGCGGCATGAATTGCGCAAGGGGCGGCAGTTGATCTACTTCTTTGACCCGCAGTGCATGCACTGTTTTCATGCGGCACAATCGATGTCAAAGTTGAACTTTGCAGGGACGGAAAAGATTGTAGTGCCGACGGAAGTGAAGCAGTTTGCCGGGCAATTCTTGAAGGATACGGGCTTTGAGGCCAAGATCACGAATGAAACGGATGAGCTCAAGAAGGTCTTTCCGTTCGGGGATCCACCGTTTCTGGTGCTGATTGAGAATGGCAGGCAGAAGGCGGCGATCAATAAATTTGACGAGCCGGAGTTCAGCGACGGGTTGGTGAAAACAGGGTTCGCTACATTAGAAAAATGAGCACTCTGTCGAAGCTCGACAAGATCAAAGAACTCGAGACTACTTACCTCCTGCAGAATTATGGACGCTATCCGCTGGCGCTCGAGCGCGGCAAAGGCGTTTACTTATACGATCCGGAGGGCAAGAAGTATCTGGACCTGTTGTCGGGCATTGGGGTGAACTCGCTGGGGCACAACCATCCGCGGATTACGAAGGTGATTCGGGATCAAAGTGCGAAGCTGCTGCACACGTCGAACCTTTACTATCACGAGTACCAGGGGCGGCTGGCGAAGAAACTGGTGGAAGTGAGCGGGCTCGACCGGGCGTTTTTCTGTAATTCCGGGACGGAAGCGGTGGAAGGGGCGCTGAAGATGGCGCGGGCGCACGGTCACAAGATCAGCGAGGAGAAGTACGAGATCATTGCGCTCGAGAACTCGTTCCACGGCCGGACGATGGGGGCGTTGAGCGTGACGGGGCAGCCGAAGTACCGCAAGGATTTTGAGCCGCTGCTGCCGGGCGTGAAGTTCATTGAGCGGGACGATGAGGCGGCGCTGGAGGCGGCGTTCAGCGAGCGGACGGCGGGCATCATCTTTGAGGGAATCCAGGGCGAGGGCGGGATTCACCCGATCTCGGAGAGCTTCTTTGCGAAGGCGCGGGCTTTGTGTGACCAGTACAATGCGCTGCTGATTCATGACGGGATCCAGTGCGGGGTGGCGCGGCCGGGCGTGTACTTCAGCTACCAGTTGTTGAGCCAGCCGGTGTTGCCGGATGTGATCACGTTTGCCAAGCCGATCTCGTGCGGGCTGCCGCTGGGCGGCATTCTGATGAAGCAGAAGGCAGCGGATGCGATTGCGCCGGGGATGCACGGGACGACGTTTGGCGGGGGTCCGCTGGCGTGCCGGGTGGCGCTGGAGTTCTTCGACATCATTGACGAGCTGATGCCGCAGATGCGGACTGTCGGCGAGTACTTCCGGGCGGAGTTGCGGGGCTTGCAGAGCAAGTTCGGCTTTGTGAAGGAAGTGCGCGGGGCGGGGCTGATGATCGGTGTCGAGCTGGACATGGACGGCAAGAAGATGGTGATGGACGGCATTGAAGAGGGATTGCTTTTCAACTGCACGCACGAAACGGTGTTGCGCTTCCTGCCGGCCTACATTCTGAAGGAAAAGCACGTGGACAAGGCCGTAAAGGGCCTGAAGAAGATCTTCGCCAAATACTAAGCACAGGCGGCAATTCCGCCGATTGACAGTAGGTGAAGAAGTGGCTTGAACCCGCATTGTTAGCCGCATTGGGCGCCGGCTTTCTGGCGTTGCTGGTGGCAGCGCAGCCGGACCGGGCGTTGCGCGGGCATAACGACTTTGTGCAGTTGTACGCCGGGGCGCAACTGGCCGGGACGCCGGGGCTGTATTCGCGGGAAGCGAACCTGCGGCAGATTCAGGCCGAGCATGGCTTCACGATGGAGACGGTGGTTTATACGCGGCCGCCATTCTATGCGCAGTTGCTGCGTCCGCTGGGCTGGCTGCCTTATGAGTGGGCCTACGGGATCTTTACGGCGTTGAACCTGGCTTCGATTTTGTGGTTTGTGGGGCGCGTCCGGGGGGAGAGCCCGGCGCTGGGGGTGCTGGCGGCGATGGGGATTCCGCTGGCGGTGGGGCTGTGCGGAGGGCAGGATACGGCGCTGCTGCTGGCGAGCCTGGGGGCGGGGCTGCTGCTGATGCGTGGGGGGAAGGATTTTGCAGCGGGGCTGGTGCTGAGTTTGCTGGCGATCAAGTTTCATCTCTTTGTTTTCCTGCCGCTGGCGCTGATCTTTGTGCGGCGGGGGGGCGGGGTGGGGGGCGTGGCGGCGGGTGGGTTGGTTGTGCTGGGATTCGGGGGGTGGCGGGCG